>CAYRNZ010000016.1:0-43349 GCA_964425765.1 uncultured Synergistaceae bacterium
GACCCCGGGACCTTCCGGCCCCCCGTCAAGCCCGTCAAGCTCGGCGTCCTGGCCACCGCTAAGCCCGAAAACGAATAACAGGTCAAAAACACAAAAGGAGGGGCGGCGCAAAAAACGGCCGTCCCTCCTTTTGTGTTCCCCCGGTCCTATTCGGCGTGCAGGGCCTTGCGCATTTCCGAAACCCGGTCTTCGAGCCCCGGGATCTCCAGTTCGACTGCGACCTGTTTCAACAGGGCGGGAATCGGCAGCCCCTGGGGGCATTTTTCGAGGCACCGGCCGCATTCGATGCACTGGGAGGCGAAGTTTGTCACGCCCTTGCGCAGGACTCCGCCGTGCCTCATGGCGTAAATCATGAGGGCCTCCCGTGTGTTCCCGAAAAGGTGCATTTTGTTGTAGATTTCGAAGCAGGAAGGGATTGCCACACCCGAGGGGCAGGGCATGCAGTACCCACAGCTGGTGCAGCCGATTTTCATTAGTTCCCGGTATTTTGATGCCGCTTCGCCGACAAGAGCCAATTCCTCTTCGGACAGCGACTCCGGCAGTGCCTCCCCGGCGATGGAGAGGTTCTCTTCGATGTGGGATTCCTCGTTCATCCCCGAAAGGAGCACGGTGACTTCGGGGTGGTTCCAGACCCACCGGAGGGCCCATTCAACCGGAGTCCTTTTCACAGAAGCCCGGTCCCAGATTTCGGCGACCGGCCCGGGTGCCTTGGGCAGCCCGAGGTTCCCTCCCCTCAAGGGTTCCATGACGATGACCCCAAGCCCCCTGGAAGAAGCGAATTCCAGGCCCTCGGTCCCGGCCTGGTATTCCTCGTCGAGGTAGTTGTACTGGATCTGGCAGAACTGCCAGGGGTAGGCTTCGACCATCCTTTTGAAATCAGCCAGGGCCCCGTGGAAGGAGAAACCCGCGTTTGAAATCCGGCCGTCCCGCTTCGCCCGGTCGATGAAATCCAGGGCCCCGAGATCTTCCAGGTTGTCCCAAAGGGCCCCGTTCAGGGAATGGAGAAGGTAGTAGTCGATGGAAGATGTCTTGAGCCTTTCCAGTTGCCGGTCCAGGAAGCGGTCCATGTCCGAGCGGCTTTCCACCAGGAAAGCGGGGAGTTTCGTGGCGATCCGCACCTTTTCCCTGTATCCGTCGGACAGGGAGCGTCCCAGGAAAACCTCGCTCTGGCCGCCGTGATAGGTCCAGGCCGTATCGACGTAATTCACCCCGCGGTCGATGGCATGCCTGACCTGGCGGGTCGCCCTTTCCTCGTCGATTTGTCCTTCCTTCATGGGTAGCCTCATGCAGCCGAATCCCAGGACCGATAACCGGTCCCCGTTGCCGGGCATTGTCCTGTACAGCATTTCGCTCCCTCCTTGGGTCGATATCGGGATCAAGGATTACCGTATATTCTCCAGGCCTCTTCCTGGACCCTGCGCAGGACTTCCTTCAGGGGGATGTTGGTCTTTTCGGCGAAAGCACGGCAGTTTTCGTACTCGCCGGAAAGGTTGAGGAGGTTTCCCTGCTGGTCCCGTGCGATCTTCACGGGGATGAACGCCTTTTGGCCCTCCATGTCGATGCTCACTTCCGTGATGGACCTTTCCGCCGTGAAACGGTGGACTCCCGGGATGACCCGAATCCCGAGGCTCCCGGTTTCCCTCATCAGTTCCCGGGCCAGGGCGGAGCTTGCCTGCGGATCGGCTACGATACGGACGAGATGCCCCGGCCTCCCCTTCTTCATGGTGATCGGGGAGACGCTGACATCGCGGGCCCCCATTCCCATCAGCCGTTCGAAAATGTAGCCCAGGGTCTCCCCCGTGACGTCGTCCAGGTTCGTTTCAAGGATGTCGACACGGTCTCCCCAGTTGTCATCCTCGAGTTCCATCACCAGTGTCCGCAGGATCCTTCGAGAGTCGGAGCCGTCCCTTTCCCCCCCATACCCGATCGCGGTCGCTTTCCCCATGGGCAGGCTTCGGACGGGTTTCGCGAAAAAGCCGAGGATTGCCGCGCCGGCAGGTGAGAGGAGATCGCCTTCACCTTGCCCGTAAAAGGGGAGGCCGGATCGTTTCAGGATTTCCAGCACGACGGGCGGCGGAACTGGAGAGAGACCGTCCTTGGAGGAAAACCTGCTGCCCCCGATGTTGACGGGCGTACAGAGGATGGTGTCCGGGACCAGCTCGTTCACCGCGAGGCAGGATGCGATGATCTCGAGCAAGAGTCGCTGCCGGGCCGGGCCGTCACTGACGGGTTCCCGGGACGGCGCACCTTTTACCGCCGATTCCGCGTAGTCAAGAAGCGCAAGGATTCCAAGCGCGTCATCCAGGGCCTTCCCCGGGAGGAGGGTTTGCTTCAGGGTTTCTACGGTTAGCCTCCCTCCCGCGGCAGGTTCGGTCATCGAACGAATTTTCCCGGCATCCGGAACGAGGTCGAGAAGGCTTCCCACGACCATGGCTCCCGTCGCTCCCGAGAAAGGCTCGAAAATAAGGGCTTTCATGCGTCATTACCCTCCCGTCCCAAAGTGATCGAAGGCCTCACTCTATACCGTTCGTTGATTGTCCCTTCATCCCGGTTTTTTCTCAATTCACTATTTCAAGACAATGGCTCGAACCATGGTGTATTTTTTGTCGTAAGAGGCTGGTGAAGCCGAAACTCGCAGCCTGGTGAAACCATTAATTTGTTAAGACGAAACCTTCGCCAATTAAACTATGAATCCTGAAGTCCGGTTAAGGGAACTTGGGAATAGCCGTTGCTGTTTGCAAAACGATTAAACCAAATACTTATTGTAATTGTTTTCTCAAATATGGGAACCTTGGGACTACTTGCTTTGCCGAAGGCTCTAAACTAGCATGACCATATCTGCGAAATTCTTTTCTGTATAGCCCCACAAAAAGTTATATATTGTAGTTTGTATTTTTTATTCATCATTGAACGCTTATTGAGAACGAGCGATCTTGGAAGAACGGGGGTGGTTGATGGGGAATCCGCTCAAGGAAGGTGAGGGGTGAACGAAAAGGACCAGAAATGAGAGGAGGATGATTATGGCAACGAAACTTGAAGGCAACATGTGGACCAGTCGCTGGGGGCTTGTCCTAGCCTCCATCGGGATGGCGGTGGGAACGGGCAACATCTGGCGGTTCCCGAGGGTTTCCGCCGCAAACGGCGGCGCGGCATTCTTCTTCGCATACATCCTGGCCCTGTTCGTATGGGCCATCCCTCTGCTGGCAGTGGAAGGCGTATTCGGCAAGACCGCCCGCATGGGCGTCGTCGGCGCTTTCAAGCACATGTGCGGGCGGGCCTGGACGTGGGTCGGGGCCCTGATGGCCATCATCGTTCTCGGAGTCGTGTTTTACTACGCCGTCGTCGTCGGTTGGTGCATCCGCTACTTCCTCTATGCCGCGACCGGCACCCTCAAGCCCGGCCTCGATACCGAAGCCCTGTGGAAGGCGTTTGCCGCGAACGGGATGATGCAGGGCATCCTCCTGGTCGTGGTCATCGCTGCCTGCGTGTTCATCGCGTCCAAGGGCATTGCGGCCGGCCTCGAGAGGGCCAACAAGATCATGGTTCCCGCAATTTTCGTCCTCTTGATTTTCCTGGCGATCAGGGCCGCTTTCCTGCCCAACGCGGTCAAGGGTTACGAGTTCTACTTCACCGCCCGCGCCGCGGACTTCATGAACCCGAAGACGTACCTCGAGGCCTTCACCCAGGTCAGCTGGTCGACCGGCGCAGGCTGGGGGCTTTTCCTGACCTACTTCGTCTACGTCAAGAAACGTGAAGACATCATGCTGACGGCCGTGACGACCTGCTTCGCGGACACGACCGCCGCCTTCACCGCGGGCATGTGCGTCATCCCCACCATCTTCGCCTTCTCGCCGGACCCGATGGCGGCGGTGAAGTCCGGCAACACGGGGCTGGCGTTCATCCACCTGACCAAGCTGTTCTGCGAGATCCCCGGCGGCACGATCATGGCCCTGGCGTTCTTCCTGGCCCTGATCCTGGCGGCCCTCAGCTCGGAGATCGCCATGATCGAGTTGGGCGCCCGAATCCTGGAGGATGCCGGGTGGAACCGAAAGAAGGCCACCTGGGGCATCGCCCTCGCGACCCTGATCCTTGGCATGCCCTCAGCCCTGAGCGGCACCTTCCTGGACAACCAGGACTGGGTCTGGGGCGTCGGCCTGATGGTCTCCTGCCTGTTGCTGGGCGTCGCGGCGATCAAGGTCGGTGTGGCGAAAATCTGGGACGAGATCGTCGCTCCCGATACGGTCATCAAGGTTCCCTGGATGTTCAAGGTTGTCTACTTTACCCCGATCCTGTTCGCGTGGGTCTTCGGCTGGTGGTTCAAGCAGGCCATCTCCTGGTACCCCGGCGAGTGGTACAAGTGGCTTCCCATCAGCAAGTACACCTTCACCCCGGGAACGATGCTGTGGCAGTGGGGCATCGCCGCCGCGATCTGCATCATCCTGAACAACTGGCTGGCGGACAAGATGACCCACCGCCTGGAAGTCTAGGCTGTACAGGCCAGGGGAAAGGGGTGCATGAATATGTCTTGGCAGGTTAACATGTTTATCTCGATGGCCATCATTTACGGAGGAATTATCTGGTGCCTTTACATGGTCGCCACGACGAAGGAAGCCGAGGAGTAACACTGAATCGACTTCAGGATCTCGATCGCTGACAGGAGGAGCCCGGGACTCGTTTCCCGGGCTCCTTTTACAATGTCCCCCAGTTTTGGTTTCTTTCCGCTATCATGGTAAAAACCACCTTGCAGGGGGGAATGGCCGTGAAAAGGGTCTTTGTCTCGGGTGCTTCGGGCAACGTCGGCAGGCTGGTGGTCCGCCAGGTCCTCGAGCGCGAGGGCTTCGCGCTGGCCGGAGGGTATTGCCGTGAATGCGGGGAGGACCTAGGGGTCCTCGCGGGGGTCGGCCCGGTGGGCATCCCGGGGTGTTTTGACCTGGAAAAGGGGCTTGCCGAAAGCGGGGCCGACCTGGTCATCGATTTCACCAGCGTGACGGTGCTGATGAAGCACCTGGAAGCGTATGCGAAAGCGGGTATCGACGCGGTGATCGGGACGACCGGCCTCACGGAGGCCGATTTGGAAAAGGTCGGGCAGATGGTGAAGGAAAATGGCCTACGCTGGGCGGTCATCTCCAACTACGGGCTCGGCATCAACCTGGTCATGGACTTCATGAAACAGGTCAAGCCCTATTTCCCCTATGTCACCATCACGGACCGTCACCACCCGGGGATGGCCAACGCCCCCAGCGGTACGGCCGTCATGCTGGCCCAGTCCGTTGCCGGGGGAACCGGAGCGGAAGTCCAGAGCAGGGAAGTTTACGAGGGCGTCCTCGGGGCAAAGATCGCCGGCATCCCCGTCCACTCCGAGCGCCTGCCTTATCCCGGCCCTTTCTCCGAACACGAGATCGTCCTGGGACGCCAGGACGAGATCATCCGGATCACTGTCTCCGACTTCTCGAGCGACATCTTCATGGACGGGATCTTCCTGGCCGCGGAACGGGTATCGAGCCTCGGACCCGGCACCCTGGTCCGCAGGCTCTCCGACTTCAGCTGATCCCCGCCGTCCCGGGAGGATCGACCATGGCCGAAGGGATTCTGTTCGTCAGGGGGTGGACGGAGACCCCGAAGGGGCCGGCCCGGATCGAGATCGGTATAGATCGCGAGTCGGGAACGCTCCTGCGGGGCTGCGCCCCTTCGGACGCCCCCTTGCCGGTGGGATCCGGGCTGCTGGAGTACGACGCCTCCTGCCGTATCCTTCCGGGGGACGTGAACGCCCACAGCCACCCCGAACAGTCCGTCTACGCGGACCTGGTCGACCCGGCGTGGGACCTTCCGACATGGTGCCGGAACACGATCTACCGGCACAGCAGGGAATTGGCTCCGGAGCATATCTACCTCGGATGCTGCAGAGCCTTTTACCGCATGCTCCTCCTGGGGGTCACGACGGCGGTCGTTTCCTTCTACTGCCACAACCGCAGGGGTAACGACCTTGACCGTGAGGTGATCCGTGCCGCCCGGGACACGGGTATCCGCCTCTATTTCGGGCGGATGCACTACGACCGCGTTTCGAAGGATGCCTACCCGGAAAAGCGCGCTTCCCAGGAATCCTATTTCGAAACCGGGACCGAGTACGAATCCGCCCTGGAGGGACTGCTTTCGGAGTTTTCCTCCGACCCCCTGGTGGCGGTCGCACCAGCCCTTCACAGCTTCCACGCGAACAGCCTCGAGGCCATCGCCGAAGGGATCCACCTCGGCTCGAAGGTCAACCGGATGGTACAGTTTCACCTTTCGGAAGACCGGGGGGACGTAGACCTTTGCCTTCGCGAATACGGGATGCGCCCGGTCGAGGTCCTGGACGGGCTTGTCCTGCAGGGCCGCGTTGCCGGTCTCTCCCATGTCCTCGCTTCCGACGGGATCTGGAGCGACGATCGCGAGAAGGACCTGATGTCCAGCCACGGCATGAGCCTGGTGCTGAACCCGAGGATGAACCGGCGCATCAAGGCCGGAAGGGCGGACCTGGCGGCTTACCTGGAACGGGGGGTGCTGGTTTTCCTCGGCACGGACGGGGAGGCCAGCAACGACGACCTCTCGGTGGAGGAGGAAAGGAGGTTCCTGGCCGACGACTTCCCGGAGATCGACCGGGCGGTTCTCGAAGGCCTCGGGCGGAGCCCTTTCCCATTCCCTTCATGCCCGGTGGGGTGCCTGGCCCCGGGCTTCGCCGCCGACCTGAAAGTCCTTCAGGACGGTAAGGTCAGGGATATCTTCGTAGCGGGGAAGAAGGTCGTGTCGGGGGGTAAACTCGCTAACCTCGATCCGGAAAAAGACGTCGAAGGCCCGTTGAAAAGGTTGCTTGCGGAGTGGTGAGCCTCGGGCTGTCTCCCTCCCTTATTTAGTTACAATAAAGGAGTAGCGGCTTAAACAAAGCAGAAGGGGGAGTGTGCTATGAGATACCTTGCGGTGAGCCTGCTTGCCGCGGTTATGTTCCTCTTGCCGGCGGCTTCGAGGGCGGGTGCGGCCGTTCGTATGGAAACCTATCCCTACGGGAAGGGGGATGTCAGGCTGGTCGGGTATGTGGCCTGGGACGACGCGATAAGCGGCCCGCGGCCGGCCGTCCTTGTGATCCACGAATGGTGGGGCCTCAACGACTATGCCAGGGACCGAGCGAAGGCCCTGGCCTCGATGGGATACCTGGCCCTGGCGGCGGACATTTACGGTGAGGGTTTCGAGACGAAGGACCCGGCGAAGGCAAGGGAGCTGGCAGGCAAGTTCAGGGGAGGCGACCGTGTTCTCCTGCGGGAGAGGGTCACATCTGCCCTGGAAGCGCTCAAGAACCATCCGCTGGCGGAAAAGGGCAAGGTTGCGGCCATCGGGTACTGCTTCGGCGGGACGGCTGCCCTGGAACTGGCCCGGACAGGTGCCGACCTTGCCGGGGTGGTCAGCTTCCACGGGGGGTTGTCGACATCCCGTCCCGCCTCGCCCGGAACGATCCGGGCAAAGGTCCTGGTCCTTCACGGGGCCGACGACCCTAGCGTCCCACCGGCAGAGGTCCAGGCTTTCCAGGACGAGATGAAAAAATCAGGCGCTGACTGGCAGATGGTGGCCTATGGAGGGGCCGTCCACACCTTCACGAACCCGGCGGCAGGCAACGACCCTTCTCGGGGCTCGGCTTACAACGAGAAGGCGGCGCGCCGTTCCTGGGAAAACATGAAGGCTTTTTTCGCCGAAATCCTGAAGTAGAAAATCAAGAGAACTTTTTTACACATAACCCGCTTTACGTTAAACTGGTTCACAGATTAAACAAGGGGGGCGGCACGATGGCGGTTTACAAGATCAAGAGCAAGACACGGTCCTGGGACGGTGAAACGATCGGCATCCTGATCCTTGACGCGGCGTATCCCTGCGTACCGGGGAACGTCGGAAACGCGACCACGTATCCCTTTCCCGTTCGCTTCAAGGAAGTCCGCGGATCTTCGATCGAACGCCTCCTGAACGAGAGGGACCCGGAACTCCTCAAGCCCTTCATCGAGGGGGCCAAGGAGCTCGAGGCGGAAGGCGTGGGAGCGATCACCGGGGCCTGCGGTTTCATGGCGCTTTTCCAGAAGCAGGTTGCGGAAGTGGTCGATATCCCCGTCTTCCTTTCGAGCCTTCTGCAGGTTCCGTTCATCTGCCGGACCCTGACCTCGAAGCAGAAGGTCGGCGTCATCTCCGCAAACGCCAGTGTCCTCACCGAGGAACACTTCCAGAACGTGGGAATCACCAAGGATATGCCGATCGTCGTTTACGGGATGGAAGACCAGTACGAGTTCAGAACCAGCGTGCTCGAGGAAAAGGGGACGATGGACTCGGACCTCGTGGAGAAGGAGGTCGTCGGGGTAGCGGAGAGGATGGTCCGGGAGCACCCCGAGGTCGCCGCCATCGTGCTGGAATGCAGCGACCTGCCTCCCTACGCCGCTGCGGTCCACGAGGCGACGGGCCGACCCGTTTTCGATTTCATCACCATGATCAAGTACGTCCACTCCGCCCTGGTTCCGAAGAGATACGAGGGATACATGTAAGAAAAGCACGGCGCAGGTTCGAAACAGTCTTTTGAGGGGGCTTCGGCGGGGATCCCGGCGCCGGGGCCCTTTCTTTCCGAGCGGGGGGCCTGTAGATGCCCCCTTACCTTGTGCTTGGTAAAATGGGGTGGAAGACCTCTTGAGGAACTTTCCGTAACGAGGCTCGGCCCAGAGCGGCCGAAACCCCGTTGAAGGGCAGCCCCAAGGAGGCGGAAAGGAGGCGCCACTTGTCAAGGATCTGGCTCTTTGTCCTGATGCTGTTGGCGGGTGCGGTTTCGGCCGTGCAGCCGGGCGTCAACGCGCGTTTGGCAAGCCGTATAGGACTGCTGGAAAGTGCCTTCGTCTCGTTTGCGGGCGGGACCCTCTGCCTGGGGGCGATCGCCGGCCTTTTCGGGAGGGGCAGCTGGAAAGCCCTGGCGGGCGCGGCTCCTTGGGAGGTTTCCGGCGGGCTGATGGGGGCCTTCTACGTCAGCTGCGTGGTCCTGGCCGTTCCCCGCCTGGGGACCACGGCGGCGATGGCAGCCGCGATTGCGGCGCAGCTCGCCGCCGGGCTGTTCCTCGATTCCGTGGGGGCTTTCGGGTTCGAGAAACTGCCGCTTGCCGCGACCCGTGTCGCCGGCGTCCTGCTTCTAGCTGCTGGAGCCCTGCTTGTCCTGAAAAAGTAGAAAGTCCAGACGGTTCGGCGAAACTATTTACCCGAGGGGGATTGGGAAGATGGATCCGAGGGAATCCTTGCTCCATGCCTGCGCGGAAGAAGCCTGCCAGAACGAGAGCCGGTACCACCTTTGCAGCCAGGGGACCCTGGCCGCCCTGCTGAAGGCGTTCGGGATCCACAACCCTGATGTCCTCCGCGCCTCCACGGCCTTCGCGGGAGGAGGGGTTCGGCGCGGGCACATGTGCGGAGCCCTTTCCGGGGCCCTCATGTTCACCGGCCTCCTGGCCGGCCGCGACGACCTCGAAATGCGCGAACAGGCCGTCAGGGGACTCGGCTACTGCGACAAGGTCTACCGGGCTTTCGAGGCGCGGTTCGGGACCGTCCTTTGCCGCCGGATCCAAAAGGATCTCTACGGGAGGGAATACGAACTCACGCGGCAGGAAGAACGCGACGAGATGCACGCCCTCATGGCGAGGATGGATTTCGCCTGCCCGCAGGTGTGCGGAGAGGCCGCCCGCATGGCTGCCTCGGTGGCTTTCGAGATCCTGGAAGCGGGGCATCCCTTTGCCTGTTCCCTCGTAGGGATAAAGCTGTAATCTCGCTACCTGGGGGGAATCGAGACAGGGGCAGGGCGTTCCCGGAGCCGAAAACCGGGGGCCCTGCCCCTATTGCGTTTTCTGGAACTGGGTTCTATAATCCCGATATAGTTGCATATGCAACTATATCGGGAGGTGAATCGGCCATAAACCGCCAGGAAGAGTCACCGGGACGCTGGATCGCCACACTTTTTCGAAGGAGCAGGATCCATCTCGACCGGGTTTTCGAACCCCTCGGGTTGGGCAAGGGCCTTTACCTTTATTTGGCGCTGCTCTCGAGGAACGAGGGCCTGACACAGCACCGGCTGGCCGTGGAACTGGCCCTCGACGAGGGGACGGTAGCCCGGGCCGTGCAGAAACTCATGGATTCAGGGTGGCTGTGGCGGGAAAAGGACGGGCGGGACGGCAGGGCTTACCGGGTTTTCCTTGCATCCAGGGCAATGGAAGCGATGCCGGATATCCTCAGGGAACTGGAGGCCTGGGATCGCCTCATCACGAAGGGCTTCAATGACACGGAAGCGGAGTTGGTCCTCGGCTTTTTGAAACGGTCGGCTGCCAACGCGGATTCGATAGCCGGATAAGGAGGTCAGTTCAGGATGAAAAAGATTGAGGAGATGAAGGAAATCGCACTGGCGCTCGATGCAGGGGACCCTCTCGGGAAATTCAGGGAGCGGTTCTTCATTCCCCAGGGTCGGGTATACATGGACGGGAATTCCCTCGGCCTCCCGCCCAAAAAATCGGTGGAAGACGTGTACCGCGTCGTGGAAGAATGGAAAACCTTCAACATCGATGGTTTCCTGGAGGGGAAGATGCCGTGGTTCACCATGCCCGAAGAGCTCGGGCGGATGATGGCGCCTTTGCTGGGAGCCTTGCCGCAGGAGGTCGTCATGTCGGGTTCGACGACTTCCAACCTGCATTCGCTCGTCAGCACCTTCTACGTGCCTTCGGGCGGAAGGAGAAAGATCCTGGCGGACGAGCTCAACTTCCCGTCGGACATCTATGCTTTGGCGAGCGAGATTAGGCTCAAGGGAGGCGATCCCGCGTCGGATCTCATCCTGGCCCGGTCACGGGACGGCAGCACGCTCGACGAGGATGACATCGTCGCCCTCATGGACGAGACGGTCTCCCTCGTTCTCCTTCCCTCTGTCCTGTACCGGAGCGGCCAACTCCTGGACATGGAAAGGTTGGCCCGGTGCGCCCACGAAAAGGGCATCGCGATCGGGTTCGACTGCGCCCACTCGGCCGGTTCCGTACCCCACCGCCTTCACGATTGGGGGGTGGATTTCGCCTTTTGGTGCAGCTACAAGCACCTGAACGGCGGCCCGGGCAGCCCGGCGTTCCTTTTCCTGCACGAACGCCATTTCGACCGGGAACCGGGCATGGCGGGGTGGTTCGGCTACGTCAAGAGCAGGCAGTTCGACATGGCGCTCGGTTTCGAGCATGCCCGCTCCGCCGGGGGTTGGCAGCTCGGCACGCCTCCGGTCCTCTCGGCGGCGACTCTCGGGGCGGCCCTTGAAATACAGGAGGAGGCCTCCATCGAGGCGATAAGGGAAAAATCCCTCAAGCTGACGGATTTCCTCGTCGAACTGGTGGACGGGTTCCTTTCGGAAGAACCCTACGGATATTCCGTTGCCTCCCCGCGGGACCGGAAGCGGCGGGGAGGGCACCTGGCCATCGAGCACCCGGCCGAAGCCTGGAGAATCTGCTGCGCCCTCAAGGCCCGGAATATCATCCCCGATTTCCGCCCCGAGAAGGTCATCCGGGTGGCCCCGGTTGCCCTTTACAACACGTTCTCCGAGGTCTGGCAGGTTGCCTGCGCTCTGAAGGGGATCATCGACGACAGGGAGTACGAGAGGTTCCCGAAGGAGCGAAGCGCGGTTTCTTAAACGCCTTGGGCCGACCCGGCAGTTTGTTTTGGGCCCCGGCCTAGCCGGGGCCCTTTTTTATTCCCCATCGCTCCGCTTCAGGACGTTAGCATGGTATGATATCAAGTGCCGGTCGACCGGTTTCTTGAGGACGCCGGCTTGTCGGGGGGTGGCTGGTGCCCGTGGGAGAAGCCCTCTGGAGGCTCGAGAACGTCACGAAAACCTATGACCTGGGGCAGGTGAAGGTGACGGCCCTGTCCGAAACGTCCATGGAAGTCAGCGCGGGAGAACTGGTGGTCATCTTGGGTCCCAGCGGGTCCGGAAAGACGACCCTGCTCAACATCCTGGGGGGAATGGATGTCCCGAGCAGCGGGCGGGTCCTTTTCGATGGGGAAAGTCTCGAAACGGCAGGGGAAAAGCGGCTCACCGCATACCGCAGGGAGGTCGTGGGGTTCGTTTTCCAGTTTTTCAATCTCATCCCCGACCTTACAGCCCTGGAGAACGTCGCCATAGGGGCGCACCTGGCGAGCAACCCCATGTCCCCCGAATCGGTCCTGGAGGAGGTCGGCATGGGCGACCGGATGAAACACTTCCCCGCCCAGATGAGCGGGGGAGAGCAGCAGCGCGTTTCCATCGCCCGGGCTGTCGTGAAGAACCCCCGCCTGCTGCTTTGCGACGAGCCTACGGGATCGCTCGATTCCTCGACCGGGAGGCTCATTCTGGCCCTTCTGCAGAAAGTCAACCGGGCCTACGGGACGACGGTGGTCATCGTGACCCATAACGCGGCAATCGGGGCCATGGGGATGCGCGTTGCCACCATGAGCAGCGGAAGGATCGCGAGCTGGACGACGAACCGCACCCCTGCGCCCCCGGAAGAGATCCAATGGTGAAATCGCCGCTTCTCCTCAAGCTCGCCCGGACGATACTCAGCACCATCGGGCCTTTCATTGCCATCGTCGCCGTCGTGGCGACCGGATTGTCGGTCTTCGTCTCCATGACCGCCGTTTCCGGCAACCTGGTCCGGTCCAGGAACACCTTTTACAGGGAAACGGATTTCGCGGACCTTTTCTTCCATGTCGTGCGCGCTCCCGAAGGGATCGTCGAAAGGATCGAGACAGTTTCGGGCGTGACGAGGGCCACGGGGCGAGTCCAGAAGGACGTTCCCATGGTGAGGGAGGATGGGACGAGGGCGACGATCCGGCTGACGGGCCTGCATGTGCCCATGCAGGGGGAACTCAACCGTGTCCGGGTGCAGAAAGGGCGACTTTTCGAGAAGAATCCCGAGGGCGGGGCACTCGAGATCCTCCTGACAGCCCAGTTCGCGGAGGCCAACGGCCTAACCCTGGGCAGCACGGTTTCCGTCGCGGCGGAGGAAAAGGAAAAGCCCATGGTCGTCGTCGGGATCGCCGCGAGCCCCGAATTCATCTATGTCATCAAGGACGCCGCCTCGGTTTTCGAGGACCCTTCCTCTTTCGGCGGGGCCATGATCTCGCAGGAACAGGCGAAGCAGGTCCTGGACATGGAAGGCTCAGTCAACCAAATCCTGGTCCGCCTGGCTCCGGGGATCGACGAGAATCGGGTGCGGGAGGAGGTCAGGCGAATACTCGAACCCTACGGCAACCTGGCCGATTACCCAAGGAAAGACCAGGTGAGCGAGGCGATCCTGAGAGGCGAACTCGATCAGCTCGAGGTTTTCGCAAATACGCTCCCTGCCGTTTTCCTTGGGTTGGCGGCCCTGATGCAGGCGGTTTTCCTGGCTCGGCTGGTCAAGGCGCAGCGTTCCCAGATCGGGCTGATGAAGGCACTGGGGTACGACAACGGGATCCTCATCTGCCTTTATGGAGGTTACAGCCTGGCGTCTTCGGGGGCGGGGGCGATCTTGGGCATCCTCGCCGGTTACGGCCTGGCGGGACTCATGGTCGGGCTCTATGCGGTCTATTTCAACTTGCCCAGGCTGGCGGCCGGGTTCGACCCGAAGGCCACGGCGACAGGGCTCGGATTGAGCCTTTGCTTCGGGCTGGCGGCCGGCCTTGCGGCCACCCGCCAGGTGTTGTCCATCCACCCGGCGGAATCCATGCGTCCCCCCGTGCCCTCAAAAACCCATGCCCATTTCCTGGAAAGCTGGCAGAGCTTGTGGGAGCGGCTGGACCTTTCCTGGAGGATGAGCCTCAGGTCGATGTCAAGGAACCGCTTCAGGTCCATCGTGACGTTCCTGGGGGTCGCCGTTGCCGTCGGGATGCTCGTCGTCTCGCTCTTTACACGGGATTCGATGGACTCCCTGTTCGAACGCCATTTCGACAGGGAACTGCGGTACGACCTCCTGGTCCGTTTCTCCGAGCCGGTCCGGGACGCGGAACTGCTGAACGTCGAGAGACTGCCTGGAGTCTCCCGAGTGGAGCCTCTTTTCGAGTTGCCCGTCAGGCTCCGCTTTCGCGGGCGCCGCGAGGAGACCCTTTTCGTCGGGGTTAAGCCGGGAGCGTCCCTTCTCAACGTGGTTGACGAATATGACCGCCCGCGCGGCCTGCCGGCGGTCGGGGTGCTCCTGGACTGGAACGTCGCCCGGAAACTGGGCGTCCGGCCTGGCGAGACGGTCGAGGTGGAGACGCTCCTGGGAAAAGGGCCGACCCGCACCGGTAAGATCGTCGTCGCCGGAACCAGCCGAAAATCGGTCGGGGGAGCCTCCTACCTCGAAATCGGGGAAGTCAACGCCCTTCTCGGGGAATACCGGCTGGTCAACGGTGCCGCCATCGGGGCTGAAGCGGGCACGGCGGAAGCGATCGAAAGGGAAACCGTCGACATGCTCAACGTATCGTCCGTCCTCAGCCGGGAAAAGGAAGAAAAGTACCTGGAGAAGAACCTGAAGTACATGGCTGTTTCGATCGGCATCCTGGTCGGTTTTTCGATCCTGTTGGGAGGTGCGATCGTCTTCAACGCCAGCGCCCTTTCCTTTTCCGAGAGGCGGCGAGAGCTGGCGAGCCTGAGGGTCATGGGGTTCTCGCGGGGGGAGGTCGCCCTCCTCCTGCTGAAAGAGAACCTCCTGCTACTTCTCGCAGGCACGCTGGCGGGGCTGCCCTTCGGCAGGCTGCTTTCGGAAGCCTATGCCCGGGCGGTCAGCACGGATCTGTTCACCTTTACCGCCGTGATTTTCCCCAGGACTTACTTCCTGGCCAGCCTGGGGGGGGGCCTCTTCCTCGCCCTGGCTTTCGCCCTGGGGATCCGGGGACTCGACCGGCTCGATTTCGCCGAAACGATCAAGGCACGAGACTAATTGGGGAGGCCTGTCATGAAACGACTCCTTTTCATGGTCCTGGCGGTGGGAGTTGTCGCAGGGGGCGTATGGCTATTTTTCGGTCGTGCCGTAGATGTCGAGACGGTCGCGGTTTCAAGGGGGACGCTCGTCAGGTCGGTGGAAGAGGACGGCTACGTCGAGGCCCCGGATGACCGGAAGATCTATGCGACCCAGCTGGCCCGCGTCGTCGAGGCCCCGGTCGAGGCGGGGGACTCTGTCGTTGCCGGGCAGGTTCTGGTCAGGATGAGCAATCCCGACCTTGCCGTCAGGGAGCAGGAGACACGGACGCTTCTCGAACAGGCGGAAAGGGAGAGGAAAGGTGCGACGTCCCGGGTGCGTTCCGCTTTACTGGTCCTGGAGGACGCAAACCGGAACGCCGAGAGGTGGGAGCGGCTTTATCGGCAGGAAGTCGTCTCGCTTTCGGAACTCGAGGAGGCCCGGCTGGCCCGCGACCGGGCAGGCGAGGCGCTACACGAGGCCCGTTACGGGGAGAGTTCCTCTGTTGCCTACGAAGCCGGGCTAAGGCGCACGCTGTCAGAAATCCGGGGAAAGGGAACGGAACTCGTTGTGAAAAGCCCGATACGCGGAATCGTGCTGGAAATGCCGGCTGAAAAGGACCGTGTCTTCCAGCCGGGCGAACTGGTTGCTACGGTTGGCCCAAGCGCAAGGATGCAGGTGGTTTCGGACGTCCTGAGCGACGCGATGGGGAATGTCACGCTTGGCCAGAGGGTACGCGTGTCCGCCCCGGTGCTGGCAGATACCATATTGGAAGGGAAACTCGCGAAGATCTACCCCCAGGCGGAGGAAAAGATTTCCGCCCTTGGCGTGAAGCAGCGCCGGGTCAAGGTGGAGATAGACCTGCCCTTCACGCCGAAGCTGAAGCCGGGTTTCGAGGTCCGGGTCGCGATCGAGACCGCTCAGCGCAAGAAGGTTCTCCTGCTACCCGTCGAAGCCGTCAGGACCGCGGAAAACGGCGACCGGCTGGTCCTTTTCGCCGATGGGGAGCGGGTCCGTTACAGGGCCGTCAAGACGGGGCTCACGGATCGCCGCTTCGTGGAAATCCTCGAGGGGATAAATGAAGGCGACCGGGTCGTCAGGGACGCGGGAATGGACCTGGAAGACGGCGCCCGGATCCGCCTTCAGAGGTAAAAGAAGCGTGTCGCCGCCACCGCGACGACGATGAAGATCACGGTCATGAAACCGCCGGCCTTGAGAAAGTCCGCGTTGCGGTAACCTCCGGGCGAGAGGAGAAGGGCGTTCACCTGGTGGGTCGGAAGGGCAAAGGAATTCGCGACGCAAACGGCGACGAGCATGGCAAGCGCCCGGGGATCGAGGCCGGATTCCCTGGCGACCACGATGGAGAAGGGAACCAGCAGGACCGTGGCTGCGATGTTCGACATGAAAAGGGAGAAGACGGTGGACAGTCCGGCGATCACGAGCAATGTCGCCATCGGGCCCGTTCCCGCGGCCATACCGGTGATTTTTTCGGCGATGAACCTTGCTCCCCCGGTCTGGTCCATCGCGAGCCCGAGAGGGATCAGGCCGGCGAGGAGGAAAACGGTTTTCCAGTCGATCGCCTCATAGGCTTCGTCCATGGACAGGACCCGGGTGAGGACCATCGCCAGGGCCCCTGTCATGAGCGACAGGGAAATGGGAAAACCCGCGACGGCCAGCCCGATGGAGCCTAGGAAGCACACGGCCGCGGCGGCTGTTTTTTTCTCCCTGAGCGGCCGCCCCGAGAGGGGCGTGACCAGGGCTATGCCTCTTTCCTTCCCGAGCCGGTAAAGGTTTTCCCAGGGGCCGTGGACAACCAGCGCGTCACCGGGCTTGAGCGGCCTGTCAGAAAAATCTTCGCGCGATTCGCTTTCCCCCGACAGCAAAACGAGGGGTTCCACCCCGAAATTTTTCCTCAGGGCAATGTCGCGGATCGACTTACCGGCCATGGGGCTGCGGGGCAAAACGACATACTGCGCGAAGGATGCGTTTTCCTGCAGCAGGGCTGTCTCCTTACCGGGTTGGGCCTTCAGGGGTTTCAATCCGTAAAATTCCGCAAAGGCCGATATCGCTTCCGAGTCTCCCGAGATACCCAAAACCTGCCCCTCGGTAAAAGCCGACTGCCGCCAGGGTGCGTAGGCAACGCCGCCGTTTTCCTCGACGAAAAGCAGGTGCAGTTCCCATCGCTGCCATAGGGAGGCTTCCTCCAGCGTCCTCCCGGCGATCGTGGAACCGCGGGGAATTTCCAGGCGCACGACGGCTCTAGGGAGGCCCCAGGCTTCGACGAACAGTTCCCTTTCGTCCAGGCTTTCGCCACGGGCACCGGGCAGGACAACCTTTCCCAGGAAAAAGAAGTAAAGGATCCCGCTTGCCAGGAGGACGGCCCCGAGCGGTGTGACGCTGAAAAGCCCAAGAGGCGGCAGAGAAGCCTGCCTCAGCAGGTCGTTCAGGATGATCAGGGGACCTGAGGCGACCAGGGTCAGGGTCCCGCCCAGGATTGCCGCGAAACCCATCGGCATCATGAGGCGCGAAGCCGGGATCCTTGTCTTTCGGGAAATTCCAAGTAGCGCGGGCAGGAAAAGGGCGACTGCGCCGATATTCTGCATGAAAGCCGAGATGGATCCCACGAAAACCGAGGTGAGGGCGCACAGCTTCCTTTCGCTGTCCCCGGACATGCGGATTATGACCAGCGCGACACGGTTCATCATTCCCGTCGCTTCTATGCCCGCGCCCATGACCATGACTCCCATGAGGGCCAAAACAGCGCTGCTGGAAAAACCCGAGAAAGCCTGTTTTGCTTCGAGGAGCCCGAGCCAGGGGAGGGCAAGCATGGTCCCGAAAGCCACCACGTCCACCCGCAGTCTTTCGGTCGAGAAAAGGACAACGGCCGTTACCAAAACGCCGAATGCCAGGAACATTTCCCGGGTCATCCGAGCCCTCCCCTAAAAGCCCCGCCGGGACAGGGCGGACAGGATGGCGCCAATCAGCAGGGCTACGGTCGCGACGACCTTCCAGTGGGGAGCGTGAAGCAGTTCGGGGAGCGTGATATCCCCGAACGTCCCGATACGAAGGACCTTCGGTTCGATTTTGTGGTAAATCCCGGAATAGCAGCAAGTTCCAAGAAGTATGCCGACCACCCCGCCGAAAAGCGCGTCCAGCGACCCCTGCCCGACCGCCCCGGCAGCGGTGCCCGGGCAATAGCCAAGGAGCCCGAAGCCCAGGCCGAACAGGAGCCCTCCGATGACGGACGAGCCCAGGGAGCCGTGCTTCGGGTGCAGCGCGACCAGTCCGAAATGGAGCAGGGCCGAGATTCCGAGCATTCCCGCCAGGACGGCAGAAAGCATGACTTTCAGCACAGTGAAGTCGGCCAGGAGGAGTTGCGCCATGATGACCTCGTAGCGGGTGACCCCACCCTTCTGCAGGAGGAAACCGAAAACGATGCCCAAAAGGAGGGCCAGGGGCTTCCTGTACGATTCGGGCAAAAGCAGCGGAGGTGTCCTCATCGTTTTTTCCACCTACCCTCCGGCAAGGCTGAAAAGGAGCTTGGCCGAGAGGATGCCGCCGGCGAAGAAGGCCGCGGAGGCAAGCCAGCTGCTGACCGCCAGTTGCAGGGACCCGCTGATGCCGTGGCCGCTCGTGCAGCCTCCTGCCCAGCGCGCACCGAGACCGACCAGGAAACCGCCTGCCGCGGCGGTTGCAAGGCGAAGCGGGACCCCCGGGCCGAAAATCTGCCGCCAGAGGGGAGGAACCCATTCCAGCCGGAACTCCCCGGCCAGGGATGCCGCCAGGAAAGCCCCGATCGGGATCCCGGCGACGAACACCCACTCCCAGTCCACGACCGGGGGGAACAGCCTGTAGTAGGGTTTTTCCGAAACGGGCCGGCCCAACGCCTTTTCGATCATGCCCCCTGTACGGGCAAAAGCCGTGGAGCACCCGATCGGCTTGTCCAGGAGAAGGAACGTGAGGCATTCCAGGAGCCCTATCAGGGCGCCGACGATCATCGCTGGCCAACGGGGCAGGAAAAGCCACTCCATCTTTGAAGTCTCCTCGGCTTGCCCCGGCGCTAGGTCTTATCCCCCGACGGCCTGCCGAGGAACCTTGGCCCGTGGGGCGCCACGCAGAGAGGACAGGCCTCGCTCATCCCGGCCGCCGCAAAGCCCATCATCCCGCCGGAAAGGTTGCGGACGTCCTGGAAGCCCCGCTGCAGAAGAAGGCTGGCCCCCAGGCTCGAACGTTGCCCCGTCCCGCAAAGGGTGACGATCCTGGAACCCGCATCGAGCTCACGATGCCTTTCCCGTAGGTCCGGAACCGGGATGTTGACCGCCCCCGGGATGTGGAAACTCTCGAACTCGGAAGGAGACCTGACGTCGAGGAGGATGACGGGGGCACCGGGGGAAGAAACGAAGTCATGGAGTTCGTAAGGGGAGACCTGGGGGACATGGGCCGTGGGCAGCCCGGCTTTTGCCCATGCGAACAGCGATCCGTCCAGCCATCCCGTAGTTTGGTCCAGCCCGACCCTGCGGAGCCACGGGACGGCCGAGTCCACGCTTTCCTGCCTGTCGGCGACGACCAGGATCTCCCTGTCGGGGGGGAGGACCCACCCCGCAAAGGTGGCGAAGTTACCCCCAAGGTCGATGCAGAAGGAACCGGGTACATGATTGCCCCCGAAAGCGCTGTAATCACGAATGTCAAGGACGACGGCACCGGTATCCTGCATCTTTTCCCGAAAAGTCCGGGGAGAGAGCGGGACGGGCACGGGCAGGGTCTCGAGAAGGGCCGGCCCCTGGGCGTTGATGCGGCTGCACCGGCTGAAATGATCGGGGGCCGCCGGCATGCCCGAGGTGAGGGAAGTTACGAAGTCGCGCTTCTCCCGGATTTGGAGAGCCCCGTTGTAAAGTTTTTCGTATCCGACAGTCGTTTCCCTCTTTGCCCCCATCGACCGTCCGCAAAGCGAACCTGCCCCGTGGGCGGGGTAAACCTCGCAATAGTCCGGGAGCCCGAGAAGCTTTCCGTGAAGGCTGTCGAAAAGACGGCCGGCCAATGTTTCCGCCTGACCGGGAAAAAGGTCGGGCCGGCCCACGTCGCCGACGAACAGGGTGTCCCCGCAGAAGATGGAGACCGGTTCGCTCCCCCTGGCGAGATCCCGCACGACGTAGGTCAAGTGCTCGGGGGTATGCCCGGGGGTTTCCAGGACCTCCAGGGAAAGGTCGTCCAGCCGGAGGGAATCACCTTCCCTGACTGGTTTGTGAGGGAAGGCGGCGTTTGCCGAAGCGGGCATGACGATCTCGGCGCCGGTGGCCCTTGCCAGGTCGAGATGACCGGACACGAAGTCCGCATGCAGGTGGGTCTGGAGGATGGTGGTGATTTTTAGGTTCAGTTCCCGTGCGGCCTGCAGGTAGATTTCGGTATCCCGCCGCGGGTCGACGACGGCGCAACGGTCCGTCCCTCCCAGGAGATAGGACGAATGGGCGATGCCGGGCACGAAAAACGATTGGACGATCATTTTCTCCCTCCTTCCTCTTCTCGTCTTTGATATTATCATGGAGACAAGATGAAGAACCGCGCAGGCAACGATGAAAAAGTTCCTCTCGTTGTGATAAGGTTTAATTCGACAAGGACGCCGAAAACACTCCGGGTCATCTCGGGAGGCAGCCAGTAAACGAGCGGAAGTCCCGCAGCTTTTGGTTACTTTGACAACCCTGTAAAGTTCCTTTTCCCTCCGGGAACCCTGTCCGGCCTTCCGGCGGAGCTGAAGGAGCGTGATGTCCCGTTGGTCGTGAAGGACCCGGGTATCGAGAAACCGGGAACCGCGGCCCAGGTCGGCAGGGTCTTCGAGAAAGTCGGTTAGGTTGCCTCGAGCCGGTTAAAGGCGAAAATCGGCCGAAGGCGCTTGTTGAGGAGGTGGGGTTATGGCAAGGGAGGACGAGATAGGGGCGATCCTGGCCGCTCTCAGGGAAAAAGAACGGATCGTTCCCGTAGCCCGGATCGTCGCAGGTGAAGTGGCGGTACCGAAGGCGCCCGGGGTGTACGCCTGGTATTTCGAACCCTCGAAACTCGGCATCAGGAGCGGTTACTACGAGGTCCTGGCCGACGGGCTGGCCCTGCTTTACTCCGGAAGCGTCCCCGGCAGGATGGGCAGCAGGGGCAACCTGCGGGACAGGTTACGGAACCACCTCAAGAACACGGCCAGGCAGTCGACCCTGCGCCTGAGCCTTGGAGCCCTCCTACTGGACAAGTTGTCGCTCGAACCGAGGAAGCGCCCGGACGGCCGCGTCGATTTCGGCGGTACCGAGGGGATCCTGTCCGGCTGGATGGCCCGGCACGGGGCCGTTTCGTGGGTTTGCGGTCCCGATCCCTGGCAGATGGAGGCGAGCCTCGTGAAGTCGCTCGGTGTTCCCCTGAACCTTCACGGAAACGAGGAGCACCCGTTTTTCCACGTCCTGGCGAGTGCACGGGCCCATGTCAGGGAAAAAGCCGGGATCCTGACCGGGGTGCGGGGAACGGGAGAATGACGACGAAGGGGCCCCGAAGGGCCCCTTTTCTGTCATATTTCCGGGTCGGATTTTCAGGATTTCGCCTTTTCGATGATCTCCCTGGCGATCTCTTCCGCGTTTTTTCCCTTTGTCTTGATCAGTTCGTCCACAACCGATTCGGATATTTCGTAATCTGCGATCTTGAAGATTGCGGCGCAAACATACTGGATTGCCTTTGACTCTTTTTCCCGTGAACGGGCCCTCAGCTTGCGCGCCTTTTCCTGTGCTTCCTTCAGCCTCTCCTCGAGCGGGCGCCTCACCCTGACAGCCTTCTTGGCCGTTTCCTTGTCGGATTTCATCACCTGGCACTCCTTTCGCGATTTTTATAGGGTAACATGATTGTGTGTTCTCAACTTCGAGAAAACAGTATAGAAAAAGATTTTAAAAAACGCAAGCTTGCTAAATATATTTTCTAAATTATGGCAAAAAGAGGCAGTTCCGGTTCTGCCAAAAGACCTGCCTTCCATCGAATTCCAGGAGGGGCATGGATGGAACACGGCATTTCCTGCAACGTTTACGAAAGTGCCAGGATCAAAACGGCCAGGCTTTCCATCTCCGGCAGGGGAGAACTTTCCGCCGTCGTCCCCAGGGGTTTTCGGAAGGACCTCGTTCAGGCGTTCCTCGAAAGGAAAAGGGACTGGATTTCCAGGATGCTTTCGAAGCTGGCGTCAAACGTTCCAGGGGGAGCCTTCGAGCAGGAGTGCGAGGAACCGTGCCGGATTACCCTCGAGGCGATTGGCGAGGAATGGGAAGTCGTTTACGGTGGAAAAGGAGCCGGCCGCGGGAGGGTCGATGAGGAAAACGGCTTTCGCCGACTGGTGGTTAGCGGCACCGAGAGCCCCGCAGGTACCGGAAAACTTCTCAGGGCCTGGCTCGCGAGGCACGTCCGGCCCTTCCTGGAGGACCGGCTGGCCCTGCTCTCGGCCCGGCACGGGATGACCTGCAGGAGGCTTTGCGTCCGCCTGCAGAAGACCCGATGGGGAAGCTGCTCCGCAAAGGGAGTCATCAGCCTGAACGGGAAGCTGGCCTTCCTTCCGCTGGGCATGGTGGATTACGTGATCTGCCACGAGCTTTGCCACACGGTCTGCCCGGACCATTCAAACCGTTTCTGGAACCTGCTGGAGAAAACCCTGCCGGGAAGTTTCGACCTGAGGAAATCGCTTGCCAGGGCCGGCCGGCTCGTCCCTTCATGGGCGTCTCCCAAAGCGGTGCCGGCTCAGAAGCCCAGGGATGTCCTCTATGTCGACCTGTATGCGGGTTTCCAGTCGATCCAGGGCTATGGCGCGGAGCCTGCCGAAACGGCGAGCCGAGGGTAGAATCGAAAAAAGGGAACCCGGGAGGTGAAAAAGGTGAGACTCCGCTTCCGCGAAGGGCAAAAAGCGCTGCTGGCTTTCAACGTCATGTCGCTTTGCCTGTTCGGTTTTCTCTTCCTGGAGGCCGGTAACCTGGAGTTTGTCCTCTACGAGGGCGTCATCGTCTTTTTCATGGCCCTGATCGCGGCAACCGACTCGAAGGTCCTCTACCCGAAAGGCCTTCTGTGGGGCCTGACGCTCTGGGCCCAGATGCACCTCGCGGGGGGAGGGCTTTTCCCGGGGGGCGTCAAGCTTTACGAAAAGATCCTTGTCCCCCTGGTCGGAGCCCCGTACTGGATCTTCCGATACGACCAGCTTGTCCATGTCGTCGGTTTCGGTTTCTGCACGCTCCTGGCCTGGCACCTGCTGAGGCCCCGCCTCGCGAGGCCCGATCTTCCGCCCCGGGGAGGGCTGGCCTTTCTCCTGGTCCTGGCAGGGCTGGGTTTTGGAGCCGTGAACGAGATCGTGGAATTCGCATCGACGGTCCTACTTGAGCGGACGGGTGTGGGCGGTTACGTGAACAACGCGCTGGACCTCGTGGCGGACCTGGCCGGCGCCCTGCTGGCATTGGCCTGGCTCCGCCTGGGGCCAGGGCCGGTCCTCGTGACCGGGGCGGTTATCGAGCATGACGGCCGGGTCCTCGTGGCGCAAAGAAACCCTGGGGATCCCCTTTCAGGGAAGTGGGAATTCCCGGGCGGCAAGATCGAACCTGGTGAAACCCCCGAACGATGCCTGGTTCGGGAGATCAGGGAAGAACTGGGCATCGAGGTACGGGTAGAGCAGTTCCTATGTTTAAGCCGTTTCGGATACGACCATGTGACCGTCGAGCTTTTGGCCTACCGTTGCGCCTGGGTTTCCGGGGAAGTACGCGCAAATGCCCACCAGGCAATCCTTTGGGCTACGGCAGCCGAGATTGCCGGCCTGGATCTCGCCGAAGCCGACCTGCCCATCGCCCGGCGACTGTCCTAGGGCCAAGCCCGGCGAACGGACATTCCCCGGGCCGGGCTGAAATAAGCGTGCCTACCAGCCGCCTCCGCCTCCGCCGCCCCCGCCCCCGCCGGAAGAGCCGCCTCCGCCGGACCCGCCGGACGAACTGGAAGAGGCGGTGGAAACCGCTCCCGAAAAGGCACCGGAAAACCCGGTTGCGAACCCGGCCCCGCTCGAGAACGTGCCGCCGCGGTACCAATCGGGGGAATAGCCGGAACCCAGCTGGTCTGCGAACCGCTTGGCCCAGGCTTCCTCGACGTCCAGCGCCATCGCGTAGGGAAGGTGCCGCTCGAAAAGCTTCGGTGTCGGGGACGGAGAGGCCAGCCCCTTGAGGAGGTTTTCCTCGGCCATGGACAGGTAGAGCCGGTATCCTTCCACCTGCGCCCGGAGTGCCTGGCCGGCTGCCGAGTATCGCTTGAGGAGGGCCTTGAACAGGGCGTCCGCTCCGAACACCGTGACCAGGGCGGGCACCAGCTGCTTGAGGATCGGGGTGTACGAGATCTGGGCAAGCTGGTACAGCACGAAAACCTCGGCGGCAAGGAACGGAACCGAGAAAAGGGTCATGAAGACGGCCAGGATCGTCCCGGAGAGGGAAGGGCCCTCGAAAAGCCTTTTCCAGACGACGCAATCCGCGATGACCAGGAAAACGACCCCGATGGTCCAGAACGAAATCCACAACGCAAGGAAAGCCCCGCCTCCCCCGATGAAGCCGTCCGGGTAATTCGCGTAGAACATGGCCCCCAGGGCGAGAAAGGACCCTACCAGCCCGAGCACCCACTTGCCCGTGTTTTTCGAAAAAAGCTCCCGTGACGCCTGTTTCAACTCCAGTGACTTACGGAACTCCGCCCACGCGGATTGGAGCCCGCTCGACTGGCTTCGCGTCAGGGGCAACTCGACACGCCCTTCCGGGAGGGACGGGGCTTCGGGAATGTTTCCCATCTTCAGGCTCATGCGGGCGAGTTTCCCGAAAAAGCCTTTCTGCCTGGCTGCCGTCCTTAGCGACTCGACCTTCCTGGAGGAGTCCAGGGCGGTCGAAAGCAGCGACGTCACCAGGTTCTTCTGCTGTCCCGGCAAGCCCGAAAGGTCCGCCTGGTTTTCGAGGCTCAGGCTGAACTCCCCTTCTTTCTCCTCGATCCGGAGGATTCCCTTGACGGCGAGGTCCACCAGTTCGGCGGGCAGCGCTCCCATGTCCAGTCCCATCCGGTGGATTCGCCTCGCTTCAGCGGGAGTCACGGAAGCGGGGAGTTCGAACAGGGGAGTGACGATACCCTTCGGCGCGTCCCGGCCGGAAAAGAACCAGGCCGCGAAATAATAAGCGAGGACCAGTCCCATGCCCGCGGCGAAAGCCAGCCAGCCGGCATTCCGGGAACTCTTTTGGCTGAAGGTGACCAGGCCTTTCGGCCACCCTACGGCGACGGTCAGGCCTTCGCCGGGTTCAATCGTCCGCGTCGTCACGAAACGGACGCCCCCGCCGGTGAACTCTTTCGTGTAATCCGCACCCTGGGCGCCACGGATCCCCGTATAGGCGGCGATATGCAGGTTTTCCAAGGGACCCGCTCCCTGTGGAGGAAGGACAAGGCAGGATGCGTGGTCGATGGGAAACACCCAATCGTTTCCGGTGACGTTCCAGTAGATCTCGTCGCGGTCCGGCAGGTTGCCCAGCTGGTCGCTCATCCTGTAGGTCAGGGCGAAGACGTAGGTTCCCGGGGGCAGTTCCCGGTCCGGGTCGCCGAGGTAAATCCGGATACCCTGGGTCAGGCTTTCGCTTCTGGCCTGGACGGGAGCCCCGTCCAGGGCGGCGTTGAGAACCTCGATTTTCGACGGGCGCCCCTCCCAGTTGCGGAGAAGGATGTCCCTGTAGATGCCGTGCCGGATCTCGCTGCCTTCCGATCTTACCTTGATCTGCTCTTCGACCTTGATCGAGGCGTCCTGGAGGCACTCGACCCGCCCCTGGAAATGGAGAATTCGTTCATCCGCGGCCGACTCACGGGCGATGAAGCACCCGGCAAGCATAAGGGCCAGCGCCAGCGCCGCCAGGAACTGCCGTGGAGCAGGGTTTCTTTTCATGGAGATATTCCTCCTCTCTGTGACACTCCTGTAAAGCGATTATCCAATAGCGAAATAAAGTTTACAAGCCCTTGACAGCCCCGTCGATGGGCTCATAATGGCGCTTAAAATTCGGATAAAGGCGGTGTCCGGAGTGGATCGCGAGGCTAAAGCTGTTCAGGTGACGTGGCTCGGACTTGTCCTCAATATGGGCCTGACGCTTTTCAAGTACGCTGCCGGTTTCCTGGGGCACAGCGCGGCGATGATCGCCGACGCGACCCACTCCCTGACCGACCTCGTGACCGACATCGTCGTCATCCTGGGTTTCCGTATCGTCAGGAAACCCGCGGACGAGACCCATGATTATGGCCACGGCAAGGTCGAGGCGCTCCTGGCGGGGGTGTGCGGCATCACGCTTTTGGCGGCGGGGGTTGGGATTTTCTGGTCCGGGACCCATTCGATCTGGCATTTTTACATGGGTGAACCGATCGAACGCCCCGGGCGGATCGCCTTCATCGCCGCGGTTCTTTCGGTCGTGTCGAAAGAATGGCTCTACCGTTACACCATTGCCTGGGGGAGAAAGCTGAATAGTTCTGCGGTGATCGCCAAGGCGTGGGACCATCGTTCGGACGCTTTCTCGTCGATAGGGACGACACTCGGCATCGGCGGTGCCCTGTTCCTCGGGGAGAAGGCGAGGATACTGGACCCCCTGGCTGCCGTGATCGTAAGCGCCTTCATCGTCAGGGCAGCCATCCCCATCCTCAGGGAATGCGTCGACGAACTGCTCGAGGCCTCCCTTTGCGACGAAAGGGAGAAGGAGCTGGAAAACCTCATCCTGAGCGTCGAGGGAGTCAGGGGGACCCACAAGCTCCGCACGCGAAAGATAGGACATGTGATCGCCCTGGACGTCCACATCCTGATGGACGACACCCTTTCGCTTTTCGAGGCCCACGAGATCTCCGACCGGATCGAGCGCCTGTTGCGGGGGACCTTCGGCAACGGGACCTACATCAACCTCCACATGGAACCCCTCTCCTATTACGAGAAGCCCGGGACGAGAACCGAAAAACAGGCGGCCGGAACGGGAAAGGCAAGCCGGGAAGTGGACGCTCCTCCGGATTTCTTTCCCTGACGGCGAAAAAACTCCCCTGGAAGGAGCGAAAAGCGATGCGATTCCGGATCGACGAGAAAGTTCGGGAAAGATACCCCCAGGTCGAGGCAGGTTGGCTTGTCGCGGAGATCTTTCCGAAGCCCACCGACTCGAGGGTCGAACGGTGGAAGGGCGCCCTGGCGGAAGAACTGGCCTCGATCGGGCTTTCCATGGACAACCTCGCTTCCCATCCTGACGTGACGGGCTGGAGACAGGTCTACGGCTCGATGGGGGTCAAGCCGAGCAAGTACCGGAGTTCCCTCGAGGCCCTGCTCCGGAGGGTGTTGAAGGAAAAATCCCTTTGGACGGTCAACAGCATCGTGGACCTCTACAACTGCGTATCCATCAGGGCCCTCCTCCCGATGGGGGCCTTCGACCTCGACAAGATCAAAGGAGATATCGAGATCCGCTTCGGCAAAAGCGGGGAAAAGTTTTTCCCGCTGGGTAGCGATTCCCAGGAAGAGGTTTTGCCGGGGCACGTCGTGTACGCCGACTCCGAGAAGATCTGTACATGGTTGTGGAACCACCGGGACAGTCGCCTGACGGGCCTCGACGAGGGGTCGAGACGGGCCGTGTTCGTCGTCGACCGGGCTTTTTCGCCCACGACGACGGCGCTTACTGCGGCCCTTGACCTCCTTTGGGAAAAGCTCGAGGAAACGGGTGCCAGGCCGAAAAACAGGGGCATCTGCTCGGCCGGTGTGCCCGAGCAGGAACTGCAGTGAAAAACAGCCTGGCCCGTGCCCAGGTCGAGGAGATCCTGGAATCAGGCGGTTTTCCCTACGAGCTGCTGGAGAACCGGACCCCCATAAGAAGCGCCGCGGATGGAGCCGCTTCCTGGGGAATCGACCTGGGACGCACGGCGCCGGCCCTTGTCCTCGAGGCGGAAGGCGATTTCCTGCTTTTGGTCGTGTCCGGGGTCGTGAAGAGAGTCGATCTTGGTTCCCTCGACCTGGGGCCGGGCAAAAAAGGACTGAGGATGGCGCCGGCCGGCGAGCTTTTCGGGCGCTTCGGGATCCGGCCGGGAGAGGTCCCGCTTTTCGGCCTCGGCATTCCGGCCTTTATCGATCGCCGGCTGATGGCGTATGATTTTGTCTACGGAGGTTCGGGAATCCCCGGGGTCACCCTGAAGATCGCGCCTGCGTCATTGCTGGTGCTGAACCGAAAGGCGGTCCTCGTCGATGTCCCGTCCGTCCTCGAGTGAAGGAAGGGGGGAATCGGATGAGAAGCCGTTTGACAGCAGCTGCGGCGATACTGGGGACCCTGGTGGGCATAGGCCTTGCCTCGGCCGGCTACTTCGTGGGGGAGGCCCTGAAGGTCGCCAGGTCATCGGAGCGTTTCGTGACCGTCAGGGGTTTTGCGGAGAGGAACGTGGAATCGAACCTCGTCATCTGGCCGATCACCTTCCGCGACACGGGAAACGACCTTGCGGAACTGCAGAAAACGGTCGATTCCCACAAGTCGCACGTCAAGGCCTTCCTGGCCGAGTCGGGTTTCAAGCCCGAGGAGGTTTCCGAGATGCCGCCACAGGTGACCGACCTCAAGGCTCAGACCTACGGGGACGGGCAGAAGCGGGACTACCGCTACATCGCCACCGCCACGATCACCTTGAGGACCCAGGACGTGAAGGCCGCAAAGAGGGCCATGGACAATTCCGGGAAGCTGGTTCTCCAGGGGATTGTCCTGGCGGAGCAGGATTATGCCCGGTCGACGGAGTTCCTTTTCACCTCCCTGAACGACATCAAGCCGGAGATGATCGCGGAGGCGACGAAAAATGCCCGGCAGGCCGCCGAACAGTTTGCCAGGGACTCGGGAGCCCGTGTGGGAAATATCCGCCAGGCCTCGCAGGGGCTCTTCACGATCGAGGACCGGGACAAAGGTTCACCGGACCACAAGAAAGTACGGGTCGTGACCACGGTCGAATATTTCCTGGCTAGCGACTGAAAACGATGCAAGGCAAGGCTTGAAACGAATAGGCCGGAAAAATCGGGAGGAATCGACCTCCCGATTTTTCGTTCTCCATATTGAACTAACGGCCAAGGATAGTTTACAATCAACCAGGAAGCGGCGGATTCCAAAAAAGAGGAGAGAGACGGACATGAGCATTACGAAAGTTGTCATCGCCCTGGGAGGGAACGCCTTGCAGGAGTCGGGGACTCCCCCGACGGCCGAGGCCCAGTTTGAAGTCGTGAAGAAAACGGCCGGGCACCTGGCGGAGATCAGCAGCAAGGGTTACGAGATGGCGATCGTCCACGGGAACGGCCCCCAGGTGGGGCGCATCGTTTTGGGGCAGGAAATCGCCTCCCGGGAGAACCCGGAGACTCCCGCCATGCCTTTCGACGTCTGCGGCGCGATGAGCCAGGGGTATATCGGCTACCATATCCAGCAGGCGCTGCGCGACGCCCTCCGCAACAGGAACCGGAACGTGCCCGTGGTGACGATCGCGACACAGGTCGTGGTGGACCCCAACGACCCGGCGTTCAAGAAACCGACGAAGCCCATCGGTCCCTTCTACAAAGAAGAACAGGCCCGCCTGATCGAAGTGGAAAAGGGCTTTACCATGAAGGAGGACGCCGGGCGCGGTTGGAGGCGCGTCGTCCCATCGCCGGAACCGAAGAAGATCGTGGAACTCTCCGCCATCAAGAGGCTGTGGGACACCACGATCGTCATCACCGCCGGGGGCGGCGGAATCCCGGTCGTCGAGAACATGGACGGTTCCCTCACGGGAGTGGCGGCGGTCATAGACAAGGACCTCGCGGCGGAGCGCCTGGCGGAGGATATCGAAGCGGACATCCTCCTCATCCTGACGGAAGTGGACAAGGTCTGCCTGAACTTCCGGAAACCCGACCAGAAATTCCTCGACCGCATGACCGTGCCGGAGGCAATCCGGTACATGGAAGAGGGGCATTTCGCCCCGGGAAGCATGCTGCCCAAGGTCCTGGCGGCCATCAAGTTCGCCCGGACCTTCCCTGGGCGCAAGGCCATCATCACCTCCCTGGACAGGGCCGTGGAGGCCCTGGAGGGCACCGCGGGAACCGTCGTCACGATGGCCTAGCCCTCGTTGTCCTGTATGCGGCGCCCCCTTCGGGAGGCGCCGTTTTTTTTATGAGGGCGTAGAATAAAAAAAAGGAAACGATAATCCGGCAACGGGAGGTGAAGGGGTTTGGCGAAACTTAGGATCCTTTCTGCGAAGGACCTCGAATCGATCCTGCTCATGCAGGAAGTCATCGAAGTGGTGGACAGGGCTTACCGCCTTTACTCGGACGGGAAGGCCGGGGTTTTCCCCATCCTGAGCTACGAGTTCGAGCACGAGCGCAACGAGATGGACATCAAGGCGGGACACCTGGTGGGAGCGGGCCTTTACGGCCTCAAGATCATCGGCTGGGCCGCGGACAACCCTTTGAAGAGGGACCTTCCTCCGCTCGCTGGACTCGTCGTGGTGATGGACATCGAGACCCAGCAACCGTTGGGACTTGTCGAGGCGCGGACGGTGACCCGTCTCAGGACGGGCGCCGCCGGGGCCGTCGGGGCCAGGGAGCTATCCCGGGAAGACTCGACGGCGGCCCTCGTGGTCGGGCTCGGGGACCAGGGCGAGGCCCAGGTCGAAGGCCTCCTGCACGTCCGCCCCGGCATCGAAAAGGTGGTTGCCTGCGGCCGTGACCCTGCCAGGACGGAGGCCTACGTCGCGAAAATGGCGCTCCGTTACCCGGGCGTCCGCTTCGAGGGGATCGGTTTCGACAGGCTGAAAGAACATATCCCCGCATCCGACATCCTGGTGACCTGCACGCCCTCCCACAAGCCTTTCGTGGAAAAGGGCTGGATACGGCCCGGCACCCACGTGAACGCCATCGGAGCGGACCTGGTGGGAAAGCAGGAACTGGACGCGGGCCTTTTGGCGTCATGCCGGGTCGTGGGGGATTCGCGCGCGCAGGTGCTGAGGCAGGGAGAGTGCCAGGTCGCCGCACGGATGGGCCTCCTCGACGAAGGGAAAGTCGACGAAATCGGCGAGATCCTTCTCGGCCGCAAGCCCGGAAGGTCCTCGGCGGGGGAAATAACGGTCTTCGACGCCACAGGAATGGCCATCCAGGACATTCTCACGGCCCGCCTCGCACTGTCCAGGGCGGAAGGTGAGGGACTGGGCAGCGTGGTGGAAATCTGAACGGAGGGGTTTTTCGTGGAAAACAGGATCAGCCCGACGATTACCGACATCCTTACAGCCTACCGGTTCCTCAAGGGCCGCGTACGCCACACGCCGCTAGAACTCTCGCACGCCCTGTCGGAGGAAGCGGGAGGGAGCGTCTACCTCAAGTGGGAGAACCAGCAGCACTGCGCCTCCTTCAAGATCAGGGGGGCCCTGAACCGCATGTACGCCCTGACCCCGGAAGAGAGGGATAGGGGCGTCGTGACCGCCTCCTCGGGAAACCACGCCCAAGGCGTGGCGACGGCCGCTTCCCTCCTGGGGGTGAAGGCGGTCATCTGCGTTCCGGGCATGTGCCCGGAGACGAAGAAGAACGCCATTCGGCGCCGGGGCGGGGCGTGGGTGGACCTGAGGGTCATCGGGCATTTCTACGACGAGGCGGAGGTGGAAGCGAAAAGGCTGGCCACCGCCGAGGGGATGACCTTCGTCTCGGCCTACGAGGATTTTCACGTCGTCTGCGGGCAGGGGACCGTCGCTGTCGAGATGCTCCTGGACGAACCCGACCTTGACATGCTCGTCGTGCCGATCAGCGGCGGAGGCCTGATCTCGGGTATCACGGCAGCGGCTTTGGCCATGAGGCCGGGGATCGAGATATGGGGGATCCACGCAGCGGCGAACCCTTCCTGGACCAGGGGCTGGCAGGAGGGGCGCATCGTCCCGGTCGAAGAGGAGGACACGCTGGCCGATGCCCTCTCGGGGGCGGCTTCCCAGGTCCTTTACGAGTACCTGCGGCCCCGGCTGGCGGGAGTCATCCCGGTGACGGAATCCGCCATGGCCGATGCCGTAGCCTTCCTCCACAGGGAGCACCACCAGGTCGTGGAAGGCTCCGCCGCGACCGGCGTGGCGGCCTTGAGGGAGAAGGCGCTGGACGTCCGCGGCCGTAAGGTCGGGGTGGTCATCTCCGGGGGCAACATCGACGAAGCAAAACTGCTGCGGATCCTCCAGAAAGAACCTTTCTAGGGAGGGAACGCCTTGTCCTTCGAGGAGTGGATGGATAGCCGGGTCAAACGTCTGGACTGGATCGACCTGGGTTTCGTCAAGGCGGGAGCCATGCTGTTCGCCCTATTTGCCGCCAAGCTCTGGCCCCCTCTCCTGTCGCTCGATGCCTGGGCCTACGGTGCGGTGTTCCTGCTTTGCGCCGCCAGGCCTTTGACCCGCTTTTTCAAAGCGGCCGGAAACGGGCGCGCAGGATAAGGCCCGACGGAGAACTCCGGTGAGGGTCCTTCTTTACAATATTCGCTACGGGACGGGGTCGGGCTGGGAATACCACTTGCCGCTTCCGTTTTCCGGGCTGTTCCGGAGGACCGAGCCTTCGCTTCGTCGCCTGTCCTGTTTCATCGACGGGATGAAGCCCGACCTTGTCGGGCTGGTGGAGGTCGACGGCGGGTCCTACCGCCACGGCGGCCAGTCGCAGGCCAGGGTCCTTGCGGAGGACCTGGAGCTCGAGGATTTCTTCTCCTGCAAGTACGGCAGGGATTCTATTTTCAGGAAAGTCCCCGTGCTCAGTTCCCAGGGGAACGCGATCCTTTCCAGGATCCCGGCGAAGAGGGCCGAGAAGGTGGACATGGCCCGTGGAATGAAGAGGACCCTCCTGGAGGCGGAATTCGAGGACTTCGTCTTCCTGCTGGTCCACCTGCCCCTGGGAATGGGGGCGCGGCAGGCCCAGCTCGAAACGCTTGCCGCAAGAGTGGAAGAACAGGAAAAGCCGGTGCTCCTGGGAGGAGACTTCAACGTCCTCTACGGAAGCGGGGAACTGGACTCCTTCCTTAGGCGGACGGGGCTTCGGGATGCGGATCCGGAGAGCCGGAAAACCTATCCGAGCCGGATCCCGCGGTTCCGCCTGGATTTTATCCTCGCCAGCCCGTGTATCCAAATCCGGCGTTTCGACGTCCCTGAAGTCCGATTTTCGGACCATCTGCCCCTCGTCTGCGATTTCGAGATCACTCCGGCAACCGGGAAAGGAGGGACGGCATGACGCTCGGCCTGGTGCTCCTGGCGATCCACAACGCCCTGTCATTTCTCATCAGGATAGCGGCCCTCTGCACGCTTCCCCTGAGGCATACCCCGACCACGGCCATGGCGTGGCTCCTGGTGGTCTTTTTCTGGCCGTTCCCCGGGGCTTTTCTATACCTCCTGCTGGGTTCGACCCGGTTGCCTAAGGAACGCCAAACCCGCCACGAAAAAGCGATGGAAGCCCTCAGGCGGATCCGAAAACAGGTTCGCAGGGCGAACCCGGAGGCGGCACGGCTCGGTGAGATGCCCGGCCATGTGAAGCGGTTTGCCGCGCTAGGGCAGAGGCTGGGAGAATGGTCCATCGTCGACGGGAACAGCCTGGCCTTCATCGAATCCGCCCAGGACCTTTTCGGGAGCCTTGCGAGGGACATCGACGGGGCCGCTCGGCAAGTCGACCTCCTCTTCTACATTTTCGTCCTTGACGGGGAAACGCGGCCAGTGGTGGAGGCCCTCGAGCGTGCGGCGGCCCGGGGGGTGAAGTGCCGCCTCATGGTCGATGCCCTCGGGTCAAAGGCGTTCCTCAAGAAGGACGCGGAAGCCTTGCGAGCCTCCGGCGTGCGAGTCCTGGAAGCCCTGCCCCTGGGAGGCCTCCTGAGGCGGAACAAGCTCACCGCGCGTTTCGACCTCAGGAATCACCGGAAACTAGCCGTGATCGACCTGGAAACGGGGTACATGGGCTCCCACAACGTGACCGACCCCACCTACGGAGGCAAGGCCAGGGGCGCTGCGTGGCACGACTTGAGCCTCAGGCTGACAGGGCCGATCGTGGCCCAGCTGGAAGGGGTTTTCCTCGAAGACTGGTACGTGGAGACGGGCGAGCTTCCCGAAGAGGACTGGACACGCCTGTATTTGCGGCGTTCGGGGGACATGATGCTCCAGACCGTCCCGAGCGGTCCTTCCTATGCGACCGAGAATTTCCAGCGCCTCGTCGTATCGGCCCTTTTCGAGGCGCGCGAGCGCGTGGTCATCACGACTCCCTACCTGATCCCGGACGAAGGCCTCCTTCAGGCGATGGAAGTCGCGGTCCTCAACGGGGCCAGGGTCGAACTCATCGTCCCGGAGAAAGTCGACCAGTTCCTCGTGGGAAACGCGGCGAGGGCCTATTACTCAAAGCTGTTGGAACTGGGGGTCTCTCTTTTCCTCTACCAGCCCGGCATCCTCCACGCAAAAACCATGACGGTGGACGGTTCACTGGCCTTTTTCGGGTCGAGCAATTTCGACATTCGGTCCTTCGCACTGAATTTCGAGCTGAACATGGTTCTTTACGGTCCCGGCGAGGCCCAGTCCCTTTTGGCCATCCAGGAATCCTACCTGGCCAGTTCGCGAAAACTCGACCTCAAGGAATGGGCGAGCCTCCCCTTGTGGGAAAGGAGCCTCCAGGGGATGGCGAAACTTCTCAGCGCGCTCCTGTAGAAACAACCGTTCACCTCGCGGGCTTTTCAATAGCCTCCTTGTCTGCTACTATCTGCTAGTAGCAGACAAGGAGGCTATTGGTTTGGAACGTTCCGAAAGGCTCGAAAAGATTGCAGAGCTTTTGGAGGCCGCAAGCGAACCCTTGAGCGGAACCGGGTTGGCGGAGCGCTTCGGCGTGAGTCGCCAGGCCATCGTCCAGGACATCGCCCGGTTGAGGGATTCGGGCTGCCCCGTGAGGGCGACCGCTGCCGGGTATTCCCTGGACCGCCAGGGATGCCGGGTTAGGCGGCTCGTGGCGGTCAGGCACGCCCCCGGGGATGTCAGGGAGGAACTGCTCACCGTGGTGGGCGGGGGAGGACGGGTCATCGACGTGATCGTCGACCACCCCGTCTACGGCGAACTGAGGGGCAACATCGACGCGAAAACCGTCGAGGATGTTCGCCGGTTCGTCAACCTCCTGGAAAGCACGGGGATGGGAACGCTCTCTTCCCTGTCGGGGGGGTTCCATCTTCACACGATCGAGGCGGACAGTGCCGGAATCCTGGACGGCATCGAATCCGCCCTCGCGGAGAAAGGGTTCCTGGGGAGGTAATCGGGATGACAAGACTCGAGACGAAGTGGACCTGGTTCTGTATCGCCGTCCTGGCGGCAAATATCGCGGTACCCTTCGGGATGAAGGGGATTCTCCCTCATCCGTGGGGAGCCTTCCTTTTCTGGTGCGCCACTTCGGTGGTCGTCATCGCCTTAGGTTTTGCGGTCATGTCCCTCTGGGGGAAGAGGGGGGACTCGTCATGCCGCTGAGCTGGCTCGTATTCGGGATACTGGCCTGGTTCCTGGTCGGTTCGGTGATGTCCGCGAAGGCCCGTAAAGGCCTGGGGACAGGCGTGGTGGACTATTTCCTCGCGAACCGGACAGTCGGGGGGTTCGTTTCCGCCATGAGCTACAGCGCCACCACATACAGCGCCTTCATGATGGTCGGGTTGGTGGGGCTGACCTACAAGAGCGGCATCGCTTCCCTGGGATTCGAACTGACTTATCTCGTGGGCACCGTTTTCCTGCTCGTCCTGTTCGCCCCGCGCTACTGGATGGCGGGACGGCGTTACGGACTGATGACCCCGTCGGAACTGCTGAGCGTCCGGTACGGGTCCAGGTGGGTCGGCGCCACGGCTTCACTCCTTTGTCTCGTCACGCTGGTCCCCTATGCCTCCGTGCAGTTGATGGGCATGGGATACCTCCTGGAGGGGGTTTCAGGCGGCGCGTTCCCCTTCTGGGCCGGCATGACGGTCGCCGCGCTGATCACCGTGGTCTTCTCCGTCTGGGCGGGGTTGCGTTCCGTGGCCGTCACGGACGCGCTGCAGGCGACGATCATGCTTGTCTCGAGCCTGCTGCTGGTGGGGTTCATCATGGTCTTCCTGTTCCCCGGGGGCTGGACGCAAGCTTTGGCGGCCCGTCCCGACCTGCTTGAAGTCAGTTGGGGTTTGCCCATGTTCCTGGGACTGACCCTGCCGTGGACCTTTTTCGCCCTGACGAATCCCCAGGTCGTCCAGCGGCTTTACGCCCCGAAGGACATCCGGAGCATCCGGGGGATGGTGACGGGTTTCTCGGTGTTCGGCTTCGTCTACACCGTCCTCTGCGTGGTCCTGGGGCTGTGCGCGGCCTTGCTCGTGCCGGGCCTGCCCAACCCCGACAACGCCATGGCGGCCCTGCTCACGAAAGTTCCCCGGGGGCTAGCCCTGCTGGTCGTCCTCAGCATCTTCGCGGCGGCCGTATCGACCCTGAACTCGATCATCCTGACCTTAAGCTCGATGTTCGGCAGGGACCTGTTGCGGGCCGTTTTTCCCCTTTCGGAGGAAAAGGAGTTGGCCTGGGGCAAGCTCCTTATCCCCGTGCTGACGGTCGCCTGTTTCGTGTTCGCGAACATGCGGCTGGGGCTGATCGCCGTTCTGTCGTCCATGGCCTCGGCAGGCCTGATGGCGCAGCTGCCGGCCATAGCGGGGGCATTCTTCTGGAAGCGGGGGACGGCGGCGGGTGCGATCGCGGGCATGGCTGCAGGTGCCATCCTTACGGGGGCGCTATACCTGGGGAAGGTCAACCCGCTGGGGCAATGGCCCCCGCTTTGGGGCCTGGCCGTCAGTCTCGTTGTCTTTGTCCTGGTCAGTCTAGCCACCCGGCCTGACGCGAACGGCTCGGCCTTCATCGAGGCCGTGGGGGCGGATGTCCGGGAGACCTTTTGGGGCCGCCGCCCTGGTTGAGGAGCTTCACGGACATGAAAAGCGCCTCCCGCTCGAAAGGGGAGGCGCTTCCATTTTTGTCCCGGGAAAGGCCTATTCGGCTGCCAGGCCTTCCTGCAGAACGGCAAGTCCTTTGCCGAAGCCGGGCCGGTAACCGCATTTCGAACAGGCCCGCTCCACGGCCGCCAGGGCCGACACGAGCGTGTGCTTGTCGATGTTGCCCATGTGTCCCATCCGGAACCCCTTGCCCTGGTACTCCCCTAGGCAACCTGCGGACTGCACGCCCTCTTCGGCCAGGGTCGTCCTGAAAGCGGCATCGTCGAGGCCGGAAGCCTCCGGGTAAAGGTACACCGACAGGGTCGGCGCACGGTAGGGTTTTTTCGCCGCGACCGAGAAACCCAGGGCTTCCATGGCCGAGTCGACCAGGGCACCCTGGCGGGCATGGCGGGCGTAACGTTCCTGCAGCCCTTCCTCCTTCATGATCCGCAGGGATTCCTTGAGGGCCCAGATGAGGTTGACGGGAGGGGTGCCCCAGTACTTGGCGGGGTTGTGCATGATGGGCAGCCACTTGTCGAAGTCGACGTAGGATTCCGGTATGCGGCCGAGAGTGGCGCGTTTCTCCATGGCCCGTTTGCCCGCCCAGAGCATCGCGAGGCCGGGAGACACGCCGAAGGCCTTCTGGGAGCAGGTCAGCAGCATGTCGATGCCCATGGGGTCCATCGTCTCTTCAACGCCCCCCGTGGCCGCGACCCCGTCGACGACGTAAAGGGCGCCGCTCATGGCCCGGACCGTGCGGGCTATTTCCGCGACCGGGGCGGCGACACCCGTCGAGGTTTCGACGTGTGTGACGGTGACGACCTGGTAGTCTTTTTGGGCGAGACGGCTTTCCACCATCTCCGGGGTTACCGAGTCTCCCCACCTGGCCTGCAGGACGTCCACGTTGAGCCCCTTGCGCTCGCAGAGGTCGATGAAGCGGTCGCCGAAAAACCCGTTCGAGCAGACAAGGACGTTTTCGCCCTTCCGGGTGATGTTGGCGATGGCCATCTCCATGGCAAGCGTGCCGGAACCGGCCACGACGAAGGACTCCCCCCCGCATTGCCACATGGACTTCAAGTCCGTCACGACCTGGGCGAAATCGGCCACGAAATCGGGGTCGCCGAAGGCGACGGTTTCCCTTGCCATCTGGTCCTGGATCGACCTCACGACGGGGGTCGGGCCGGGGATCATCACGAGTTTCGGGGTCTTCAGCATCCTTTCCACTCCCTTTTTTGAGGATATTGATGATAATGTTATAGCGCGATCCGCGATCCGCCGCCAGAGTGCCGGGTCGAAAGTGTGGAAACCACAGGCGCGCCTGGGAAAACAGAAGGAGGAGGAGCAGGCAGTGAACAACGTGGGCCTTTTTCTCTTCGACGATGTCGAGCTATTGGACTTCGCCGGCCCGTACGAGGTTTTTTCGGTGACTTCCGAGTTGAACGACTACACCCTGTTCCGGGTCTTCACGGTCTCGGAAGACGGGGAACCGGTCCGGACGGTGAACGGGCTGAAGGTCCTGCCGGACTTCGCCTTCGACAACCACCCGCCTATCGACATCCTCGTGATCCCCGGGGGGGTCGGCACCAGGAAGGAAATGGACAAGCCCTCCACCGTCGAGTGGCTGAGGTGGAACCACGACCGGGCTAAGATCACCCTCTCCGTGTGCTCCGGCGCCCGGATCCTGGGGCGCATGGGACTCCTGGACGGGCTGGAAGTCACCACCCACCACGAGGTGTTCGACGACCTCCGCAGGATCGCACCCAGTGCCCGGCTTTCCAGCGAGGCGCGTTTCGTCGACAACGGGCGGGTACTCACGGCCGGGGGCATCTCCGCGGGGATCGACGCGGCCTTTTACATCGTCGCCAAGCTTCACGGGGAAGACGTGACGAACCGCACCGCCAGGTACATGGAGTACGGGGACTGGAACAACCTGCCAGAGGCAACCGAGTAGGGGAGGCCTGCCTTTCATGGAACTGGGCCGTGTGGGAGAGCGCACCTACGTCATCGAGGGGCCCACGAACCTCGGCGTCTACGTCGACGGGAACGACGCTTTCCTCATCGACAGCGGCAACGACGAATCCGCCGGCCGAAAGGTCCTGAAGCTGCTGGAGGGACAGGGCTGGAAGCTCAGGATGATCCTGAACACCCACTCCAACGCGGACCACATCGGCGGCAACGCCCTGTTGCAGAAGAGGACCGGCTGCGGGGTGGCCGCGACGCGAAACGAGGCGCCCCTCATCGAGGACCCCTCGCTCGAGCCCGTTCTCCTGTGGGGAGCCGCAGCCTTCCGGGAACTGCGCGGGAAGTTCCTCCAGGCCGAACCTTCCAGGGTGTCGGCCATCCTCCCGGGGGAGGGCCCCGTGGAAGGAACCCCGCTCGAGGCGATCGCCCTGCCGGGGCATTTCCTCCAGATGGCCGGCATCCGGACCCCGGACAACGTGGTGTTCCTTGCCGACAGCCTTTTCTCGGAGGCCATCCTGTCGAAATACGGCTTCGTCGTCTGCTGCGACCCGGCCGGGCAGTTTGTGACGCTCGACCGGCTCCAGGAGCTGGAAGCGGCCCTTTTCGTCCCCTCCCACGCTAAACCCACGGAGGACATCCGTTCCCTCGTGAGACTCAACCGCGAGGCCCTGGAAAACCTCCTGCTCCGGGTTAAGGAAGCCTGCGGAAAGGGCGCGTCCCGCGAGGACGTCCTGGCTTGCCTGGCCCGTTCCTACGGCATCAACCTCTCCTCGATGCAGTACGTCCTGACCCACATCACGGTCTCCGGCTGCATCGCCTTTCTCGCGGACCAGGGGAAGATCGCCCCGGCTTTCGAAGACGGCCGCATGCTCTGGCACGTCGTCCCATGAACCGCCAGGTCTTATTGGCCGATGCCGGCCTGCTGGTCATTGCCGTCATCTGGGGCGGTGCCTTCGTCGTCCTGAAGGACGCCCTGAACTCCTTCCAGCCCATGACCCTGCTGGGAATCCGTTTCGCGCTATCTGCGGCCATCCTGGGGGGCCTTTTCAAGGCGCGGGTTTTCCGCACAACCATAAAGGACCTCAAGGCCGGCTTTTTCGTGGGGATCTTCCTTTTCCTGGGCTTCACCGCCCAGACCTGCGCGCTTCTCTATACCACCGCCGGGAAGAACGCTTTCCTCACGACCACCTACGTGGTCGTCGTTCCCTTCCTGGGGTGGGCCCTGACCCGGCGTTTCCCGGGTTTCCATGCGTTCCTTTCGGCGGCGCTCTGCGTCGCCGGCGTGGGATTCCTCACCCTGGGCGGGGAGGGGATCGGCGGGTTCAACAAGGGGGACGCCCTGACCCTTCTCTGCGCCGTTTTCTATTCCCTGCACCTCATGAGCATCGAGCATTACGCGAGGCGGATGGACCCCATCGTCCTGGCCGTGACGCAGATGATCGCCATGACGGTTTTCTGTGCCGCCTTCGCGATACCCCTGGAAAAATGGCCCGCAACCATCAGCACCCGGGGGATCCTGGGGATGGCCTACCTCGTTCTCCTCGCGACCGTGCTGGCCTTCGCCGTGCAGATGACCGCCCAGCGCCACGCCCCGGCGACCCACGTGTCGCTGATCCTCTCCACCGAGTCCTTCTTCGGGGCGCTCACGGGGGTCGTGTTCCTGGGGGAGCGTTTCACCCCGAAGATGAGCCTGGGGGCCGTCCTGGTTTTCGGGGCCATCTTCGTGGCCGAGGTGCTGCCGCGGTGGGTGCGGCAGAAAATGGAAGCCCGTGAAAAAGGGATTTCCGGATGGCAGGATGATGATTTATAATACTACCAAGGCATAATGAAGCGGCAACGGAAAAGTCGAGAGAAGGGGGAGGAATGACGATGCCGAACAGCGTCTACAAGATCATCGAACTGGTGGGGACCAGCGCGGATTCCTGGGAAGAAGCAGCGAAGAACGCGATAAGCACGGCCGCGAAGAGCCTGAAGGACCTCCGCATAGCCGAAGTGGTGAAGCAGGACATCGTGATCGAGGAAGGAAAGCCGATCATCTACAGGACGAAGGTCAGCCTTTCCTTCAAGTACCACCACGACGATTAGAACAGACAAAAAGGGAGGGCGGCCGCGAAGCCGCCCTCCCTTTTTTGTACCTGCCGCTAGATCCTTCTCCAGTAGATGACCTTCATCTTGTTGAAGAGGCTGGAACCTCCGCCCCCGCCGGTACCCTCGTAGACCAGCCCCGTGGGCAGCGTGAGCAGGGTGGTGCCCCCTTCGCCGATCAGTACCAGGTTGCCCTTCGAGTCGACGAACATGTTGACGACCCTCTCGTCTTCCAAGTCGTAGAATTCCGCCGTGTCGGCGTTGGTGCCGTCGTATTCCTCCAAGTGCTGTGTCTGTCCCTCTCCCATCCTGGATTCGAAGAGGAAGGTGTAGAGGCGCGACATGTCGATCTTTTTCCCGGTCATCTCGTAGTAGGCAAGGTAGAGCTTCTCCTTTATGAACACCGGGGATGCCATGACCTCCTTGATGCCGGGTGTGTACGATCCGTTCGCTCCCTGCAACTGCACCATCATGATGTGGTCTTCCTTGGAGCTGACGATCGTCCCGTCCTGCCCGGGAGGGGCCTTCTTGAACAACCGGTCGTCCACGTCCATGCTCTCGATCTCGGTCAAGTTGGCGACGATCATTCCCGACGTCTCGTGGGCGGATGCGCCGTTGTAGGTGAACGTGACCGTCGCCGCCAGGTAGGTATTGCCGTTCAGGTAGGAGATGTCGAAGTCCGTCAGCGGAGCCATGGGGTTCCCGTCGCTATTCAGGAACGTCGCGATCCAGACCGGGTTTTCTCCCGAGTTGAGGTCCCACCGGTAGAGGGCACCGTTGGAGAGGTAGATGTAGATAGCCCCGAGCAGCGGTTCCTGGGGGTTGTAGGTGGGGTCGGGGAACGCCGCCAGGATGCGGCTGGGGTAAAGCGTCTCGACCTGCTCGGGGGAAAGGTACGTGCCTTTGTCCGAGATTGTCGGTATTGTTTCATCGCGGGACGAGACGATGACAGAGTTGCCTGAGACCGTTACAGGGCAGGTGAACCCCCCCGCCCCAAGCCCGTTCTGGAGGTTCCTCCCGTCCGCCGGGTTCCCGTCGATCCACCGATACTTGTTGTTCCCATCAACCCCCAGGATGACGGAGTGCCATGTTCTCGTGCCGCCGCTTTTCGTGTAGCCGATCAGCGGCTTGCTGACGGAATACTTGAGGTCCGCATACCCGTTATAGTCCGAAGCGCCCGTCGTGTTTTCCGGGTAGGATCCGCTGAAGGTCCTGCCCGAGTGGGCAAAACTGACGTTCGAGACCGACCAGATGGGGTTCAGTGTGCCGGCCGTCGGGGTGTCCGTCAGCGTGCTGATGTCGTAGGCATAGACCCCGAAGATCCGTCCGGGGGTCGTCATTGTCGGGAGGGGAGTGGGCGTGTAGCCCGTTGCTTGCCCCAGAAGGTCCCAGGCGTTTTGGGGCTTGACGGACTGCGGGGTTCCCAGGCCGGTCGTGCCGACTACGATCCGTTTCCAGGCCCCACCGATCTCGACGTCCCGAACGGTGAAGGGCCCGTCCATCAGCGTCAGGCGCTTGAAGGCTCCCGAATGCATTCTCCTCAGAGTATGGTAGATGGACTGCCGGAAACCGGGGTTCGCCACCGCGACCCACTTCCGGGTTCCGCTGGGTGTCGTTGCCTCCGCGTCGATCTCGAATCCCTGCAGGGTTCCCTGGTTTGTGGAAATCATCCCCACGGTCCGGTTATTCCAGGCCGAAGGCGGGGCGTAGCCGGACACGAACGCTTCGAGCCACGGGTCTACGTCCCACACGATCTGCGGAGGGGCGTGGCCGGTATCCGCAAACTTGTAGGGAGCGGGAGAGGCACCTCGGACGAAGTTCGCCCAGTTGTCCGTGTTGAGCCACGTCTCGGAATCCCGGAAATCCTCGTTCGGGTAGGTGGCTGTGAGCGGGTAGGGAGCCTTCATCCAGTCCGGGACGTACTGGGGGAACACACCGTTGTCCCTCAGGCCACCGAGTATCTGGGGCTTGTCCGGGTTTCCCAAGGAGGTATTTTCAGGCACGATGAACAGCGGGTCCGAGTTGGTGATTCCCGGTGCAAAGGTGTGGATGGACCCGTCCGTGGCCGATTTCTTCACAAGGTAGTAAACGTCCGCGGAGACGAACCCGTCGTTGGTGGGGCGGGCCCCGAAGTAGACCCAGGTGATGACGTCGCGGCCGATGCTCAGGAGCGTCGCCGGTTCCCACACCTCCATCCCGTTGATCTTGGAGTCCGGGGTTGGCCAGACCGGCCATACGTCGGAACTGATGGTCACATTGGTCGCCGAAACTGCCCGTTCCGCCTGGATTAGCCCGTAGGGCAAAAACGCGAACAGGAACACCGCAAAGGCGATCATCAGGATGTGTCTTCTCTTCATTTCTCGATCACCACCATGGTTTCCAATTCGACCTTTCGTCC
>CAYRNZ010000017.1:0-43182 GCA_964425765.1 uncultured Synergistaceae bacterium
ATATCCGAAGGATAGACCTTCCGGCAGCTTAGGCGGTTGTGGCAAAAAAAAGAGGCGGGGCTTGCCCCCGCCTCTTTTTTTTGCCTATCCTTGAGTGCCATCGGTTTCAGCAGATCCTGGGCAGTATTTCCCCCGCGGGCATGTCCAGGACCCTGGACCCTCCAGAGCGTGTAGCCAGCGAGACCCAACCGGGGTGCTTGTCGGTAACGCGTCCGATCAGGGCGGCCCGGGATCCCCAGGGGGTTTCCCTGATCGTTTCAAGGATGCAGTCCTTTTCCTCATTTCCGGCGGCGACAAGCAGGCAACCTTCGCAAGCAAGGGTAAAGGGATCGAATCCCAGCAGGTCGCATACCGACGAAACAGGGGCTGTAAGAGGGATGGCTTTTTCCTCCACTTCGATGCCCAATCCCGAAGCCTCCGCCCATTCGCAAAGAACCGTGGCAAGCCCTCCTCTCGTACAATCCCTGATGGAGCGCAGGGCCCCGAAGGGAAGGATGCTCTCGACAAGCGGCCAGAGGGAGGCGCAGTCCGAAACGAGTCCCTCGCTTTTCAGGCCGTACCTCAAGGCCGCGATGGTCGCCCCGTGCAAACCGACCGGTCCCGTAAGGATAAGGGAATCACCCGGCCGGAGATTGCGGATGCCCAGTTCCCTTTCTGTAAGGGTTTTTCCAAGGCCGCAGGTCGTAAGGACGAGCCCGTCGATTTGTCCTTTCGGCAAGACCTTCGTGTCACCGGTCACGATTTCCATCCCGACCGACCGGCATACGGAAGAGGCGTCCGTAATGTACGACATGAGTTCGTCATGATCGAAGCCCTCTTCCGCCATGACCCCCATCGCCAGGTAGAGAGGCCTGGCTCCACGGCAGGCGAGATCGTTCACCGTGCCACATACGGCCAGTTTCCCGATCGTCCCTCCTGGAAAGGTGAGTGGGTTAACCGTGTAGCCGTCGAGCGTCATGGCTAAACCGCCGGGAAGCGTAGCGGCATCTTCCAGTGGGCTGGTCGGTACGTTCCCGGCGGCCTCCAGTATTGACTGCACGAGACGCTGGCTTTGCCTGCCCCCGCTTCCCTGGCCAAGGGTAATCCGTTTCACGGCAGTTCTCTCCTTCCAAAGCGGTAAGCCGCCGCGCAGCTGCCTTCGGAAGAGACCATGCAGGGACCGACGGGTTCCTCGGGCGTGCAGGCTCCCGCGAACAGCGGGCATTCGGTCGGCGTAATCCTGCCCGCTAGGACGTCCCCACACCTGCAGCCAGGTGGTTCAGGCGTTTCAGGATCCTCGAGGCCGAGGCGGGCCCGGGCATCGAAATGCGCGTAAAGATCGCGGACCTTGAGTCCGGACCCGGGAAGAACTCCTAGTCCCCGCCAGGTTGCGTCCGATTCTTCGAAGACCCGCGAAAGGAGGGCTTTTGCACGCTCGTTACCTCCCGCACGCACTGCCTGGGGGTAGGCGGACTGTACCGAGTACCGGCCGCTCGCTTTCTGTGCGGCCAGCAGGACGAGCCCCGCCATGATCTGGTCGGGTTCGAAACCAGCGACGACGCAAGGCATTCCATGGTCGGCAGCCAATGCCCTGTAGGGTTCAAGCCCGAGGATCGTGCTGACATGCCCGGGAAGGAGAAAACCGTCGAGCCCGAGTTTCGGGTCACTTGCCAAAGTCCGCAGGACTGTCGGGACGGTCTTGTGGAGATTGAGAACAAGGAAATTATTCTGGCGGGTCCGATCCGCTTCGAGGATCACTGCGGCCGTTGCCGGGGCGGTGGTTTCGAAGCCCACACCCGCAAAGACTACGGTCTTTCCGCGAAGTTTTCGGGCCAGATCGAGGGATTCCGCTGCGGAGAGGACGACGTGGACCAACGCTCCCTGGGCACGGGCCTGGGCCAGCGAAAAGGATGTCCCGGGTACCCGGACCATGTCTCCGTAGGTCGCGATGGCGAGCCCTTCCTTTCCGGAAAGCCGGACGAGGGTGTCGATCGAACCCTGGGAGGTGACGCAAACGGGACACCCGGGCCCCGAGACAAGCTGGACTCCCCCCGGAAGAAGGGCCCTGAGCCCAGACCTGTAAATGGAGACCGTATGAGTTCCGCAAACCTCCATGAATTTTAGGGGGTGGTCCGCGAGTTTCTCGAGAGCCTTGACCCCAACCCCGACGCGTTCGGAAACCGAGTCGGTCATGAGATCACTGTCCCGCAAAGGCCCTGATCGAATCCCACAGGGCCTCTATCTCTGCTGCTTCATCGGACATGAGTTTTTCGATGGCGAAGCCGGCATGGACCAACACGATGTCTCCCACCGCCAGGTTCTCGACAAGATCGGTCCTGACCTCGACTTCGACAGTCCCGGCGCGGCCTACCGCTGTTTTTTGACCTGTTATGGAGACGATCGTGTGTGGAATTGCGAGGCACATGTTCTTCACACTCCTAGCTCCCTGAATGGAAGTCAATCATCCTTCGTTGCCAACGGCCTGTCAATCCGAGGTCCGCTCGGGCTATAATCGTGTCGCTGTGAGCAGGATAAGACTACGCGAGGGAGAAAACAATGGATCGGACAGCCGTTGCTATCATTCAGGCGTCCATTCTCCGCAAGAGTCCGGAGGCCAACCTGGAAGCCTTGCTGAAGGAAACCGAGACGGCCGGGGGAAATGGAGCCTCGGTGGCGATACTGCCGGAACTGTGGAACGTATCCTACCCCGGTGGCAGCTCGGAAACCGGCGGATTGAAAGAATTGGAGGCGCTGGACGCTTTCCGTGCCATCGCGAAACGTTTCGGGATGGGCATCGTGGCGGGAAGCATGGCTGTCAGCTCGGGGGAAAGCAGGGTGAACCGGTGCCACGTTATCGGGCCAGACGGTGCGGTGCTGGTAACCTACGACAAAATCCACGTTTTACGGACTTACCCCGACACAGGGGTATTCAGGCCCGGTTCGACGCTGGCAATCTGCGAACTCTGCGGTTGGAAAACAGGTATTCTCGTCTGCTTTGACGTCGAGTTTCCCGAGCTGTCCCGTGCTCTTGCAGAAAAAGGAGCAGAAATTTTGGTCGTTGTCGGTGCGTGGCCGGGAGACCATATTCGCCTCTGGCGGACCCTGGTAGTCGCAAGGGCGCTGGAAAACCAGGTTTTCTCGGTAGGCGTAAACCGCTGCGACAGGGGGTCCCTCGTGGCTTTCGGCGGGAACAGCCTGGCGGTAGACCCTTTCGGGGAAATCCTCCTGCAGCTGGACGACCGTCCTGCTACGGAACTCGCCTGGCTAGACCGCACGCTGGTCGACAAGGCAAGGCTCGCAAACAAAGTCTGGCCTTCAAGAAGGCCGGATTTGTACAGGAAATGGAGGTGAATGATGGGGTATTGATTAATTGACTGCGTGCGTTTATTCTAAGCCAAGGATGATGTGACGAAGACGAAATGTTTCCCGTGCTGTTTTCCCTGCCCGTGGCGAAGGCTTTAAACGCGCAAAATCCCTTCAGAAAGGGGAGCGATCGCGAAAATTCAACCAGGCATGGTTTCGGTTAATCAGCGTAGAGATTTTTAAACGAAAACCGCCCTAAAGGAGGGGATATCGTGAGCAACGGGACAGAGAATCGTGAACAATGGGGCAGCCGTTTCGGGTTCATCATGGCCGCGGCAGGGTCTGCGATCGGCCTGGGAAACATATGGCGTTTTCCTTACATTACAGGCAAGTACGGAGGCGCTGCCTTCGTCGCGGTCTATCTTGCCATCGTTTTTTCGCTCGGCATTTCCATCATGCTCGCGGAGATGGTTATCGGCCGCAATTCCGGATTGAACGCAGTCGGCGCTTTCCGAAAGCTGAAAGGCGGGGCGTGGCCGATCGTCGGCTGGATGGGCGTCATCGCCGGGTTCATCATTCTTTCTTTCTACGGCGTAATCGCGGGCTGGACAATCGCCTACATGCTCAAGTCCTTCACGGGGCTGATGGAAGCGGGTGCTGCAGGCAAGGCCGGTGACGTGTTCGGAGCTTTCGTAACCAACACGCCACAGGTGGTTGCCTACCAGATCATCTTCATGGTGATCACCATCTGGATCGTTTTCAAAGGCGTCGGCGAAGGAATTGAAAAGTACTGCAAAATCATGATGCCAGCCCTTTTCGTGATCCTGGTCATACTCATCATCCGCGGCGTCACTCTCCCCGGAGCCGGAAAGGGGCTTGAATTCTACCTGAAGCCTGATTTCTCCAAGCTCACCGGTGAGGCGATCTTCGCGGCACTCGGACAGGTCTTCTTCTCCCTGTCCCTCGGGATGGGGTGCATGCTCACGTATGGTTCCTACCTGAACAAGAAGGAAATCCTGCCTTCAGCCGCCATCACCGTGGCGTCTATGGATACCGGGGCTGCCTTCCTGGCCGGATGCGCGATCTTTCCCTCGGTCTTCGCGTTCGGGATCGAACCTAGCGCTGGCCCTGGGCTGACCTTCATCACCCTTCCCAACGTCTTTGCCAAGATGCCCGGCGGGATGATCTTCTCCTTCCTGTTCTTCCTGCTCCTCTTCTTCGCGGCCCTGACCTCTTCGGTTTCCCTGCTCGAGGTCTGCGTGGCCTATTTCAAGGACGAGATGGGTTGGACCCGCGCGAAGGCTTCCTGGATACTGGGCCTGGTCATCACGGCCCTCGGTGTACCCTCTGCCATCTCCCTCAAGGGGAACCTGAAGATCGCCGGGAAGGACTTCCTGGACGCGATGGACTTCATTTCCTCGAACGTGCTTCTTCCCCTCGGGGGGATCTTCATCGCGGTCTTTGTGGGATGGATCTGGTTAGAGAACGCCAAGAAGGAAGCGAGCAACGAAGGCAAGGCCCCCTTTGCCTGGGAAACTTATTGGGTCTGGGTCTGCCGCGTCGTGGCACCGATCGCCATCGCCTGGATCTTCGTCAAGGGCTTGAAGTGGTAGGTAAATAAACTTAGGAGCGATTGGAAGGGGAAGGGGGTCTTTCTGACCCGCTTCCCCTTCTTTCAATAATGATGAGTACTTGACCCCCAAAAACCTTCATGTAAAATAAACTTGGTAGTATCCGGATGAACGTCGCAAGAGAGCCCCGGCAACCCCGGGCGCCGAAGGGGCAAAAGCCAAACATAGGCTTGAAACTCTCAGGCTAAAGAATTGCGGCCGGACGGAGCTCTGGAGTGGGCGAAGCGCCTGCCGACAGGGAAAAGGTCAAAAGTGGCTGATCCCATGGTCGTTCCTTTTCCAGAGAGGGCGTGGCAGGCGTGGCTTTTTGTGTAATCTCAAACAATCCCCTGGTGACCTCCTCGATAAAAAATCTCTGAACCCCTTGCTCCAGCGCCTGGGAGGTGCTGGTGGCCGCAAGGGATCTCATTCACAAGGGGCATACCCTCCTTACCCACCCGCTCTACGGCAATTTCCTGCCCAACCAGCAGCCGTTTCGCACACTCATCCTCGCAAGTCCGGGGCTCGATGGCCGTGTCGACATCGATTCGCTGGGCCATATCGAGAAAGCCATCGGCGTTTTCAGGAGCTACGAAGGCCGCTGGGCTTTGCCCGGGCAGAGAGCGGAGCGGATCGAAAGGGATTATGCGCTCATCGATGCGGACTTGATGCGCGAAAGCCTCAGGCAATATGGGTTCAGGATCCCTGACGGGGAATAACTCCGCAGTCCTGTGCCCGAAACCGTTAAACGGGAGGAGGTGAAAAGAATGGTGGAACTGGATAAGGACAATTTCGAAACCGAGGTCATGCAGAGCGAGTTGCCGGTAGTCGTCGATCTTTGGGGCCCGAAATGTGGCCCCTGCCTTGCCCTCCTGCCCCAAGTCGAGGAACTGGCGAAGGCACTGGAAGGAAAAGTGCGTTTCTGCAAGCTTAACGTGGCGGAAAACCGCAGGCTGGTCATCTCCCTGAAGGTCATGGGCGTCCCGACTTTCCTTTTCTACAAGGGCGGAGAGCAGAAAGACCGCCTGAGCGGAGGGGACGTGACGATCGAGGGGATACGCCAGAGGGCGGAAGCCCTGCTGGCGTAGCAGCAGAGTTCAGGAAGGGGGAAAAAAACTTGAAGCTAGAACTTCACAAGCTGAAGGTCAAAAGCCTGGCTTGGGGTGAAAAAACCGGTTTCAAGGATGGCGTTTTGACGGTCTGCAAGGGGGAGATTCTCGCCCTCGTGAAGGAGGACGGCAACTTCCTCAAGGTAGAGGTCGATTTTGCCCTGCCCGGTGACAGAACGAGGATCATACCCGTAAAAGACGTCGTGGAACCGCGTTGCAAGATGGAAAAAGCTAACGGCGTATTCCCCGGGATGATCTCCGACGTCGAGACGGTAGGCTCGGGCAAGACACTTGTCCTGGAAGGATCTGCGGTCGTGACCTGCGGCAAGATCGTCGGGTTCCAGGAAGGGATCATCGACATGACCGGCCCGGCGGCGGATTTCACGCCTTTTGCCCATACCTGCAACCTCGTTCTCGTCGTCGAACCCGTGGAAGGGCTGGAAAGGCACGATTACGAGGCCTCCCTGCGAATCGCCGGGCTCAAGGTTGCGGAACACCTGGCCAAGGCAGCATGCACCGCACAAGCCGATTGCGTCGAGTCCTACGAGGCGAAACCTCTGAACGAGGCTATGCATGCGTTCCCCGGGCTGCCCAAGGTTGCCTACCTCTACATGCTCCAGTCCCAAGGACTGCTCCACGACACCTATGTTTATGGAGTCGATGCCAAGAAGATGCTTCCCACCCTGATCAACTACACGGAAGTGTTCGACGGCGCGATCATTTCGGGAAACTGCGTCTCTGCCTGTGACAAGAACAGCACCTACTACCACCTCAACAACCCGATCATCAAGGCCATGGCCGCCCGTCACGGGAAGGACTACAACTTCGTCGGAGTCATCATCACGAACGAAAACGTCACCCTGGCCGACAAGAAGCGCAGTTCTTCCTACGCGGTCAAGCTTGCCGAAACACTCGGTGTGGACGGGCTGCTCATTTCGGAAGAAGGTTTCGGCAATCCTGACGCCGACCTGATCCTGAACTGCAGGAAGGCGGAAACCGCCGGGATAAAGACCGTTTTGGTAACCGACGAATACGCAGGCAGGGACGGAGCCAGCCAGTCGCTTGCCGACGCGGCCAAGGAAGCGGACGCGGTCGTGACAGCCGGCAACGCGAACGAGGTGATCCTCTTGCCCGCCATGGACAAGGTCATCGGTTACCCGAACTTCGCCGACGTCATCGCTGGCGGGTTCCAGGGCTCGCTGAGGGCGGACGGTTCCATCGAGGTCGAACTCCAGGCAATCACGGGTTCGACTAGCGAACTGGGCTTCACCCGCATCAGCGCAATCACGATCTAGCCTGTAGCCTGACATTCTTAAAAATTCGACGAGGAGGTGAAGACCCATGGGTAAGCTGGCAGGGAAGAAGCTTGTCCTTCTCGGAGAGAGGGACGGCGTCCCGGGCCCCGCGATCGAGGCGTGCCTGAAGTCGACGGGGGCGGAGATCGTGTTTTCCGTGACGGAGTGCTTCGTCTGAACGGCCGCCGGTGCCATGGACCTGCAGAACCAGCAGCGGGTGAAGGACGCTGCTGAGAAGTACGGAGCGGAGAACGTCGTCGTGATCCTGGGATCTTCGGATGCGGAAGGTGCGGAGATCTACGCGGAGACGGTGGCGAACGGCGATCCGACATTTGCAGGCCCGTTGGCGGGAGTCCCGTTGGGACTCGCGGTGTACCACGTGTTCGACGAGGCGGTGAAGGCAGAGGCCGATCCTGCGCAGTGGGAGGAGCAGATCGGGATGATGGAGATGGTCCTCGACACGGAGGCGCTGGCCAAGGCCGTGGCGGGGATGCGCGAGCAGTTCAGCAAGTTCTCCGTCTAGGCAGCCTTGGAAAGGAGGGAAATCGTTTGTCCTACAGGATCGTGCACTATATAAACCAGTTTTTTGCTGGAATCGGCGGTGAAGACAAGGCAGACGTCAAGCCCGAATCCAGGGAAGGCGTCGTCGGTCCCGGCCTGGCTCTTAACGCAGCCTTGAAAGGGAAGGCGGAAATCGTCGGAACGGTGATCTGCGGGGACAGTTACTTTGCGGAGAACATGGACTCGGCTTCGGCCGAGATCCTCGGGATGATCAAAAAGTTTTCCCCCGATGCGCTGGTCGCGGGGCCGGCCTTCAACGCCGGGCGATATGGGACCGCAAGCGGCGCCGTCCTCGACCTGGTTGCGAAGGAACTGGGAATTCCCGTCGTCGGTGGTATGTATCCGGAAAACCCCGGGGTCGAGCTTTTCCGAAAGAGCGCCTATATTGTCAAGACTTCAGACAGCGCCCGCGGAATGGGCCCCGCCGTACAAGGCATGGCCGGGCTTATCCTGAAGCAGCTTGAAGGTCAGAAGATAGGGACTCCAGAAGAAGAAGGCTACATCGAACGCGGTTTGAGGAGGAACGTCTTCCTGGACAAGGTGGGGGGCGAGCGAGCCGCGGAGATGCTGGCGAAAAAGCTGCGAGGAGAACCCTTCAAGACCGAGTACCCGATGCCAGTTTTCGACCGGGTAGCTCCAAACCCGCCGATCATCGACATGAAGAACGCCGTCATTGCCCTCGTCACCTCCGGTGGTATTGTCCCGAAGGGGAACCCTGACCATATCGAGGCATCGAGCGCGTCGCACTACGGGGAGTATTCACTGGCAGGTGTCATGACCGCGGATGCAGAGCATTACGAAACAGCTCACGGCGGCTATGACCCGACCTACGCCAACAAGAACCCCAACAGGGTCCTGCCGGTCGATGTCATGAGGCAACTGGAAAAAGAGGGCGTCTTCAAGAAATTCCACGAGAAATTCTACTCGACTGTTGGAAACGGTACTTCCGTAGGGAACACCAAGCGCTTCGGCGAGGAGATCGTCGGGAAACTCAAGAAGGATGGCGTCGATGCGGTCATCGTCACCTCCACCTGAGGAACCTGCACGCGTTGCGGTGCAACGCTCGTGAAGGAGATAGAACGGGGTGGCCTTCCGGTTGTCCACGTCTGTACCATCGTACCCATTTCCCAAACGGTGGGGGCGAACAGGATCGTTCCGGCCATTGCGATACCGCATCCTTTGGGGGATCCCTCGAGAACTGCGGAAGAGGAAGTCCAGATACGCAGGAAACTCGTATTGAAAGCCCTCAAGGCGCTAGGTACAGAGGTCCACGAACAGACGGTCTTCACCGGCTGATGCAAGAATCGGGGCCCGGCGGGCGGTGCCTGCTGGGCCCTTGTTTAAGGAGGATTCACTATCGATGAAAGTCGCGGTCAAAGGCACCTCTTACTGCCTGAATCACGCTCCCGAAATGGCCCTGCATTACGGCAACACGCCGTACGTGGAAAGGAAAAGCAAGGGAACCTCGGAATTCCTGGAAAACCTTCCATCGCACCTGCAGGCGTACGAAAAGGCGGCTTCGTACGCTCCCAACCTGTCCTACATCGGCGCAATGGCTTTGGACGAACTGGAGAGCCACCCCCAGCCCTGGCTCGAAAACCCGGTTTCCCAACCAAGCCGTTACGGGAGTTTCGGGGAAATCATGCCGGAGGATGAGTTTATCGGGTTGATGGACATCAGTGACGTTTTCGACATCGTTTGGCTCGAGTCCGGTTTCGCCGCATCAGTGAAAGAGAAACTGAAGGTAAGCCCCGTGATGACGGAGGCTATCCTTGCCCGGCTCGAGAAGGGGCATCCGATGGAAGAGATCGAGAAAGAGATCGCCGAAAAGGATGCCCTCCCTCTCTTCTTCGGGGGAAAAACCGTGGGCTGCTCCAGGAAAGGGCACGACGTGGACGAATGCCTCGAAGCCTACGTCCTGCTGGAAAACCTGGCCTGCAAGGCGGGTGGAGTACTGGCCCTCCTGCACCTCTTCCGCAACTCCGGCCTGAAACCCGAGGAAGTCGATTTCGTCATCGAATGTTCCGAGGAAGCGGCAGGTGACATGAACCAGCGCGGGGGAGGCAACTTTGCGAAAGCCGTCGCCGAGATCGCAGGCTGCACGAACGCAAGCGGCTGTGACGTAAGGGGTTTCTGCGCAGGGCCCGTGAACGCGGTCATCGCGGCAGCTTGCCAGGTCGCTGCGGGTGCCCGCAAGAATTGCGTCGTCCTTGCGGGAGGCGCGATACCGAAACTCTTCATGAACAGCCGCGATCACGTGAAGAAAGGGATGCCCGCACTCGAAGATTGCCTTGGCAACTTCGCGCTGCTTCTAGCCCCCGATGACGGCACCTCGCCCGTTATTCGGCTCGATGCCCTCGGCAAGCACTCCGTAGGAGCCGGTTCCGCTCCCCAGGCGATAACCAGCGCGCTGGTATGGGAACCTCTCCAGAAACTGGGGCTCGCGTTCGATGATGTGGACAAGTACGCGGCCGAATTGCAGAACCCGGAGATAACCCTTCCTGCCGGGGCAGGTGACGTCCCCTTGGCGAACTTCAAGATGATCGGGGCCCTGGCGGTCATGAAGGGGCAGCTCGAGAAAGCACGGATTCCCGACTTCGTCAAGGAGAAGGGGATTCCCGGTTTCGCCCATACACAGGGTCACATCCCTTCGGGCGTCCCCTTCATCGGCCACGCCTGCAACTGGATAAGGTCCGGGAAAATCAAAAGAGCCATGGTTATCGGGAAAGGGAGCCTGTTCCTCGCGCGGATGACGAACCTTGCCGACGGGGCTTCCTTCCTCATCGAACCCCCGGTCGAAGAAAAAGCCTCCCAGGCGGTTTCAAAGGAAGACATCAAGCGGCTCCTCCTGGAGGCATTGTCCGAGGTGGCTTCGACTCTTCGGTCGGAGTAGGGGGGATCGGTTTGTCGGACCTGAACAAGACGATAGGCGATCTCCTAGCCGAGATTGTCGAAACGGCAAAAACGGGCGGGCCCCGCAGGAAGATCGGGCTTATGGCGAGGGGCAGCGAACTGGGGGCGGAAGAGATGGTTTCCGGTGCCCGACTGGCCCAGCTTTCAAACGGCGGGCTCTCGGTGGTGATGATCGGGCCAAAAACGCCCGGCATCGAGGACCTTGAATGGATCGAGACGGAAGAGACCGACTGCGAGGCACGCATCGCGGAGGCTATGGAAAAAGCACTCGGTGACGGGCGGATCGACGGGGCCGTAGCCCTGCATTATCCTTTCCCGATGGGCGTCACGACAATCGGGAGGGTTGTGACTCCCGGCAGGGGGAAAGATATGCTGATCGCTTCTTCGACGGGATCGAGTGCCTCCCAAAGGGCCGAGGCGATGCTCAAGAACGCGATTTTCGGGATCGCCGTGGCGCGGGCAATCGGCAAGAAAGAACCGAGAGTCGGTATCCTGAATGTGGAGGGTGCCCAGACGGTGTACAGGGCCCTGTCCCAACTCAGGGACTCCGGGTACCCGGTCCTCTTCGGTGAAAGCGTCAGGAAGGACGGCGGCGCCGTGCTGAGGGGCAACGATATCCTGGCGGGAGCCGTCGACGTGTGCGTCGCCGACACCCTTACCGGCAACGTGCTCATGAAACTCTTTTCGTCCTTCACGACCGGTGGAAGCTACGAATCCCTCGGCTGGGGTTACGGCCCCTCGGCGGGAGAAGGCTGGCCCCACGTCATCTCGATCATATCGAGAGCTTCCGGGGCGCCGGTGATCGCAAATGCACTGGCATTTACCGCCGCCGCGGCTTCCGCGAACCTGCCCGGGCTTGTGGCGGAGGAGATGAGGAAAGCGCGCGAGGCGGGGCTAGAATCCGTTCTGGCAAGCATGAAACCGAAAGCCGCACCGACTGCAGACGAAGTGAAAGCCCCGCCGTTCGAGCCTACGGACGAGGAAATTCACGGGATCGACGTCCTGAACATCGAAGAGGCGGTAAGGGAACTCTGGAAAATGGGTATTTACGCGGAATCGGCCATGGGCTGCACGGGACCGGTCGTCAAGCTGGCATCCCGCAACCTGGAACGGGCGGAATCCGTCCTGAAAGAAAGAGGATACCTGTAAAAATGGCGCCTTGCGGCGGGTTTGGTTCCCCGGGCAAGGCGCCCATGGTATAATAGCCTAAATTAATATTAAACATACAATACCCAAGGGAAAGGAGGTTTCGCACCCCGCAATATGTGCGCAGCGAGTCTGGTCAACTTTTCCTTGCGAACAGTCCTGGCGGAAAAAGATTTAGGGAGGGGGATTTGAGGCAATGGAAGGCATTATGAAGATCAACGGCGTAATCAATGGTATCGTATGGGGTCCCTGGATGCTTACTCTGCTTGTGGGGACGGGCGTGTACCTCACTCTTATCCTGGGTGTCCCCCAACTCCGTTACTTCCTGCTCATGTTCAAGGAAGTGTTCGGAAACCTGGGCAAGAAGAAGGAAGGGGAAGGGTCTATTTCCTCCTTTGCCGCGCTGTCGACGGCCCTTGCATCGACTGTCGGCACGGGTAACATTGCCGGCGTCGCGACGGCCCTGCACCTTGGCGGTCCCGGCGCTCTCTTCTGGATGATGGTTTCGGCCGTCTTCGGGATGACCACCAAGATGTGCGAAGTCGCCCTGGCAGTCCACTACCGTGATAAGGACACCATAGGCAACTGGCGCGGCGGCACCATGTACATCCTCGAGAAGGGAACCGGACAGAAGTGGCTTGCCTGGCTGTTCGCCCTCTTCGCGTTCCTGGCTTCCTTCGGCATCGGCTGTGCAGTGCAGGCGAACTCCACCGCTGAGGGATTCAACCTGGGCTTCGGCATCCCGAACATGTACACCGGTATCGTCGTTGCAATCCTGACGGGTCTCGTCATCGTGGGCGGCCTGAAGAGGATTTCCGACGTCACGACATACCTTGTACCCTTCATGGCGATCTTCTACATCGTCGGCGGGGTTATCGTGGTTGGAATGCATGCCGACCAGATCCCCCTGGCGATCAGTAACGCCGTGAAATACGCCTTCTCCGATCCGATGGCACTGCCCGGCGCTGTTGCGGGCTGGTCGGTAAAGCTCGCCATCACCAAAGGTATCGCCCGGGGCGTCTTTTCAAACGAGGCGGGGCTCGGCTCGGCCCCAATGGTCCATGCGACGGCGGTTGTCGACCACCCTGTCCGACAGGGCATGTACGGCCTGTTTGAGGTTTTTACCGACACCGTCGTGATTTGCTCCCTGACGGCCCTCGCGATACTCACCAGCGGAGTCCTTACCGGCCAGCCGGAGCTTACCGGGGCGAAGCTCTCGCTTTCGGCTTTCCAGAGCGTTCTCGGCGGAGTGGGGACGATGATCCTCTCCGTGGGACTCGCGCTGTTCGCCTTCTCGACGATACTGGGCTGGTACTGGTATGGTGAGACGGCGGCCGTGTATGTTTTCGGCGTGAAGTTCATCCCGGTCATGAAGATCCTCTGGATACTCTTCATCATCCTGGGGGCTTCCGGTGAAGCACTCGGAGGTGGAGCCGGCTTCCTCACCAACCTCTGGGACCTCGCGGACACACTGAACGGGCTCATGGCTATCCCGAACCTGATCGCCCTGCTGCTTCTCTCGGGTACGCTGCGTAAACTCGTCAAGGATTTCGACGAGAAACGCCGTTCCGGGGCGCTTAAAATCTAGCTCAACTCACACTGGGCCCTTTTGGCCCACGCGGGGCAGGTGAAAACCTGCCCCGCTTTCCGATTGAGGAGGCGAATCGATCGTGCAATTCCGCCCGACACGCATGGAAGTTTCCCTGGAAAACCTGAAATCCAATTACCGGGCAGTGAGGGATTGGGCAGGGCCCCGGGTACAGACGATCGCCGTCCTGAAGGCGAACGCTTACGGGACGGGGATGGTGAAAGCCGCGGGGGCCTTCCGGGAAGCCGGCGCCCAAAGGTTTTCCGTTGCAATACCGGAAGAGGCATTTGAACTCCGCGAAAACGGTTTCCACGAACCCGTTCTCGTGATGGGACCTCCTGCCGCCTGTGCGGCCCAGGAAATGGTGAGGCTCGATGTGGCGGGCGCCTGCACGGACACGGGTTTCGCGAAAGCCATGAGTGACGCCGCGGTGAGGCAGGGCAAGCCGGCGAGGATACATCTGAAAGTCGACACCGGGATGGGAAGGATCGGCTTCCTCCCTGAGGAAATCCCGTCTGTGCTGGATGATATCCTTGCGATGCCGGGTCTTGAAATCGAGGGCGTGTTCACGCATTTCGCGACGGCAGACGAACTCAACCTGGACTATACTCGGTGGCAATACCGCCGCTTCGGTGATGTGCTTGAGCTCCTGCGTGCCCGGAACGTGGGTGTCCGCCTCCGGCACGCCTGTAACAGCGCGGCGACGCTTTCACTTCCTGAGATGCACCTTGATGCCGTCAGGCCGGGTGTCATCATGTACGGGATATGGCCTTCCGTGTTTGTCCGTAAAAGCGTGGAGATCAAGCCCGTCATTGAGGTCAAGACCGCGGTGTCCTGCATGAGGGTCCTGCCCGCCGGGAGCGGGATAAGCTATGGATTGCGCTACATGACCCGAGGGGAAGAGCGGATTGCGGTTCTCCCCCTGGGATACAACGACGGCTGGACGAGGCTGCTCAACATGAAGGGCGAAGTGCTCGTCCGCGGGCGAAGGGCTCCGGTTGTCGGCAGTATCTGCATGGACCAGTGCATGGTCAACGTGACCCATGTACCGGGAGTCGAAGTGGGAGACGAAGTCGTGCTCATCGGTTCACAGGGCGGGGAGACGATCACCGTCGAGGAAGTCGCTGCAAAAATCGGGACGATCAATTATGAAATCCCCGGCATGTTTTCCCGGAGAGTCCCGAGGGTTTATATCGATTAACGAGGCCAAGAATCCCGAAAAGGAGTGTGTCCGCAGATGAAGTTCTCGAAAAGGATAACCGAGATGCAGGCTTCCCCGATCCGGAAACTTGTCCCTTATGCTAACGAGGCGAAAGCGAAAGGCAAAAAGGTATACCACCTGAACATCGGCCAGCCCGACATCGAGACACCGGCCGGATTTTTCGACGCAGTCAGGGACTTCAAGGAAGATGTCCTCGCCTATTCCACTTCGGCCGGCAGCAACGAGATGCTCGACGCGATTAGAAAGTACTACGAAGGTTACGGCATCGACTACGAGAGGCAGCATATCATCGTGACGAACGGCGGCAGCGAAGCCCTGATGTTCGCCATGATCGCGGTTTGCGACCCGGGGGACGAGATCCTTGTCCCGGAGCCTTTCTACACGAACTACAACGGCTTCGGCCAGGCCGTCAACGTGACGTTGAAGCCCATCACGACCCGGGCGGAAAACGGGTTCCACCTGCCGCCGGAAGAGGAAATCGAAAAAACCATCACACCGGCAACCAGGGCGATCCTGATGTCAAACCCCGGCAACCCGACCGGAGTCGTTTACACGGACGCCGAGATCGCCATGCTGGCTAAACTCGCGAAAAAACACGAATTGTTCATCATCGCGGACGAAGTCTACCGCGAGTTCGTCTATGACGGCTTGAAGTACACGAGCTTCGGGACGCTCAAGGAGATCGAGGACAGGGTCATCCTCGTCGACTCGGTTTCCAAGCGCTTCAGCGCTTGCGGAGCCAGGATCGGCTGCATCGTCTCGAAGAACGGAGAACTCATGGCGCAGGTCATGAAACTTGCCCAGGGCCGTCTTTGCGTCCCGACCCTGGAGCAGGTCGGCGCGGCGGAACTCTACAAGACGCCCATGTCCTACCTTAAGGAAGTCAACGAGGAATACACCCGGAGGAGAAACATCCTCTACAAGGCCCTTAAGGAAATGCCCGGCGTAGTCTGCGAGGAACCGAAAGGGGCTTTCTATGTCGTCGTCAAGCTGCCTGTAGACAATGCCGAGAAGTTCGTCATCTGGATGCTCAGGGATTTCGACGTGGACGGGGAAACGGTCATGATGGCACCGGCTGAGGGTTTCTACGCGACGCCGGGCCTCGGAAGGGACGAAGTCAGGCTTGCCTACGTGCTCAAGGAAAAGGACCTGGCAAGGGCGATGGACATCCTCAAGGCCGGACTGGAAGCGTATCCGGGCCGCGTAGAAGCCATCTCCGTTTCCGCCTGAGGATCCGGAAAGCTTTGGAAGAGGGCTCCGCGGCACCGCTGTGCGGTGGCGAGGGGCCCTCTTTCAACTACGCTGGAAAGGGGGGGAGACTCTCATGCTGAAAGCCAGAGAGGCGCACGCGAAAGACGCAGACCAGGGGATCGCGAGACTGGACCCTAAAGACATGGCTTTTTACGGGTTCGAAGAAGGGGAGATTGCCCTCCTCGAAGGCAAACGAGTATATCCGGCGCGTTTGCTCCCATGCGAGGTGGATGACCGCGGACAGGGGGTCATCCTCATCGACCGCTCGACAAGGGAAAACATCGACACGGGGATCGATTCGAAGGTAGATCTCGTCAAAGCTTCCTGGGCACACGGGATATCGGCGGCCCTCGTGCAGGTGGTCGGTGACGCGCTCGGCAATTGCGTCGGGGGGGAGTCTCTCCTCGTTTCTTTCCTGCAGGGGAAACCGCTCCTCAGGGGGGGACGGGTCCGTGCCACGCTCCTGGGGAACAAGCCTTGCGAGTTCATCGTCAAGAAAACCGTCCCGGAGGGGATCGTCGTCATCGGCCCTGGAACGTCCATCGAGATCGAGAAGGGCCCGGGGGACAAAACGGGCGCCTCCAGAAAGACAAAGGTCTCCTACGAGGACATCGGGGGGCTGGGACCCCAGATCAAGCGAATCAGGGAAATGGTGGAGATCCCCCTGAGGTATCCCGAGGTCTTCAGGAAACTCGGTATCGAACCTCCAAAGGGGGTCCTCCTCTACGGTCCTCCGGGATCGGGGAAAACAGCCTTGGCGAGAGCGGTCGCGAACGAGACGGACGCTTTTTTTACATCGATCTCCGGGCCGGAGATCATCGGAAAGTATTACGGGGAAAGCGAAGCCCGGCTACGGGCCGTTTTCGAGGAGGCAGGAAAAAACGCCCCGGCGATCCTCTTCATCGACGAGGTCGATGCCATCGCCCCCAAGCGTGAGGAAATGGGTGGGGAAAAGCAGGTCGAGCGAAGGGTCGTCGCCCAGCTTTTGGCACTGATGGATGGACTGGAGTCCCGCGGGAAGGTGATCGTCATGGCGGCCACGAATATCCCCAACGCCCTCGACCCGGCCCTCAGGAGACCGGGGAGGTTCGACCGGGAAATCTCGGTTCCGATCCCGAACCGCCAGGGACGGTTGGAGATCCTGCAGATCCACAGCAGGGGGATGCCCCTTGACGCGGACGTGGACCTGCCAGGATTGGCAGCTCGGACGCACGGCTTCGTGGGCGCCGACCTGGAAGCCTTGGCGAAGGAAGCCGCCATGAATGCCTTGCGACGGATCCTGCCGGTGCTAGACCTGAAAAGCGGCGAACTGCCAGACGAGGAGATCGAAAGGCTCCAGGTAACTACCGGGGATTTCGAGGAGGCCTTGAAGGAGGTCGAGCCTTCCGCCCTCAGGGAGGTTTACCTCGAGGTCCCGGAGGTGGGCTGGGAAGACATCGGCGGGCTGGCAACGGTAAAGGAAACACTCAGGCAGGCGGTCGAGTGGCCGCTGTGGAACGAGGACCTCTACCGGCAGCTCGACACGCGTCCCCCCAGGGGCATCCTTCTTCACGGCAGGGCCGGCTCGGGAAAAACCTTGCTGGTGAAGGCCATCGCAAAGGAAAGCGGGTTGAATTTCATCTTTGTCCAGGGACCGACCCTATTGTCGCGGTATATCGGGGAAGGAGAAAAAGGCTTGAGACAGGCTTTCCGGTTTGCCCGGCAGTCTGCCCCCTCCATTCTCTGCCTGGACGGGATCGAATCCCTCTTCCCGAACAGGAAGCCGTTCGAAAGGGATGCCGTGGCAGAAAGGCTGATCTCCCAGTTTTCCTCGGAAATGAGCGGTATTCTCGACATGCGGGGTGTGACCGTGATCGGGACGGCCTTGAGCCCAGATGCTATCGACTCCCGGGTGATCGGGGCCGGCCGTTTCGAAATCCAGGTAGCCTTGCCGGACCCGGACGAATCCGAAAGGTTGGAAATCCTGCAGGTACATACCCGCCGCAAGCCCGTTTCATCGTGTGTCGACCTGGCCTCGATTGCTGTTAAGACACCCGGGCTGAACGGGGCCGAACTGGAAAACCTCTGTCGGGTCGCGGCGGAAGAAGCCCTGAAGGCGCAGGTTGGATCCGGGAAAAGGGAAGCCCTTGCGGAGATCGGGCCGGATCATTTTGACGAAGCACTGAGGAGGCTCTTGAAGGAATCTGTATAATGGGCCGGAAGACTCCTGAGGGAGGCTGCCTATCGGAAGGAGCGTCAAACTCGATGAAGCTTTGGGATCTGGACATCCGGAATTTTCCCGCCGATTCGCTCACAGAAGGACAAGTCTCCAGGATCAGTGAGATCGCCAGGTATTGCCGCGCATGGGCCGTCACCATGACGTCGGTTTCAAACAGCGGGCACCCTGCCGGTTCCCTTTCAAGCATGGAAATGTACCTCATGGCCTATGCTACGGCAAACCTGACCCCGGAAAACTGCAGAAAAATCGACAGGGATTTCGTCGTCGTCAGTCACGGGCATACATCGCCGGGGGCCTACGCAGCCCTGGCGGCACACGGTTTCTTCACGCCCGAGGAGGTCATGGCCCATTTTCGACAGGCGGGAAGCCCTTACCAGGGGCACGTTGAAAGGCAGGTGCCGGGCATCGACTGGGGCTCGGGAAACCTTGGACAGGGGTTGTCCGCGGGTGTCGGTTACGCCCTGGCCTGCCGGGCGAGAAACCATCACGGGCATGTCTTCGTCCTGATGAGCGATGGGGAACAAGTGAAAGGGCAGGTTGCGGAAGCGAGGCGGATGGCCGTCAAGGAAAACCTGTCGGAATTGACGGTGATGATCGACTACAACCACATCCAGATCTCCGGCAGGATCGAGGAGATCATGCCTTCCAACCTTTCCGCCTTATGGAGCGCGGATGGGTGGGAAGTCCTAGAGTGTGACGGGCAGGATCCTGCTGCGCTTTACAGGCAACTGGCCTTTGCCCGGAAAGTGCAAAAACCCGCGGTCATCCTGTGCCACAACACGATGGGCAGAGGCGTTTCCTTCATGGAAGATGTACCCGATTACCATGGAAAGGCCGCGACGGGAGAACTCTACGAGAAGGCCATGGCGGAACTCGGTTTTTCTGCGCGCCTGCTGGAGAAAGCCCTGGAAACCAGGAAAGCTCCCAATTTTCCCCGCTCAGGGCACCGCGTTCCGGACCAAGCCTGCCTGGAAACGGGCAAGCCAAGGGAATACGCAAGCGACGCGAAAACGGACAACCGCTCGGCTTTCGGCAATGCCCTGGAGGATGTCGGCAGGCTGAACTACAAAGTCCCTGGCAGGACCCCGATCCTTGTGTTCGACTGCGACCTGGCGGGTTCCGTAAAGACCGACGGCTTTTGGAAAGCCTGCCCGGATTGGTTCAAGGAATCCGGTATCCAGGAGCACTCCACGGCCACCGTGGCCGGAGCGGCCTCCTGCGGAGGTGTCGTCAGCCTGTGGGCGGATTTCGGGGTCTTCGGGCTGGACGAGGTCTACAACCAGCAGCGATTGAACGACATCAACGGGACGAACCTGAAGGTCGTCCTGACCCACGTCGGCCTCGACGTCGGGGAGGACGGGATGACCCATCAGTGCATCGACTACGCAGGCCTCCTGAAAAACACCTTCGGATGGAAGCTTGTCGTCCCTGCAGACCCGAACCAGACTGACAGGGTGACACGGTGGGCTCTACGCACGACGGGGAATATCTGCCTGGCGATGGGGAGAAGCAAGCTGCCCGTTCTCGCGGGAGAGGACGGTAATCCGGTTTTTGGTCCGGACTACGAGTTTCGTTATGGACAGACTGATCTCCTCCGTGACGGGAGCGACGGGACAATCTATTGCATGGGGCAGATGGCCCACAGGGCTCTCCGGGGCTGGGAGGCACTGGTTCAACGGGGGATCCGTCCCCGGCTCGTAAATGTTCCCTGCCCTCTCGAAATGGACGGGGAAGAACTGGAAAACGCCGTGAAAAGCGGAGCCATCCTGACGTACGAAGACCATCACAGGAAAACCGGGTTGGGCGGAACCATCGCGATGGCCCTGGCGGAGAAGGGGCATAGAGTCCGGTTCCGTTCCCTCGGAGTCCACCGGTACGGCGACTCGGGGGCCTCGAACGACGTTATTGCAGGCATGGGCTTATCGTCCGGGGACCTCGTGAACGCCTACCTGGAACTTCTGTCTTAGGCTCGCGGGGGATGCCGACGCTCAAGCACGGGGACCTGGTGTTGCTCTGGTCTCCGAAAAAGGGTGACAGTTACCTCGTCAGGCTGACCGAAGGGGCAAACCAAAGTACCCATCTAGGACACATGAAGCACGACGACCTCGTCGGCATGTCCTACGGGGATCCCGTTTCGACCTCGACGGGCCAGGTCTTTTTCATCCTGAAGCCTTCCGTCGGGGATTACATGCGGCGGATCAGGCGCCAGACCCAGATCGTTTTCCCGAAGGAGGCAGGCTACATCCTGCTTCATCTTTCCATCTTCCCCGGGGCGAAGGTCGTGGAGTGCGGCTCCGGATCCGGCAGCCTTACCGTACTGCTGGCCAACATGGTCGGGACGGGGGGCCGAGTCGTTTCCTACGACAGGAGGCCCGACTTCTCGGCGCTGGCAAAGGCGAACTGTGAACGCTGGGGAGTCGAGGACCGCGTCGAGTTCAAGGTCAGGGACATCGAAGAAGGTTTCGACGAGACGGATGCCGATGCCGTTTTCCTGGACGTGCAGGCCCCGGAGGAGTACCTGTCACAGGTGCGGCGAACGCTGGCGCCGGGGCGCCAGCTTGGCCTGATCGTCCCGACCACGAACCAACTGGTGAAGCTCATCCCGGTCCTTGAAGCCGAATCTTTCGTGAACATCGAAATCCTGGAGATTTTCATGAGGCGTTACAAGGCAACCGCCGCGAGACTCCGTCCTGAGGATGTCATGGTGGGCCATACGGGTTTCCTCGCGTTCGCCACCCTCGTCAGGGGAAGGGAAACAATCGACGCGGATGGCTAGCAAGGGACGGATCCTCCTTCACTGTTGCTGCGGCCCTGACTCGACGATACCGGTAAGGCGACTCCAGCAGGAAGGCTGGCGCGTGATCTGTGCCTTCTACGGGTCGAACATCCATCCGGAAGAGGAATACCGGCTCCGCCTGGATGACATGAAGAAAGTTACCGTCGAGACGGGAGCCACCCTGCGAGTCTTGAGGTATGACCCGGAGGCCTGGTTTCGAAACTGCCGCCTCCTGGCGGAACAACCGGAAAAGGGAAGGCGATGCGGTCTTTGTTTTGCCCTGCAGCTCCAGGCGGCGGCGCTCTGCGCGTGCGAGGAGGAGTGTGACGCCCTTTGCACGACGCTGACGATCAGCCCGCACAAGGATACCGTGCTGGTCAACCGCATCGGCGGGCTGATTGCAAGAAAGAATGGCCTTAAGTGGGTAGACAGGACATGGAGGAAAGCCGGCGGCTTCCTCGAATCGACCAGGGAAAGCCGGAGGCTGGGTTTGCGTAGGCAAGACTACTGCGGCTGCCGGTACAGCATCAAAGGAGATGGAACGCAATGAAGGAAGGGGAAGGAACACCCCTTGGGAAACTGCCTCCGGACCTCTTGCAGAGCAGCGTACTGCGCTACTCGGGAGCGGAAAGGCCGGAGGTGAAGATAGGTCCCCGGATAGGGGAGGACGCCGCGGTCATAGACTGGCCCGCGGGCAAGTACCTGGTCGTCTCCTCGGACCCGATCGTCGGAGCGAAAACCGGGGCCGGGCGATTGCTGGTACACGTCAATTCGAACGACATTTTTTCCAAGGGAGGCGAACCTGCCTACCTCGTTGTCACCCTGATCCTTCCCGCGGCACAGGGGCGCTCGTGTGCTTCGCGAATCATGGCGGAAATCGACGAAGCCTGCAAAGAGGCCGGGATTGCCGTCGTAGGGGGGCACACGGAATTCACCGACCGATACGATGCTCCGGTCATCGTAGGCACTGTTTTCGGAACCGCACAGAGGGTCCTGAGCGCCGATGATGTCGTACTGGGGGACGTCCTGCTCATGACGAAGCATGCGGGTCTTGAAGGAATGACGATCCTGGCGCAGGACAGGCCCGATCTACTGGCTGGTTTCCTGGAAAAAACGGAGATAGAAGAAGTCCTCGCCTGGACGAATTCCCTTTCCGTCGGTACCGAGGCGCGTCTCCTTAAAAAGAGCGCCCGCTTCATGCATGATCCGACAGAGGGCGGGCTTATGGGGGGATTGGCGGAGATTTCCCGGCTCATTCCCTGGGGTCTCGAAGTGGAGCTGCCCAAGGTTACGGTCCATCCTTACACGAGACGTGCCGCGCGCCGCCTGGGGTTCGACCCGACCCGGCTCATCTCGTCCGGTGTCCTCCTGGCGGTCATGCCTGGGCCCGAGGCGGGAGGGGCACTGGAAGAACTGCGAAGAGAGGGGATTCCCTGCGCTGTGGTGGGCAGGGTTGTGGATGGCAAAGGAAACTGCCCGGAGAGCTTTCGGGAGGAATTATGGGGACTCCTTGCCCGATGACGGGATCTCCCCGATCCGCGCCGCCCGATTTTGGCAACCGGATCGAGAACCTCAGGCAGGCCATGGCCCGTCTCGACGTGGAAGCCTGTCTTGTCGTCTGCTCCGAGGGGCGGAACTGGGAAAACGTGTTCTACCTCAGCGGGTTCAGGGGAAGCCATTCTGGGTTGCTTGTTTCCCAAGAAAACGCCGTTCTGGTGACCGACTCACGCTATGTCCTCCAGGCAAAATCTCAGACGGGGCTGGAGGTCCTTGACCAGGGGAAAGACGGGCTGGTGGAGTCCCTGAAACGCGTCCTTTGCAGCTGGGGCATACGGAAGGCGGCTTTCGAGCATGCAAGGGTCTCTCATTCCCTTGCACTCTCATTGTGTGCGGGGTCAGTCTTCACGTGGGTTGACGGATCTTCCCTGGTAGCGGGGCAGAGGCGCGCCAAAAGCCCTTACGAAACAGCCCTTATCCGGGAAGCGGCCCGCGCCTGTGCGGCCGCTCTCGAGGAAACACTTCCCTTGCTTCGCCCAGGTGTTACTGAGAGAGAAATCGCCGCTCGCGTCGAGTTTTCCGTCCGTATGAACGGGGCCGAGGGAGGATGGGGAGGCCACGAATTCGTCGTGGCTTCGGGGGTGCGCTCCGTCCTACCGCACGGGTTGCCCACTGAAAAGCCTGTAGAGACCGGGGAGTGGTTTACCCTGGATTTTGGGGCGCGATTCGGGGGCTACCTGTGCGACATTACGCGAAACATCGCCCTGGGGGAGGTTCCAGGCAAAGCGAAGGACCTGCACGGGCTGCTCCTGGAGGCCCAGGAAGCGGCTTTTTCGGTGACAAGGGCTGGGGTGAAGGCCAGCGAGGTGGACGCCGCCGCGAGGAAGGTGATCGAAGAAGCGGGGTACGGGGCGGCATTCAGCCATGGAACAGGTCACGGTCTAGGGCTGGAACTGCACGAACTGCCTCATGTTTCGAGATCTTCCCAGGATGTGCTCATGGCCGGAGATGTCGTCACCATAGAACCGGGAGTCTATCTTGACGGCTTCGGGGGCCTGCGCGTTGAGGATGACTGTGCCGTCACTGAAAAAGGGGCCGAATGGCTGACCAGGGATGTAAGTTTTGGCTTCCTCCGGGTCCTTTAGCCGGTCCTGCTTGCAAGGGCGAAACCCGGCCGTTATAATGCAGGCGTAAGAAGAAATTCACGATAGGGGGATTGGACTTGAAAAAGTTTATCTGCACGGTATGTGGGTACGTCTACGATCCGGCGAACGGGGATCCGGATTCCGGGATCGCACCTGGCACTCCGTTCGAGCAGATTCCTGAAGATTGGGTCTGCCCCGTTTGTGGCGTCAGCAAGGATATGTTCGAGGCCGCAGAGTAGCCCGTATAGGTGACACGTTGAAGGGGCCCTCCGGGGCCCCTTCTTTTTTATGGGACGATGATGACCGGTGCTGATTCTTCCAGTGCCGGCTCTGGCGGAACGAGCAAATAACCACACAGGTCCAGCAGTTTTTCTGCGGGGAGGGTTCTGCTTTCGAGGAGAAATGTTCCCGTTCCCGGCAATTGGGCCGTAACGGCGGCGCCAAGATACGGGTGGGTTTCGCAGACGGCCTTGAATACATCGTTGCTGGCCACCCAGTAAGAAGCCCCCATGCCCATCAGACCGTCATCACGCTTTTGCTGGGATTCCGGGATGAAGAGCCTGCCGGCCCCGGTTTCCGGAAGGCACTGAAGGAGCACCGGATCACCCTCCGGGGACCGTAATTCGATGGATTCCCAGTAGGAAGGCGTACCAGGGCTCCCGGGCATGGCCTTGCGGATGACAGGGGTTGCAGTCCATCCTGGCGGGAGTTCCAGGCCGCAAACGCGAACCGAGGTGTCCGCCTCCTGGGCAGGGGCTGTATTGGGAACCGTCGCACCAAAAACCAGCAGGCAGCCTACCATCAATGCAAGGGAATACCGGGCTCGGGAAAACGGTCTCAAGGCATTCATCCTTTCATTTCTTTGCAGATGCATGAACCAATGCTTTTTTCACTTCGCCGGGAGCCGGAATTTCTGAAGAGGAAGGGTTTTCGCAGTGCTATGATAAACCCTGTCCGGGGAATGGGGAAAGAACAAAACAAAAAGGGGATTCGGGAAAATTGAAATATTCACTGCGAGTGTTCGGCTGCCAGATGAACCTGGTCGACGGCGACCGGATGAGGACCGTATTGAGGGGAAAAGGCTGGACGGAAGCGGGAGAGGAAGATGCCGATCTCGTACTTATGGTAACTTGCAGTATCAGGGAAAAGGCCGAACAGAAGGTTTTCAGCGAACTTGGGCGATTCAAAGACCGGTGGATGAAGGAAGGGCGGCCGGCGGTGGCCGTCATCGGCTGCATGGCGCAGCGTGTCGGCCGCGAGGTACTGGCGCGGTTCCCCTGGGTGAGGCTGGTAGCCGGGCCCCGTCATCTCGGGGAAGTACCAGAGGTCATCGATTCCCTCCCCGGTTCCCCTTCGCGTTTCGTCATGCTGGACGAAGACCCGGTAAGCGTCCTGGACCTGGATACGCCCGGTATCGTCCGTTCCAGCCGAGTGAAGGCTTATGTGACGATCGCCCACGGGTGCGACAATTTCTGCACGTACTGTATCGTTCCGTATGTAAGGGGTCGTTTCCAGTCAAGGCCCCCGGAAGCCGTGGTAGGGGACGTGGAAACGCTTGTCGCGGACGGGGCGAGAGACGTCACCCTGCTGGGCCAGAACGTCAACAGCTATGGGGCCGATTTCGCGGGCGGCCCCTCTTTTCCGGATCTGCTGAAGCGAGTGGCGGATATCCAGGGGTTGTGGCGCTTGAGGTTCGTGACCTCCCACCCGAGGGATTTCACGCGCGAAGTCGTCGAGGCGATGACCGAGAAACCCGTTATCTGCCCCTCGGTCAACCTTCCGATCCAGTCCGGCAGCGACAGGATACTCAAGGAGATGAACAGAGGTTATACGGTGCAGCAATACGCGGAAAAAGTCGGCTGGCTCAGGGACGCCTTCCCCGGGACGGGCTTGACGACAGACATGATCGTCGGGTTCCCCGGAGAAACGGAAGAGGACTTTGAGCTTTCCATGGCCGCAATCGAACGTTTCCGCTACGACCTCGTCCATACAGCCGCCTATTCGAAACGCCCCCCGAGCAGGGCCGCTACGATGGAAGGCCAGGTCCCCGAAGAGGAGAAAACGCGCCGCCTCAATTCGCTCAACGCCAGGCAGCGGGAGATTTCCCTTTCGATCAACCGGGGTTTCGAGGGCAGGGTCCTCGAAGTCCTTTTCGAGGAGAAAGCCCCTAAAGGAGAAGGCCTTATCGCTGGACGTACCGCTTCGGACAAGGTTGTCCTGGCTCAGGGCGGCATCGAGGACATCGGAAAAATCAGGAGGGTCAGGATCGAGAAAGGTGACTCCTGGTCCCTCCTCGGGATCATGGAGAAAGATGGGTGTTGCGGGGAGGGGGAGTCCCCTCGTGGACGATAAGAAGAAAGCCGTGCTGTTTCTCGGGGGAGGTTTGCTCTGTTTCGCCCTGGTCTGGGGAATCGTAAGGGGGTTTGCCGGGCGCTGGCCCTGGGGCACACCCACCGGAGTCGCAGGCCCTTCATGGAGCATCAGGCAATCCATGAGGGCTTCGGAGGACGCCATCCAACTTACCCCGGAAAGCCGACAGCAAGCCACACCGGAAAAGAAAGCCCCTGAGAAATGGGTGATATACCTGACGGGCGAGGTCGCGAGGCCGGGGATTCTTGAAATCTCACCGGATTCCCGGCTTTACGAGGCTGTCGAGAAAGCGGGAGGCCTGACCGGCAAGGCGGACAGGGAAGCTGTGAATCTGGCCGAAAAACTGGCGGACGGAGTCCATGCACACATTCCGCGCATTGGCGAGGCGAACGGCCCCCTTCGAGCGGCGGGAACGGGTGAAGAACAAGCGCCTGTAACCGGCAATCGGCCCTCATCCTCGGCGGGAATCGACATAAACCGGGCAGGGGCGGAAGAACTGGAAACCTTGCCGGGCATCGGCCCCACTTTGGCCAGGCAGATCGTGGAGGACAGGACGGCTAACGGTCCCTTCAAGTCGCCGGAGGACCTTCTCCGTGTAAAAGGGATTGGTCAGGCCAAGCTGGAAAAGGTGAAGGGGATGATCATCGTTCGGCCATGAACCCTCTTTCGACGGCACCCTCCCTCGTGATTTTCGCGGGGTGGTGCGCGGGGTTGTCCGCTTCGTCAAGGCTACCGGCCTTTCTGGCGGCGGTCGCCGGTATGCTTGTTTCGGCTTCCTTCCTCCTGGTGGGAACAAAGCGTTTTCCCCCCGGGACAGGCTTGTTCCTTCCGCTCACTCTGTTGGCCGTGTTCCTTCCGCTGCTTGCCCTCGTTTCGAGGATCCAGGCCCCTCCCTCTTCGAGCGGGCCTTTCCATGGTGACGCGGTAGTTTTGACCGAAAGATCCTGGGGACGCAGGCGAGCGGTCGTCCTTGAAACCGCCGCCGGGAAACTGCTTTGTCTCCTAAGACCGGACAGGGGCGTAACGGAAGGGGCCAGGGTGAAAGTTCAGGGGATCCTATGCCCTCTGGAGAGGCTTTTACCGCGCCGGGAGGGGGATTTTGACGGAGCACGTTACTGGAGGGGAAGAGGCGTGGATTCCGGTTTCGAGTTGGGCTCTTTCGAAGTCGGAGGAGATTTTCGGCCCGGCTTCGCGGCATGGAGGACGGCCTTGCGGAAACGACTTCTTTTGAGCCTTCCTCCTCTCCTCAGGGGACATCTCCTCGCCGCCTGGGCCGGCGAAAAAGATCCCGAAGTGGAGGTCCTTCACCGCCGGTGGGGTACCGCCCATCTCCTAGCGGTTTCAGGTTTTCACGTCGGGCTTTTGGCCCTCATGGTCCTGTGGTGCCTACAGGGCTTTCGGTTTAAACTTCTATGGAGTTCCTGGCTTTTGTGGGGGTATGTCTTTCTTACCGGGGCAGCTCCTTCGGCCCTGAGGGCCATGGTGATGATCCAGCTGGCGCTGGTGGGCACGGCTCTGGCAGGGAGCCCGTCTTCCGCCCTGAACAGCGTTGCCGTGGCGGGTACTGCGCTATTGGCCTACGACCCTTGGCTCTTTTGGGACGTCGGATGGAGACTTTCCGTCATCTCGGTTTTAGTCCTTTGTTCTTTTGCCGGAGGAAGGCGGAACTGCGCTAAAGGTATCCTGGCGAGTCTGGCGGTATGGCTTGCGACCGCGGGGGAAGCTTCTAGAGTTTTCGGTTTTGTCCCGGTCGCAGGGCTGGCGATGAACCTGGTCGCCTTGCCGGCTTTCTCGATATTGCTCCCGGTTGCCTCGATCGCGGCATTTCCTGCTCTCCTTGAAGTACCGGGAGGGGGACTTCTCGCGGTCGGCATGGAGGGGATCTTCGAAACCTGGTCGTTTATCGCAGACGGGATCTCATCCATTTTGCCCTGGGAACTGGCATACGGACCCCTCATCTGGGTCGTTTCGGCCGGCGTGGTAGGAGCGGCGGCCGGCCGGGGCCTTAGACTTGGGCGGGGAAGGACCGTGCTTTTGTCTATCCTTGCGATCCTATGCGGACTGCTTTTTCGCCAATCCTGACGACTGGAGGTGTTTCGATGCTGCTCGTAGTGGACGTCGGAAACACGAACACGGTGCTCGGCCTATACCGTGGGAAATCCCTGACGAACCATTGGCGCCTGACCTCCGGCAACCATACCTCGGACGAGCTCGGGCTTGCCGTCCTGAACCTTTTCTTAAACGCGGGCATCCGTAAAGGGGAGGTGGACGGCGCCATCGCGTCGAGCGTGGTTCCCCCGATGGACCTGGCCTTGAGGGAGGCAATCGAGGTCTATTTGGGCGTCGATCCTCTCTTCGTGACGACCAAGCTTGACCTGGGGGTCGAAGTCCTTTACCGCGCTCCTCATGAAGTCGGTGCGGACCGCCTGGTGAACGCGGTAGCCGGTGTCCAGGCGTACGGGGCCCCGCTTGTCATCGTCGATTTCGGCACGGCCATCACCCTGGATGTCGTGTCTAAGGAAAAGGCCTACCTGGGGGGCGCGATCGCACCCGGAATGGCCGTCAGCATGGAGGCTCTTTTCGGGAAAACGGCCCGCCTGCCGAAGGTTTCCCTCACGGCCCCCGATTCCGTTATCGGCAAGACCACGATGGAATCGATCCAGTCGGGGATCATGTACGGGACCGCAGGGCTCATCGATACGCTAGTCAGGAGGATTTGGGGCGAACTGGGGGAGAAAACCAGGGTCGTCGCGACGGGGGGGCAGGCCGAAAGCGTCTGCCGCTACACGGAAACGATCGAAACGGTGGATCCCTGGCTGACGCTGGAAGGCCTCCGGCTGATCTTCGAACGAAACGCCGGTAGAAGCACGGAATGACGCGCAACGAAAAAACTCCCGAGATCATAGGAAACGTCAGCGTCCATGGAAAGCTGTGGCTCGCTCCGCTTGCAGGGATCACGACACCGGCCGTAAGGCGGTTCTTCATGGAAATGGGCGCGGGGCTGACGCACACGGAGATGGTTTCCAGTTCCGGGCTTCTCATGGGGAACCGAAAGACGCTGCAAATGCTCAAACACTCGGAGAAAGAAGAACCTCTCGTCCTCCAGCTTTTTGCGGGAGACACCGAATCCCTGGTGAAGAGCGCGTTCACCGCCCTTTCACACGGAAGGTTCGCGGCCTTCAGCATCAACATGGCCTGCCCGGTTCCCAAGGTCAGGAAAAGAGGAGCCGGCGCCCAGCTTCTCCATCGAACCGAAATCGCCTCCGAGATGGTGGCGAAACTGAAGCAGGCAGGGTTGCCCGTCTGGCCGAAAATAAGGAAACACCCTTCCGGCATGCTCGACGACACGCTTTCCTTCTGCGATTCCCTATTCCAGGCCGGGGCGGAACTGGTTTGCCTGCATGGACGCACGCCCCAGGCCCTATACGGCGGGGTAGCCGACAGGGAGGCCGTCCGGCAGGCGGCTTCCCTGTTTCCCGGGCGGATCGCGGCTTCCGGTGACGTTTTTTCAAAAGAAGACGCGGACGAATACCTCCAGAAAGGGGCAGCGGCGGTTCTCGTCGCAAGGGGAGCACTCCGCGACCCGTTTTTTTTCGGTGGGAGCGAGACGGTTGCACTCCCCCTCGACAGAGCCCTTTTCCTGGTGAGGCTGGGGGACGAGATTGCGGACGAAAGTGGTCCGAAAGCGGCGACTTCCTTGATAAAGAGATTTATCTCCGGTATGTTTAGAGGGTTGCGCGGAAACGCGGCTTACCGCAAGGAAGTGGCACTTTCCCGCGATTGGGACCAGATGAGGCATAGGCTGTGCGCCTGCACGGATTATTTTGAAGAGAGGGGTCGCCATGATGAATGAGGAAAAAGACGAGATAAACACGAACCTGGAGGTCCCTGAAGAGGAGATCCTGAAGCAGCGGATGGACAAGCTGCTGAGGTTGAGGCGTGAGGAAGGGTTCGACCCCTTCAGGAACGACCGCTGGGACAGGAAGCAGACCCTCGGGGAGGTTCTCGAGGCATACGGGCACCTGGAACCCGATGCCCACGCGGAGGGGGTCGAGATCTCCACGGCCGGCCGCCTGATGACGATCCGGCGGCACGGGAAGGCTTCCTTTGCGACGATGGAAGACGAAACCTCGCGGATGCAGCTCTACTTCCAGCTCGACACCGTCGGAGAAGAAGCCTACACGTTCTTCAAGAAGTGGGTCGATACGGGGGATATCCTCGGTGTCGTCGGGTCCCCTTTCAGGACCCGGAGGGGTGAGCTGACCCTGCAGGTCAGGAGTTTCAGCCTCCTTTCCAAGGCCCTGCGCCCCCTTCCCGAAAAATGGCACGGGCTCAAGGACACCGAAATCAGGTACCGCCAGAGGTACGTGGACCTCATCGCCAATCCCGAAGTGAGGGACACTTTCCGGAAACGGGCCCTGATCGTGAAAACGTTCCGGGATGTCCTGGAAAGGCACGGCACGCTCGAGGTCGAAACGCCCATCCTCAGTTCCCTTGCAGGTGGGGCGAACGCCAGGCCTTTCATCACCTTCCATAACGCACTGGGTGTCAACCTCTATCTCAGGATCGCCACCGAACTTTACCTGAAGAGGCTCATCGTGGGGATGCTCGGGCGGGTATACGAGATCGGTAAGAACTTTCGCAACGAGGGGATCGACATCATGCACAACCCCGAGTTCACCGCGATGGAAGTTTACTGGGCCTACGCCAATTACCAGGATATGATGGACCTGACGGAGGAGATCCTGGTGGCATGCGCAGACGTCCTCGGCTCCCGGAAGGTGACCTACCAGGGGACCGAGATATCCTTCGAACCGCCCTTCAAGAGGGCGACCATGGTTGAGCTCGTGAAGGAATATTGCGGGGTCGACATCGAAAGCGTCTCCTCGGACGAGGAGGCCCGGAAGATCGGTAAGGCCAAGGGGCTGGAGATCACCGGCAAGGAAACGCGCTTCGCTGTCCTGACAGGGCTTTTCGAGGCCTACGTAGAGGAGAAGCTGATCCAGCCCACGTTCGTCCTGGGGCATCCGGTGGAGGTATCCCCGCTTGCCAAGCGAAACTACGACGCCCCCGACTACACGAACCGCTTCGAGTGCTTCGTCTACGGGAAGGAAGTTGCGAACGCGTTCAGCGAGCTGAACGACCCCCTTGACCAGAGAGAGCGTTTCACCGACCAGCTGAAGAAAAAAACCGAAGGGGACGAAGAGGCCCACGACTTCGACGAGGATTACGTGCAGGCCCTGGAGTACGGTCTTCCTCCCACAGGCGGGCTGGGAATCGGGGTCGACCGGGTCACGATGTTCCTGACCGATTCACGGTCGATCCGCGACGTGATCCTTTTCCCCACGATGAAGCCCAAAATCTGAGGTTCGGTCGGAATGCAAGCGGGAGAGGCTCGTATCGAAATCGAGAGGCTGAGACGGGAGATCTCCAGGCACGACCTCCTTTACTACGTAAAGGATTCCCCGGAAATCGAGGACGACGCCTACGACGCCCTGCTGCGCCGCCTGCTCGAACTGGAAAGGGCCTTTCCCGAATTCTCCTCGGCGAACTCCCCTACGAGAACCGTCGGCGGAAACCCACGCAAGGAGATGACACGCGTCACCCATTCCGCCCCGATGCTGAGCCTCGAAAACGCCTTCTCCGAAGAGGAAATCGACGCTTTCCTCGACCGGGTTGCCAGGGGGCTGGAGGGGAGAACGCCCGAGATGATCTGCGAGCTCAAGATCGACGGGCTCGCCGTTTCCCTCCTTTACGTGGACGGGGAGTTCAAGGGAGGGGCAACCCGGGGTGACGGGAGAGTCGGGGAAGACGTGACGGAGAACCTGAGGGCGATCAGGAGCCTGCCAAAGTTCCTCCAGAAGGATGTCCCAGGCACCCTCGAGGTCCGGGGCGAGGTCCTGATGACGAAAAAGGACTTCGAAACCCTGAACAGCGAACGGGAAGAATCGGAAGAACCGCTTTTCGCAAATCCCCGAAATGCGGCTGCCGGTTCCCTTCGGCAGCTCGACCCGTCAGTCACGAGATCCCGCAAGCTCGCGATCTTCCTCTACCAGATTTTGAGACCTGAAGAGAGGGGATTGAAAAAACAGTCGCAAGTCCTCCAATGGTTGTCGGGATGCGGTTTCCCGGTGCAGGGTTCGGAACGGGTTTGCCGGAACGCGGAGGAAATCGGTTCATACATCGCGGAGTTCCGCGAGAAACGGCATGCCCTGCCTTACGGGACGGACGGGGTCGTCGTGAAAGTCGACACGCTGGGAGACTGGGAAAACCTGGGAGGCACGTCGAAATCACCCCGATGGGCGATCGCCTTCAAGTATCCACCCGAGGAAAAAGTCACGCGCGTTCAGGAAATCCTCGTATCCGTCGGCCGAACGGGGGCGCTGACCCCGGTGGCTGTCCTGGCGCCGGTGTTTTTATCCGGCACGGTCGTGCAGAGGGCGAGTCTCCACAACGCGGACGAGGTCGCCCGAAAGGACGTGCGGATCGGCGACCACGTGGTCGTGAGGAAAGCCGGTGAAATCATCCCGGAGATCGTAAGGGTCGAAACTGCCCTGCGGGACGGGAATGAAAAGGCTTTTTCCATGCCTGCCGAGTGTCCCGACTGCGGATCGCCGGTCATCCGGCTTCCGGAGGAAGTGGCGTTCCGCTGCCCAAACCGTAGTTGCCCCGCCCAGATCAAAGAGGGCATACGCCATTTCGGATCGCGGAACGGGATGGACATCCGCGGCCTGGGGGAGAAGATTATCGACCAACTCGTCGAACAAGGTCTCGTGAAGGACTTGGCGGACCTCTTTTCGCTTCCCCTGGAAAGCCTGGTATCCATCGAAAGGATGGGGAAAAAATCGGCAGCGAACCTCCTTGAAGCCATCGACGAATCCAAGAAGAAATCCCTCTCGAGGCTTCTTGCCGCACTCGGCATCCGTTTTGTCGGCTCGAAAGCGTCCGAGATCCTTGCCGAGGCCTTTGGGAAAATGGAAAATATTTCGGAGGCCAAGAGCGAAGACATGGCATGCCTGGAAGGGATCGGGCCGCGTATCGCCGCATCGGTCGTTTCGTTTTTCGGGGATCCGCACAACAGGGAAATGCTGCTCAAGCTCGAGAGGGCCGGTGTGAATATGGAGGAACCGCAGGCCCGACAGGGGGGTAAAGGCGGCCCCCTGGAAGGGAAGCGTGTGGTTTTCACGGGGGAAATGGAGTCACTGGCAAGGAGCAGGGCCCAGGAACTGGTAAAGGAAAGAGGCGGTATCCCGACCGACAGCGTGAGCCGAAAAACGGATTACGTCGTGGTGGGGGAGAACCCGGGGAGCAAGGCCCAGAAAGCCCGGGACCTGGGAGTAAGGATCCTGGACGAGGAAGCCTTCCTGGGGCTTTTGGGGACCCGCGTGGACCGCCATGAGGAGGAAGCCCGATGACGATAAGCAGCGAAGACATCCGACACATTGCAAACCTGGCGAGGCTCCAGGTAGGCGCCGAGGAAGCCGATTCCCTAGGGAAGGACATGAACGCGATCCTGGTGCATTTCGAACGCCTGAAGAACCTTGACCTTTCGGGGATCGATCCTTTCGCCAGGGAGGACCTCGAGGCAACCCCCTGGCGCGAAGACGTCGTGAAGGCCTGGAAAGGGCGGGAGGAAGCCCTTTCCCAGGCACCCAACAGGGATGGGGATTTTTTCCGCGTCCCGAGAATTTTGGAGGGCGACGATGAATAGCCTGGGAATATCGGCCTTTCGCCTCGCAAAGGCTGTGAAAGATCGTGAGATCTCGGCGGTGGAGGCCCTCGATTCGTCACTCGAAAGGATCGTCGAACACGACGGAAAGATACAGGCCCTGCTGACGCCGCTTTTCGAACGGGCCCGGGAGAAAGCGGAACGGGTCGACAAAAAGCTGTCCACAGGCGAGGATCCCGGCCTTTTGGCCGGAGTGCCTGTCCTCGTAAAGGACAACCTGTGCCTCAGGGGCACCCGGACGACATGCGGAAGCCGGATCCTGGATAACTGGGTCCCCCCCTACGATGCGACCGTCGTCCGTCTTTTGGAAAACGCCGGGGCGATAATCGTGGGCAAAACGAACATGGACGAGTTCGCCATGGGAAGCTCGACGGAGAATTCAGCCTATCACCCGACGCTGAACCCCTGGGACACGGAAAGGGTACCCGGCGGGAGTTCCGGCGGCAGCGCCGCCGCAGTGGCCTCAGGATATACACCGCTCGCGCTGGGAAGCGACACCGGGGGTTCCATCCGGCAGCCGGCCGCTTTCTGCGGGGTGTACGGCCTGAAACCCACTTACGGGCTCGTCAGCCGTTGGGGGCTTGTCGCCTTCGCGTCTTCCCTGGACCAAGTCGGCCCCTTCGCCAGGAGCGTGGAGGACCTGGCCCTGGCCCTGGACGTCATCGCTGCACCGGACCCCCTTGACGCGACCTGCAGCCGCAAGGTCCGCCCGGTTTTCTCGGATTGCCTCCGGAATACGGATCTCAAAGGCTTGCGGGTAGGTATCGTCGAGGAGTTCGAAGACTACCCGGTGCAAGCGGAGGTAAGGGAGGGGCAGAATCGGGTCGGGCAGGCTCTCTCGGAGGCCGGTGCGAGTTTTTTGCCCGTAAGCCTCCCCGCGACCATCGAAGCGGGGCTGCCATGCTATTACATCCTTGCCCCGGCGGAGGCCAGTTCCAACCTGGCCCGCTATGACGGCGTCAGGTGGGGGCTGTCCGTCGAGGCCTCACACCTGATGGAACTGTACACCAGGACCCGGGGCAAAGGTTTCGGCGCCGAAGTCAAGCGGCGGATTTTGACCGGTACCTATGTCCTGAGTTCCGGTTATTACGATGCCTACTACCTCGTCGCGCAGAAAGCGAGAACCCTCATTTCCAGGGAGTTCGCCGAGGCTTTCGGGAAAGTGGACATGCTTCTCATGCCGACAACCCCGACACTCCCGTTCAAACTGGGCGAGAATATCAAAGATCCCATACAGATGTACATGGGCGACGTCTTTACACTACCGGTAAACCTTGCCTCACTTCCGGGACTGTCCCTGAACACCGGTTACAGTAAGGCCGGCCTGCCCGTCGGTGCCCAGCTCGTGGCTCCCCGGTGGGGGGAAGTAACGCTTCTCAGGGCGGCGAAGGCAGTAGAGGAGTCCCTGGGAAGTCCAGCAATCGCCCTGGGAGGTGCACGCCCGTGAGACAACCCGGATCGCCGGTTATCGGCCTGGAAATACACGTCCAGCTTTCCACGTCCAGCAAGCTCTTCTGCTCTTGTTCAACGGATTACATCGGCGCGGTCCCGAACACCAACGTTTGCCCGGTCTGTTTGGGGCAGCCCGGTTCCCTGCCCGTAGTGAACGGCAGGGTCGTCGAATATGCCGTACGGACGGCGCTCGCGCTCGGCGCGCGAGTGGGGAAAGTCACGCGTTTCCACAGGAAGAACTACTTCTATCCCGACCTTCCGAAGGCCTACCAGATCAGCCAGTACGATTTGCCTCTCGCCGAGGGAGGACGGCTGCCAGTCGGGGAGAAAGAAAAGGGGCGGTGGATCCCGATCACCCGCCTTCATTTGGAGGAGGACGCGGGAAAGCTTGTCCACGCGGCGTCCGACGGACGCCTCGGGGGGGCGGCCTATTCGCTGGTCGACTACAACAGGGGAGGTGTGCCCCTGATGGAGATCGTATCCGAGCCGGAAATCACGACTCCCGGGGAGGCGAGGGATTACGTGTCCAGGCTCCGCCAGCTGGTCCGGTACCTCGGGGTTTCCGACGGCGACATGGAAAAGGGGTCCCTTCGTGTCGACGCCAACATCTCCCTCACGCGGGAGGATGGGGCTCTCGGAACGAAGGTCGAGGTCAAGAACATGAATTCTTTGAGGGCCCTGGAACGGGCCCTCGGATACGAGATCGACAGGCAAAGCGGGATGCTCAAAAGAGGGGAGGACGTTTCCCAGGAAACCCGGCACTGGGACGATTCCAAGGGTGTTACGATGGGGACAAGGGGCAAGGAAGAAGCGCACGATTACCGCTACTTCCCCGATCCCGACCTCCCGCCTCTCGTGCTGCCCGAGGGGTTCGTAGAAAGGCAGCGATCGCTCCTCCCCGAGATGCCCTGGGTCGTGCGGGACAGTTTCTGCAGGGACTGGGGGCTTACCGAGGAGGATGCATCCGTCCTCACCGAGCTTCCGGAACTGGCTTCCTACACCCGCGATTGCGTGGCCCAGGGTGCCGACGCGCAGAGGACGGCCAACTGGATCCGCACGGAAGTCCTTCGTGTCCTTAACGAGAGGAAAATCTCCATAGGATCGTTCCCGGTTCCTGCTTTCGAGCTGGCGGCCCTGCTCTCGAAAATCGAAGGGGGGGCCCTTTCCACCACCCTGGCGAAGAAAGCTTTCGACCTCATGGTGTCGGAAGATTTACAGGCCGAAGCGGCAATAAGGAAAATTGGCGCCCCATCCGGGAAATTGTCGGGAGAAGCGCTCCGTGCACTCGTTCTCCGTGTCATGGAGAGGGAAATGTCCGCGGTCGATGAAATAAGGGAAGGGAAAGACGCGAAGGGGAAAAAGAGGGGTTTCCTTTGCGGACAGGTCATGAGGGAAGCGCGAGGCCAGGCTGATCCTGCCGAAGTCGCGAGTGCACTGGGAGAGATTCTTGACAATTTGTGAAACGTTGCCCGAAAAACGGGAGGCTTTTGTTAGAATAGCAAGGATGCGATTCGCAGCGCGGGAAAACCGCGCGAAGAAACGAGGAGGTCGTTAGGAGATGGGGATGCGCAATCCGGCTGATGTAAGAACCTTTGCAATCGTGGCGCACGGGGGCGCCGGGAAGACGTCGCTCACCGAAGCCATGCTTTTCGATACAGGCGCCATCGGCCGCCTGGGAAAGATTGAAGACGGGACGACGGTGACCGACTTCTCGACCGAGGAGCAGAAAAGGCAAATCTCGATCAATACCGCCGTCGCGACCCTCCGGCACAAGGGAAAGACGATGTTTGCGCTCGATGCCCCCGGCTTTGCGGACTTCATCGGTGACGTGCGCTCCGCCATGCGTGTTTCCGACTCGGCCGTCGTCGTCGTCAGCGGCGTTCACGGGGTGGAGGTCCAGACGGAAAAGGATTGGGAATTCGCCGAGGATTTCCAGATCCCCGTTCTTTTTTACATCAGCAAGATGGACCGCGAAAATGCCGATTTTGACCGGACGGTGGGTGAACTCCGTAAATACATGAGCGAAAAGGTCGTCCCCCTCTTTCTTCCCATCGGCAAGGAAGCGGCCTTTAAAGGTGTCGTGGACGTCCTGAACGCAAAGGCTTTCCTTTACAAGGGTGACGGGAGCAAGGATTTCAAGGAAGCCGAGGTTCCCGCGGACATGGCTGAAGAAGCCCAGGCGGCTCGCGAGGCCCTGGTCGAGAGGATCGTCGAAGCTGACGACGAGTTGATGATGCGCTACCTGGACGGCGAGCAGATCCCGGGTGAGGAGCTCGGCAAGGCCCTCAGGGTGGCCGTAACGAAAAGGAGCCTGTTCCCGGCCGTGCCCGGGTCGAGCACCGCGAACGTCGGCGTATTACAGTTACTGGACGTGCTCGCTGACGTGATGCCCTCGCCCCTGGACATGCCGGCTCGCGAGGCCCTGAAAAACGGGGAAACGGTCAAGGTCGAACCCACCCCGGCCGGCGTGTTTTCCGCCCTTTGTTTCAAGGTCATGGTAGACCCTTACGTCGGCAAGCTCTCCTTCATGCGCGTTTTTTCCGGAGGGCTCACCAGCGACCAAACCCTTTACAACGTCAACAAGGGCGAAGAAGAACGGATCAGCGCTTTCAAGTTCATGAAGGGCAAGGATGGGGAAGACCAGAAAGAAGTCGTCTGCGGGGACATCGTGGTCATCCCCAAGCTGCATTCCACGACCGTCGGGGACACCCTGAGCGTCAAGGGAACGGCCTTCCAGTTCCCGCCGATCCAGTTCCCCCACCCGATATACAGCGTTGCCGTCACGCCGAAGAGCAGGGCGGACGAAGATAAGCTCAGTAACGCCATCCACCGCATGAGGGAAGAGGACGCCACCCTGCATTTCGAGAAGAACCCCGAGACGGGAGACAACGTCCTTTCAGGCATGGGCGACGTCCACCTCGACATCGTCCTGTCCAAGATCAAGGACCGGTACGGGGTTGAGCTGGAAACCGGCACGCCGAAGGTCCCTTATCGCGAGACGATCAAGAAACCCTCGAAAGCCCAGGGAAAGTACAAGAAGCAAACCGGAGGCCGGGGCCAGTATGGCGATGCGGTCGTAGAATTCTCTCCGCGCGAGCGCGGTTCCGGCTTCGAGTTCCTGGACAAGGTGGTCGGGGGCGCAGTACCGAAATCCTTCATTCCAGCGGTTGAAAAGGGATTGAGAGAAGCCATTCTCAAGGGAGTCCTGGCGGGATTCCCCACTGTTGACTTCACGGCGGCTCTCGTTTTCGGCTCCTACCACGACGTGGATTCGTCGGAAATGGCGTTCAAGATCGCCGCGTCCATGGCCTTCAAAAAGGGGATCGTCGAAGCGTCCCCGGTCCTCCTGGAACCTATCATGAGCGCCGAGGTCGTTGTACCGGAGGAATACCTGGGTGATGTCATGGGTGACTTCAACAGCCGCCGCGGGCGGATTATGGGCATAGACAGCCGCGGCCGCCTTCAGGTTGTCAAGGCCCAGGTTCCCTTGGCGGAGATGTTCCGTTACGCGATCATCCTCCGCTCGATGACATCGGGGCGCGGTTCGTTCACGATGAACTATTCGCATTACGAGGAAGTGCCGGCCGAAATCTCAAAGAAGGTCATCGCCGCCCACAAGGTTGAGGAAGAGGAAGAGAACTAAAAAGAAATTTCTTTTCGCGGAAAGAGAGAGGGGCGGCTTTTCGGGCCGCCCCTCTCTCTTGTCTTTGCCGCCTGCCCGCCCTAAACCCTCAGGGCGGATTCCACGGCGGGAAGATTCGCGTTCATCTTCCGTGAAAGGTTCGACAAAATCCGCACAAGGCTCCTCGAATCACCGTAAGGGGCAGCACCGGCCGGCTGAAGCAGCGGCTGTCCGGTCAGGCTGACGAAGGAACCCTCTCTCTCGGTCCAGGCTGCCATGGGCAGCAGTACTTCGGCTTTTTCCGTCTCCAGTTCCGTCGTGACCGTAGCGAAGCTGGCGAAAAGGTGGAGGCTGTCGAGGTCGGCCGCCGTCAACCCCGCTTTCTCCGGGGAAACGCCGGCAAGCACAAGCGCCTTTACCTTTCCGGAACGGACGGCTTCCTGGATATCTACGGCCGAAGCAGCGACGGTACCGGCTCCGAGAAGCCCGGCGGCGTTCGGGGCTTCGTGCAGCACAAGCGCCCTTCGCTGTTTCATGGTGTCGAGCAGGGGCAGGGTTTCCGCGGCCAGGTCCGGGCTGGAGGCGAACAGGCCGCCGAACAGGGTTGAAAGGACCTTCGCCGAGGCAAGAAGCGCGGCCGCCTTTTCGACGCTTGCGCCAGGTATTCCCGTAAGGGCCTCGACCTTGGAAGGCGTATAGTCTGCAAGGCTGGCAGGGATCGCAGCCCCCCTGGCTCGTAGGACCGTGGCCAGCAGCCCCCTCATCAGATGGGTTTCGGTGCCGGGCAGCGGGGCCAGGGAAAAGGCATCGCCCCTGGCTAGCTTTTCGGGCTTGCGGCCGATCGAGACGACCGATGCATGACGCTGCCTCATCCCCTTCCGGATAAAGGAGGTCAGGACGGGATGGCTGGTGTCGGTGTCGGTATCAAGCAGCAGGTAGGCATCGGAAGAGTTCAGGTCGCCGTAGTCTTCGGGCTTCCACTCGGCGCCCCACTTCTCCTTCAGCGTCTTCCAGGCACCGCATCCGGAGCAAGTGCCCACGAAACGGACCGGAGCCCCGGAAAGGCAATCGGCCGCGAGCTTTTGCAGGGCTGTCCCTTCTTCGTTGCTTAGGCCGCCGCCCCCCAAAACAAGGACGGACTCGGCTCCGTGGGCTTCGACCGCAGCCTTGACCTTGGCCGAAACGTGTTCGAGCGCGTTGTCCCAGCCGGTTTCGAACAGCTTCCCGCTGGCCCGGATCATGGGTTTTCCCAGCCGGCCTTCGACGGAGGAACTCGGTAATGCGCGGGCCAACCTGCAGCTATTCCCCTGTGTGGGGGAAGCGGGGTTGTCGAGGTTCGTCGTGACTCGAACGAGCCTGGCGGAGGCCTTGTCGAGGTTTAGGACGATGTCGCAGCCGACCGGGCATTCCGAGCAGGCGGAGGGCACGAGGACGGGTTTTTCGCTATGCGGCCAGCGGGGAGCCTTCTTTTCCGTCAGGGCGCCTACGGGGCACATCTGGACGCAAAGGCCGCAGGACGTGCATTCGGATTCGTCGATCGGCTTCCAGAACTCGGTGTCGATCAAGCCCTCAAAACCTCTCTTGGTGAAGTCGATGGCATGGAAGCCCGCGATCTCGTCGCAGGTGCGGACGCAGCGCCCGCATAGGATGCACTTGTCCATGTTCCTGTCGTAGAAGGCGTTCGCCTCGACCGTGCGCGGCAAGTGCTCCCCCGCCACGCGTTCCGGTTCGACACCGTAATCCTGCCCATAACGGCGAAGCCTGCATTCGTGCAGGTCGGAACACCCGCACTCCATGCACCTTTTCGCGTCACGGAGCAGTTGCTCCTCGGTGAAGCCCGGGCTGTATTCCGTGAACTTCATCCCGACGCGTGCCTTAGGGTCGACGTGGGCAACCTGCTCCTGGGGCTGTTTTTCCTTGTCGGCGAAATCGGCGGGGCCGAGGTCCGTGCGGACCACGTCGTACTCGAAGGGTTTCCGTGCTTTCCCGGTCCGGATGTAGGCGTCGATGGACTGGGCGGCGTAGTGCCCGTTACCGATGGCGCGGACGGCGATATCAGGCCCGGTCTGCAGGTCTCCGCTGACAAAGACGCCGGGCAGGGGAGTGGCATAGTTGTCGTCGGCAAGCATCTTTTTTCCGTCATGAAGCGTGCCGGGGAGCCCGTCGAAACGGATCTGCTGACCAATAGCGGCGATGACGGTGTCAACCTCGAGGCGGACGATTTCCCCGGTGGGAACAGGCTTCCGCCTGCCGGAGGCGTCGGGTTCGCCAAGGATCATCTTCTCGCATTCGAGCGCTTCGACTTTCCCGTTGCCCAGCACGGTCTTGGGAGCCATGAGGAAAAGGAACTCGACGCCCTCTTCCATGGCTTCCTGGATCTCGATGTCCTGGGCCGGCATCTCCTCCCGGCTGCGCCGGTAGACGATCGTGACCGACTCGGCCCCAAGCCTGAGGGAGCAGCGGCAGGCATCCATCGCCGTATTGCCCCCGCCGATGACGGCGACTTTCCTGCCGATCCCCGTCGGGAGGTCGTTGTTGACCTTGTAGAGGAAATCTATCCCGCCGACCACTCCCGGCAGGTCCTCTCCCGGAACCCTCATGGGCGAGGACTTCCAGCAGCCCATCGCCAAAAGGACCGCATCGTTTTCGTCCCGGAGTTGGTCGATCGAGAAATCCCTGCCCAGCGCCATCCCGTGGCGCACGTCGACTCCGTGGTCGACGATCCATTGGATTTCCCGTTTGAGTATTTCACGCGGCAGGCGATAGTCGGGTATGCCGTAACGCATCATGCCGCCCAGGTCTGCTTCTTTCTCGTAGAGGGTTACCGCGTAGCCCATAAGCCTGAGGAAGTAGGCGGCCGACACGCCGGAAGGGCCACCTCCGACAATTGCGACCTTGCGGTGGTTTCCCTCGATGACCGGGATCGGGGTGAGGGCGTCGTTTAGGAGACACCAATCGCCGACGTACCGCTTGATTTCCCGGATGGAGACCGGCTGTTCGTCCACGAAGTTGCGGCGGCATTTCTCCTCGCAGGGGGCCGGGCAGACGCGCCCGATCGATGCCGGGAGAGTGATGTTCTGGTGCAGCGCCGCCAGTGACGCTGCATACTGGCCCTGCGCCGCGAGATTGACGTATCCCTGCACGTCCCCGTGAGCAGGGCAGGTCAGTGTGCAGGGGGGCCGGCAATCGCCGACGTGGTCGGAGAAAAGGAGTTCCAGAGCTAGTTTGCGGGCTTTCCTGACCCTTTCGGTATCGGTCTGGATCACGATTCCCGGCGTGATGGTCGAGGCGCAGGCCCGGACCAGGCTTTTTGCACCCTTGACGTCCACGAGGCAAACGGAACACCCGCCGTGTACGGACAGGTGGGGGTCGTAGCAAAGAGTGGGTATCTCGACCCCGCACTCCGCACAAAGGTCGAGGATCTTCTGCCCGCTGTAACCGTAGACTTCCTTGCCGTCAAGGATGACCTTCACATTGCGTTCCATGGTCATCGGTCCTCCTTACTCCACGCTGATCGCGCTTACGGGGCATGCCTTGATGCACTGCCCGCAGCGGACGCAGATTTCGTCGTCGATGAGATGCGTTTTCTTGATTTCTCCCGTTATGGCGTTGACCGGGCAGACCCGCGCGCATTTCGTGCATCCGATGCATTTTACCGGGTCGATCGTGTAATGGATCAGGGCGGAACAGACTTTGGCGGGGCATTTCTTGTCCCGGATATGGGCGACATATTCGTGCTCGAAATACTTCAGCGTCGTCAGCACTGGGTTGGGGGCGGTCTGCCCCAATCCGCAGAGAGAGCCGTCCTTGATCTGGGGAGCCAGTTCCTTCAACGTTTCGAGATCATCCATCTCACCCTTGCCTTCGCAGATGCGAGTCAGGATCTCGAGCATCCGCTTCGTGCCGATCCGGCAGAACGGGCATTTGCCGCAGGATTCCTTCTGGGTGAAGGAAAGGAAGAACCGGGCCACGTCGACCATGCAGGTCCCCTCGTCCATGACGACCATGCCGCCGGAGCCCATGATGGCACCGGTCGCTGTGATCGATTCGTAGTCGACGGGGGTGTCGATGCGCTCGGCCGGGATACAGCCGCCGGAGGGGCCGCCCATCTGGACCGCCTTGAAGGCCTTGTCGTTCTGGATTCCTCCACCGATGGCGAAAATGACGTCCCGAAGGGGCATTCCCATGGGGACCTCGACGAGGCCGCCCTTCTTGATCTTACCCGCCAGGGCGAAGACCTTCGTCCCCTTGCTCTTCTCGGTTCCGTACTGGGCGAAAGCCGCATGCCCGTTGGCGATGATCCAGGGAATGTTGGCAAGGGTTTCTACGTTGTTGATGTTCGTTGGCTTGCCGAACACGCCCTTGTGGGCAGGGAACGGAGGCCTCGGGCGAGGCA
>CAYRNZ010000018.1:0-28605 GCA_964425765.1 uncultured Synergistaceae bacterium
GCGGGCATCCTTTCCGCGGTGAAGAAATACTCGCTGCCCGACAACCTGTTCATGGGCTTCTCCCTCCTGGGTGTCTCCATGCCGGTCTTCTGGTCCGCCCTCCTGTTCCAGTACCTCTTTGCCGTCAAGCTCCGCTGGCTGCCGGTCGCGGGCTTCGAGGACTGGCGGTACGTCATCATGCCCGCCATCGTCCTGGGCTGGAGCAGCGCGGGGATCATCGCCCGCCTGACCCGGTCCAGCCTGCTCGAGGTCATGCGGAACGACTACATCCGGACCGCCCGGGCCAAGGGGCTTCACGAACTGCCCGTCATCTTCGGCCACGCCCTCAAGAACTCGCTGCTGCCCGTGGTCACCGTCATGGCGATCCAGGTGGCTGGGCTGCTGGCGGGGGCCGTCATCACCGAGAGCGTCTTCGGCATACCGGGGGTCGGCCGCATCGCGGTGAACGCGATCCAGGCCCGCGACATGCCGCTCCTGCAGGGGGCCGTTCTTTTCGAGACGACCCTCGTCATCCTGGGCAACCTGGCCGCGGACATCCTTTACGCGTTCCTGGACCCGCGGATCAAGGCCGCCTGAGCGAAAGGGCCGAGACGATGGAACAGCTGAAGGAAACCGAACAGCCCCTGGCCTGCTGCGACGCGGAGATTTGCGCCCACGGGGAAACCGCGGCACCCCCCTCCTCGTTCCTCAGGGACGTCCTGGCGGCCTACCGGAGAAACCGCCTGGCCATGGCCGGCGCAGCCGTCGTGCTGCTGCTCTTCCTCATGGCGCTCTTCGCTCCCTGGCTGACACCCTACGACCCCTACGCCATCGACCTGGAGGCCATGACCGAGGCGCCATCCTGGGCCCACTGGCTCGGGACGGACCAGTTCGGGCGCGACCTCCTGACGCGCATCCTCTACGGGACGCGCATCTCCCTCGTGATCGGGATCGTCCCCACCCTCATGTCCATGGCCATCGGCACCACCCTGGGCCTGGCCGGGGGCTTTTACGGTGGGAAAGTGGACATGGTCATCATGCGCCTCTGCGACATCGTCCTGGCCTTCCCGTCGCTGCTTCTGGCCATGGTCGTCATGTACACGCTCGGGGCGACGCTGGTGAACATCTTCATCGCCCTGGCGGCCGTGGGCTGGGCGGGGACGGCGCGGGTCGTCCGCTCCCAGGTCCTTTCGCTGAAGGAGAAGGAGTTCGTCGAGGCGGCCCGTGCCGTCGGGGTGAAGAACTCGGTGATCATGGCCCGGCACATCCTGCCGAACTGCCTTCCTGCCCTGATCGTCCTGTTCACCCTTGGGATCCCCGGCGCGATCCTTTCCGAGGCCAGCCTGAGCTTCCTCGGGGTCGGCGCCCAACCCCCGACGCCCAGCTGGGGGCTCATCGTCACGAGCGGCAAGGAATTCTTGTTCTCCGCCCCCTGGGTGGCCATCGCCCCCGGCATCTTCATCCTGGTGACGGTCCTGGCGTTCAACTTCATGGGCGACGGCTTCCGGGACGCCCTGGACCCCTACATGAAACAGTAGGCCTCGAGGAGGATGGAAATGAGACCGAACGAACCGCTCCTCTCGCTCGAGAACCTGAGCACCTCCTTCTTCACCTCCAAGGGTGTCGTCCCCGCCGTCAGCAAGGTTTCCCTCTCGGTCGGCCGGGGGGAGGTCCACGGCATCGTGGGCGAGTCGGGCTGCGGCAAGAGCGTCACCTCCCTGTCCATCATGGGCCTTGTGGCCCCCCCCGGGAAAATCGTGGAGGGGAAGATCCTCCTGGGGGGCCGTGACCTAACGAGGCTAGACAACGACACGATGTGCGAACTGCGGGGGAACGAGGTCGCCATGATCTTCCAGGAACCCATGACCTCCCTGAACCCGGTCTTCACGGTCGGGCGGCAGGTGAGCGAGTCCATCCTGATCCACCGGAAGGTGTCCAGGGAAGAGGCGAGGAAACGGACCCTCGACATGTTCCGGCTGGTGGGGATCCCGGAGCCCGAGACCCGTTACGGCTGTTACCCCCACCAGCTTTCGGGCGGCCTGCGGCAGAGGGTCATGATCGCCATGGCCCTGGTCTGCGAGCCGAAGCTGTTGATTGCCGACGAGCCGACCACGGCGCTGGACGTGACGATCCAGGCCCAGATCCTGGACCTGATGCGAGCCTTGAGGGACAAGCTCGACACCGCCATCATCCTGATCACGCACGACCTGGGCGTCGTGGCGGAGCTCTGCGACCGCGTGACGGTCATGTACGCGGGCACCGTCGTGGAGGAAGCGGACATCTACACCCTCTTCGACCGCCCAAGCCACCCCTACACCCGGGGCCTCATGGGTTCGATCCCCGGGACCTCGGCTTCCCGCGGCTCCGACGGCCGCCTCACGACCATCCCGGGGATGGTGCCGAACCTCCTGGACCTCCCTTCCGGGTGCCGGTTCCACCCCAGGTGCCGCATGGCCCGGCCGGTCTGCCGAGAGCAGGACCCTCCCCTTTTCGAACTGGGGGACGGGCACACGGCGCGGTGCTGGAACTTCGAGGACAAGGCGGTGGTGCAGCCGTGAGCGGGGCGTTCCTTTCGGTCAGGAACCTGAAGAAATACTTCCCGGTGAAGGCCGGTATGTTCGGGACGGAGGACAGGGTTGTCAAGGCCGTGGACGACGTCACGTTCGAGATCTGCCGCCGGGAGACCTTCGCCCTGGTGGGAGAGTCCGGGTGCGGCAAGAGCACCCTGGGCAGGAGCATCCTCCGCCTGGTGGAGCCCACCGCGGGTACCGTCGAGCTGGGGGGGGTGGAACTGACCACCCTGAAGGCGGAGGAGTTGCGGCGGATGCGGACCCGGATGCAGATCGTCTTCCAGGATCCTTACGCCTCCCTGGACCCGCGCATGCGGGTGGGCGACATCATCGCCGAGCCTCTCCTGACGCACGAGCATGGAACGCGGGCGGGGCGGGAGTCCCGGGTCCTGGACCTGATGAAGGTCGTGGGGCTGCGTGCGGACTGCCTGCGCCGGTACCCGCACGAGTTCTCCGGCGGCCAGCGCCAGAGGATCGGCATCGCCAGGGCCCTGGCCCTGAACCCGGAGTTTATCGTCTGCGACGAGCCCCTGTCGGCCCTCGACGTCTCCATCCAGGCCCAGGTCCTGAACCTTTTGGCCGACCTGCAGTCGACGTTCAGCCTCACCTACCTGTTCATCACCCATGACCTGTCCGTGGTGAGGCATTTCGCCCCCCGGGTGGGGGTCATGTTCCTGGGGAAGATGGTCGAGACGGGGCCCACGGAGGAGTTGTTCACCTCTCCCAGGCACCCCTACACCCGATTCCTGGTGTCCGCGGTGCCCGTCCCGGACCCGAAGAGCCGGGACCGGGAGAAACTGCTCCTGGAGGGCGAGATCCCGAGCCCCATGAACCTCCCTTCGGGGTGCCGCTTCCGGACCCGCTGTCCCTATGCCGCACCCCTCTGTGCGGAGGTCGACCCGCCTTCCGTTTTCGAGGGGCAGCGGAGCTGGGCCTGCCACAGGCCCCTGTGAGGAGGCGAGAACCGTGAGGGTGAAGCCGAAAGCGCTGAAGGCCGGCGACCGCATCGCCATCGTGGCGCCGGGGAGCGCCGCCGCGGAGGACAAGGTGAAAAAGGGGGCCCAGTCGCTTTCGGGCCTGGGATTCGAGCCCGTCCCCGGGAAGACCTGCTTCGAGAAGCGGGGGTTCATGGCGGGGCTGGACGAGGTGCGACTGGCAGACCTCCACTGGGCCTTTTCCGACCCCTCGATCCGGGGCATCGTGTGCCTGCGGGGGGGAAACGGTTCGGGGCGCCTGCTCCCCTTCCTGGACATGGGGCTGGTGGCGAAGAACCCCAAGCCCTTCGTGGGCTACAGCGATATCACGGTATTCCACACGGTCTTCGGCCAGCGGGGCAACTTCGTGACCTTCCACGGGCCCATGGCGTCGACGGACCTCTCCGGCAAGGGGGCCAAACCCTTTACAAAGGAGGGGTTCCTGCGGGCCCTCACGTCGACCGAGCCTCTCGGCGTGCTGGGGGACGCGGGATCGGGGATCGTCTCCCTGGCGGGGGGGAAGGCCGAGGGGGAGATCGTCGGGGGGAACCTCGCCCTGATCTGCTCTACAATGGGCACCCCCTACGAACTGGACACGCGCGGAAAGGTCCTCTTCATCGAGGACATCAACGAGCAGCCCTACAGCGTGGACCGCATGATCACGCACCTGAGGAACGCGGGCAAGCTGGCCTGCGCGGCGGCGGTGGTCCTGGGGGACTTCCTGAACGCCGAACCGGTATCCCCCGGGCCGGAGGATAGCCTCACGCTGGAGGAGGTCTTCGCCGACCACCTTCCCGGCCTGGGAATTCCGGTTTTGAAGGGGCTGCGCTGCGGCCACGGCAAACTCAACCTCACCCTTCCCCTGGGGATCCGGGTGGAGGTCGACGGGGACCTGGGGCGCCTCACGGCCCTGGAAGCCGCCCTGTCCTAGCCCGGCCGTTTTCCCGAACAGGCCCGGACGAACGCCTCGAAAAGGAGGCCCGCCTCGCGCGAGCCTCCTTTATCCATGCTCTCGGGATGGAACTGGACGCCCAGGACGAACGGCGCCCCCGGTTTCTCGATGGCCTCGACCACCCCGTCGGGGGCCGTGGCCGTCACGGTAAAACCGGGTGCGGGCTTCCTAACGGCCTGGTGGTGCCAGGAGTTGACGCGAAAACCGGCCGTCCCGGTTATCGCGCGCAGCAGGCTGCCGTCCCGCACGGCCAGCCCGTGGGTCGGGTAGGTCATGGGCGTGGGCTGCTGCACGTGCCCCAGGTAGCCCGGAAGTTGGGACGGAAGGTCCTGGTGGATGTCGCCTCCGGCTGCGATGTTCAGGACCTGCGCGCCGCGGCAGATGCCGAGGATCGGCAGCCCGGTCTCGAGGGCCAGCCTTGCGAGGGGCAGTTCGACCGCGTCCCGGCCTGGGTCGATGCGTCCCATGGCCGGCAGGGGCTCCTCGCCGAAATGGGCGGGGTCCACGTCCGGACCCCCGGAGAGCAGCAGGCCGTCGAGGGACGCGAGGATCTCCGGCAGCGCCTCTTCGGGAAGCCCCGGGGCGATGACGAGGGGAACCGCACCGGCCCGGCACAGGGCCTCCACGTACTCCACGTCCAGCACCAGGCGGCCTCCCCCGGGGACCGACCCGCAGCTGATCCCGACGACGGGCCTCATGCCCCTTCCTCCCCTTCCCACAGAACGAGCTTCCCGGGGTTCAGGACGCCGTTGGGGTCGAAGGCGCTCTTGACGCGCCGCATCAGGTCGAGCTGGGCCGCGTCCAGGAACCGGGGCAGGTAGGCTTTCCTTTTCAGGCCGATCCCGTGCTCCCCGGAAAGGGTCCCCCCCAGTTCCCTCACCCTGGCGTACAGCTCCAGCTGCGCCTTCTCCATGTCCTCGTGCCAGTGGGGCCGGTCGTCGGCCATCAGGAGGTTCACGTGGATGTTGCCGTCGCCTACGTGACCGTAGTTCGCGGCCTCCATGCCCCATTTGCGGCAAAGGGCGTCCACGGCTTCGAGCAGGTCCGGCACCCGATCCGTGGGGACCACCAGGTCCTCCTTGGCGTAGTTTTTGTAATGGGCCATGATGGCCTCGGCCACCGACTTGCGCGCCTTCCAGAGCTTGTCGCGGCTGGACCGGTTGTCCGCCACGAAGACCTCCAGGGCCCCCTTCTCCAGGGCCATCTTGCCGACGCGCTCGGTCTCGTCGGCCACCACCTCGCGGTCGTTGCCCTCCAGCTGGATGATGAGGTGGGCGGCGGCCTGGTCGAAAGGCAGGCTGGTGTTGAGGAACTTCTCCGCCTGCGCCAGGGAGTGATGGTCCACCAGTTCGATGGAGGCCGGGACGACCCGGCCTTCCAGGGCGATGCGGGGCACGAAGCGGATCGCCGCGTCCACCGTCGGGAACGGCACCAGCAGGTCCACCCCGAAGGCGGGCAGCGGCAGGAGTTTCAGGATGATCCGGGTGATGAGCCCCAGCGTGCCTTCGGACCCGACCATGAGGTGGACGAAGTCGTACCCGGTCACGTCCTTGCGCCGCTTGCCCCCGAACCAGGTCACGGTGCCGTCGGCCAGGACGACTTCCATTGCCAGCACCGAGCTGCCGGTGGGGCCGTACTTGACGACCTTGTTCCCTCCGGCGTTCTCGGCCACGTTCCCCCCGATGAAGGACGCGTCCCCGCTGCAGGGATCACCCGCGTAGAGGAGTCCCGCCTTCCTGGCGGCCCGGGTGATCTCCGAGGTGATGACGCCTGGTTCCACGGTCATGCAGAGGTTGTCGGTGTCCACCTCCAGGATGCGGTTCATCCGTTCGAAGGAGAGGAGGATCCCCCCGAATGCCGGGACCGCGCCGCCCGAGAGCCCCGTGCCGGCGCCCCTGGGGGTGAGGGGGATCCTCCTTTCGTTGGCGAGGCGCGCCACGGCTGCCACCTGTTCGGTCGTCTGGGGGAAAACCAGGACCTCCGCCCTGTAGGGGTGGTCCCAGAATCGTTCGGCGACCTCGTCGTGCGAGTAGGAGGCGATCTTTTCCAGGTCGACCGACACGCCCCCCTCACCGAGGACAGCCTTCAACTCCTTCACGACTCCGGGCGTTACGGGTGCGAAACGGAAGGGTTCCTTCATCGACTGGCCTCCTTTCGGGCTGAAACGGCGCTGACGAGCCTCGGGACGATCTCGAAGAGGTCACCGACCAGCCCGATGTCGGAGACCCGGAATATGGGCGCGTCGGGATCGCGGTTGACCGCCACCACGAACTCCGAGGTCTGCATCCCGGCGAGGTGCTGGATCGCCCCGGAAATTCCCACGGCGATGTAGGTTCTAGGGGTTACGACCCGCCCGCTGAGCCCCACCTGGTGGGGATACCCGATCCACTTGGCCTCCACGGTGGGGCGACTCGCGCCCACCGCCCCGTCAAGGACCCCCGCCAGCGTCCCCACGAGCCGGAAACCGTCGGGGCGCTTCAGTCCCTTGCCGCCGGAGACCACGATCTCGGCGTCCTGTATGGGAGTCGTTTCCTCGTCCGACCGTTCCGTCCCGAGGGGCTCCACGGGGGAAGCCATGAAGTCCCCGGGGGGCACCAGGAGGAAGATCCTTCCCTCCCTGTCGGGGTCCTCGGGAGGCAGCCGGAAGGTCTTCGGCCGGACCGTGGCCATCTGCGGGCGGTGGCGCGGGGTCCGGATCGTGGCCAGGACGTTGCCGCCGATGGCGGGGCGCGTCTGCAGCAGTTCCCCGTTTTCGGGGTCGATCGAAAGGCCGGTGCAGTCTGCCGTCAGCCCCGTTTCCACAAGGGCGGCGACGGCGGGGAGCGTCGTGCGCCCCGAGGTCGTGGCCGCGGCCAGGACGATGTCGGGGCGAAGCCCCCTGACGAGGGCCGCGAGAAGGCGGCTTTCCACGTCGGGGTTGAAGAGGGCCAGCTTTGGGTGTCGCACCAGGATCACCCGGTCCGCGCCGTGACGGACGCACCGGGCCGGGTCCTCGTCCAGGCCGTCGCAGGGCAGCACGGCCGTGACCGTTCCCCCGGAGGCGTCGGCCAGTTCGCGGGCCTTGGCCACCAGTTCCAGGGTGGAGGGATTGACGGTTCTCCCCCGGCACTCGCCTGCCACCAGCACTCCCCCGGCAGGCAGCGCGGAAAGCCCCGTTTCCCAGGGAAGTTCCTCTATCGCGGCGGTGGAAAGCGTCCCGCCCTCGGCCGCCGGGGTCTTCCGTCTTTCCTTGCCGGGCGCCAGGAGGCCCATGGCCTCCAGCTTGTCGACCACGGCCCGGATCCCCTCGTCCAGCCGGCTTCCCCCGTAGCGTTCGCCCGAACGGGTCACCTTGGGGAAGGCGATGCGCACCACGCGGGTCGGCGAACCGGAGAGGCCGCAGCTTTCGGGGTCCAGCCCGAGGTCCGCCGCGCCCAGGACCGGCACCGGCGCCCTCCGGGCCCGCATCTTCCCGGCGAGGGTCGGCATGGAGGGCTCGCCCACCTCGTGGACCACGGTCAAAAGGCATGGGAGCGGGAGCCTTGCCCGTTCAGTCCCGCCTTCCACCGCGCGCCGAACGGTGGCCTTCCCGTCGGCGATTTCAAGCCCGCAAACGTTCGAGGCGAAGGGCAGTCCCATCATGGCGGCGGCTTCGGGCCCCACCTGGCCGGTTTCCCCGTCCGTGGCCTTGCCCCCGGCCAGGTATAGGTCGAAGGGCCCCGTCTTTCGGGCCGCCTCGGTGAGGGTCCGGGCGGTGGCCCAGGTGTCGCTCCCGGCGAAAGCCCTGTCGCACAGCAGGACCGCGTCGTCTGCCCCCAGGGCCAGGGCTTCGCGCAGGGCGACCTCCGCCTGGGCGGGCCCCATGGAAAGCGCGGAGACGCTGCCCCCCAGGCGGTCTCGAAGCTCGAGGGCCAGCTGGAGGGCGTTCTGGTCCAGCGGGTTGATGACGGTTCCCACCCCTTCCCGGATCAGGGTTCCCTTCTGTTCGTCCATGCGGACTTCGTCCGTGTCCGGGACCTGCTTGAGGAAAACGGCGATTTTCAGCTCGATCACTCCAGTCCTGTCAGATTCAGCCCCGCAAGGCGCCTGGAAAGGATCCGGGTCATGACGAGGGCGAAGGCGATCCTCACGAAAAAGAGCAGCCAGCCGTTGGCCCCCACGGCCACGAAGACGAGGGTGTCCTCGAAGATGGCGTGGCAGGCCACGAGGAAGAGGACGACCAGGGTCATGTCGCGCTTCGACAGTTCCCCCTCCCTGGAGGCGTGCACCAGCGCGCCTCCCCCGAACGAAAGCCCGAAGACGATCCCTACCAAAAGCGGGAGGGTCGATTCCCTGGAAAGCCCCATCCACCGGGTCACCGGCGAGAAGAACCGGTCGCCGCGCTCCATCAGCCGGTAGTCCTTGGCCAGTTGCAGCGCGATCATGATGGGGACGCAGATCACCGCGATGTTCACGATGGAGCGGAAACCACCTGCGAGGCCCTCGATCAGCAGGTCCATCCCGGTTCACCCCAGCAGGGCCGCGCAGCCCAGGCCAGATGCGACCATCAGGACCAGCCTCACCGTAAGGATCCTGCCCGTCCCGAGCCCCATCTTGCTCACGACGGCGGTCTCCACGAAAAGGTTGTGGGAGAAGGAAAGCATCAGGGCCAGCGTCGTCACCTGGTCGGCCGTCAGGGAGACCGCCTTCATGGCCCCGATCGCGGCGAACAGGCCCAGGGCGTTGCCGATCACCAGCACCAGGGCTGCCTCCCCGGGAAGCCGGAACACCCTCATGGCGGGCTCGAGGAGCCGTGCCAGGTGTTCCAGGACCGGCGTATGCCCAAGGAAAAAGACGGCCAGGTACACCGGCAGCGTGATCTTCACCAGCATCCAGGTCGTCTCGACCCCGGCGCGGAGCCCTTTTTTCAGTGACGAAGCGAGTTTTTCCATCGGTCTGCCCTCAGGCCGCCTGCGGCGCTTCCCGGAACACGGAAAGCCGCTTCCAGAACCAGGCGGCCGCCGCCAGGCAGCAGGCCCCGCCGACCGCCAGCGAGAACCGGACGCCCATTTCGCCGGTCAGCCAGCCGGACAGCAGGCTACCGAAAGGGGCGATGCCCACCAGGGCCATGGTGTAGAGGCTCATGACCCTGCCCCGGTAGGTGTTGTCCACGAGCGTCTGGAGCATCGTGTTGCAGGCGGCCAGTGTCGAGATCATCCCGAAGCCGGCCAGGGCCACCAGCAGGTAGGAGGTCGCCGGGACCGGGGAAAGGGCGAAGCCGATCACGGCCGCCGAAAACACCCCTGCCGCCGCCGGGATGGCCTTTTCCAGGTCCTTCGTGCCCCTCCTGGCAGCCAGCAGGAGGGACCCGCAGAGGGCTCCGATGCCCGTGGAGCCCATGAGGAAGCCCAGCGTCTTCGGCCCCCCGTGGAGGATCTCCCGGGCGAAGACCGGGAGCATCACGATGTAGGACAGCCCCAGCAGGCTCAGGCAGGACAGCAGCGCCAGGATATGGCGGATCGGCCGGTTTTCCCAGGCGTAGGAAATTCCCTCCCGGATGCCGGCCAGCGCTCTGGATGGGTGCCGCTGCTCCGTCGCGGGGGGGAGTTTCATGGCGTTCAGGGCCAGGATGATGCTGAAGTAGCTCAGGCCGTTCAGGAGAAAGCATAGCCCCTCACCTACCGCGGCGATCACGAAACCGGCCAGGGAGGGGCCCACGAGGCGGGCCATGTTGAAAAGGGAGGAGTTCAGGGCGATGGCGTTGCCCAGGTCCTCCTTCTTCTCGACCATGCGGATCACGAAGGAGTGCCGGGCCGGCATGTCGAAGGCGTTGACCATGCCGAGGAGGGCGCCGCAGGCGAGGACGGCCGAAAACGTCGCTTTTCCCGTGAGCGTCAGCGCGGACAGGACGAAGGCCTGCCCCATGGCCAGGGCCTGCGTCCAGACGAGCAGGCGCCGCAAGTCGACACGATCCACCATGGCTCCTGCGAAAAATCCCAGAAGCAGGGTGGCGATCTGGCTGGCGAAATCCACGATCCCCAGGGCGACCGGGGACAGGGTAAGTCGGTACACGAGCCAGCTCATGGCCACGCGCTGCATCCACGTCCCGATGAGCGAGACGGCCTGGCCCGTGAAAAAGAGCCTGTAGTTCCGCGACCTCAGGGCCCTGAAAGGGCCCGAGGTCCATCCCTCCGTTTCCGGGACGGGGCCCGTGTTCCGGTTCTCCGTCATGGCGTAACCTTCCTTGTCCGCGGGGGGGCGCCTTTTCCCACCCCGGATTTGTCTTATGATAACGGCAAGTCGGACCCCAGACAAACCGCGGGGATGCGGGGAGGAGAAAAGGCATGGAGCGAGAAGGCAATCTTTTCGGGAGAAAGGACGCGGGCAAGTGTGGGGAAACGGTCGAAAAGCTCCTCCAAGTGCCTTCGGCCAGGATCGAGCGGATCGCTTCGTTCGGCCAGGCCTCTCCGCCAGGTTTCTGGTATGACCAGGAAGAGGGGGAATGGGTCGCGCTCCTCGACGGGGAGGCGACACTGGAGTGGGAAGATGGGAGGGTACGGGACCTTCTGCCCGGCGACTGGGTCTACCTGCCCCCGCACGAGAGGCACCGGGTGGCTCGGACGGCATGCGGAAAGCCGACCCTCTGGCTGGCTGTCTTTCTTCAGGGAACCCTTGAAAGCCCGGCCCCCTGAGGCTGGACGCCCGGGATCTCGACCGGCAGCCGCCCGGTGGGAGGCCAGGGGTGGGCCATGAACTGTCCCAGAGCCTTCAGGGACGCGCCGGCCTCCGAGTAGGTGAGGATGGCGGCCCCCGCTTCGGGGCAGAGTGAAAGCCCATAGGGGGAGCCCGTCCCCAGGAGGATCGCCCGACGCCCGAGCGACCGTGCGAAGTCCCTCCAGGAGGGGAACTGGGCTAGGTCCCCGGCCCAGACGAAAACCGGTTCCTCGCCGTCCAGGCCTGCCGAGATGCCTTCCAGGTCTTCCGGGTGGGCCGAAAGGGGGACGAACTGGGGCTTGAGGGAAGGGCAGGATTTGAGGAGGATCCAGGCCTGGTCGGTTTTCTCCAGGGGCCAGAGGAGCACCCGGGGTTTTTCCGGGCTTGCGGCGGGGAAGGGTTCCAGGCGGTTCCAGGCCACCGTCAGTGCACGGCGGGCGATCTCGTCGGCGACCGCCAGGTTCTCGGCCGATCCCAGCTCTTTCAGCCTCTCCGCCTTGGGTGATGCGTCGTCCAGGACGCCGAGGTTTTCCTTCGCCAGGATGACGCGGCCGGCAGCCTCGTCGAGACGCGCCCTCGGGATGCGGTCCGTCCTGGCAGCTTCGACGATGGCGTTATGGACAAGGGCGATCTCGGCGGGCTCGTGCCCCGGGTCCGCCCCCAGGACCACCATGTCGGCTCCCGCCTGGAGGGCCCTCACAGCCGCTTCCCCGACCGACCAGTAGAGGGAGAGGGCCTTCATGCCCAGCGAGTCCGTCACGGTAAGTCCCCGGAAGTCCATCTCCTCCCTGAGGATGGAATAGGCTTTCGGCAGGAGCGTTGCCGGCAGAGGGTTGCCGTCGTCCAGTGCGGGCATGGACACGTGGGCCGTCATGACGGCCGGGACACCCTTCTCGACCATGGCCCGGAATGGGGCGAGGTTGACCCTGTCGAGGAAATCCCGCGGATGGTTGTCGGCCGGGAGGGCATAGTGCGAATCCAGGGCGGTGTCCCCGTGCCCGGGGAAGTGCTTCGCCGTGCAGAGCACCCCTTCCTCGGCCATCGGGGCGATCATGGCGGACGCGAGGCGCGCCACTAGGACCGGGTCCGCACCGAAGGAGCGCGTCCCGATCACGGGGTTGGCCGGGTTGCTCTGGACGTCCGCAACGGGCGCGAAATTGGCCGTGATCCCGAGCGTCCTCAGTTCCCTGGAAGTAACGTGTGCGGCCTTCGCCGCCAGTTTCTCGTCGCCGGTCGCTCCCAGGGCCATGTTCCCCGGGAAAACGGTGACGCCCTTCGTCAGCCGGTTGACGCGCCCGCCTTCCTGGTCCACGGCCACGAGAAGGGGCAGGGTCCCGTCCGTCGCCGCGGCCTCCTGGATGGAGGAAACGAGCCCTGCGACCTGCTCCAGCCCGGCGATGTTGCCGGTGGAGGCGTAGAGGATCACGCCGCCCGGCTTCACCGTCTTCAGGATCGCCCTCAGGGAGGGGGACATTTCCCCGCCGCGGAAAAAGCCCGTCAGGACCTGCCCGGCCTTCTCCTCGAGGGACATCTTGCGCAGGATGTCCCGGGCCCTGTCCCCGGACGTGCTGTCCTGGGCGTTCGCGGCCGTGGCGAGGAAGACCGCGGAAAATGCGGCTGCAACGAAGATTTTCGCGAGGCATTTCATGGGATCGATCCCTCCGGCGGTTTGAAAACGGTCCAGTTTCATTCTACACCTCGTTTGGCATGTATATTTAAATGGAAGAACAAATAATGCGCTGATACGATTGCTTATTATCAATATAGCATAAATAGCGACGGCAAGTCTGCCCGACCCCCGGTGAAAGGGCAACCTTTTCCTCCCCTTTGCCCTACCGCTCGGGGTAAAATGGGAAAAGATCATGCCCAAGATGGAGGAGGATGACCATGGATACGATCCTGTCCCGCAGGAGCATTCGCCGTTACCAGAACCGTCCCGTGGAAGAAGCCCTGGTGGAGTACTGCCTCAGGGCGGCCATGGCGGCTCCCTCTGCCCATAACCAGCAGTCGTGGGCATTCGTGGTGATCGACGACCGGGAACTGCTCGACGCGATCCCGGGCTTTCACCCCTATTCCCGGATGCTTTACGAGGCTCCCATGGCGATCCTCGTCTGCGGGGACGAAAGGGAGTTGAAGAGCGCCGATTTCTGGCCCCAGGACTGCGCGGCGGCTGTCGAGAACATCCTCCTGGCGGCCTGTTCCAGGGGGCTGGGTTCCGTCTGGATGGGCGTCTACCCGAAGGAGCCGATCATGCAGGGGTTCAGGCGCCTCCTGAACATGCCGGGATACCTCGTTCCCTTCGCCCTGGTGGCCCTGGGGTACGGTGCGGAGGAAAAAGGGCCTTCCGAACGCTACGATCCGGGAAGGGTCCACCGGAACGCCTGGGGGCAGGAAGAAGCTTAGCCTGCAAGCCCGGGCCGCAGGAGCCGCTTTCGTCGGGGGAGGGCCCTTATCGGCGCTCCCCCGCGGTGTTTCAGGGTGCCTTGGCCTGTCGTCCCCCCGGCGGGCGAACGGCGATCTCGGCTTGCGTGACCGCTTTCCAGAGTTTCCGGAGCTTCGTCTTCGAGGGGCCGGGGGCCTTGCGCCCGATTTCGGCCAGGAGCGCGTCCAGGACAGACATGGCAGGTGCCAGCGAAAAATGGTCTTTCGGGCAGGGCACGTGGAGGACCGAGTTCACGAGGGGAACGAGCGGGTTGTCCAGCTTGTCCGTCAGTAGGACCTGAGGGACTCCCTGGCCGTGGAGGAACCGGGAGGCCTCGATCACCCGGCTGGCGTAAAAGGCCGAAGCGTACGAAATGCAGAAGAAAACGTCCGTGCTTCCCAAATCCAGCAGGTCCTCGTACATCTCGTCCGAACCGAACCCCCCCACGATCGATACCGCCGGGTGGAATTCCCTAAGCAGGGTGTAGAAGTACGTCGCCAGCCCCCGGTTGGAGCGGAGTCCCATGATCGCGATGCGCTTGGCCTCGGTAAGGGTCGAGACGGCTTTTGGGAACTGTTCGAACAGGAAGGGCGTGAGCATGCCCTCGATGCTTTCGGCGTTTTTCCGGGCGACTTCCACTAGGATGTTGCCTCGCGAATCGGCCCAGGAAGCCTCCAGTTCGGAGCGGGTCGGGGGTTTCGTGTCGATCAGCAGGTGCGTGATTTCCTCCCTCAGGGATTTGTAGCTCGGGTAGCCGAGCTGGTCCACCGTCCGGATAACCGTCGCCGTGGAGGTACCGGCTGCCGCGGCGAGTTGCTCCACGGTCATGAAGGCGACTTTTTCCGTGTTGCTCAGGATGTAGTCGCACACAGCCCGCTGCGAGGGTGACAACGATTCCGCCTCCTGGCAGCGCTGGAAAAACTGGATTTCCATCTTGCTCCCTCCCCTGGCTTCCACTCGAATTCCCAAGCCGCACAATTATCCACCTCGCGCCGCCTCTTAGCCAAGCCCCAGGGTTGACATATGAAGTGGCATAAAATAGTATAAACCGTAATAAAAATACCGTACGAATGTGGTATCAATAAGTAATTTTTATTACTTTAAGGGCGGGGCAACCCACGCGTTCGCCCTGCAGAGGGGGAAACCAGGTGGGAGGGGCATTCGGAGACGTTTTCCAGGGACTTGCTGGCGGGACTTTGATGGGGCTCATCACCCTGAGCATCGTCTTTCTGGCGCTTTCGGGCATCGCGTTGATCATCTACGGGGTCAAGTTCCTCGTTCCCCTGGTCGAGGCCGGGGCGAGGAAGCCGAAACCCCCTGCCGACGGGGTTCCCGTGGTGATGAAGGAAGTCGTGCCGATAGCCTCTACGGCTGCGCCGGCCCGGCTTCTCCATGAGGATGCCGAGTCCGAGGTCGTCGCCGCCATTGCCGGGGCGATCGCCGTTTTGACCGGAGGCAAGGGACATGTCGTTTCGGTTCGCCCGGTTGGCGCTGCGGCCTTGCGGGCGCCCTCTGCCTGGAAATTAGCCGGGCGGGCGGAGGGGCTGGAGGGTTTCTAGGTATTCCACGGAATGACGGGGCGCGGGAGCGCCCCTTGCAGCGGGAGGTGATCTGGATGAACGCCGCGACCGGTATCTGGCTGGGCATCATGGCCGTCATCTTCGCTGGTTTTCTCTTCACCAGGCTGAAGAAGAAAGCCTAGCAGGGATAGGTAAACGCAAGAAGGCGGAAGGGGGGCGCGCCCCCCTTCCGCCTTCTTGCGTTTACCTTCACGAAAGGGCTTCTTTTCGGCCCCTTTCCAGGACCCGGTCCAGCCGGTTCAGCCAGCCGGCGAGGAACCGGCGCTGCGAGGGGGTCCGGGCGACGATGGACAACAGTGCGGCCGAGCGTACGGCCAGGGCGACTCGGGCCGCCCGGAGCCGCCATTTCACCGGCAGCCGGCGTGCCGCTTCCAGCGTGTGTGGCCCCACGATGCCGTCCTCCGCGAGCGCGGGATCCGTCCCCAGGAGGTTCAGCGCCCTCTGGAGCTGCATCGAGGCCGTGCCGGTTCCCATGTGCACCGCCGCGTCGAAAACCGCCAGGTCGATCGGGGTCGGCAGTTCCCCGCAGCGGCAGGTGTTCCAGTAATAGGCCCTGTAGATCGCCGCGGCAACTTCCCGATCCAGGCCGTCCACCGTATCCGCCTTCGCGATGCCGTCCTTCCGGGCACGGGCCAGGATGTGCCCCGTGATCCCGAGGTTCGTGCGTCCCCCCCGGTCCGCGGGGTCGTCCGAGAGTCCCCCTTCCATCTTCAGGACGAAGCCCAGGCAGGAATCGAATCGGGTCATTTCCCTCACCTCCTGCCTGTAAGAGTGGAATCGGGGGGCGTTTTTTACAAACGGCCCCCGGAATTCAACAACGGGGACGTTTCGCGGACGTAGGCCTCCACGTCGAACTTCCGCCGGCAGCCCGAGGCGGTCATGGTCCGGATTTTGCCGAAGACCGGCCGTTCGGGCCAGGGGCGGTCGTGGACCCCCCCGACGCACCATGCGGCGCCCGCGTAGCCGTTCGGGTCCCTCCCGTCCAGCGCGTAGCGATCGTTCAGCGAGAGGACGGCCGCCAGGGCCTCTTCCGCCGAGGGGCTCCAGGCCAGGATCCGCTTGCCCCAGTACATCCTCAGGTAGCCGTGGAGGCGGCCGGTCCCGGCCAACCGGGCCTGGGCCGCGTTCCAGAGGGGATCCGAGGTGGCGGCGTTCTCGAGCGCTTCTGGTGAATAGAGGAATTCCCGGGGGTCCTGGGCGTGCCCGGCGAGGGTTTCCCGGGCCCAGGCGGGGAACCCCGCCGTGCGGTCGTAGTCCGGGTTGTAGAGGCAGAAGTTGTCCGAAAGCTCGCGGCGGACGACCAGCTCTTCAAGGAACGCCTTGCGGCTTTCCTCGCCGCTGGGGGCACGGGAAACCTCGAGGGCGACCCTCTGGGGGGAAAGCTGCCCGAAATGGAGATAGGGGGACAGCCCGGAGCACCCGCCCCGGTTCGGGTCGTTCCGGTCGGTTCCGTAGTTTTCGAGCCGGTGCGCCGCGAATTCCGCCAGGGCCTTTTTCCCGGCCGAAGGTCCGGGAGCCGGGCTTTGCACCTCCGGGACCGCGGCCGAGGGGGCGGCCCGGAGGAGAATGTCCTCGAAATCGAGTGGCGGAGTCTCCCCTTCCCAGGGAAAGGGGTGTTTTTCCAGGGGCGGGAATTCCGCCAGGAAATGCGGGAGGAGCCTCGCCAGTTTTGGCCGCAGCGTGTAGGCCCCGTACTCCGCTTTCTGCGAGGCGACCCAGCAGGGTACGACATTGTGGGCGTCGACCTCGAAGAGGGGGCAGGCCAGCGACTCGGCGACAAGGCTTTTCCAGGCGGCCTTGGCCCGGAGCGGGTCGAAGTCGCAGAAGACCGCCCCCGCGCCGATGCGGGAGGCAAAACCCGGCACCGTCTCTCCTGGCGAGCCCTCCAGGAGGAACAACGGGATGCCCTTTTTGCAGAGATCGCGGGCGGTTTCCGCCAGGCCCCTCAGGAGAAAGCCCAGGCTCCTTCTCGTGGCGGACGGGTAGGAGGGATCCAGGGCGAAGACGACCCCGAGCGGGACTTTCGCATCCAGGGCCATCTCCTGTGCGAAGAGCAGCGCCCAGTTGTCCTCCGCGCGCTGGTCGCGGCTCATCCAGTAGACCACGGGCCCGGGGCCCCGAACGGCCCGGTTCAGGCTCCTCATCCGCTTGGGGTCCAGGTGTCGCGCCATGGCAATCCCTCCCTGCGTTTCGTGCATTCCGCCCCACGATAGCACGAAAAAGGGGCCCGTCGCCGGGCCCCCGCAAACCTTCGGTCCTATCCCCCGCCGATGACCGGGAAGACTGCCACCGTGTCGCCGTCCGAGAGCGGGGTGGCGCCTCCTCCCGTGTGGGCGATGGCCCGCCCGTTCACCATCACGATGACCCGGCCGGAAACGGAACCGCCCTCCAGGGCCTCCTTCCCAAAGGCATCCCCGCAGCGTTCGGAGAGGGCGGCGAAAAGCTCGTCGACGGTGCGGCAGCCTTGCACCGTCGTTTCCTTCCCGTGCGCGAGTTCCCGGATCGTTGCGAAAAACAGGACCCTTATCATTCCTACAGGCGGGAGAGGCCCAGTTCCTGCAGCTTTTCGTCCGTCGGGACGCCCGATTCGTCCCAGCCGCGCACCGCGTAGTACCCGGGCAGCATCTCGGGCAGGCGGCTGACCTTCCCTTTTGCCGGACCCGTCGGGATGGGCTCGTTCAAGAGGCGGGGCGGCAGGGTGTCGCTGGCCTTCGTGTATCCTGCGGCCAGGTTGAAGAGGCGCTCCAGGTTCCAGATCCGCTCACCGGCCTTCATGATGTCGTCCGCCGTGTAGGGGACGCCGGTGGCCGCCGCCATCTGCGCGGCGAGTTCCTCCCCGCCGATGGCGAAGGTGGTAAACAGGCAGACGCCGCTGGAATCGAAGGAAGCGGTCAGGTCCTGGAAGGCCTTCAGCCAGGCGGGTTTTTCCTCGATGCTGTCGGGGTCGAGTTTCTGGGGAAGCCCCAGGATCTCCGGCGAGGTGAGGTAACCCCGGACGTGGCAACCGCCCCGGTTGGAGGTGGCGTACTCGAGCCCCATCCCCTGGAGGGCCCGCGGGTCATAGGCGGGCATCTCCTGCTTCTTGGTGGTCATGGAGAGTTCCGGGTGCCCGGCCTCGGAGGCGAGGCGCCAGGAGCCCTGCGCCAGCCTGTCGCCGAAGCCCTCGCGCGCGGCGGTCTTTTTCACCATCTCGACCATGGAGGCCGCGTTCCCGAAGGAGAGGTCCATGCCCGTGTCGGCTTCCGTGACCAGACCCTTCTCGAAAAGCTCCATGGCGCAGGCGATCGTGCTGCCCATCGTGATGGTGTCGATCCCGAGCTCGTTACAGAGGAAGTTGGCCTTGGTCACCGCGGAGAGGTCGCTGATCCCGCAGGCGGCCCCGAACGACCAGGCGGACTCGTATTCCGGGCCTTCGCCCGAACCGGCGTAGGTTCCCGTCGTCTTCGAGACGCGCCCGCAAGCCGAGGTACAGCCGGCGCAGCCCTTCTTCGCCACGAGGAGTGTGGCGCTGAGCGTTTCGCCGGAGATGTCGTCCGCTTCCTCGAAGTGGCCTGTCTGGAAGTTGCGGGTCGGCAGCCCGCCAGCCTGGTTCAGGATGTTCACCAGGACGTTCGTGCCGTAGGCAGGCAGGCCGGCGGAGGTGACGGGGTTGGCCGCGAGCTTTTCCCTGGCGGCCCTGACGGTCGCGAGAAAAGCCGCGGTGTCGGCCACCCTGACGCCCTTCGTCCCTCGGACCGCAACGGCCTTGAGGTTCTTCGAGCCCATGACCGCGCCCACGCCGGAGCGTCCCGCCGCCCGGTGCTTGTCGTTGATGACGGCGGCGAATAGCACGCCCTTCTCGCCCGCAGGGCCGATGCAGGCCACCTTGGCGTCAGGGTCCGTCTCCGCGAGGATCGCGTCCGTCGTCTCGTGGGTGTTCTTTCCCCAGAGGGCTGCCGCGTCGCGCAGTTCCGCCGTGTCGTTGTAGATGTACAGGTAGACCGGCTTTGGGGATTTCCCTTCGAAGACGATCATGTCGTAGCCCGCGTATTTCAGCTCGGGGCCGAAGTACCCGCCGGAGTTGGAGGCCGCCAGGGTCCCCGTCAGGGGGGCCTTGCAGACCACCTCGTAACGGCCTGCCGAAGTGGCCATCGTCCCGGTCAGGGGGCCGGTGACGAACAGCAGGTTGTTTTTCGGGCCCAACGCGTCGACCATGGGGTCCTTCACCTCGTCGACCCAGTACTTGCTCCCGAGCCCCCGGGCCCCGATGTAGGCCTCCGCGTCCCTGGTCCTCAACTGTTCCTTCCTGATCGTCCCGTCGGCAAGGTTCACCCGCAGGACTTTACCGGTCCAGCCGGTCATCAGCCCTTCACCTCCTCGAGCGCCTTGGCCATCCTGGCCGAGAAGGCGCGTTTGCGCTGCAGGTTGGCGGTGTCCGCGGGCCGGAATTCGAGGGCCTGGGTTGGGCACCATTTGACGCACTCGGGGTCCCCTCCGCACTGGTCGCATTTGAAGGAAGTCCTCGAGACCCGGTTGTAGCCGATGTTCCCGAACGGGCAAGCCATGACGCACATGCGGCAGCCGATGCATTTCGCCTTGTCCACGGCCACGACGCCCTGTCCATTCCGGCTCAGGGCCCCCGTCTTGCAGGCGGCCATGCAGGCCGCGTCCTCGCACTGCAGGCAGGCCATGGGGACATTCTGGCCCCCCTCGAAGCGGTGGACGGAGATCCGTGACAGCGCCGGGCGGAATTCACCCTCCTTCTCGATCGAGCAAGCCATTTCGCAGCTCCCGCACCCGATGCACTTCTCGGGCGAGATGAGCAACACCTTTTCCATGACGAGCGCTCCCCCCTTTTCGTTTTTGTTTTTCGATCCCCTCCTGTTGCCCGAGCTCCTTTCCCCATCCCCCCTTGACTTGTCTTTCCCCGGTCCAGGAAACCACGAAAGGGACCCCCTCCCGAAAACCGGGAAGGGATCCCCTTCTTTGCAAGCACGGCAGGCGGCAGGATCGCTCCTGCTACCCGTTGCCCGGAAGGTCTCGGTGAGGCCTGCCGGGTCGAAGGGTTTTTTTTCGGGCGGCTACGCGCCGCGGTTGCCCAGCCTCATCCGTTCCTGCTGCTCTATCCTTCGGCACCTCGGGCACAACCGGGCCGTTTCGGGGTCGACCCCCGCAAAGCGAAGCTGCTCCGGGGTTGCGTACCGTTCGCGGCAGCGCTCGCACTCCACGAGGTCGAAGGACTTGCCCCAGACGGAGCGTTTCCCGCCCTTCTCCTCCCACCCGATGCGGCCGGTCGGGCAGACGTCCGCGCACGACAGGCAACCGATGCAGTCCGGGGAATTTTCCCCGAACGGCGGGGTCACTTCACGTTCCCAGCCGCGGTTCGCGAAGCCGAGGGCGCTCGTCCCGTTCGTCTCGCAGGCCCTGACGCAGCGGCCGCAGCGTATGCAGAGCTCCGGCTCCACTTCCGGGGCCAGGCGGGGCTTCACCCCGTATTGGCTGCAAAGCCTCTGCAGGACGGGGGCCTTCGGGTTCCGGTCGACGAGCATCTGGAGGACGAAGCGCCGGAGGGCCATGACCCGGTCCGTCACGGTCCTGACATCGAGCCCGGGGTTGTTCACGGGATACATGCAGGACATGACGATCCTGGCCTTCCCCCGCTCGACCACTTCCACGGAACAGAGACGGCAGTTGCCTTCAGGAGGCAGCCCCTCATGGGCGCAGAGAGTCGGGATCTCGATCCCGGCAGAACGGGCCGCCTCCAAAACGGTGGTCCCCGGTTCCACGGAGACGTTGCGGCCGTCTATCGTAACCTCGATCATGCCGGACGCTCCCTTCTCACGGGGCTGATGGCCGAGAACGGGCAGGCCTCCAGGCAGGCCCCGCAGGTGATGCAGGCCTGGCGGTCGACGACGTGGGGAATTCGCGGAGCGCCCTTGATCGCCCCCGTCCCGCAGGCCTTGCCGCAGGCCCCGCAGCCGACGCATTTCGACGGGTCGACAAGCGGCCAGTACATGCCCTTGCAGGCGCCGGCCCGGCAGAAGTGTTCGTTTTCGTGCTCCGCGACCTCCTCGGGGAAATGGCGCAGGGCCGAAAGCACCGGGTTCGGGGCGGTTTGCCCGAGGCCGCAGAGGGCCGTTTCCGCCAGGGCTTCTCCCAGCGCCCGGAGCCTTTCGCCGTCGCCGGGTTCCCCCCTGCCCGAGCAAAGGCCGTGGAGGATCCGCTGGAGGGCCTTCAGGCCCTCCCTGCACGGGGTGCACTTGCCGCAGGACTCCTCGGCCAGGAAGTCGATGAAGTAGCGGGCCAGGTCCACCATGCATGTCCGCTCGTCCATGACGATCATCCCGCCGGAACCCATCATGGATCCCGAGGTGGTGAGGGCGTCGAAGTCCACGGCCAGGTCCAGGAATTTCCCCGGCAGGCATCCGCCCGAGGGACCGCCCGTCTGGACGGCCTTGAAGCGCCTGTTTTTCAGGACGCCGCCGCCGATATCCTCGATCATCGTCCGCAGGGTCGTTCCCATGGGGATTTCGACCAGGCCCGAGTTCTTGACCTTTCCCACCAGGGAGAAGATCTTGGTTCCCGGGCTCTTTTCCGTTCCCATTGAACGGAACCGGCCGGGCCCGTCCAGGACGATGCGGGGGACGTTGGCCCAGGTCTCGACGTTGTTCAGGACGGTGGGGCAGTTCCAGAGTCCCCTTTCCGTCGAACGAATGTATTTCACCCGGGGCTCGCCGGCCCGCCCCTCGATGGAAGCCATGAGGGCGGAGGACTCCCCGCAGACGAAGGCCCCCCCTCCGCGACAGACCTCCAGGTCGAAATCGAAGCCGGTACCCAGGATGTCCCGCCCCAGCAGGCCCCGTTCCTTCGCCTGCCGGATCGCCTCCTGCAGGGCCTTGACGGCAAGGGGATACTCGGCCCGGACGTAGATGAAGCCCTTTCGTGCCCCGATCGCACGGGCCCCGATGATCATCCCTTCCAGGACGCTGTGCGGGTCCCCTTCCATGAGAGAGCGGTCCATGAACGCCCCGGGGTCGCCCTCGTCCCCGTTGGCGAGGACGAACCGGTGCCTCCCCGGCGCCTTCCGGGCGGATTCCCATTTCGCGCCGGTGGGAAAGCCCCCGCCGCCGCGCCCGCGCAGGCCGGATTCCCTGACCATGCCGACGATTTCCCCCGGGGGCATGTCCAGGGCCTTTGCCAGGCCAGCGTAAGCCCCCAGGCGAACGGCGTCGGCGATCTCGAACGGGTCGACTTCCCCGCACCTCCCGAGGACCAGCCTGTGCTGGCGTGCGTAGAAGGGGATCTCTCCCGGCGTCCGGGCGGGTTTCTTCGTGTTCGGGTCCCTGTACTGGAGCCTGGCGACGATCTCGCCCCGAAGGATCGTTTTCTCGAAGATCTCGGGGACGTCGCCGGGCTTCACCTTCTCGTAGAGGATCCCGCCGGGCTCGATCACGACCAGGGGGCCCCGCTCGCAGAAGCCGTGGCAGCCGGTGGTTTCGGCGGCGAAATCGACGGGAAGCGTCATGCCGCGCGCGCACGCCTCCGCCTCGAAGGCGGCCCTCACCTTTGCGCTGCCGTTCGCGAGGCATCCGGTCCCGGCACAGACGCGCACCTTCGGCAGGTGCGCGCAGGCTGCGGCGGCTTCCTCCAGGCGCGCCCGCCATTCCTCGAGGGCCTTCGGGTTAGCCAGCCTCATGGCCGGCCTCCTCTTCCAGCAGATCGGCCACCCTTCCCGGGCTCATCTGGCCGTAGACCCGGTCATTCACCGTGACGACCGGCGCCAGGGCGCAGGCCCCCAGGCAGTTCACCGTCTCCAGGGTGAAGCGCAGGTCTTCGGTCGTGCCGCCCGGTTGCACCCCGAGCGTACGCGAAAGGGCGTCCAGGACGCTTCCAGCCCCCCTGAGGTGGCAGGCGGTCCCGAGGCAGACCTTGATCGTCTTCTCCCCCCTGGGGGTGAGGCTCAGGGCCTTGTAGAAGGTGGCGACCGCATAAACGCGGCTTTCGGGGATACCCAGGTGGCCGGCGGCAAGCCGGAGAGCGTCCCGGGGCAGGTACCTGAAACGGTACTGGATGTCCTGGAGAAGGGGCAGCAGGAAACGCGGATGGCGGGGTGTCGAGCGTAACAGGTCTTCGAGGTCGGAGGCCAGGTTTTCCGGCGCTTCGGCCGTTGGCACGGCCACGGGGTCCATCGTGTACCTCCTTCGGCTTGATAGGAGAATGTGAAACATCGAGCAAGCCTGATTGATGTATTTTAACACCGTGGCCGAAAGAAGGGGGAATGGCGGGGAATTTGTAAGCATAAGTCTCTATTTCATGGAATTTTCGTTCTTATTCGTGTAATTTCGAGAGTACATCCGCGGCCCTGGCTTCCATCTCTTCGCGGCGGACGGGGGATATCCGGTCGAGCTGCCTGGCGATGACCGAGGTTCGGGGGTTCCCGGCGAAAAGTTCCCTGTGCCTCCCGACGAAGCGCCAGAAAAGGGCGTCCCAGTCCCCGCACCAGGGCCCCTTGGGGAAATCACCCATCCGGAGGAGGTAGGCGGACCCGCTGCAGTAGGGTTTCGTGGTCATGAGCCCCCCGTCCGCGAACTGGCTCATGCCGTGCACGTTCGGGACCATGGCCCAGTCGGTCGCGTCGGCGAAGGCGCCCATGAACCAGCCCGTGACGGCCCGGGGGTCCGTTTCGCAGAGCAGGAGGAAATTCCCGAGGACCATCAGCCTCTCGATATGGTGGGCGTAACCGTGGAGGTTCACCCGGGCGACGACGGAGTCCACGGGGGGGACCCCGGTTTTTCCGGAAAGGAAACCCCGGGGGAGGCCGGCCCTGTGCGACAGGGCGTTGCTTTGCCTCTGGTGCGGCCCGACGAGGCGGTACATGGTCCTCATGAACTCCCTCCACCCCGCCACCTGGCGTGTGAAACCCTCGAGGGAGTTCAGGGGCACGGGTTTCTCGGCGTGCCGATCCATGAGGGCCGCCAGCACTTCCCGGGGGGTGAGGAGGCCGACGTTCAGCGCAGGGCTCAGGAGCGAATGGAAGAGGATTGCCTGGCTTTCGGCCATGGCATCTTCGTAGTCCCCGAACCGGTCCACCCGCGTTTCGAGGAAATCCTCGAGGGCGGCCCGTGCCTCCTGGCGCGTCACGGGCAGGCGGATGGGTTCGCCCGCCATACCTCCCCAGGCCGGGGGTACCGTGGTTCCTTTAGGGAGCCTGCGCCGGTTCTCGGGGTCGAAACTCCACTTCCCTCCCAACGGCTTTCCCCGGGCATCGAGCAATAGGCCCGTTTCGCGGCGGACGGCCCGGTAGAACTCCGCCATCCGGTAGTGCTTCCTGCCGGAGAAGAAGTCTTCCCCCCAGGCGCGGTCCAGGAGGAAACAGGGGGTTTCGTGCAGGACCAGGGCGATCCCGTTCGTGCCGCAGAACGCTCTCAGCCGGCTTTCCAGGGCGGCATCCCCCGGGTCGGCGGCGTGCAGCGTTCCCACCCCGGTGCCCGCCAGGGCTGTCCATAGGGGGCCTTCCATGCCGGCCGGCCCCGGTTCGACGGCCGTCACACGGAAACCGCGCCTTTCCATTCCGGAGGTCCAAGCTGCCTGGCAGGCTTTCCTGTAGGCCGCCGCCCGCGAGGGGGACGAGCCCTCCCGCAGGAAGAAGACCGGGCGCCCCGGGCGTAGCGCGGGGCTGTTCTCGAAAAGCTGGTGCGAAAAGGCCAGGGTTCCCTCGATGCTCACGGTCTCGGCTCGCATGTTATGATAATAATCCAGTTCACGAAATCGAAAAGGAGCTGGTTCCCCTGTCGTGGGACTGGATCCTTGGTTTTACCCCCCTTTTATGGATTGCCCTCGCCACCGTGAGCCAGGGTTTCCTCCCCACCGGTGCCGCTTTGCTGTGCCTTGCCGGCCTGGTCGTGGTTTTCATCCTGTTCCTTTTCGGCTCCACCGGCGGGAGGTGGGTCTTCCTCACCCTCACCCTCCTGATGTTCCCGGTCCAGCTGTTCGCCCTCAAGGTCCCGACGGGCATCGCCTTCATCCACGCGGCGGTCCTTCTTTCCGCCATGGGCATGCTGACGGTCATGACGCGCCGCGGCGACAGGGAAAAATCCATGCTCCTCGATTTCGTCAGGCGGATCAACGAAGTGTTCACACCCGAACAGGCCTCGGTCCTCGCCGTGCGGTTCCTGCGCGAGGAATTCCGCTTCCCGGCGGCGGCCGTCTACCTGGAAAAGGGTGACAAGGACTTCCTGGAGCAGGTCGCGGCCGAGGGATTCCCCGGCCGGCACCTCAAGGTCCCCCAGGCGGGAAGCGTCCAGGGGAGGGCGTTCAGGACGATGCTCCCCCAGCTGGTCGAGGACATCCACCAGGAACCGGAGTACCTGCCTGTCATCCAGGAGGCCGGTTCCCAGGCTGTGGTCCCCATTCTCTGGAAGGACAGGGGCTACGGGGTGCTGGACATCGTATCCACGAAGGTCCGGGGGCTGGGCATGAGGGACTTGAAAACCGCGGAACTCCTGGCGGGGATCCTGGGTGAGGCCTTCGTCCGGATGGAGGACGCCTCGAGGCTTTCCCAGGAACTGGTCCGGACGAGGATCCTCCACGACGTGGTCCAGGAAGTGGCCCAGTCCAGGGACAAGCGGGACATGTGCCAAAAGGTGCTGGCGCTCCTTTCGACGAAACTCCTTTACCCCGTCGCGAGCGTCCTTGCGGTGGATTCCGAGACACCCTTGAAGCTTTCCTTCCTGGCCTCCACGAAACTCGCGAGCCGGGACCTCGAAAGCCACACCCGAAAGCTCAACAGCCAGGGGGGCGGGCTCGTGACCGTCTCGGCCGGCCTGCGGAGGCTCCACAACGTTCCCGACGTGAAGGTCTTTCCCCAGTACAGGAAGGCGGATTTCGGGGTGGAGGGAAGCCAGCTGGATGTCCCGATCCTCTTCGGCGATAGGCTTTACGCGATACTCTCCATGGAGAGGGGGACCCCCTTCGAGACCGAGGACGAGGAACTGATGCTGATCCTTTCCAGGCACATGGCCGTCCTGTGGGCTCTGTTCGAGGCCATGGAAAAACTGGAGACCCAGGCCATGCAGGACTCCCTGACGGGCCTGGGGAACCGCAGGGCCCTGGACACGATCATCGCCCTGGAGGAAGCCCGGGTGGCGCGCTTCGGCGGCGTCATCGCCGTCGTCATGGCGGACCTGGCGAACTTCAAGACCATCAACGACCGCTTCGGGCACCTCGTGGGCGACCGTTACCTCAGGGAAACGGCTGGCTGTTTCCAGAGGAACCTCCGGGCCTGCGACCACGCCTTCCGCTACGGGGGAGACGAGTTCTTGCTCCTGCTTCCCGGGACGAACGCCGACGGGGTCGTCGAGGTGATGAGAAGGGTCCGGGAGGAATGCCTCCTGAAGGGCGAAGAACCCGAGGGGATCTCGCTCGACTTCGGCGCGGCGGTCTTCCCGGTGGATGCCTCGAGCCTGAGGAACGCCCTGAGGATGGCGGACGACCGGATGTACAAAAACAAGGAGGCGCGTCGCTCGGGCCGGATCACGGAGTAGGGCCGCGCAGGAGGGCCATCCCCTTCCCCAGCGCTGCGTAGAGCCCGAAACCCAGCACGACGGCCCCCGAGACGCGGTTCACGAAAAGCCGGGCCCGGTCGTCGAACCGTTTCCCGAAAACCCCCACCAGCAAACTCAGGAAAAGCCACCAGGCCACGGAACCCAGAAAAACCCCCGTTACCAGCAGTAGCCCCTGCAGCGTCCCTTTCGAGCCCGTTTCGCCCGAGAAACCCGTGATGACGGCCGAGAAAAAGAGGATCGTCATGGGATTCGAGAGGGTCAGGACGAATGTCGAGGCGAAATCCGCCCAGAGTCCCCGGCCATTTTCCGGGGTCCCGGCGGTCCGCGGCGCGGGCCTTGCCAGGAAGATCCGGATCCCCAGCCAGCACAGGAAGAGGCCTCCTGCCAGGCCGACCGCCCCGCTGGAGGCGACGAGGAGACCCGCGAGCGCCGAGAAGCCGAAGGCCGCCAGGGCGCCGTAGGCCGCGTCGGCGGCTGCCGCCCCCAGGCCCGAAGCCACCCCGGAGCGGAATCCCCTTTCGAGGGTCCTCTGGATGCAGAGAAGGCCGATGGGGCCCACCGGCGCAGCGATGGAAAAACCGAGGACAACCCCCCTGAAAACGGCTGACAGGAACATGTCCGATTCCCCTTTCCCCCTTGCCGGGGTGGTGATATACTGCCATATAGTATGCACCAGCATACCAGACTGGCCAAGGCAGGTGGTTGCCCCGTGAGTACGGGTGATTCGCCGTTAAGTAGACAAAGAAAGGGCGTCACGGCGTAGGATCCCCGAAGCGGGACATACGCCCGGCGCCCGCCGGGCGTGGACCATCGCATTTCCGATCCACCCCCGTTCCAGGTAAAAAAAACGAAGCGAAGGGACAACCGGCACGTCGCGAATGACGACCGGCAGTTCCTGTCGCATGGAAGGGATGGTGAGGCCATGCTGCAGATCCTCAAGAGCGAAAACGAGATCCTACGCGAACTTTCCCCGAACACCTACGAGAAGGGTGCCTGGATCAACCTGATGGACCCCAGCTCCGACGAGCTGAACGCCGTGAAGAAGCTGGTGGACCTTCCCCTCGACGTCCTCACGGCGGCCCTCGACGAAGAGGAAAGCGCACGGCTGGAGATCGAGAACGAGTACATCCTCGTCCTGATCGACGTCCCGAGGAAGCGGGACAACGACCGGTACGAGACCCTCCCGCTCGGCATCATCATGCTGCCGGACACCGTCGTCACGGTCTGCCTTGAGGAGACGGACGTCCTCACCTCCTTCAACCGCATGACGGCGAAGCTCTTCAACACGGGGAAGAGGACGCGGTTCCTCTTCAACATCCTCTACCGGTCGGCGACCTTCTTCCTCCGGTACCTGAGGCAGATCAACATCCGCACCGACGAGATCGAACGGCACCTGAGGCAGTCCATGAAGAACGAGGAACTCTTCCAGCTGCTGGAGATGGAGAAGAGCTTGACCTACTTCACGGCTTCCCTCAGGACGAACCACATGGTCATCGACAAGCTCCTGAGGTTGAGGAACAACCCGAAGGTCGAGCACCTCATCAAGATCTACGAGGAGGACGAGGATCTCCTGGAAGACGCCCTGGTCGAGTACCGCCAGGCCATCGAGATGGTCCAGATGTACGGCCAGATCCTCTCGGGCATGATGGACGCCTTCGCCTCCATCATCTCGAACAACCTGAACATGGTCATGAAATTTCTGACCTCCATGACCATCATCCTGGCCATCCCCACCATGTTCGCCAGCTTCTGGGGGATGAACGTCGGGGTTCCCTGGCTCGGCAAGCCACTGGGCTTCTGGGCCGTCGGGGCGATTTCCGCCCTTGCCGCGGGCGTCTCGGGCTACGCCCTCTGGCGCCGCAACATGTTCTAATTCGGGACAGGTACAAATTCATTGTGTTCACATTCACGAA
>CAYRNZ010000018.1:28705-39613 GCA_964425765.1 uncultured Synergistaceae bacterium
TACCTGGGGGCGGGGTCCCGTTTCCTGGTGGCGGGAACCCTCCTTTACGCCTTCCTGCGGCTCAGGGGCGTCCCGAGGCCCACGGCACGGCAGTGGGGCTGGGCGGCCCTGGCCGGCCTTCTCCTCCTGGTGGGCGGAAACGGCAGCATCGTCTGGGCCCAGAAGACCGTCCCCTCCGGGATCGCCTCGATCATCGTGGCCACCGAGCCGATCTGGATCGTCCTGGTGAGCTGGCTGTTCTTCAAGGGAGGGCGCCCGACCCTGCTCGAGGCGGCTGGTATCCTGGGAGGGCTTGCGGGCATGGCCCTCCTCGTCGGGCCCGCCCTCTTTGCCCAGGGCCGGCAGATCGACCCGTTCGGAGCAGGTCTTTTGGTGTTCGCCGCCATATCCTGGGGCTTCGGTTCCATGGTGAGCCGCCACGCGAACCTCCCCGAAAGCGCCCCGATGTCCATGGGAATGGAGATGACGGCGGCGGGGATCCTGATGCTCTTCCTGGCTTTGCCCAAGGGCGACTGGGCGGGCTTCTCCCTTTCGGCCGTGTCCCGCTCTTCCTTTTTAGGCTGGCTCTACCTGGTCGTCTTCGGCTCCTGGTTCGGCTTCGTGGCCTTCTTCTTCGTCATGCGCCATTGCCGGCCGAGCCGGGCCGCTACCTACGCCTACATCAACCCGGTCATCGCGGTTCTTTTGGGCTGGTTCGTGGCGGGAGAACCCCTGACGGCCCGCGTCCTCGCCTCGGCGGCGATCATCCTGGCCTCGGTGGCCGTGGTCGTGACCTTCAGCCCCAAGGGGTAACGCGACGGCGTGCTAAAATGGCGGTATCTTCCCGGGAGGTGCTGCCTTGGAAAGCGACGACTCACGAGACCTGTCCTTCCTGTCCCCGCAACGCCTTGAAGCCATCACCGACAGCATCTTCGCCGTCGGGATGACGCTGCTGGTGCTGGGGGTCGACGTCCCGGCCCTGCCCAGGGGCGTTTCCGACGCCGAACTGGCGGAAGCCCTTTGGAGCCTGGCCTTCCCGCTTTTCAAGTACCTCGTCAGTTTCCTCCTCCTGGGGACCTTCTGGGTCACCAACATCGGGCAGATCCGCCACATCCGCCGGGTGGACGCGACCTTCCTCTGGCTCGGCATGGGTTCCCTCCTTCTCGTTGCCCTCGTCCCCTTCTCGACCTCCCTCGTGGGCGATTTCCCGGACAGGACGCCGGCCGAACTCTTCTTCCACACCAACATCTTCGGGATCTGCGCTTTCCACGCGCTCCAATGGGTCCATGCCACGAAGGGGCACCGCCTCGTGGACCCGGCCCTTCCGGGGGAAATCGTCGACAGGGCAAGGCGGCTGAATCTCCTGGCCCCGGCCTTTGCCGTCATAGGAATGGCCATTTCACCGCTGGAAATTTTCGAGAGCAACTTCATCTACATCGTCATCCCCTTCCTTGCGGCCCTCCGGCGACGGATGCCCTGAGGAACCCACTCCGCTCCCTTTCGCTTGACGGCCCGTGCCGGGTCGGGATACCATTTCCAGTGCTGCAACAGCTGTCCGGGTGACGGGAATCCGGTGAAAGACCGGAGCGGCCCCGCCACTGTATCCGGGACGAAACCGCAACGCTTGCCACTGGCGCGAAGCCGCCGGGAAGGCGCGGGAGTAGGATGAACGGAAGCCAGGAGACCGGCCCGGGCAGGGCTGCCGGCGTGGATGCGAGGGCGTCCCCGCGGCGGGAGGAACCCCTGTTCCCGGTCCCCCGTTTCAAGGCGGCCCACCCATTTTTCTTCGAGGAGGGGTTCCGCTTGCGTGTTCGCACCGTGAAATGCCGTACCCTGCTGTTCGTCTGCCTCTGCCTGTTCCTTGTCCTTCCCCGCCCGGCTCTTTCCCAGGAACAACCCGTCACCGTGGCCCCGGAAATCGTAACCGGCAGCCGCCTGGCCGAGACCCTCGACGAGGTTCCCTCCCCCACCGACGTCGTCACCAGCGCGGACATCGAAGCGATGGGCGCCAAGTCGCTCGGTGAAGTCCTCGACCGGGTCCCCGGGGTCGTCTCGCTGGCCCGGGGGGGGTCCACCCAGGAGGACAACCTGAAGATCCGGGGCCTCGTCACGGAGGTGCTCTACCTGGTCGACGGGGTTCCCTACTACAAGTCGAGCCACGCCGCCGGTGGAGCGGCGGTGGATCTCCGCTCCGTACCGGCCCAGTCCATCGAGCGGATCGAGATCGTCAGGGGGGCTGCCTCCGCGGTCTACGGCTCCATGGCGGCGGGGGGCGTCGTCAGCATCGTCACGAAGAAGCCGGACAGGACAGGGGTTTCCGTGAACCTGGAAGGCGGTTCCCAGGATTGGCGGCGGTGGGGCTTCGACGCGAGCGTCGTCGGGGAAGGGGCGAGTTTCTCCGCCTGGGCGGCGCACCGGGAAGAAGGCCGCACCCGGCTTTTGACCTATAACGGCGTACCCAACCACGGCCTCTCCTACAGGGAAGACGCCGGCGGGGTCAAGGTCCTTTCCGGCCCCTGGTCGATGTCCGGGGAATGGGGGGCCGCCGCGGCGGAATGGGAATACGGCACCGCCCTGGACCTGAATCGCCAGGAGGACGAGTGGCGGCGCCTCGCCCTGTCTTACGACGACGGCACCGCCCGCTTCGTGCTCTACCGACACGACGGGGACAAGCTGCTGCTGCAGGAATCGGCCTGGGGCGACCTCAGGACGTCCTATGACGACGAGGCCTGGGGCGCGGAGGCCTCCCGCAGGTTAACGGCGGGCGGCTGGGACCTGAGCCTGGGGATCGCCTGGCGGGAGGAGTCCATCGGCATGTCGGACAACTACGGCACGGAACTGACCGGCTCCCGGAGCTACACGGCGGGTTTCTTGGAAGCTTCCAGGTCCCTGGGGGAGGTTTTGCTCGACCTGGGCCTCCGCTACGAAGACTGGGACGTCCGGGACGGAAGGGACCAGGAAGAACTGGCCCCTAAGGTTTCGCTCAGCTGGCAGGCGCCGAACGGGAACCTCTGGTACCTGTCCGCGGGCAGGTTTTTCGCCATGCCGAGCCTTTTCGAGCTGGCCTATTTCGACCCCTGGACCCCTACCCTCAGGAGCCCGAACCTGAAGCCCGAGAGGGGCTGGACGGCCGACCTGGGCGTCAAGGGGAAGGACGATGCCGGGTCCTGGGCGGCGGGGGTCTTCTCCGTCTCGATGGAGGACAAGATCGAGTTCAACAACTTCAACCCCGGCGAGCCGAGCTACGTGAACCTCTCCGAGTTCAGGGCCCTTGGCCTCGAGGCCTCGAGGGAGTGGCGTCTCTCCGAGGAATGGCGCTGGGCGCTCGGTTTCACCTGGATGAAGGCCGAAGTGAAAGAGACGGCCGGGGCCCCGTGGCTCCGGGAAGGGTCGCCGGAATTTTCCGTCGACAGCACCTGGACCTGGTCCCACGGTCCCTGGGAAGCGGCCTTGAGCCTCCACTTCCTGGGCGACCGGGAAAACGAGCGGCCGGGATACGGCCCCGACGCCCAGGGATCCGCGACCACCGCGGACCTGCGCCTGGCCTATGCCATGGGGGGAGGCCGGAAAGCTGTCCTGGCCGTGACGAACCTCTTCGACGAGGATGTCGTCGTGCAGGACTACACAAGCTGGGGAACCCGGACGCGCTACAGTGCCCCCGAGAGGCGCGTGACCCTGAGTTGGCTCTGGAGTTTCTGAAGCGTCCCGGAAAAAAGGACGGTAAAGGAGTAAAGGGAGGGCCCCGGCGAGTGCCGGGGCCCTCCCTTTAACTGGCGGCCCGCTCTAGAGGTCCCGGGCGAGTGTCGTGTTCCGGCAGCAGGTTTCCGGCAAAAGGGTCGCACAGAAGAAGTTGACCACCGCGCAGCCCAGGCAAAACAGGAACACGGCCCGGTACTGGCTGACCGGCTGCAGGGCTGCCGCGCGGTCGAGGATCATCCCCATGGCTGTCGTGATGAGGGCTGTTCCCAGGAAGCCCCCCGTGTTCACCACAGAGACGGCCAGGCCCGTGAACCGCGGGGCGTTGGTTTCCTTGGCGATGGACCAGGCCAGGGTGTAGGAGGTCGCGGTGAAGCCGATCATGAAAAACAGGAATCGCAGGGCTCCTGCCGGGGGTTTCCCCGCGCCCCAGGTCACCAGCAGGACCCAGAAAAGGCAGGAAAAGGCCGCAAGGACGATCATGGGAAGGCGACGAAGGGCGATCCGGTCCGAGAGCCATCCCACCCCCAGGCTGCTGGTCATGGCCCCGTAGATCGAGTAGGCCACGATTCCCGAAGCCGCTGCGGGCGACATTCCGTAGACGTCCTTGAGGAAAGGAGTCCCCCAGGCGCCGCTGAAGGCCAGGTAGAGGCCCGAGGCGAGGCCGGAAAGGATGAAGTTGGGCCAGATCCGCCACTGGCGGACGATCTCTTTAAGCCCACCCAGCAATTCCATCGCACCCGGAGTCGTATGTCCGCCTGCCTGTGCCTCGTTGATGGGGGGCCAGCCCCTGTCCTGGGGCCGGTTGCGGATGAAAACCCAGCACATCCCCGCCAGCAGGAACGAAAACGCCCCGATCGCCGAGAAGGTCGCCCGCCACGAGAACACCGCGACGACGAGGGCGAGGGGGGCCTGGGCGAGCACGCCCCCGAGGTTCCCGACGAGGGAGGTCACTCCCGTAATGGTCGCGAACTCCCTTTCCCGGAACCACTGCGACTGGACCTTCAGGATCGAGACGAACACCGTCGAGACCCCGATGCCCACGAGGAACCGCCCGAGGAACAGGAACCCCGGTCCCGGCGCCAGGCCGAAGAGGACCGAACCGCCCCCCGCGAGGGTCATCCCGGCGGTGACGGTAGCGCGTGCCCCCAGCGTGTCGGCCATCATCCCCACCGGCACCTGCATGATCATGTAGGCGTAGAAGTACATGGCCGCAAGCGAGCCGAAGGACGAGGCGGAGAGGCCGAAGTCCCGGACCAGGTCGCCCCTGACGACTCCCGCTGCCAGGCGGTGGAAGAACACCACCATGAAGGCGGCCACCATGACTCCCCAGATCGCCCAGCGGGCCCTCAGGGCCTTGTCGATCTTTTCCCCCGGACTGTCCAAGCCGCACACATCCTTTCAGCGAATAACAATATTTTGGCATATTGACAAAAAAATGTAAAAGGCTATCTTCAGGAAAAGGCAGGCCGGTTTTCCCGGTTCCCCGAGGAAAGGAGGAACTCTTTTGCACCCATTCATCCGTGCACTTGTCCCCCTGGTCAAGGGGCTTTCCGTCGCCCTCGGGCCCGACTGCGAGATCGTCCTGCACGACGTCTCGGACGTCTCCCATTCTATCGTGGCCATCGAGAACGGGTCGATCTCGGGCCGCAAGGTGGGGGACCCCCTCACCGATTACGGCCTTTTCAGCCTGAGGAGGGCGGAAACGGCGGAAGTCGACTACGTCTCGAATTTCCTGGCCCGGACGAAGGACGGCCGGCGGATGCGCTGCAACACCCTTTTCCTCAGGGACGAAAGCGGGTCCATCGTCGGCTACCTCTGCCTGAACTACGACATGACGCGGGCTGAAATGGCCAAGGGCCTGCTGGAACACCTGACGGCCATCTCCTCGCCGGTCTATTCCGAGCATTTCGGGGACGGGCTTGTCCCCGCGGGAGAAGACCTCCTCGAGCGTAACCTGAGACTGATCCGCGAGCTTTTGGGAAAACCGCTCCACCTCCTGAACAGGGCAGAAAGGCTCGAAGCCGTGCGGCACCTGGACGAGAACGGCTTCTTCCTCCTGAAGGGTGCCGTCGAGGCCTTTGCCCAGGAGGCGGGAGTCTCCGTCTTCACCGTCTACCGCTACCTGCGGGAGAGGCGCACCGAACCCGAAACGAAGGCGGACGCCGAAAGCGGTCCGCTCGACCACAAAGAAAGGCAGGCGAAGAACCTTGGGTGAAAGAAAAGTACTGCTGGGTAACGAGGCCATCGCAAGGGGCCTGGTGGAAGCCGGCTGCGACGTTCTGACGGCCTACCCCGGAACGCCGTCGTCCGAGATCCTCCCGGCGGCGGCGGCCTTTGCGGACGAACTGGGGACGAAAACCGTCATCGAGTGGGGGGCCAACGAGAAGGTCGCCATGGAAATCGCCCTGGGGGCGACGTTCGCGGGCAAAAGGGCCTGCGCCGTCATGAAGCAGGTGGGGCTCAACGTCGCCATGGACCCCTTCATGAGCGCGGCCCACTTCCAGCTCGAAGGCGGCATGGTCGTTGTCGTTTCGGACGACCCTGGGTGCCACGCCTCCCAGGACGACCAGGACAGCCGTGGCCTGGCCCTGTTCGCCAAGGTTCCCTGCTTCGACCCCGCCGGCGCGGAGGAGGCCAAGGCCATGGTCGCCTCTGCCTTCGAGCTTTCCGAGAAGCACAAGGTCATGGCCATGCTGAGGCCCGCCGTGCGCGTCGACCATTGCCGCCAGGACGTCGGCCTCGGGCCCGTATTCCATTCGTCCGCCCCGGCGGATTTCAAGACCCGCCCCGCGGGGAACAAGGTCGTCATGCCGGCCCGGATCATGGGTTTCCTGGAGGCCCACAATGCCCGTTTCGAGGCCATCCGGGGCGAGTTCGAGACGGATTTCGGCCAGTATAACTTCGAGGTCCCGTCGAAGAACAAGGCTACCCTGGGGATCATCGCGGGGGGTGTCAGCTACGCCATCGCCCGCGACCTGGTGGAGGCGCTGGGGCGGGAGGATGTGGCGATCCTGAAGATCGGGACGCCCGTTCCGCTGCCCCTGAATCTCGTCGACGACTTCATCGCCCGCCACGGCAAGGTCCTCGTCCTCGAGGAGACCTTCCCCGTCATCGAGAACCAGCTTCTCGACCGGACGAAGATCATGGGCCGCTGGAACGGGTGGGTGCCGAAGGCAGGGGAACTCGTTCCCGAGGTCGTCGAATCCATCCTGCTGAGGGCGCTCGGCATCGAAGCCCAGGCCGACCCGGCCCTGGATAGCCTCGCGGCCGCGAGGGACAAACTGAAACTCGCGGTAAAGAAGCCCGTCCTCTGTGCGGGGTGCGGCCACCGGCCCTCCTATTTCTCCATCCGGAAGGCTCTCCCCGATTCCATCATCGCGAGCGACATCGGCTGCTACAGCCTTTCCATTCAGCAGCAGGCCGTTGACACCATCATCTGCATGGGTGCCTCCGTCACCGTGGCCTCCGGCCTCTACTCGGCCTGGCGCTCCGAGGGCTCGGAACCGAAACGCCCGATCTTCGCCACCCTGGGCGACTCCACATTCTTCCACAACGGCATGACCGGCCTTTCCACCGCGGTCTACAACCGGCACGCCTTCGTCCTGGCCATCATGGACAACCGCATTACCGCCATGACGGGGGGGCAGGACCACCCCGGCACCGGGGACAAGCTCCGCAAAGACGAAACGGGTGTGGCGGTCGACCTGGAAGGCGCCGTGAAGGGCTGCGGGGTCCGGTGGGTGCGGGTGATCGAGGCCTACGACGTGGAGGACAACCTCGAAACCATCAGGGAGGCCTGGGCCTACGCGAAGGAGAACCTCGAACCGGCCGTCCTGGTCTTCCGCCATCCCTGCGTCACGATGCTCAAGGCGCGTCCCGAGAAGCGCCCCGTCACCGTCAGTGCCGACAAGTGCATCGGCTGCCGCATGTGCCAGGACCGCTTCGCCTGTCCCGGACTGGCCTGGGACGCCGAAAACCGCAAGGCGTTCATCGATCCCCGCTACTGCGTCGACTGCGGGGTCTGCGTTTCCGCCTGCCCCCACGGGGCCATCGTGCGTATCGAGGAGGTGCGTTAGCATGCAGTTCATCATCGCCGGGGTCGGCGGCCAGGGGATCCTGTTCGCCTCGCGCGTCCTGGGCCACGTCGCCCTTTCCCGGGGCCTGCACGTGAACGGCAGCGAGGTCCACGGCATGTCCCAGCGGGGCGGTTCGGTCATCAGCCACTTCAAGGTGGGCGATTACGCGAGCCCACTCGTCAAGGCAGGGGAGGCGGACGTCCTCCTCGCCTTCGAACAGGCCGAGGGGCTGAGGAACATCCACTTCCTCCGTGAAGGGGGGCTGGCGGTGCTCAACACGGACCGGCCGGAGCTTTTGGCCGAACCGGACCTGGAGGCTTTCCTCCGGGGCAGGAAGATCCGGCTCCAGGCGCTTCCGGGGTACGACCTCCTTAGAAAGGAAATGGGCGGGCGCTTCCTGTTCCTGAACGCCCTGGTCCTGGGCGCCCTCGCCGCCTCCGGGGCCTGCGGCTTTTCGGCCGGGGAACTCCGCGATGCCGTGGGGCTCCTCGCCCCGGCGCGTTTCCGTGACGACAACCTCAGGGCCTTCGATCTCGGCCTAAGCCCCGCCTAGCCGGGGGGAAGGCCATGAAAATCGGGATCGCGCCCGAGGTCTTCGCGGCCTGGCCGTCCTACCGACGGATTGTCGTGGTCGCCAGGGACGTGGACAACGCGGAAGAAGACCCGGCCCTCGAGGCCCTGCTTCGCCGGGCAGAGGAAGCCGCGCGGCAGGACCCGGAGCTGGAAAACCACAAGGAGTACCCCCGGATCGCCTCCTGGCGGGCCGTGTTCGAGAGGATGGGGCTTAACCCGAACAAGTTCCCCCCCTCCATCGCGAACCTGGTCAAGCGGACACGGTCCGGGAAGGATCTCCCCTTCGTCAACCGCCTGGTGGCGATCTTCAACATCGTCAGCCTGAAATACCGCATACCCTGCGGAGGCGACGACCTGGCGGGGGTCACCGGGGACGTCATGCTCATGCCTGCCTCGGGGGAAGAGGTCTACGAACCCCTGGGGAACCCCGAGGCGGTGGAGAGGCCGAACCCGGGCGAGATCATCCTCGCCGACACGGGGAGGATGACCGTATTCTGCCGGGGCTGGTGCTGGAAAAACGGGGACCCGAGCAAGATCACGAGGGAATCGAGGCTGGTGGCCATCAACCTGGACGCCCAGCCGCCGGTGGACCTCCGGACGCTGAGGCAGGCAGCGGAAGAACTCTCCGCCCTCTTGGCGGCCCACTGCGGGGGGACGGCCGAGGCGCACCTTCTCGAGCCGGGCAACCCCTCCTTCGACCTCTAGGGGGGATGGGGATGTTCCGAAACTACGAGGAAATGCGTGCCCAGGCGGCGGCCATGGGGCCTGTGCCCGTCAGCGTGGCGGCGGCGGACGACAGGGCGGTGGTCAGGGCGGTCAAGATCGCCGTCGAGATGGGGATGATCCGGCCGATCCTGGCCGGCAGGGAAGACAAGATCCGGGTTCTTCTGCAGGAGGAGGGGCTGCCGGGCGACATCCGGGTCCTGGACAGCCCGGATCCGCCTTCCGCCGCACTGGCCGCCGTGGAGCGGGTCCGGGCCGGCGAGGCGCGGGTCCTGGTCAAGGGCCTGGTCAACACGAGCGATTTCATGCGGGCCGTCCTGGACCGGAACGTCGGGTTGCGGGTCGGCAAGCTGGTCTGCGGCCTGGCCGTCTTCGAGATCCCGGGCGAGAAAAAGCTCCTCTACCAGGCGGACGGCGGAGTCAACGTGGCCCCGGGGCTTCCGGAGAAGAGGGAGATCCTCGTGGAGTCGCTGGAAGCCATGGCGAAGTTCGGGATCCTTTGCCCCAAGGTTGCCGTCCTGACGGCCAACGAGCAGGTCAACCCGAAGATGCCGGCCACCCTGGACGCGGCAGAACTCGTCAGGATGAGCCGTGAACCGGGATTCCCGCCGTGCGTCGTGGAGGGCCCCATCGCCATGGACGTGGCCCTGGATCCCGAGATGGCCCGCCGCAAGGGGCTCAAGAGCGAGGTCTCGGGCGACGTGGACCTCTACCTCATGCCCAACATCGAGTCCGGCAACATCATGGGAAAACTCCTCGTCCACTACATGAAGGCGAAAATGGCCGGCATCGTCCTGGGCGTGTCGGCCCCCGTCGTCCTGACCAGCCGCGGCGAACCACCCGACGGCAAGGTCAACTCCGTCGCCCTCGCCTGCCTCGCCTCCAAGGGGGTCAGACCTTGATTTTGACCGTATGTATACCGTTTTACCTGTACAACCGGACCGCCTTGGAGACGGTGCTCGTGTGGACAGCAAAAAAGCGGGAAATTTCGGCCTGGCTGTAATGGCCCGAAAAATAGGCCTCTGCCATGGCTTTCTTCCTGTCCGGGAATGCCTGTTCGAAATCTTCGAGGCGTTCCAGAGGAGGGCGTTTCTGTTTTCGGACGATATCGGAAAGGTTTGCCCCTGATTGTATTTTTTCCTGTGCTTGGGCGATGAACCGGTCGTCGCCCAGGTAAATCTGTTGCCGGAGGTCATCCAGGGGACTCCGGGAGCCCGCAATGCCGCTTTCAACGTAAGCGGCAAAAAAAGCCTGCTTCTGTTCCCGGCTTCCTTTGCTTTCGGCGACGGCGTCCAGCGTAAAGCCCGTGTCGAGCCACTCGGGAGGTGTTTCCAGTCCGACCGTGGCCTTGAAACTGCTCCAGGGCCATTCTTCGGGAGAGGACGCCAACCCGGCCCGGACGGGATTCAGTATGACGTAGCGGACCACTTCGAGCAGGTAGGAGTCTCGGTCGACGATAATGGAGTGGAATCGTCCCTGGAAAAGATGCCCGGTCCTGGCATGGGCGCGGTTGACGTACTGAGTGTAGGTTCCGTTGAGGACTCGCATTCCCTCGGAAAGGTTGGGTTCGGGGGTTTCAACAACGAGATGGAAATGGTTGCCCATCAGGCACCAGGCATAGGTGATCCATTGCAGGCGAGCGCTGATCTCGCTGTAGATCGAAAGGAACTTGTTCCTGTCCTTGCTGTTTCTGAAGATCGTGCACTTGTTGTCTCCCCTGGAGGTGACGTGGTAAAGCGCCCCGGGGAACTCGATCCGAAGAGGCCGTGCCATAACACAGGATGATAGCAGGGAAATTTTAGAATTCAAGGCGAATCGAAACGCGCGAGCCTATTGTACACATACGGTCAAAATCAAG
>CAYRNZ010000019.1:0-36794 GCA_964425765.1 uncultured Synergistaceae bacterium
GAATATTTCGCCTTCGAGAAAGGCTATGACGTCCTGGTCGTGATGACGGACATGCTGCATTATTGCGAGGCCTTGCGGGAGATCAGCGCCGCTAGGGAAGAGGTCCCCGGCAGGCGGGGTTTCCCGGGCTACATGTACTCCGACCTGGCAAGCCTTTACGAAAGGGCCGGATGCGTCCACGGGTGCAAGGGAAGTGTCACGCAGATCCCGATCATCACGATGCCGGACGACGACATGACACACCCGGTGGTGGACCTCTCCGGCTATATCACCGAAGGGCAAATCGTCCTTGACCGCAATCTGCACGACCGCGGCATCTATCCACCGATCAACGTCCTTCCAAGCCTTAGCAGGCTGATGAACAAGGGAATCGGCAAGGGGAGGACCGTGCCCGAGCACCGCTCGATGGCTGACCAGCTCTATTCGGCCTACGCACGTTCAAGGGAGCTTGAACGGTTGAAACTGATCGTCGGGGAAGAGGGGCTTTCCTCTCTAGAACATCGTTACATCCGTTTCGGCGCTGCTTTTGATCGGCAGTTCGTGAACCAGGGTGAATCGAGGAGGGATATCGGCGCCTCCCTCGACGAATCGTGGAAATCACTGGCAGAACTCCCGGCTTCGGAACTCTACAGGCTGCCCGAAGACCTGGTGTCGAGTCGCATGGCAGGGGAGACCCCTCCAAGATGAACCGACCCCCCACAAGGGACCAGCTGCTGTCCCTGCGCCGGCAGATCACGGTCGTACAGTACGGGAAACTCCTTCTCGAACGGAAAAGGGACGCTCTCATACGAGCCATGGAGGATGACCGCCGCCTGTTCAGGGACTTGGAGAAACGCTTCATCGAACTTTGCGGAAAGTTGTCCTTTTCCTACTCTCTCGTGAGGATTTTCGACGGTCATTTCGCCCTTCGGCTTCTGAAACCGGTCTCTCCTCCCCTGGAAACCCGGTCTTCTTATCATGTGCTGATGGGTTGCCGTTACCCGGAGTTCCAGAGCCCGTACAAAGGATTGGCAGCGGAATCCGAGAGTTTGGCCTACGACCCCGCCCTCGCATCCCTTAACATGGACGATCTGCTGAAGTCGCTCGAAGACGGGAAAAGCCTCGTTTGGGAGTTCATCAACAAAAAGGCCAAGCTCCAGGCCCTCGACCGAGAGTTGAAAAAGACCCTCCAGAAAATCAATACGCTCCAGCACAACCTCCTTCCTTCGCTAGAAAGTGATCTAAAAAGGATTCGGGAGATCCTCTCGGAAAGAGAAAGACAGGAACTTTTCAACATCAAGCGCCTCCGCACAAAAGCCCTGCGGAGGCAGGCCCGGGCCGGGCATGGTAAGCCTCTCTCATGATGTTCGAGGCGCGTTTCAGGGTAGGGGCCGTCATCAGGTTGAGGAAAAAACACCCGTGCGGAAGCGAGGCGTGGAAGGTCCTGTCCGTCGGGGCCTCCATCGAGCTCCGATGCGAGGGGTGCGGGAAACTCTCTTCTTTCGAGCCGCTGGAACTAAGGCGGCTTGTCCGTTCCCAAGGCGAAGATCGGTGAAACTTGTCCTCCTGACGGTGGGCCGGTTGAAATCCCGGCCCCTTGGCGAACTCCTTGCGGATTACCTCCAGAGAATCGCCAGGATATGCCCCGTCTCCCATGAAACCGTCAAGGAAGCAAGGGGAAAGGACCCCGAATCAATGAGGGAAATCGAAGGTCAGAGGATCCTGAAGGCCCTCGCCCCAAGGGATTCGGTCATTCTGCTCGACGAGAAGGGACAGATGATGACCAGCATGAACATGGCGAAGTGGTTATCGCATAAAATGGGGTCATCGGAAGGTCGGTTGTGTCTCGTCGTAGGGGGGGCTTATGGTGTGTCCGCAAGCGTAAGGGAAAGAGCGGACGAGACAGTTGCCCTGTCGCTGATGACGCTGCCGCACGATCTCTGCCTCGTAGTATTGGCCGAGCAAGTTTACAGGGCACTTTCGATCCTGAACGGTTCGCCCTATCATCATTAAGGAATTAAGACAAGGAGGGGACGTATTTGAAGTTCGACAAAATCCTGAAACAGGCGCAAAAAATGCAGGCAGACATGGCCCGCATCCAGGAAGAACTAGCCAGGGAACGAGTGGAGGGAATGGCTGGGGGGGGCATGGTGAAAGCAACGGTCAACGGACAGGGTGACCTGGTGGCCGTCCACCTGGAAAAGGAGGTCGTAAACCCCGAAGATACCGAGATGCTTGAAGACCTGATCGTGGCAGCCGTCAGCGATGCCGTAAGGAAAAGCAGGGAACTCGCGGGGGAGCGCATGGGCAGCGTGACGGGCGGCATGGGTTTCCCCGGAATGATGTAGCGGGGGAGTGTTAACCATTGTCTCTTTCGCCTTCCATTGAAAAACTGACCACAGCCCTTTGCAGGCTGCCGGGGATCGGCGAGAAAAGCGCGAGGCGCATTGTTTTCTTCCTGCTTGGGCAACCCGACGCCTTCACCCTCGAATTCTCCGAAGCCGTGAGGACCCTGAAGGCTCGTCTCCACCCTTGCCCGGAATGCGGCAATTACACGGAAGAAGACCCTTGCCCGGTTTGCGCGGATACCTTCAGGGACCGGCGCCTACTGTGCGTGGTGGAAACGGCGGAAGATCTCGTCTGCCTCGAACAGGCATCCGTTTTCGGAGGCCTTTACCAGGTTCTCGGAGGGCGGGTATCCCCCCTGGAGGGAGAGGACCTTGATCCTCTTGTCCTTGAAAAACTCTGGCGGCGCATTCGCGAACTCGGCGTGAGAGAGGTCATCATTGCCACGAACCCCTGCGTGGAGGGTGACCTGACCTATTTCGCCGTTATCGATGCTTTGAAGGGCTCGGGAGTACGACTCTCGAGACTGGCCTACGGGCTCCCCGTAGGCGGGAGCATAGGATACGCCGACCGCGTTACCCTGCACGCAGCACTGGAGGCTCGCCGGCAAGTCGGCGAAAAAGGCTCTTAAAGAGCACCCAACGGGAAAGGAGTGAGAACATGGCAGAGGGCATCGGCAGGATCATGAAAGCAGGGACGAGAATCCTTTTCGCCCTGCTTGGAGGCGTGGCGGGCTACCAGACGGCCCAGTTCCTCCTGAAACAGGGTTGGTGGCCGGGGCAGTCCATGACCCACATGATTTCGGTAAACCTGTTGTTCATCGGTTTGTTTTCCCTTGCAGGCTTTATCCTTACTCATTATTTCATCAAAGGACTCGGGTTAATCGGAGCTTTCTCCGAAAAACAGCTTCAATCAACCAGCTGGCACGACATCTCGATATCGGTGCTTGGGCTTATCGTGGGGCTTTTGGTGGCGAACCTCATCGCGCTCCCTTTTTCCAGGCTGCCTGCCGTGGGAAGCTACATCGCCGTCCTCCTCAACCTTACGCTCGGATACCTCGGCGTACGCATCTTTTCCCGGCGACGGGATGAAATCCTCAACATGTGGGCGACTCTCGGAGGCCTGAAGGGCAAACTGGTTTTCCGCGGGCGGAAAGGCAAACACCCCGAGCAGAACCATACGGAGGAGATCCTTGTCGAGGAGGGGCGGGGGAGCGGGATCAAGATTTTGGACACCAGCGTCATCATAGACGGAAGGATACTGGACATAGCGAGAGTCGGATTCCTGGACGGACCGGTCGCGTTACCCCGTTTTGTCCTCACGGAACTCCAGTCCGTGGCGGATTCGACCGACCCGATCAAGCGTTCGAGGGGACGCAGGGGGTTCGATGTGGTCAGCGAGCTCCAGAAACTGAAGGAAACCCAGGTTGAAGTCCTCGAAATAACATTGAAAGACTTGGGATTGGAAGCGGTCGACGAAGCCCTGCTGGCGCTCGCCAAGCAGATGGGGGGAAAGGTCCTGACCACCGACTACAACCTCAACATGAGGGCACAGGTGGAAAAAGTCCAGATCCTGAACGTCAATGACCTTTCCAACTCGCTAAAGCCTGTCCTCCTGCCGGGAGAGAGCCTGACAGTGGACATCCTGAGGGAAGGGAAGGAACCCAACCAGGGCGTGGGCTACCTCGAGGACGGCACCATGATCGTAGTGGAAGACGGCCAGCGGTTTATCGGCCGCAGGGTCGAAGTGTTCGTCACATCGCTCCTCCAGACCTCCGCCGGAAGGATGATTTTCGGGCGGCTGGTCAGGGAGGTTTCACGTTGACGAAAGGATTCTCCTTCGTCCTGGTCGCCGCCGGCAGAGGGAAGAGACTTGGAGGAAAGGTATCCAAGCAATTTGCCGAGGTAGCAGGGCTCCCCCTGTGGGAGTGGTCCGCCCGCCTGGCCGAGGACCTCTGGAAAAAATCCTTCGTGAAAGAACTGGTCCTGGTGGTTCCCCCTGGAGAACTTGCATTTTTCCGCGAAAACCCGCCTTCGCTCGGCATACCGGTGACACTGGTTGCCGGAGGCGAGGAACGTCCTGTTTCCGTCCTGAACGGAATACTGGCGGCGTCAGGGGAATACGTGCTGGTTCACGATGCGGCCAGGCCCCTCGCCTCGGAAAACCTGTGCCTTGAGCTCATGGAAAATGTTCTGCCGACCGGAGGGGCAGTCCCGGTTCTTCCCGTTTCCGACGCACTGAAACAAGTCTCCGGGACGCGGCTTTTTCCCCTGAAAATAAGTGATGCCGTTAGGGCCCAGACTCCCCAGGCGTTTGCCCGATTGCCTCTTGTCGAAGCGCTGGACAGGTTCGGCAGGGGATCGAGGGACGAATCCGAGGCCTGGCACGCCTCAGGCAGGGAGGTCACTCTCGTGCACGGTGAAAGCGCCAATATCAAGGTCACATTCCCAGGGGACATGCCTTTGGCCGAGTCTCTACTGGCGGGCTCCGTCGAATGGAGGACCGGGCATGGATTCGACCTCCACCCCCTCGTGCCCAACCGCCCGCTTGTCCTCGGCGGAGTTCACGTTCCCTTCAACCTTGGCCTGGAAGGCCATTCCGACGCGGACTGCCTTTGTCATGCAGCCGCGGACGCGATCCTCGGCGCGGCAGGCCTGCCCGATATCGGGACGCTTTTTCCCGCCTCGGACCCGGTTTACAAGGGAGTTTCCAGTGTCCCTCTTTTCAAGGAAGCCGTCAGGAAGGCGCGCATGGACGGGTGGGCGGTCCGATGGATCGACATGACGCTGGTGACCCAGGTACCGAGGCTCTCCCAACATGTCCCCGGGATTATTGACGCTTTCGAAAGATACCTCGAGGTCCCGGAGGGAACCCGTAGAGTGAACCTGAAGGTAAAATCAGGAGAAGCGGTGGGGCCGGTGGGAGACGGGGCATGCATGGAGTGCCAGGTAGTCGCCACTCTTTCAAGGAAGAAGCCTTCCATCTTGGAAAAACCTTGATTGCAGGCTTGCCCAGGGAAGGCTTTTCGTATAGACTTCCGCCAAGCGCTTACCGGGAGGTGCAAAGTCCGTGCAGGAAAACAGGTTCGTCCATTATGAAGGAATCACATTTGACGATATCTTGCTGGTTCCGGATTACAGCGAGGTCGTACCCGCCGCGGTCGATGTCAAAAGCTGGCTAACACCCCAGATCCCCGTCAATATCCCGCTTTGCAGCGCAGCGATGGATACCGTGACGGAGGGAAGGCTTGCGATCGCCGTGGCTCGTGAAGGCGGCATCGGGATCATCCACCGCAACATGGCGCCTGAAGCGCAGGTCAGGGAAATCGACAAAGTCAAACGATCCGAGTCGGGCGTCATCGTCGACCCTTTCTTCCTATCCCCGGAGGCAGCCTTGCAGGAAGCTGTCTCCCTGATGGAGCACTACCACATCTCCGGAGTTCCCATAGTAGACGGGAACATGAGGCTGGTGGGCATCATAACGAACCGGGACCTCAGGTTCGTCACCGACTACGCCCAGCCCGTAAGCAACGTCATGACGAAGGAAAACCTCATCACCGCTCCTGTCGGGACAACCCTCGAGGATGCCAAGGCGATCCTCATGCGCCACAAGGTGGAAAAGCTCCCGATAGTCGACTCGCACGGTACTCTTAAAGGGTTGATAACGATAAAGGACATCCAGAAGGTGAAGGATTTCCCGAACGCGTGCAAGGACTCCCGCGGACGCCTCCGCGTCGGCGCGGCCGTCGGGGTAGGCAAGGACGTTCCGGAAAGGGTGGAGGCCCTGGTCAAGGGAGGCGCCGATCTCATCGTCGCCGATACGGCCCACGGGCATTCCAGGTCGGTCCTGGAAACTGTACGGTTCCTCCGCAACACGTACCCTGATCTCCCCATCATTGCCGGGAACATAGCAACGGCCGGGGCTGCCGAAGCCCTCATCGAGGCCGGTGCCGACGCGGTCAAGGTAGGGGTAGGTCCCGGTTCGATCTGCACGACCCGCATCATTGCCGGGATCGGGGTGCCTCAAGTCGCGGCGATCATGGAAGTGGCCCCCGTCGCCCACCGCCTCGGGAAAAAGGTGATCGCGGACGGAGGGATCCGTTACTCGGGCGATGTAGTTAAAGCCCTGGCCGCTGGAGCAGACTCTGTTATGATCGGTTCCCTTTTTGCCGGTACCGAGGAAAGCCCGGGAGAGGAAGTCATCTACCGGGGGCGGTCCTACAAGAGCTACAGGGGAATGGGCTCGCTGGGAGCCATGAAGGAAGGCTGCAGCAAGGACAGGTACTTCCAGGAGGGTGTCACGGAGGAAAAGCTCGTACCCGAGGGAATCGAAGGCCTCGTCCCCTACAAGGGAACCGCCGGAGCGGTCATCTTCCAGATGATCGGCGGGCTGCGATCGGGAATGGGTTACGTCGGGGCAAAAAATGTGCAAGCGCTCCACGAAAAATCCCGGTTCGTCAAGGTCACCGCGGCATCGGTAAAGGAAAGCCACCCGCACGACGTCGTCATCACCAAGGAAGCACCGAACTACTGGGCCGAGTAAACCAGGAGAGGCCGCAGGCTGCCCCTGCCCTTGAATTGTCCGGGGAGCCCATGCTATACTCACCTGTGCGCAACGTTTCATCCATGTTCACGTTCAAGAGTGGGCCCCGCCCACTCTTCGTTTTTTAGGGGGTGAAGGAAGCCTTGGACCCGCGCAGGGAAAGGCGGCTAAAGCTTTTCCGGATATTGGAGGAAGCCGTCGAGAAGGCTGGATACGAATGTCTCGATATCGAGTTGACCCATGAAGCGGAACGCCCTATCCTCCGCGTTGTCATCGACTCCCCCGGCGGGATAGGGGTTGAGGACTGCGAGAAGGTGTCGAAAGCCCTGGGCACAGTCCAGGATGCGATCGACCCGTTCTTCCGAGGGAGGCATTACCTCGAAGTCAGCTCCCCCGGGCTAGAACGCCCCCTGAAAAAACTTGAGGATTTCAGGCGTTTCAAGGACAGCACGGTAAGGGTCCAGCTACGCCAGTGCCTGGAGGGCAGGAAGAATTTCAAGGGCAAGATCAATTCCGTCGAGGGAAACCAGGTCAGATTGCTTACGGAAGAGGGTACCTTCGTCGTCCTCCCTTTCGAATCGATACGCAAGGCCAATCTCGCCTTTGACGCCGAGATATAGGCAGGAAACGCAAGCTTGAGGAGGCATGACCATGCAGCTCGGGAAAGATTTCAACAAGGCTTTGAAACAGATCGAACAGGAAAAGGGGCTATCCCCGGAGATCATCATTTCCAGCCTTGAAGCCGCCCTCGTTTCCTCTTACCGGAAGCACAGGGGCGGCAACCAGAACGTCGAGGTGCACATCGAGCCGGAAAACGGGGAAATCGTCCTTTATGAAGTGAAGCAGGTCTGCGAAGAGGTGACGGACCCCGACACCCAAATGACGCGGGAACAGGGAGAGAAGATGGGGTTCCCGGACCTATCAGAGGGAGACCTCGTGAGAATCGAGGTCTTTCCTGAAGACTTCGGCCGAATAGCGGCCCAGACGGCCCGACAGGTTATTCTCCAGAGGATAAAGGATGCCGAAAGACAGGTTATTTTCGAGGAGTTTTCGGATCGTATCGGCAACCTCGTGAACGGCGTCATTTTCAAGTCTGAAGGGGACCAGGTGCTGGTTCGTCTGAGCGAACGCTCCGAGGCGATTCTCCCTCGGGAGGAGAGAATCCTTGCCGAGAGCTACAACTCGGGGGACAGGATGAAATTCCTGCTCCTGGATGTGAGAAGGACCAGCAAGGGCCCCAGGATCGTCGTTTCCCGGACTCATCCGGGACTTCTCCGCAGGCTGCTGGAGCTGGAAGTCCCAGAAATACAGGAAGGGACCGTGGAAATCAGGGGGATCGTCAGAGAGGCCGGGGCACGGGCAAAGGTAGCCGTCTCTACGCTGGACCCCAACGTCGATCCGGTCGGCGCCTGCGTCGGTAGCAAGGGAACAAGGATCAAGTCGATCAGCACCGAGCTCCGGGACGAACGGATAGACATCATCATCTGGAATTCCGATCCCCTCCAGTTTGTCCGCAATTCGCTATCCCCGGCGAAAGTCGTGAAGGTGGAACCGGTCCTTGAATCGGAAAAATCCGTCAAGGTCTATGTCCGGCCGGACCAGCTCTCGCTGGCGATAGGGAAGGCGGGGCAGAACGTCCGCCTGGCGGCCAGGCTGACAGGCTGGAAGATCGACATCAAGGTCCTGGAGCCCGAGAGGATGCCTACTTTGCAGGATCTCTTTGAAGATATAATCAAGGGGGAAACGAAGGATTTATGGCCCGAAGAGAAAACGGATCAGGAACGGTAAGGCGTGTTCGGCCCAGAACCTGCGTCGGCTGCGGGACCGAATCACCTAAAAAAAGCCTTGTCAGGATAGTCAGGAGCCCGGAAGGCCGTTTTTTCGTGGACGTGACCGGCCGGGCCCCGGGCAGGGGAGCCTATATCTGCCCAGACCTGAAATGCCTCCAGGAAGCGCGGAGAAAGAAAGCGCTGTCCAGGTGCCTCAGGATCGAAGTTCCCCCTGCGTTCTACGATGAAATCGCGATATACCTCGAGAATCTGGCCGCCAGGGAGGAAACGGTTTGACGGAGACGTCGAAGAGGAATTTTCTGAACAGGATAGGCCTGTCCCGAAGGGCCGGATTGGCCATTATCGGGCAAGACCGGGTAAGGGAGGCAATCCAGGAAGGGAAGGGGCCCTTGCTGTTTTTACTTGCCTCCGATGCTTCCCCAACGGTGATAAAGCGTGTCGTCTCCTCAGCTGAACACAGGGGCGACAGGCACATCCAGATGGAAACGGTCTCTCGCTGGGAGCTTGGAGCTGCCCTTGGGCTGGCGTCCGCCCAGATATTGGGCTTGCCCCTGGCAAGCCGTTTTAGTGAAATGCTCCTGGAGGATTTGAGACGGGAAGGTGATGTCATTGAGTAAGATTCGAGTGTACGAACTCGCCAAGATGCTGGAGGTCCCGAACAAGGAACTGATGGAAATCCTCCAGGAACTTGCCGTTGACGTGAAAACCCACATGAGTTCGATCGACACGGAGGTCGCGCAAATCCTCGAGGAAACGGTTCGGGAGCGCAGGAAGAGGGAATCCGCAGGGGAAACCAAGCCTCCGGCGGAAATAGCCGTGAGCGGGGAAGCGGTGGAGATCCCTGCCGGCATAACGATCAGGGAAGTTTCCGAAAGACTTGGGCTTGGAACGGCTGAAGTGGTCAAGCACCTCGTCACGACCGGGCTTATGGTTCCCGCTACGGCAAGGATCGACGAAGAATCGCTTTCCCGCATAGAGGAACTTGCGGGCAAACGCCTGGTCCTTGTCCAGGAAGCCGAACAGCTCGAGGAAATCCCGACGCTCACGCGGAAAAAAACCGGTCCCGAAACCGGAGTGGTGGACAGGCCTCCCATCGTGACGGTCATGGGGCATGTCGACCACGGGAAAACGACCCTCCTGGACTACATCCGCAAAACAGCCGTCGCAGCCAAGGAAGCCGGCGGCATCACGCAGCATATCGGTGCCTCGGTGGTCGAGCACGAGGGTAAGAAGGTCGTCTTCCTGGACACTCCGGGACACGAGGCGTTCACATCCATGAGGGCCCGTGGAGCCCAGGTCACGGATATCGCGATACTGGTCTGCGCCGCGGACGACGGAGTCATGCCCCAGACCGTGGAAGCTTTGAACCACGCCAAAGCGGCCGGGGTACCGATCATCGTGGCCGTCAACAAGATAGACAAGCCCGACGCGCGGCCGGACAGGGTGAGGCAGCAATTGTCCGACCAGGGATTGATCCCCGAAGAGTGGGGCGGAGATACCGTTTTCGTGGACGTTTCGGCCAAAACTGGGCTTGGCATGGACCAGTTGCTGGAAATGATCCTTCTTGTGGCGGAAATGGCGGAACTCAAGGCAAACCCGGCCCAGGACGGAGAGGGCGTCGTTGTCGAAGCCAAGCTCGACAAGGGAAAGGGCCCCGTTGCGACGCTTATCGTGCAGAACGGGACTTTGAGGCGAGGCGACATCATCCTTTGCGAAAGCACCTGCGGGCGGGTAAGGGGACTGCTTGACGACCAGGGACGCTGGGTTGTCGAAGCCGGCCCCAGCACTCCCGTCGAGGTATTGGGTTTGGACAGCCTGCCGAATCCAGGAGAACGTTTCAGGAAAGCACTCAACGAGAGGGAAGCGAGGGATTGCATCGATTCACGTACCCAGGCGCTGAGAGAGGCGGAAAGGGGAACCGCCAGGAGGTTGACCCTGGAGGAGTTCTACCAGCAGCTCAGGGAGGGAGAAACACACGTCTTCAGCCTCGTGCTGAAGTGCGACGTGCAGGGATCCCTTGAAGCCCTGCGGAGCTCTCTCCTGAAACTCGGGACAGACGAAGTCGGGATCAACGTCGTCCACGAGGGCGTCGGAAGGATTTCCGAATCCGATGTCATGCTGGCAGCCGCTTCTAAGGCAGTCATCATCGGTTTCAACGTCCGTCCCGATTCGAACGCGAAGAAGATAGCCGACGCCGAAGGGATAGAGATCCGCCTATACAACATCATTTACGACGTCATCGACGACATTCGGTCGGCAATGGAAGGTTTGCTTGCCCCGGCTCTGAGGGAGAGGATCCTCGGCCAGGCGGAGATCAGGGCTTCCTTCAAGGTCCCAAAAGTTGGAAAAATAGCCGGCTGCTACGTCCTGGAAGGAACCATCAGGAGGAACGGGAAGATCCGCCTTATCAGGGACGGCGTCGTGTATTGGGACGGAACCCTGTCCAGTCTCAAGCGTTTCAAGGATGACGCCAGGGAAGTGACGAACGGTTTCGAATGCGGGATGAGTTTCACCAACTTCCACGACTTCAAGGAAGGCGACCACGTCGAATGCTACGAGATCGTGGAGGAGAAGCGCCACTTCGCCTAAAGGCCTCCTCCCCCTGCTTCTTCGGGGTTATGCTCGTGGATATCGAAATCCATGGGAGCAGGAGCCTCAAGGATCGCAGGCAGGTGGTCCGTTCGGTGCTGGAGCAGGCTCACCGGCACTTGAACGTATCCGTTTCGGACCTGGGCCCTGTCGATTGTCATACAAGGGTCAACTTGGCCGTGGCCTGCGCGGCGAACGAGATCGGACGCATACGGAGCGTTCTGGACGAGGTTGAAGGCATCTTCGACAGGGAATCCCGGGTGCTGGATTTCGAAATCCTCGCCTTGAGAAGAAAGGTCGGTTCTTATGACGAGTTTTCGAATAGAGAGGATTAACAAGGAACTGCTTCGCGAGATCTCGATGCTCCTCCAGGCCCGTATCAAGAACGAATGCGCGAAAAAGGCCATCATCACGGGTGTCGAATGTTCGCGTGACCTGGGGTTCGCGAAGGTCTACTTCACCACGATCGATCCCTCAGAGCAGGAAGCCGTAAAAACCGGCCTGGAATCCGTGGAGGGACTTCTCCGCGGCATACTGGGCAAGGAAATGCGATTGAGGACGATACCGGAGTTCCGGTTCATCATCGATCTCAGCGAAAAGAAGGCGCGTGTACTGGACGCGGTTCTCGACCGCCTCAAGGCGGAAAACCCGGTGGATGCCAATGCCGGCACGGAAGACGAATCCGATGCCGAAGACGAAGAGGATGAATGACAGGACTCCTGCCTCCGTTTGCAGACTGACGGAAGCGTTGGAGGCACTGGAAAAATCCCGGCAGTGGATTTTGCTTTCGCACGAACAGCCTGACGGAGATACGCTGGGCTGTGCAAGTGCATTGTTTTCCCGGGCAAAACGGATAGGCAAGCCGGTTCGCTGGGCGGGCCCCGACCAGATGCCTTCCGCCTACAGCTTTCTTCCGTGGGCGGAAGACTACGAGCCCATTGCGAACCTTTCACCGGCGGAAGGCTCGATCCTCGTTTTCCTCGACACGACCTCACCCGAAAGGACACTCCCTATCCTGGATCTCGGCGGAACATTTACGGTCAACATGGACCATCACGGGGACAACTCGCTTTTCGCGAAGGTCAACCTCGTGGATGCGAACGCGGGAGCCACGGCGGAACTCGTATGGGAACTCCTCGGGGGAATGCGGCTTTCACTTGCGCGGGACGAGGCGATGGCCTTATACACCGGGCTTGTGACCGATACCGGCCGCTTCGGGTACTCCTGCACGACCCCCAGGTCACACCGTGTTGCCGCCGAGCTCCTGGAAGCAGGGGTAAGCCCGGAAATCATGGATAGACTCCTATACTGCAACTGGACCCCGCAGGCACTCCGCCTGAGGGGCAGGGCTTTCTCGAGGATGGAATACGACCGGGACCGCGGATTCGCTTTATCCTGGCTTTCACGATCCGACTTCGAAGAGACGGGCGCTGATTATTCGGAAACCGAAGGGTTGTCCAGCGACCTCCTGCGTATCGGGGATTCCAGGTTTTCGGCCCTCCTCGTGGAAAATGATTCAAGCGTCAGGGTCAGCCTTCGCTCTAGAGGAGACCTTTCCGCCGCGGAACTGGCCCACAGGCACGGCGGGGGAGGACACCCCAAGGCTGCGGGTATGCGTCTACCGCTTCCGATCGATGCCGCCGTCGAAACCCTGCGCGAAGAAATCCGGGCTCTTGATGGCTGACGGACTATTTCTCCTTGACAAGAGACCCGGGGAAACAAGCACCTTCTGTGTCGAAAGGATCAGGAAGATGCTCGGAGGGAAAACCAAGGTCGGCCATGGCGGGACGTTGGACAGCACGGCATCCGGGCTCCTCGTGCTCCTCGTCGGTTGTGCCACGCGGGCCTGCGCCTTCGTCCACGGCCTAGCCAAGATTTATGCTGTCGAAGCCCAGTTGGGGGCATTTTCAGATACCGAGGACGCTTCCGGCCGCATAAGCCAAGGTACGGGATGGGACCACGTGGACCACGAAACCCTGGAGAAGGAAATCCTTGGGTTTCTGGGAACCCGCTTCCAGGCTCCACCTGCTATTTCAGCGGTCCACGTATCCGGGAGACGTGCCCACGAGTTGGCACGTTCCGGCGAGAAGGTCTCCCCGTCTCCGAGGCCCGTAACCGTCACATCATTATCGGGAGTTACCGGGCCCGACCCAAAGGGTAGAATCGCTTTCAGCGTCAAATGCCACAAGGGAACCTACATCCGGAGCCTTGTCCGGGATCTTGGAAACCGACTTGGCTGTGGTGCCTACGTTCATTCGCTCAGGCGGCTCTCTATTGGAAAATTTTGCCTTGACCGATCGGTTTCGCTTTCTTCGCTCGAAACCGGCGGCGGGGATGCAGTTTTGAAATTCCTGCTCCCGCTTGAAAGCCTCCTTGAACATTTCGTGTGTTACGCGGCCCCGCAAGACTTGGAAAAAGATGTCCGCAACGGGCGGCTCATCCAAGCCGGTTGCCTGTCCCGGACTCACTGGGGAATTATCCCCGAATCCAAACATGTCGTTATCAGGACCGGGGCTCTTGCTTCCTTTGCCCTGCCGCAAACTGCACCTGATGGAACCGCCTTCTACAGGCCCGATGTGGTCATGTGTCCGGAGGAACACTCATGATCGCAGCGCTCGGGGCTTTCGACGGTTTTCACCTGGGGCACGTGCGGCTCTTTGAAACAGCCAGAAAGAAAGCGCTCGCGCTTGGAAAAGAATGGGGCGTCATCACCTTTCGCCCCCACCCGCAGGCGCTCTTTGGTGGAACCGCTTTCCGGTATCTGTTCACAGAACAGGAAAGGGAGGCCCTCACGAAACTCCACGGTATCGGCCGATTCGAGAAAATCCCCTTCACCAGGGGGCTTGCGGACATGAAACCTTCCGATTTCCTGGATTGGATAGCCGACGCCTACGGAGTCTCGGGCCTGGTCGTGGGGGACAATTTCCGTTTTGGCCGGGGGCGTTCCGGAGACAGCACCTTTCTTGAAAATGAGGGAGGGGTGAGGAAATGGTCCGTCGATATCCTTCCCCCAGTCCGTGTAGGGCAGGAGAACGTGAGCAGCACGCTCATCAGGCAGAAAGTTTCCGTAGGAGAGACGCGAGGTGTCGAACCTTTGCTGGGGCATCCGTATTTCTTGTCCGGGACCGTGGTCCGCGGGGACCAGAGGGGGAGAAGTCTCGGTTTCCCGACGGCGAACCTCTCTATCCCGGCAGAAAAGCTCATTCCCCAAAGAGGAGTCTACGCAGGAGCCGCCCTGCTCGGTGAAACATGGCAACCCGTGGCTCTCAATATCGGTTTCAACCCGACTTTCACCGGGATTCGCTCGCTTCGCGTAGAAGCGCACCTGATCGGTTTCGACGGCAACCTTTACGGGAAACATCTCGTCGTCCTGTTCCTGGACCGCCTCAGAGGGGAATTGCAGTTCTCCGGCGTTCAGGAACTCGTGATCCGCATGCACCAGGACACGTCGGAGGCGGATTCGCTGTGGCGAAACTTTCACGCGACCCATGAACCCGGACTTCACAAGCTTGCCGAATCCCTGCAAACGGTATCGGGAGATTGAACCCCATACGCACCCGTGGTAAGATATCCGTCGTTCCGGTGGGCCCGTAGCTCAGGTGGATAGAGCGACGGCCTCCTAAGCCGTAGGTCGCCAGTTCGAGTCTGGCCGGGCCCGCCAAAAACGAAAAGCAGCCCTGCAAGGGGCTTTTTGTTTTCTTGGGGAACCTTCCCCAACACGAGGAAATGCCTTGTCTCGAAAAACCCTTTTCTCGGTTTCATTCCTCATCTTGTTTTCCCTGGGGCTGGCGGTTGCCGCCTGGCCGATCAGCGTTGTTTCCCTCCGCCGCGAAAACGGGATGGAAGCCTTTTCAGCCCCTGTCCCGGAAGGGTGGACGTTGACCAGCCGAATCATCCATTCGCTCGAGAGAACTCCCGTAGAGGACGAATACCGGGTCGTGTCAGGAAAAATCTGGCAATGGGAGGAGCGTTTCCGGTCCAACAACGCCGGACTGCCGACGGAAATCCCGGTCCAGGGACGTTTCCTTTCATCCTCGGGATGGTTTATCGCGAGGGGAGGGAGAAACCGTTGGGAAATCCTCCATTACAGGGTCGGCAATTCTGACCTGGGCAGGAATATCGTCTTTCCAGGAGGGTTTAAGGCATTGAACCTTTTCGAGGATTTTCCAGGAGAAAGGCTGACCTTCTCGGTGACTGAAAGAGCGCTTGGGCAGTTCCTGTGGGTTTCACTGATAGGAAAGTTGAGATAGACTGTACTCGGGAGATCGAGAGGATTGAAATTAGTTTCGAATTTGGGGGGATAAACATGACAGAAGACCAAAAGCTGGATCAAGCCGTCCAGAGCACGGAGCAAATCAACCTGGACGAGATCATGCGGAAGTTCGACGTCGAAGCCCGGTTCCGCACACCTTCCGGGTGGCAGGCGCTTTTGATCAGCCTTATCGCCATATCGATGTCCCTTTTCCACCTTTATACGTCAGGCATGGGACTGCTTTTGGCCATCAAGCAGGGGGCGGTTCACCTCGCCTTTGCCCTTTCACTGATCTTCCTCCTTTACCCCGCCTCGAACAAGGGCAGGAAGGACACCATCCCCTGGTACGACATGGCTCTCGCTGCCGTTGCGGCTTTTTCATCGATGTACCTGGTATTCTTCTTCAACGACCTGATCACGCGGGCCGGACTCCCCACAACAACGGACCTTGCCATGGGTTTTGTCCTGATTGCGCTGCTGCTCGAAGCGACAAGGCGAGTCTCGAACCCGATCCTCCCGGGTATCGCGATCTTCAGCCTTCTTTATTGCTATTTCGGCCGCTACATGCCCGACATGTTCGCCCACCGCGGTTTTGACATCCCCAGGATCATCAATCACATGTACCTTGGGACCGAGGGCATTTTCGGGGTCCCGCTAGGAGTGTCGTCGACCTTTGTCTTCATGTTCATCCTTTTCGGGACCTTCCTCGAACAAACGGGGATGGGCAAGTTCATCATCGACCTCTCCATGGCCATCGCCGGCTGGTCGGTGGGGGGACCCGCCAAGGTCGCCGTCGTCAGCTCAGGCCTTATGGGGACCATTTCCGGGTCCTCCGTCGCCAACGTGTGCACCACGGGAATGTTCACCATACCCCTGATGAAGAGCGTCGGTTACCGGCCCTACTTTGCCGGGGCGGTAGAGGCAGTGGCTTCCACAGGCGGGCAGATCATGCCACCCGTCATGGGAGCGGCAGCCTTCATCATGGCCGAATTTCTCGGCATCCCGTATATCCAGGTTGCACTGGCGGCGATCATCCCGGCTCTTCTCTACTACCTCGCGGTCATCGTCCAGGTGCACCTGGAGGCTTCACGCCTCGGTTTGAAAGGCTTGCCCCGGGAGCAGTTGCCTCACATCTGGTCGCTGCTGAAAACAAAGGGGCAGCTTTTGATCCCTCTGATCGGGATCATCTACTTCCTGGTTGCAGGCTATACCCCGATCAAGGCCGCGTTCTACGGAATCCTGCTCAACATGGCCTGCTCTTACCTGAACCGAGAAACCGCACTGACCCTGCCAAAATACAAGATGGCCCTCGAGAACGGTGCCCGCACCGCTCTAGGAGTTGCCGCGGCCTGCGCCACCGTCGGCATGGTCGTCGGGATGGCGACTTTGACAGGGCTGGGGCTTCGCATTGCCGGAGCCATCGTTGAAATCGCACACGGAAGCCTGATCATTACCCTGATCATGACCATGATCACCAGCATCCTGCTGGGCGCCGGCCTGCCCACAACGGCGAACTTCATCGTCACGAGCACGATGGCAGCCCCCGCGCTCTTCGCCCTGGGCGTCCCTCCCATGGCGGCCTACATGTTCGTCCTGTATTTCGGCATCGCAGCGGACCTGAGCCCCCCTGTAGCCCTTGCCGCCTACGCCGGGGCGGGGATCGCGGGCGCTGACGCCATGAAGACGGGGTTCACCGCCATGAAGCTGGCACTGGCGGGTTTCCTTGTCCCGTACATTTATGTCTATAACCCGATGTTGGTCCTGGTCAACCCGCAACCCCTTGAGCTGACCTTGGGAGTCATCACAGCGATCATCGGGGTCTACCTCCTCGGGATAGGAACCATAGGGTTCTACAAGGCACCTGTGAACTGGGCTCTCCGCATCGTGGCCATGGCGGGCGCCCTGGGATTAATGGTACCCGGCCTGAAATCGGACCTTGCCGGGTTGGCTGTTCTCGTCGCCCTTCATTTCATCCAGGTTGCTAAGGAGAAAAAAATAAAGGCCCCCACTGAACCAAAGGCCCTTGGGGAGAACAGGAAGTAACCGCCCGTTTCATTTAAGGCAAAGGACTGCCCTTAATGCCGCCCCGGCCTTGAGGCAGGGGCGGCCCAAACACTTTCAGGAGGTTCATACATGCCAGACGAATACAAGAATACGCTGAATCTGCCCCAGACCAACTTCCCGATGAGGGCGAACCTGTCTAAGAGGGAACCCGACTTCCTGAAAATGTGGAGAGATACGGACCTTTACGGGAAATTGATGTCGCAGTCCAAGGGAAAACCGTTGTTCATCCTTCACGACGGCCCCCCCTACGCCAATGCCAATATTCACATCGGCACCGCCTTCAACAAGATACTCAAGGATTTCATCCCCAAGTACAAGTGGATGCGCGGTTACCGGGCCCCCTACATCCCGGGATGGGATACCCATGGACTGCCGATCGAGCTGCGGGTGCTCAAGGAAGAAGGAGCTACCAAGGAATCGATGGACCCCGTCGTCCTGAGATCCAAGTGCACCGATTACGCAAGCCGGTATATCGACATCCAGAGGGAGGAATTCAAACGCCTTGGCGTCCTGGGAGACTGGGACAACCCTTACGTCACCTATAAGCCCGAATACGAGGCCGCCCAGCTTGGGGCCTTTGCGGACATGGTGGAAAAGGGTTTCGTCTACAAGGGGTTCAAGACCGTCTACTGGTGTATCGATTGCCAGACGGCTCTGGCTGCGGCCGAAATCGAGTACGAAGACGAAACGTCTCCCTCGATCTACGTTTCGTACCCGATGCCCAACGCCGCGGAGCGTTTTGCGGCTCTTTCCGGAAAGGACGTTTCCGTGATCATCTGGACGACGACCCCCTGGACCCTGCCCGCGAGCATGGCCGTAGCCCTTCAGGTCGATTACGAGTATGTCTTCGTGCCATCCGGAAATCGGGTTTATCTCCTCGCATCGGAATTGCTCCCCGAGGTTCAAAAGGAAACGGGACTTGTTTTCGGAGAGCCGATCCTCTCGTGCCGCGGTAAAGACCTGGAAGGCCTGATTGCGCTCCATCCGTTCTACCCCGAAAGGGAGACCCCGATCGTGCTTGCCGATTACGTCACCCTCGATTCCGGCACCGGTTGTGTCCACACGGCACCCGGGCATGGGGTGGAGGACTTCGAGACCGGGATAAAATACGGGCTTGAAATATATAACCCGGTGGACCCGACCGGGCGATTCCTCCCGGAAACGCCGCTCGTTGGAGGACTGACCCTGGACGAGGGGGCCGCGCGGGTTTTCGAGAGCCTGGCCGAAAACGGCAGGCTGCTCGGCCGCGGCAAGATCCTGCATTCTTACCCCCACTGCTGGCGCTGCAAAAAACCCATCATTTTCAGGGCAACTGAGCAATGGTTCGTTTCTGTCTCTAAATTCCGTAATGAAGCCCTCGAAGCCATCGACAGGGTCGAATGGATCCCCGACTGGGGTAAAGAGCGTATATCGAACATGGTACGGGACCGATCCGATTGGTGCATCAGCCGGCAAAGGATCTGGGGCGTACCGATCCCTGCCTTGTACTGCGAGGACTGCGGGGAATTGATCCTCTCCCCGGACAGGATCCGGCTCGTACAGGAGAAGGTCCGCCAGAGCGGAAGCAATACATGGTGGAAATCAACTCCTGAAGAACTGCTGGGGGAGAGGGCCGTATGCGACAAGTGCGGTTCGAGGCGGCTGCGCAAGGAAACGGACATCATGGATGTCTGGTTCGATTCCGGCTCCAGCCACATCGCGGTCCTGGAAACACGCCCCGAGCTGCGCTGGCCTGCCGAAATGTACCTGGAGGGGAGCGACCAGCACCGTGGGTGGTTCCAAACCTCCCTGTTGAACGGTGTAGCGACGCGGGGGGATGCTCCTTTCCGCGCCGTCCTGACCCATGGGTTCATCGTTGACGGCGAGGGCAGGAAGATGTCTAAATCCCTTGGTAACGCCGTAAGCCCCCAGGAGATCATCGAGAAGTACGGGGCAGACATCCTGAGGCTCTGGGTGGCATCCACGGATTACCGGAATGATATCCGCATCTCCCAGAACATTATCGACAACCTGGTGGAAATGTACCGGCGTATCCGCAACACCTTCCGGTACCTCCTTAGCAACGTTTACGACTTCAACCCGTCCATCGATTCGGTCCCCCTGGAGAAGATGGACGAAATGGACCGCTGGATCCTCTCCCGGCTCCAGGGGGTGCTCAACCGTGTCACGCAGGGCTTCGAGACATACGAATTCCACATCCCGACCTTCGTCGTCTACCAATTCTGCGTCAACGAGCTCAGTGCCTTCTACCTCGACGTCAGCAAGGACCGTCTCTATGCTTCCGCACCGGCAGAAACGACACGGCGAAGCTGCCAGACGGTCCTCTGGGCGCTCCTCGAAACCCTGACGAGAACCCTCGCCCCCGTACTGAGCTTTACGACCGAAGAGACGTGGCAAGCGATGCGAGCCATAGACGGCTCCCTGCAAGAAAGCGTTTTCCTCGCAGAATGGCCGAAGGAAAATCCGTCTCTGGCTAACCCGGAACTCGATACGCGCTGGGACAGGATCCTCTCTATCCGGAGTGGATTCAGCCGCGCTCTAGAGGCGGCGCGAGGCAAGGGCCTGATCGGAAAAAGCCTTGAAGCGGAGATCACCGTCATCGAGGCCCCTGACAAGATTCGACCGGCACTCCTTTCGGCGTCGGAGGAAGATTGGGAGATGATCTGCATCGTCTCGGCATTCCGGAATACCCCTATCCGGAACGAGTTCGACCTCGTCTACGACGATGCGGAAACCGGCATGAAGATCGGCATACGGAAGGCAGAAGGAACCCCTTGCCCCAGATGCTGGAAGATAAGTCCCGATGCGGACGCCAGAAGATTGTGCCCCCGTTGCGCGAAGGTGACGCAGGATTGAAACAAAACGAATGGGGGAGTCCCGGCGGCTTGGGACTCCCTCCTTTTTCATTCGAGGAATGTGGGGATTCCCGGGACGGAGACACCTTCACCGGGGAAACTCCGTGTGACGGAGACGAGGGAAGAGGGGAATCATTCCTGGTCGGCTCGGGGGAAACGGGAACCCGGCTCGACGTTTTGGTCGGGCGTCGCCTGGGATTGACCCGGAGCTTCGCGAACAGGCTCGTGAGAAAGGGGGAAGTCCGCCTTTCTTCCGCCCAGGTCCCGAAACCCTCCCTCAAGCTTGCTGCCGGTACCCTGGTGGAGGTGACTATCCGGGATATCGAATCCCTGGATCTCGAACCGGAACCGGTCGATTTCGGCGTGATCTACGAAGACGAAGACATCCTTGTAATCGACAAACCCCCTGGGCTCGTGGTGCACCCCGCCCCGGGACATTGGACAGGGACGCTGGTTCACGGCCTCCTTTACAGGGACCCCAGGATCGGGCTCATAAACCGCGTGCTGAGGCCGGGAATCGTCCATCGCCTCGACGCGACGACATCGGGACTCCTTGTCGTCGCCCGGACCAGCGAAGCGCTTGACCGTCTTATCCTTTCGTTCAAATCGAGAGCCGTCGAAAAAAGATACCTGGCCCTTGCCTGGGGTATACCGCGACAAGCGGATGGAGTCATCGAGGAGCCTATCGGAAGGGATCCTGCCAACCGCCTGCGGATGGCAGTTGTCGAAGACGGTAAACCCTCGAGGACGGATTACAGGGTTCTCGCAACCTACCGCGAGGGTTTTTCCCTGCTGGAATGCAATCTGATGACGGGGCGCACCCACCAGATCCGGGTGCACTTGCGTTATGCCGGGCATCCGCTGGTTGGCGATACTCTCTATGCGCCTAGGAAGAAAAGCCCGTTTCCGACCGAGCGCGTTTTTCTCCATTCCTGGCGCCTCACGATACCGCACCCGAAGGACGGCAGAAGGCTTTCCTTCCACTGCGCCCTTCCCTCCGACCTCGTGAAAATCATCAGGGGTCTCCACCGGGGATAGCCGGCCTGACAGTCAGGGCCGTCGAATCGGTGTAAAAAACCGCACCAGGAGACTCCGAATTCCTGCTTCGCACATGCCGTTTCTCCGTCATCTCGACGACGACAGCCTCAGAGCCCCTGGCCTTGCTGAAGAAGGCGGCGATGGCCGCCGCTTTCCCCACTACCCACTCTGGGACCTCTCTTTTCCCGGTTTTCACGATGACGTGAGCACCCGGTACGTCCTTGGCATGGAACCACAGGTCCTCGGGGGAAGAGAGCCGGAAAGTGACCTGCCGGTTTCCCTTGGCGCTCGTGCCTACAAGGACCGGGAACCCGCCGATTTCGAACCTGCGTACTCCCGGGGCTTTGTTACCCGTCTTTTCCCGTGAAGGTTTCGAAAGCTTTTCCCGGGCTTTCCTCCCCAAAAGAGCCAGTGCCTCGGCCAACACCCCGTCCTGTTCCATTTCCGCTATTTCCGCTTCCAGCTTCCGGATCTCGACCTTGACTTGTTCGAAAACACTGTTTGCCTTGCGGTAGCGGGAGAAAAAAAGCTGTGCGTTCTGTATCCGTGTCAGACGGGGGTCGACAGGAACCCTGATCGTTTCCGGGCCGGAATGTCCCCATGAAGAGACCTCGACTTCCTTTTTACCCTCAAATCCTTCATCGCTCGCTGAAAGGAGAGCCTCTCCCCACTTCTTCAAGAGGTCAGCCCGTGAAGATTCCTCGAGCTGTTTTTTCAAGCCTTCCAGCCGGTTGCGGATGTGCCTGTCCCCATCGCCCTTCGGCCGGATCCCGGGAAGGCTCTTCCTACGGGCAGCCTGCTCCAGAAGGCCTTCCACGATTTCGTGACCTGTTGCCTCCAGGGGGGATTTCCCTAGCTCCACCGAGCCGGGGATGACAACCGGGAAAGCCAGAAGGGCTTTCTCGAAACGTTGGAGTTTCCAGCAGGCAGGGGTAGCGCTTTCTTCCGGAGAATAAAGCCGGCCCAGTTTTTCCCCCGGCTCCGGCACCTCGTCCCAGTGGCCCGACAAGGCCGAAACAAGCCCTTTTCCTATCCCTTTCAACCTTGGGAGCGTTTCGGGGCGGATGTTTTCAGGCCATTGTGTAGGAGGGAGTCCCTGCACACCAGGGGGGGCGATGTATCGGAATCCCGGTTTTGTCCTGTCTGCGCCCATTTCAGCAGGCCTGCCGTGAGAGGCCCTTTCGAGTACCTTGAGGCTCCCATCGGCCAGAAGCAGGTTCGAAAACCTGGGGGAGGCTTCGAGGATCAACACCCGGTCCTGGGAAATGCCAAGGCCGACGGGCCTGGAGAAACGCAAAGACAGCAACCGGTCGAAATTCACCTGCTCTGCGCCCAACAGCCTGGCTCCGGCCAATTCGCTCTTTAATGCGAGGGCTATCGGCGGCTTCCTCCTCCCGACCCCGAGAAGGGCTTCGATCGCACCTTTCCCGACGCATCCGCAACCGCAACTCTCCGGGAACCAGGAGAAAAGGAGCCACCCTTTGGGGAAAAGCTCAAGCGCGGCCCAAAGGTCAGCACTTTCGACGCGCTGCACCTTCGCCCCGGTCCAGGAGCCTTCGATTTCCAGAGCCCAGGCCTTGACCATCTCCGGTCCGATCTGCAAGCCGAGCACCTCCCGCCTTCCGATATCATATCAGGGATGGCGAGTCGCCCTTGACAAGAACCGTGAGCCTCTCTAAAATGGGCGTCGTCGCTTTGAACGGGGCTGTGGCGCAGTGGGAGCGCGATTCCTTCGCACGGAATAGGCCAGGGGTTCGAATCCCCTCAGCTCCACCAGAAAACGATCCTGATCCTGGAAAATATAAAAAGTCGGGGCGTAGCGCAGCCTGGTTAGCGCACCTGCTTTGGGAGCAGGGTGTCGAAGGTTCAAATCCTTTCGCCCCGACCATCCCAAAGGAAGCAGAGAGCGCGGGAATAGCTCAGTTGGCTAGAGCGATGGCCTTCCAAGCCGTAGGTCGCGGGTTCGAATCCCGTTTCCCGCTCCAAAGAAATATAGGCGCCTGTAGCTCAACCGGATAGAGCAACGGACTTCTAATCCGTAGGTTGGAGGTTCAAGTCCTCTCAGGCGCGCCACTAGGGAACAATGAAAGTGGAGCCGGTGAGCGTAGCTCAATAGGTCAGAGCACTGGACTGTGGCTCCAGTGGTTGGGGGTTCAAGTCCCCTCGCTCACCCCAAACTGAAGACGGGACGTGCGCCCGTAGCTCAGCGGACAGAGCGGCGGACTTCGGATCCGTTGGTCGCGGGTTCAAATCCTGCCGGGCGCGCCAGCCAATACAATCGAATAGCTGATTTTGTGGACCGTTAGCTCAACTGGCAGAGCACCTGACTCTTAATCAGGGGGTTACAGGTTCGATTCCTGTACGGTCCACCATTTTATTTTTTGGCGAGAGTGGTGGAACAGGTAGACACGCTGGACTTAGGATCCAGTGGCGTAAGCCTTGCGGGTTCAAGTCCCGCCTCTCGCACCAGGGACGGTCCCATCCCGGAAGTGGCCTCCAACCGGCAAGACGGGGTGTCGTAGACGATGAGAACCCACCGATTTCCAGGGGAATCCGGGGGGTTCTTTCTTTATGTGCTTCCACCTTGGCACCTTGTGATATACTTTTCAAGCTCGAATCCTGACATTAAATGAAGGGAACCTGAAAGGAGTTGTCGGTGTTGAAATCAGAGATCCTCTCCCAGGAAGGCAACAGGCTGAAGATAAAGGCGACGATCGAAGCCCCGGATTTCCAGAAAGCCCTGAATACGGTCGTGGGTGAACTCTCTAGGAAGGCGAACATCAAGGGCTTCCGTAAAGGGCGTGTCCCGCGCAACGTGATCGAGATGTATTTCGGCCGGGAGGGCATCTACTCGGAAGCCCTGGAAAAAGTCCTTCCCGCCGCGATGAACGAGATCTCCGAAGAGTACGACCTGAACCTTATCGCAGAGCCCCAGGTAGACCTGGAGGGCGATGTAGAGGAAGGAAAGGATGTCACCGCCGTTTTCATCTTTGAAGTTCGCCCGGAGGTTACCCTGCCGGCACTTTCCTCGATCGTGGTGGAAAAACCGGTTATCGAGATCACCGATTCCATGGTGGAATCGGCAATCGAGCAGATCCGCCAGCGACACTCGGAGTTGAAACCCGTCACGGACAGGTCATCGCGGGAGGGGGACTCCGTCTCGGTGGAATACACGACAGTCGTCCTTGAAGAAGGCGGGGAAAACACCCCTTCCCCTGTGCAGAAGACAACGCTTCGGCTCGACCAGGAGAGCCTGCGCGAGGAGTTGAAGAAGGCCCTCACCGGCCGGAGCGCGGGAGACGAGGAATCCGTCGAGTTCGACGTGGAAGCGGAACACCCGGATGCCTCCGTTGCCGGCAAAAAGCTCCGTTATACCCTGAAGGTCACGGAAGTCCTGGAGAGAATTCTTCCCGGGCTCGACGAGGATTTGGCCCGGAAATACTCGCAGGGCAAGATCGATAACCTCGAAGACTTCAGGAAGGACGTAACGGAACGACTCGAGGCACAGGTCCGGCACGATACGGAAAACGCGACACAGGCCGGAGCTCTCGCCAAGTTGCGCGAAGCGGCGGAGGTGGATGTTCCCGAAAGCCTGGTGGAACGACAGATTCTCGCAATGAAAGAGGAAGAATCCGAGCAGGTCAAAAAACAGTTCAACATTACGATGGAGGAGTACCTCGAGAAAAACGGGATTGACACGGAGACCTTCGAGAAGAGCATCCGGGAGAGGGCGGAGAGGACAGTCCGGCAGACCCTTATCCTCGAAGCTTTGGCCGATGAGCGCTCCATCGAGGTAAGCGAGCAGGACATCGACGCCGAGGTCAAGTCTCTCTCGGAATATCTCAAATCCGACCCGGACCGGGTTCGTTCTCTCCTGTTCAAGGATCGCGAACGTATGACGGACTTCCTGCACCGGATCAGGATGAACAAGACGATCAACTTGATAATGTCCGAGGTTACGGTCAAGGAAGTACCAGTGGGGGCCTCCTCCGAAGGAGACGGGGATTCCTCCGACAAAACTCAGGCGTAAAGGGGGGCTTGACGTGTCTTCCATCCTGATACCAATGGTCATCGAGCAAACCGGCAGGGGTGAGCGTTCCTACGATATCTACAGTCGGTTGCTCAAGGACAGGATCGTTTTCATCGGCCAGGAGATCGACGACCATGTGGCGAACATAGTCATCGCCCAGCTTTTGTTCCTCGAGAGCGAGGACCCCGATAAGGACATCTATCTCTACATCAACAGCCCCGGAGGCATCGTGACCGCAGGTATGGCCATATACGACACGATGCAGTACGTGAAATCCCCGGTCTCGACGATCTGCGTTGGCCAGGCCTCGAGCATGGCTGCCGTTTTATTGGCGGCGGGGGAGAAGGGGAAAAGAATCGCTCTCCCCAACGCACGGATCATGATCCACCAACCACTGGGCGGGGCGCATGGGCAAGCTACCGACATCGAAATCCAGGCCAAGGAGATCCTGAGAGTGCGGGAAACCATCAACGCCATCCTGGCCAGGCACACAGGGCAACCTCTTGACAAAATCGCGCTCGACACGGACCGGGATTTCTTCATGTCTGCGGAAGAAGCGAACTCTTACGGGATCATCGACAAGATCATCGAAAAGAGGTAGCTCCAGGAAGCTGGAACAGGCGCGACCTAGCGGGGAGAGAGGCCGAACGCCCTCTCCCCTTCTTCTTTTCGGGCGTGTAGGCTAAACTATTAAGTTGGCCCTGTCTTCAATACAGCCGGGGTCTTGGAAGGGAGGAACAACATGTTTCAGCAGGACGATGGCGAAGGCCGGAAGCGGAGGAACCTCCACTGTTCCTTTTGCGGGAAATCCCGGGAAGAAGTCCAGAAACTCGTCTCCGGACCCGGTGTTACGATCTGCAATGAATGCATCCATCTCTGCAACCTGATCCTCAAAGAGGAAGGAGATGCGGAGGATGCGGCAAAACCAGCCCTGCAAGATACTTTCTCGATAGACAATGTCCCGAACCCGAGGGATATTTTCCGGTTTCTCGACAATTACGTGATCGGACAGGACCAGGCGAAGAAAATCCTTTCCGTCGCCGTCTACAACCATTATCGACGTATCCAGAACAACACCGGCGGAAAGGGAGACGAAGTGGAAATGCAGAAAAGCAACGTTCTCCTGATCGGGCCTACGGGAAGCGGAAAAACCCTGTTGGCCCAGACCATGGCCCGGTTGCTAAAGGTTCCTTTTGCCATGGCGGACGCGACTACGCTAACAGAGGCAGGCTATGTCGGCGAAGACGTGGAGAACATCCTCGTAAGGCTGCTCCAGGCCGCCGATTACGACCTACGGGCCGCAGAGCGAGGAATCATCTACCTCGACGAAGTCGACAAGATTGGGCGCAAGTCCGAGTCGGCTTCGATCACAAGGGACGTGTCGGGTGAGGGAGTACAGCAGGCATTGCTTAGAATCATCGAAGGAACAGTAGCGAACGTTCCCCCCAAGGGAGGACGCAAGCACCCCTACCAGGATTTCATCCAGATCGACACCCGGAACATCCTCTTCATTTGTGGCGGATCCTTCGAGAAGCTCGAGGAAATCGTTGCGCACAGGATCAACAGGAAAACGATCGGCTTCGGCGGCACGATCCTGAGCAATGACCGGAGGGCGAGGTATGAACTTCTTTCACACCTGCAGCCCGAGGACCTGGTCGCTTTCGGGTTTATCCCGGAATTCGTCGGCAGGCTACCGGTATTCGCTCCCCTGGAAGGACTAGACGAAGATGCTCTCGTCAGGATACTGAAAGAACCCAGGAACGCCCTTATCCGGCAGTACGAGAAAGCCTTCGAGATCGAAGGAGTCCGCCTGGATTTCACGGCGGAAGCCACCCGCAGCATCGCCAGGCTGGCGGCTCTCAAAAACACTGGGGCCAGGGGCCTCAGGTCCATCATGGAATCGATCATGCTGGACCTGATGTTCGATCTGCCTTCCAGGGCAGCTGAAATCTCGAGCGTCACGATCACGCGCGAAACGGTAGAAGAAGGAATTCCTCCAGTGATCGAACCCAAGGCCGGCAAGGAGGTCGCCTGATCCATGGCATCCGGTTCGATCAGGGGCAGGCTGCCGGTCATTCCCGTAAGGGATACCGTCCTTTTCCCCGGTGTAATGGCCCCGCTCTTCATCGGTCGGCCTAAATCGCTGAAGGCTCTCGAAGCGGCGGCCAAGAAGGGAAGAAGGGTCCTGGTGCTGGCCCAGAAGAGCCTCCAGGATGAGTCTCCGGGAGAGGATGACCTCTATCGGCTGGGCACGGTTGCCTCAATCGTCCAGACGGTGCGCCTGCCGGACGGGACAACGAAGGTCCTCCTCGAAGGGCTGCGGAGGGCACGAATCGAAGCTTTCAGTTTCCTGGAAGACATGATCGAGGCAAGGATCCTTCCGATCGACGAACCGGAGGGGGAAACAGCCCGGCAACCATTGGGGCGGGCCCTCCTGGACCAGTTCGAGAAACTGGTTTCCTCCAGCGCAAAGATCCCGGACGAAATCCCGGCGACCCTTGCCGAGATAGAGGGACTTTCGATGCTGACGGACCTCATCAGCTCACACGTCGAACTGAAAGTGGAGGAAAAACAGGGTCTTCTAGAAACGGTCGATGTGCCATCCAGGGCCGAAACGCTACTGAAGATCCTCGTGCGTGAAACCGAGATCCTGCAACTGGAAAACGAAATCCATGACAGGGTCAGGCAAGAAATGGACCGGACTCACCGGGAGTACTACCTCAAGGAACAGATGAAGGTCATCCAGACCGAACTCGAATCACAGGACGGGTTGAACGAGACGGCGGAACTGGCTGCACAGATAAAGGAAGCTAAAATGCCCCCGGAAGTCGAGGAAAAGGCCTTCAGGGAGCTCGGGCGCCTTTCGAAGATGCCCCCCGTATCGGCGGAAGCCACGGTTTCGAGGAATTACATCGAGTGGCTGGCGGAACTGCCCTGGAGCCGGTCGTCAAGGGACCGCCTGGACATCTCGCGCGCCCGGAAAGTCCTGGATGAAGACCATCACGGTCTCGAGGAGGTCAAGGAGAGGATATTGGAGTTCCTGGCGGTCCGTAAGCTTGCGGCCGGGAATTCCCGAACCCAGGTGCTCTGTTTTGTAGGCCCCCCGGGCGTCGGAAAAACATCCCTGGGCAGGTCGATAGCCCGTGCCATGAAAAGGGAATTCGTCCAGATGTCCCTTGGCGGCATTAGGGATGAAGCGGAGATCCGGGGACACAGGCGGACCTACGTCGGTGCTCTCCCGGGGCGGATCCTGCAGAAAATTCGGCACGCCGGGACAAACAACCCCGTCATGCTTATGGACGAAATCGACAAGGTGGGAACGGATTTCAGGGGGGACCCTTCTTCCGCGCTGCTGGAAGTGCTTGACCCCGAACAGAACCACGCTTTCACCGACCACTTCCTCGAGGTGCCTTTCGACCTCGGGCAGACGCTTTTCATCACGACGGCGAACGTGACACACACGATCCCTAACCCCTTGCTGGACAGGATGGAGATAATCCGTCTCCCCGGTTACGTTACGGAGGAAAAATTGGAGATCGCCGGGAAGCACCTATGGCCTCGAGTGTTGAAATCAAGCGGTTTGAAGGCTTCCAGGGTAACGATCGGAACAGGGACGATCAGTGCGATCGTCGAACGCTACACCAGTGAAGCCGGAGTGAGGGAACTCGAACGTTTGCTGTCGAAAATCGCCCGGAAACTGGCCCGAAGGATCCTGGAAGACGACAGGGGCAGCAGGGCGAAGGGAACACCACTCTCCTTCAGGGTGGATCCCGGAGATCTTCCGGAATACCTCGGAGCCCCGCGGAAACGCCACCCCTCCCTGCCTGAGTCCGACCAAGTCGGAACGGCTGTAGGGCTGGCCTGGACGGAAACCGGCGGGGAGGCCCTGGTCGTGGAGAGCGTCACGATGAAAGGCAAGGGGAACCTGACTTTGACCGGGAACCTCGGAGAGATCATGCAGGAATCGGCGACTGCAGCCATGGGACATCTCCGTTCAAGGGCGGGAGAGTGGGGGCTGCAGGACTTCCCCTGGCAGTCGATGGATGTCCATGTCCACGTCCCGGAGGGAGCGATCCCGAAGGACGGCCCTTCTGCAGGGATTACGATCGCTACTGCGCTTTTGTCCTCCCTTACCGGCAGGCTCGTCCGTCATGACCTGGCCATGACGGGAGAGATAACCCTGAGAGGGGCGGTCCTTCCCGTCGGCGGGATCAAGGAGAAGGTTCTCGCCGCAAGGAGGCACGGGATCAGGACTCTCCTCCTGCCGGAAGGAAACAGGGCTGACTGGGATGAACTGCCGGCCTGGGTCCGCGAGAACATGAACGTCTGCCTTGTCTCCTCCGTCGCGGAGGTTTTCGCGCTCGCCCTCGTGGGAGATGGCGACTGATGGCGCTTCGCTGGAAATACGAATCGGTCGTCACGGCATTCCTGGAGAACCAGATCCCCCGGCCGGAGCTTCCGGAGATCACGGTTCTTGGGAGATCGAACGTGGGGAAATCCAGCCTGATCAACAAGCTGGCCGGGCAGAAGATCGCCCGGTCCAGCGGGACCCCAGGCAAAACAAGAAGCATAAACTTCTTCAGACTGACAGGAAAGCACTCTTTCTACCTCGTCGATCTCCCGGGTTACGGGTACTCCGCGGTTTCCCAGGAAACGCGGAACTCCTGGAAGCGTTTGGTGGACGCGTACACGGCCCGCTCGGCCGCGGTGCTGCACCTGCACCTCGTCGATTTCAGGCACGGCTTTTTGAAGGCCGACGAGCAGCTAAGGGACTGGCTAGCCCACCAGGAAGCACCGACAGCCATCGTTTTCACCAAGTCGGACAAGATCCCGCGCGGAAGATGGAAAAACCTTCTTTCCACCTATTACAAGGGACAGCAGCCAGCATTCGTCACGTCCGCCGAAACCGGGACCGGAGTTGACGAGCTGAGGCAATTTCTGGAAGATTACGTGGATCGGTCCATCGCGAGCGACACCCCTAGGAGGAATGACGATGAATGACCTTACCGGCAAGCTAGGCAAAACCTATGACCCCAAGCCCATAGAAGACAAGTGGTACTCCCGCTGGCTGGAACGCGGGCTCTTCGAGGGCAATGCCGACAAGGAAAGGGAACCCTTCAGCATCGTCATCCCGCCGCCCAACGTGACGGGATCCCTCCATATGGGACACGCCCTGAACAACACGCTTCAGGATATCCAGTGCCGCTACAAGAGGATGAACGGATACGACGTCCTCTGGCTGCCCGGCACCGATCATGCGGGAATAGCGACCCAGAACGTCGTCGAGCGTAACCTGGCCGGCCAGGGAATTTCCCGCCATGAGCTGGGACGATTAAAATTCGTCGAAAAGGTATGGGAGTGGAAGGAGCAGTACGGCAACCGGATCGTCAACCAGCTTAAGAAACTGGGGGCTTCCTGCGACTGGAGGCGTGAGAGGTTCACGATGGACGAGGGACTCTCCAGGGCCGTCCGGGCTGTGTTTGTGCGTCTTTACAAGGAAGGACTCATCTACAAGGGCAAGTACATCATCAACTGGTGCCCTCGCTGCCAGACTGCACTTTCCGACCTTGAGGTCGAACACCAGGAATCCGCGGGACATCTTTACCACGTAACGTATCGGTTCGCCGACGGAGAGGGCGGCGTCACGGTTGCCACGACACGTCCCGAAACGATACTGGGGGATGTCGCAATCGCAATCCATCCCCGTGATGAAAAGAACCGCCACCTGGTCGGCCGCAGCGTTATCGTCCCCCTGGTCGAAAGGGAAATCCCCATCATCGAAGATCCGATGGTTGACCCGGAATTCGGTACGGGATGCGTAAAAATCACCCCGGCCCACGACCCCAACGATTTTCTTGTTGGACAACGGCATGGGTTGGAGTCTATCCAGGTCATCGATTCCGAGGGCCGCATGAACGAAACGAGCGGCAAATACCAGGGCTTGGATCGCTTCGAAGCCAGGAAGACCATCCTGGAGGATCTCATATCCCAAGGGAACCTTCTCCGGATAGACGAGCACCTTCACGCGGTGGGACAGTGCTACCGTTGCCGCACGGTCGTGGAACCCTACCTCTCCGAGCAATGGTTCGTTCGGGCGAAACCACTCGCCGAGGCCGGGGTAGAGGCCGTAAAAGCCGGCCGGATTCGCTTCGTTCCCGAGCAGTGGACCGGGACATACTACCAGTGGATGGACGAGATCCGAGACTGGTGCATTTCCCGCCAACTCTGGTGGGGACACCGTATCCCTGCATGGACTTGCACCTCCTGCGGACACGTCACGGTTTCGGAAACGGATCCGGATCACTGCGAGTCCTGTAGCTCAGCGGAAATCACCCAGGACGAGGACGTGCTGGACACTTGGTTCAGCAGCGCGCTTTGGCCCTTTTCCACTCTCGGCTGGCCCGACAGGACACCCGAGCTGTCGCACTATTACCCGACGAGCCTTCTCGTGACCGGTTTTGACATCATATTCTTCTGGGTTGCCCGCATGATCATGATGGGGCTCCACTTCATGGATGAGGTGCCCTTCCGCGACACCTACATCCACGCCCTCGTGCGGGATGAAAGCGGGCAGAAGATGAGCAAATCCAAGGGTAACGTCATCGATCCCCTCGATGTCATAGACCAGTATGGGGCGGACGCCCTCCGCCTGACCCTGGCCGCCCTGACCGTCCAGGGGCGGGATATTCTCCTGAGCACGAACAGGATCGAGACGTACCGGTTTTTCCTCAACAAGCTGTGGAACGCCAGCCGGCTGGCCTTGTCCTCCATGGAAGGAGCCCCGGCGGACCTCAAGATCGACGAGGGACACCTGCGGATCCACGACCGGTGGATCCTCGCCAGGCTGGACGAAGTAACCGGCGAGACGACGCGTCTGCTGGAAGGCTATTTCTTCGGAGAAGCCGCCAAGCTCCTTTACGATTTCGTCTGGGGGGAACTGTGCGACTGGTACCTCGAAATGGCCAAGCCGGCCCTGAAGGGTGAAGAGGGACAAACGAGGAAGGAAACATCGCAAGCTGTCCTTCGCCGCGTTTTCGAAATCGTCCTCAAGCTGCTTCATCCCTTTATCCCCTTCGTTACGGAGGAACTCTGGGAAACCTTCGCCTTCTCCGGGACGTCCCTCGAGGAATCGACATGGCCCGTGCCTCAAGGGAAAGAAGCCGAAACGATAACCATGGAGGGCATGGCCGCCTTCCAACAGGCCGTGAGGGCCCTGCGCAACCTGAGGGCTGAAGCACACTTGCCCCCCCAGAAGGTTGCCCCGGTGGTACGCGCCTCACTTCGCAAGGAAATCGAACCCCTCTTTCGTGAAAATGTCGACCTGCTGAGGCTTTTGTGCCGGATCGAGGACTTCGAGCTGATTGATGCCGAAACGGTCCCTTCAAGGAAATGTTTGAGTGCCGTTCTGCCGCAGGGGGCTTTCTACCTCGAAGTTGAAGGCCTTCTCGATGTCGCTGCTGAGATCGAACGCCTGGGGCAGGAAATGGCGAAGCTCGAATCCGAAATCGAGCGATCCAGGGGAAAGCTCGGGAACGCCCGTTTCGTGGAAAACGCCCCGGCCGAGGTGGTCGAAAATGAACGTGAGCGACTGAAGGAAACCGAGGCGAGGCTTTCAAGGATCAGGGAAAACATGCGCAGCCTCGGCCAGGGGGAGTAGTACCTTGAGGGAAGAACCCCCCTCTGAAAAGGGGCTATTCGACCGGATCGAGAGAAGGATCGAGGAAATTTCTTCACCCGGAATACGACCGGGCCTTTCGAGGATGGCCAGGCTATGCTCGCTCACCGGGAACCCCGAGCGGTATTTCCCGGCCATTCACGTTCTGGGAACCAACGGAAAAGGATCCGTCTGTGCGGCGATCGAATCGATCCTGGTCGAATCGGGGTACAGGACCGCTCGCTACACGAGCCCTCACCTGGAGCACCTGGGCGAGCGGCTCCTTTTCGACGGCAAGCCGGTTCCTGCAAAGGCCTGGGATGAATCCCTCGACAGGGTTAGGGAAACCGTCCTGTCTGACCCCGTCCTTTCCAGGGACCGCCCTTCGGTTTTCGAAGTGCTGACGGCCGTGGCGTTCCGGTGCATCTCCGAGGGGAACCGGGATATCGGCGTCGTCGAAGCGGGTCTCGGAGGACGCCTCGACGCCACGAACCTTCTTTGCGATGTGAAAATAACGGTCTTTACGGCACTGGGGCTGGATCATGAGGACATGCTGGGTAGGGGAATACGGTCGATCGCCGGTGAGAAATTCGCAGCCCTCAGGCCGGGTGTTCCTGCCGTTTCCTCTTTCCTAGACAAGGAGCTCGAACCCCTCCTTTCGAGGCATGCTGGCAAGCTCGCTTCCCCTTTGACGATACTCGGCAAGGACGCCATCCTGGACGCCGGCAGGCCGACACTCCATGGATCCTCCTTCTCGGTGGCCTTGAGGGGCCATGCCCCAATAAGACTGCATACCCCCCTGTTGGGCGAACACCAGGCAGTAAACGCTGCCGTCGCGGCCCTTGCATGCCTGGGTCTCTCGAAAGAATGGCCCCGGATTTCGCCGACAACGATAGCGAGGGGGCTGGAGAAAACGACCTGGCCCGGACGGCTGGAGATTTTCCCCTTCGACCCGCCGGTACTCCTTGACGGGGCCCACAACCCCCAGGGTGCGGAAGCGCTTTCAAGCACCATCCGGTCCCTATGGCCCGGACTTAGACCGGTTTTCGTCCTCGCCGCCATGAAGGACAAGGACATTACCGGGATGCTCGGCGCGCTGTTACGGTGCGGGGGGGACCTTTTCAGCACGCACATACCCGGTATGGAGCGCTGTGAAAAGCCGGAAGTGCTTGCGGAGAAAGCCCGGTCGGCAGGATGGACCGGATCGGTCGAGGTTTTCGACAAGCCCCAGGAAGCCATCGAGAAAGCCATGAAGCGGGCGGAACTCGTGATCTGCACGGGAAGTCTCTACTTCGTCGGACACATCAGGGGGTACCTCGCGGAGGCTTGCCGCGAGGGGAAAGAAAGAAAATGAGCTTCGACAGGATCGTTTCTTTCGAAGGTCAGCGATTGCAGAGGATCCTGCCTCCGGGAGAACTCGGGACTTCGCTAGAAGCCGTGTTTTTCCTTCGCGGCCCCATGATGGACAGATCCGGAGGCGATCCAGGGGAAACCTGGAAAATTGTCGGAGGATACGCTGCGGGGCTGGACCTCGTTGCGCCGGCCCAGGTCCACGGAACAGCCGTTGTGGAGGGCAGGAGACTGTGGGCCCTGCCGGCGAGGCCAAAAGCCGACGGAATTTACCTGGAAAATCCGCAATGCGCAGGTAGCCTCAGGTTTGCGGATTGCTATCCCGTTCTTTTGGCTTCGGCGTTCCCGCGCCCGTGGGCGCTCATGCTCCACGCGGGCTTCGAAGGGACTTCTCGCGGGATCATACGGCGATCCTTCGCCTATCTGGATAAAAGAGCGGGCGGCATAAGGACCGGCGAGACCTTTGCCTGGATCGGCCCGGGAATCGGGCCATGCTGCTATTACCGCAACAAGGGACAGGACCCGAAAACGGCACTGGGGCTTTCGACACTCCCCGCGGCCAGTTGGGAAGACCTCGGGGAACGCGTACGCTTCGACATCCGCAAGGCCCTGGAGCTTCAGCTACTCTCCCACGGGCTCCCTTGTTCGAACATCTTCTCCCATGGATCCTGCACTTCCTGCAACCATGGCGATTTCTACTCTTACCGAACCGGTGACTCGAAAGCGAGGCTCTTTTTCGTCGTCAGGTGCGGAGCCGAAGTCCACAACTTCACCCCCTGGTGGGAGAATATTTAGGAAAAGGCATATCCTGAAGATATCGACGCAACCGGGGAGTGATTCGATGGAACCCGTAAAGGTCGGAGTCATAGGAGTCGGGCATCTGGGACACCATCATGCCAGGGTTTACACCGAGCTTTTCGGCACCCAGCTGGTCGGTGTCGTAGACCTGGACGAGGAACGTGCCGCCTCGGTCGGGGAAAACCTGGGCGTACCATTTTTCTCCAGCCTCGAGCGCTTCTTCGAGAGTGCGAAACCCGATGCGGTAAGTGTCGTGGTCCCCACAGTCCATCATTATGAAGTCGCACGCCAGGCCTTGGAAAGAGGGCTTCATGTCCTCATCGAAAAGCCGGTCACGACGACGGTCCTCGAGGCGGAAGAACTTCTGGGCCTTGCGGCGAGGAAAAACCTGGTCCTGCAGGTCGGGCACATCGAGCGCTTCAACAGCGCGGTTCAATATCTCAGCAACGTCGTCAGGGAGCCCATCTTCCTACAATCCAACCGTCTCGGCCCCTTCTCCAACCGAATTTCCGACGTCGGCGTAGTCCTGGACCTGATGATTCACGATATCGACATCATCCTGTCCCTGGTCCGGGCAGACATTGTCAACATCAATGCCATGGGGAGATGCATCCATACGGACCACGAGGACGTCGCTTCGGCACAGGTCGAGTTCTCCAACGGCACGATGGCCCACATCCTCGTCAGCAGGGTGTCCGAACGCCGCCTTCGGCAGCTCGAGATCATGGAACCCGAACGTTTCCTCACCATTGACTACCAGGCTCAGGAGGTGTCGATCCATCGGTGCCTGAACCAGCAGGGGAGCGGAATGGTCGAAGTGATCGAGCATCCGGTTTTCCCGAAACGGGAGCCCCTGAAACTGGAGTTGCACCATTTTGTTTCCTGCGTCAAGGAGGGTCGCCAGCCTCTCGTCGGGATAATGGACGGGAAAAGAGCCCTGGAAGTGGCTATCGCCGTCCTCAGGCAGATACATGTCGACAAACCCCTGGGGATATCCGATTTCGCACGCTCCTGAAAAGAAATCCGAAAGACCGAATAGAGCTAACCAGGGAGGGAAGGGGGACCTTCCCTCCTTTTTCTGTTATGATTCCGTTGATTCCGAAATGAAGAAACGAGAGGAGGTAAGACATGTCCGGGGTTAACCTGCAGGCGCTGATTGCGCTTGCCTGTTTTCTTTTGTGCCTCCTAATTGCCCGCACGGTCATGAATATCCAGCGCGGAAAGTGGCCCGGCGGACAGATGTGGATCCTCTACCTGCGGACTGCCCTCGGTTTCCTCTTCGCCGCAGCGATCACCTTCGCCTTCTACGCTTTTGCCGGGATCGACATCATCAACCACTGACCCTGAAGTGTAACGAGCCGGTAGTCCCTTTTTTAGAGATTTGACCCCGCCTGCGGGAACTCCTATGATTGATTTGCCATTTACTCATGACCTGCCCCCATCAAACCAACCGGAGGGATCACAGCCCATGATGGAGAAGAAGATGTCGGAGAGCGCGGAGGAGCGA
>CAYRNZ010000020.1:0-35537 GCA_964425765.1 uncultured Synergistaceae bacterium
TCGCTCCTCCGCGCTCTCCGACATCTTCTTCTCCATCATGGGCTGTGATCCCTCCCTGCAAAAATTCCCTGGACCAATGATCGGTTTTTCACAAAAGAGCACGAAGCACGTAAACCTCACGATTATCGAACAAACTGAACCACGATGCAACCATTAGTGTGGAAATGTACAAAAATTATAGACAATTTGCCTCCAAATAAGTCCCCATAAGGATTCTCTTCATTTTTACAAGCGTTTTTCCAAGGCGCACAGGCCTTTCCTAGAAAATGTATTTTGTATCCAAACGGCCGGAGAGGGAATCCCCCTTCTCCGGCCGTCGTTTTTTCATTATAAGGTTCACCTGTGGGCTGGGCGCTCCCTTTCAGAAGGCTTGGCGCGCCTCGCGGAGGACGACCCTTCCGGGGAAAGATATCCCTCCCTTTCGAGGTCTTTCCTGTGCCGCTCAAGCTGCTTGGCGGCCCGGGCCCCCAGCTCCACCTCCGCATGGCGGTCCCTCAGCCGAATGTTTCCGATCTCGCGCCGGTCGACTCCCAACGTGCGGCAGAGGATTCCGAGCAGCGCCCCGACTTCGAGCCCGTCCGCCCTTCCCCGTTCGATCCTGACCCGGCCAGCAGGGGGATTGTCCCTGTCCCGGGGTCCCTGGGAACGCGAAGGTGCGCTCCCCTCCCGCCTCGAGGAACGCCTGCGCTCCTCCGCCTCCATTTCCCTGTCCAGTTCCTTCCGTAGGGCAAACCCCGACGAGCGCTGGGCGAAAAATCTTTCCAGGAGGCGGGCTACGACGGTCTCCGAATCGCTTTTGCCAAGGATTTCCCGGCCCCACTCGAGGTAGAGTTCCTGGGGCTGCTCCTCGGACTCGGAAAGCTCGCGGTCGAGCCTCCCGCGTTCCAGAAGACGGATCTCATGTGAGTCGGGGACCGAAAGCCACTCGATGCTCAGGGAATGACCACGGAGCAGGCTCTTTAGCGTGCGGGCGTCCCGCGGGGTCAGGAGGGAAAGACTCAGCCCCTCGTTTCCCGCCCTGCCCGTCCGGCCGCTGCGGTGGACGTAGTTGTCCAGCGTCCCGGGGAGCCCCAGCTGGATGACGTGCGAGATCCCTTCCACGTCGATCCCCCTCGCCGCGACGTCGGTGGAGACGAGTATCCTGACCCTGCCTGCCCTGAAAGCCCCCAGGGCCGTGTTCCTCTCCTTCTGCCCCATATCCCCGTGGAGGGCCAGGGCGCTGAACCCCGCACCCTGGAGACGTTCGGCGACCTCGGCGGTCTCGATGCGGGTCGGGCAGAACACGAGGGCGCGTTCGGGAGCTTCCCAGAGCAAGACGTTGACAAGGGACTCGACACGCCTGCCCGAAGGAATGAGGTAGGCCCGGTGTGCAATGTCTCCGTGGGCCGCCGTGTCCTCCACAAGCGAAATCCAGCGGGGCGAAGACAGGTAGCGGCTCGAAAGCTTCACGACCTCTTCCGGCATGGTCGCCGAGAAAAGCCAGGTCCGTTCCCGGGAGGGAAGGGAGTCCAGAATGGCCTCAAGCTCGTCCCTGAATCCCATGTCGAGCATGTGATCGCCCTCGTCCAGTACCACCGTGTGAATGGAACCGCAGGAGAGCGTCCCCCGGTGGATGTGGTCCAGGACCCTGCCCGGCGTCCCGACGAGCACCCCGGCTCCGTCCTTCAGGCGGCGGATCTGCGTCTCCATGTCCATTCCCCCGACGAGGGCCGCGATCCGGATGCGAAGCCCCCTGCCCAGGGTCTCGAACTCGTGCGCGGTCTGCAGCGCCAGTTCTCGGGTCGGTGCGAGCACCAGTATCCGGGGCTCGGCCTCCCCGCTGTCCAGTTCGTTCACGAGGGGCAGCGCGAAGGCGAGGGTTTTTCCCGACCCCGTCTTCGCCTGTACGATGAGGTCCCCCAGCAGGGCGTTCTCGTCGGAGAGCACCTTGTCCTGTACAGGCGTCGGGGTCGTGAACCCCCTTTCCGCCAGGGCCTGGCCCAACTCCGGCCTGAGCCTGTAATCGTCGAAACCTGAAGCGCTTCTCTGCATGTTTTCCAAGTGAACCTCCCAAGTTGCAAAAAAAGTGGCCGTCTTTCGGGACGGCCACCTTTCGATTGTTCCTCCCTGATTGACAACCCGGTCCATTATCCTTGAAGCCGCCGCGTTGTCAAGCGGCAGGAATGCGACCTGCGTGGCGGCAACGGGGCCCCTTACGGTAAAATTGGCGTGAGAACCCGACCCGAAGGGAGTGACGAACCGCATGAAGGAAATCGAACACCCAGCGATCCAGGCTATCCTCGGAAGGAGGAGCATCCGCCGCTTCCTGCAGAACCCCGTGGAACCCGAGAAGCTCGACTGCCTGATAGAGTGCGCCTGCGCCGCCCCTTCGGCGGCCAACAGCCGGGCCTGGCACTTCGTGGTGGTCGACAACCGCCCCACCCTCGACGCCATCGGGGAAGCCCACCCCTACGGGAAGATGCTCTACCAGGCACCACTGGCCATCGTCGTCTGCGGCGACCCGGAAAAGAACGACTTCGCCCGGCTCTACTGGGAAGAGGACTGTTCGGCGGCCATGCAGAACCTCCAGGTTGCCGCCCGTGCCCTCGAGCTCGGCAGTGTCTGGCTGGGGGTACACCCTACCCCCGAGAGGGAACAGGCAATCCGGCATATTCTGGGCATACCACGACACATCGCCGTCCTCGGCGTCTCGGCGATCGGGTACCCGGACGAAGTCAAGCCACCCCATGAGGGCATCGATCCCGGCTGCCTGCACATGAACCGCTGGTGAGCCCCCGCGGCCCGCTGTGTTAAAATAGGTAGGTTGCGGGCGCGGCAGCCATCTCGCCGCGCCCGGTTCGTGAAACAGGTATCGCACACGCAGGATGGAGGCTTACAGGTATGGCAGACACAGGCGAAACCAGCCGGGAAGACAAGGAAAAGGATAACGAAAAAGCGAACCTGCCCGGCCTTGGACGGGTCGTTCCCCTGCCCCTGGAGGACGAAATCAAGCACAGCTACCTCGACTACGCCATGAGCGTCATCGTGGGACGGGCCCTCCCGGACGCCAGGGACGGCCTGAAACCGGTGCAGCGGCGGGTCCTCTACGCCATGAGGGAACTGGGGCTGTCCCATACCCAGGCCTACAAGAAATCCGCCCGCGTCGTGGGCGAAACGATGGGCAAGTACCATCCCCACGGCGATTCCTCGATCTACGACACCATGGCCCGCATGGCGCAGGATTTCACCATGAGGGCCCCCCTCGTGGACGGCCAGGGCAACTTCGGTTCCATCGACGGCGATCCGCCGGCGGCCATGCGCTACACCGAGGCCCGCCTTAGCCAGCTCGGGGAGGAAATCCTGGCGGACATCGACGAAGACACCGTCGACTGGCTCCCCAACTTCGACGAGTCCCTGCAGGAGCCCTCGGTTCTTCCAGCCCGGCTGCCCAACCTCCTGGTCAACGGCAGCTCGGGGATCGCGGTCGGCATGGCCACGAACATCCCTCCTCACAACCTGGGCGAGGTCGTGGACGCCCTTTGCGCCCTCCTGGACAACCCCGAATCCGACCTGAGCGACCTCATCTCCCTGCTGCCAGGCCCGGATTTCCCCACCGGGGGCATCATCATGGGACGCGACGGCATCGTGGAAGCCTACAGGACGGGCCGGGGGAAGGTCGTCGTCAGGGGAAGGACATCCGTCGACGACGGCAAGCGGGGCAAGAAGTCGATCATCATCTCGGAGATCCCCTTCATGGTCAACAAGACCGCCCTGCTGGAGGCCTTCGCGGACGGGGTCAAGTCCGGGCACCTGGACGGGATCACGGACATCCGCGACGAGTCCGACCGGCGCGGCATGCGGATCGTCCTCGAACTGCACAGGGACGCTAACCCGGACGTCACCCTCAAGCAGCTTTTCAGCCGCACAAGCCTGCAGAGCACCTTCGGCGTGATCAACCTGGCCCTCGTGGACGGGCGCCCCAGGGAACTGCCCCTCCTGGAGATGCTCTGGGTCTACCTGGACCACCGCAGGTCGGTGATCCGGCGCCGGACCGCCTTCCGGCTCAAGAAGGCCGAGGAGCGGGCCCATATATTGGAAGGGCTCGTCCGGGCCCTCGACATGATCGATGCCGTCATCGCCCTCATAAGGGCTTCCAGGGACACGGCTTCCGCCAAGGCGGGCCTCGTGGAGCAGCTGGGGTTCACCGAACCCCAGGCCCAGGCCATCCTGGACATGCGCCTGCAGCGCCTGACCGGCCTGGAAAGGCACAAGCTTGAAGAGGAACTGGCCCAGCTTTTGGCCGACATCGAGCGGTACAGGACCATTCTCGGAAACCCGGCCATCCTCGACGCGGTCGTCCGGGAGGAACTGGCCGAGGTCAAGCGGAAATTCGCCAACCCGCGTAAAACGGAGATTTCCTCCGCAGCCGAGGATGTCACCATGGAAGAGCTCATCCCCGAATCGGACATCGTCATCGTGCTGTCCCGCGACGGCTATGTCCGCCGCTCGCCCCTCCAGGACTTCCACACCCAGTCCAGGGGAGGCAAGGGCGTCAAGGGGGCCGTCCTCCGCGGGGAAGACGAGATATCCATCATGACCTGCACGACGACCCACCGGGACCTCTTCCTTTTCACCTCCCGCGGCCGGGTTTTCGCCCTCAAGGGGCTGTCGGTCCCGGAACCGAAGAGCGGCAAGGGCAAGCCGATCCGGGACCTGGTTTCGCTCGAGGAGAACGAACGGATCGTCGCCATGAAGGACTCCAGCCTCCGCGGAGCCGCCTTCGTCTTTTTCGTCACGGCGAGAGGCCTCGCCAAGAGGCTCCCGGTGTCGGAACTGGAAAACCTGACCCGGGCGGGAAGAAGGGTCCTGGGGCTTTCCGAGGGGGACACCATAGCCCGGGTGCGTTTCACCCAGGGGGACAACCACCTGCTGCTGACCACGGCGAGAGGCCAGGCCCTCAGGGTGCTAGAGAAGGAGTTCAGGCCCCAGGGACGCCTCGCCATGGGCGTCCGGGGGATCCGGCTTTCACGGGGCGACAGCGTGGTGGGCTGCGACGTCCTCCAGGAAGGGCTCGACATCCTTTTCATCAGCGAACGCGGCGTGGGCAAGCGCACCCCTTACGAAGACTTCCCGGCGCACCACAGGGGCGGCGGAGGAGTCAGGGCCATGCGCCTGGGCGACCGGACGGGGAGCATCGTCGGCTCTTGGGGAGTCCGGCCGGAAGACGAGATCGTGGTCATATCCAGCCGCGGGCGAATGGTCCGGCAGGGTGCCTCCGGCATCCCTCTTTTGAGCCGCGTGGCGACCGGCTCCATCCTCGTGCGCCTGGACGAAGGGGACTCCGTCTCAGACGTGAGCGTGGTCGTGGACAACGCCTGCGACGTGGAGGTCTAGCGGGGTGCCGCGGCTTGCCCGCGACGGGTTCCCTTCAATAGCGGCCGCCGCCTTCATGGCAGCGGGAGGGGGCCTCATCGCCCTTCCCCTGGGGGCTTTCTTCCTCGCCGTCCTCCTGTTGCTCCTGTGGTTCTACAGGGATCCCGACCGAATCCCTCCAGCGGACGAGACCCTCTGGGTCAGCCCGGCCGACGGGAAGGTCATGGAAATCGGCCCGGCAAACCATCCCTTCACGGGCCCTTCCCTTTGCATCGGGATCTTCATGTCCCCGCTGGACGTGCACGTCAACCGGGCGCCGTCGGGAGGAACCGTGGACTTTCTCGACTACGTGCCGGGGAAACGCCTGGCTGCCTATCACCCCAAGGCTTCTCTCGAAAACGAGCGCTTCTATGTCGGGATGTCCACGCCCCGGGGCAGGACACTGCTGGTGCAGATTGCCGGCCTCCTGGCGCGCAGGATCGCCACCCGGGTCAGGAGGGGCGACGTTTTGACAAGAGGCCAGCGCTATGGGATGATCAAGTTCGGCTCGAAAGTGGAAGTCTACCTTCCTGCGTCAGTCAGGCCCCTGGTAGCCGTAGGCGACCGGGTTCGGGCGGGCGAAACACCGATTGGAGGTCATGCCGGTGAGACACATCCGTCGTAAGCCCGGGGCCCTGCCCTTTCGCAAGATCATCCCCAACATGATCACCTGCGGCAACATCCTGAGCGGCATCCTTTCCCTGGTCCTAACCCTCCAGGGACATTACCAGCCTGCTGCCTGGCTGATCGTCGCGGCCGTGTTCTTCGACGCCATGGACGGCAAGGTAGCCCGCAGCCTGGGCGGCAGTTCCGAGTTCGGCGTCGAGCTGGACAGCCTCGCCGACGTGGTCAGCTTCGGAGCGGCTCCGGCGCTCCTTTTCTACGCAGTCTACCTCTGGGGCTGGCTCGGCATCGGCGGCGCCCTGGCGGCGGCCTTCTTCGGGGTCTGCGGGGCGCTTCGCCTCGCCCGGTTCAATGTCTGCCACGTCCCAGGACCCTTCCAGGGGCTCCCGATCCCCGGTGGTGGGCTGTTCCTCGCCTCCCTGGTGATGGGAAGGATTTCCCTCCCTCCCGTGCTCGCCAGCCTGCTGGTGATCGGCACCGGTGTCCTCATGGTCTCCAGCATTCCCTACGGCAACCTGAAGCGCCTCCGCGGGGGTAATGTCAACCGGGTGAAGATCGGCTTCATGCTCGCCTTCACCTTCACCCTTATCGCCACGCTCCAGGCCAGGGCCCCCCTTGCGGCGATGTGCATCTACATCGTCAGCGGGTTCCTTCGTTTCGACTGGAGGAAATGGCTGGCCATCGACCCCTCCGAACTGGAAGAAAAGGTGGAACACGAAGCCTGAAACAACCGAAAGAAGTTAAAAAAGAAAAAGCCCGGGCGAAATCGCCCGGGCTTTTTCTTTTTTCTCCTTCCGTCCTAGTCCTGCGACACGCGGGAAAGCCTCGGCCAGAGCAGGGAAACCACGACAACGGCCAGAACGAGGTTCGGCATCATATAACTGCCGTTATAGGTCGCGGAATAGAGCCACACGTTCGCCCCCTTCGGCGCATAGCTGCCGAAAAAGACGGCACCGGAGACGACGTGGCAGACGAACCTTGCCAGGCTGCCCGCCACCGTGCCCAGCCAGGGCGGCCTGCGGAACAGGCCGGCTATCGCCAGCGAGCCGAAGGCGACCGGGTAGTCCAGCAGAGCCTGCAGCGGGTGGACGATGTACCCTCCGAGCATCAGCTGGAGCAGCCCCGCCACCACCCCGGCCAGAACGCCCGGCCTGAACCCCCTCCTCAGGGAAAACACCAGGAGGGGAATCGCCTCCAGGGTGATCGATCCCCCTTGCGGCATCTCCCAGAGCTTCACGTAGGAAAGGGCAACCGTCAGGGCTGCCGCCAGGGCTCCTTCAACCATGACCTTCACGTTGGGTTTCATCAGCGAATTCCCCCAGTGCCTGCGCCCGGCTGGGCTCGAAAACCCGGACGGGGCATGGAATGGGCATCTTCGGGGGAACGGGAACCATGAGGGGACCTCAGAAGGGAAACGCGAACTGCGGAACGTCTCGCATCTTTCCTTCGCCGGTATGACCCGGATCAGGTTCCAGGGGTCGAGGCCTTCGCCTCCTCTCAGCCGGTTTTCCGACTCCCCCGATGCCGAATCAACTTATACGCCCACCCGCGGCCGGTGTCAACCGTCCCGCTAAAGCCTGCGGCGGACCTGCGGGCCCCCCAGCCGGCTCGCGGCCGTTTCAAGCCTCCCTAGGACCTGGGCGACTACCGCGGCGGCATGCCCCTTCAGAGGGACGGGCCTGCCGTTTTCGAGTGCCTCCGGGAAACCGGGTTCCGGCGGGATCACCGCGTCGATCGAAACGCCAAGGCGCCGGGCCCGTGAGGCCACGCCTTCCACGGCGCTCTCCTCGACCCGGTTCAGCACGGTCAGGAGGGGTTTTTCCACCTCCAGGAAAAGACGCGTAGCGAACGCCGCTGATTCAAGCGACTCCGCGGACCCGTCCGAAACGAAAAGGAAGACGTCCGTACAGCGATGGCTGGCCCCGAAACGGTCCATGCCGGCTTCGTTGTCCACGAGGACCCACCAGTCGCGGTCGTCAAGGCGCCCCAGGACGGTTCGCCCAAGCTCTTCCAGGATGTGCCCCGCGTCTTCCCCACCGGGCCAGGCCTTCCCTACCTCCAAAAGGGCCAGGCAGTCCCTGCGGCTGGTGCAGGAAGCCGGGAGCTCGTCCACGTGGATCCGGCAGTCCTTTTCCTCGCACGGGGCAAGGTATGCCCCCAGTTTGCGGGTAAGGGCATCCGGACCTCCCAGTTCGTCTGCAAGACTACTTTGGGGCCGGCGAAGCCCCAGGAGCCCGGCAAGGGTCCTGCCGCTCGTGTCCGAGTCCATGACGAGGACCTTGCGGCCGTTCGCGGCCAGGTAGCGGGCGATCATCGCCGTCACCGTGCTCTTGCCGCTCCCCCCGCGCCCGCAAAGCATGACTTTGGCCATCGGTCTCACCTCCGCGAACCCTGTTTAAAGGAATGGTAACATTCCAGGCTTTCCCCGGGAAGGGGAGACTCCAGGAAGGAACGAGAAAAAGGATAAAAACCCGATGCGGGAGAAAGTCTATGGTAAAATCATTTCATAACGGTCAATATGTCGTGACAAATATACCCTAGGGGGGATTAGTATGGCGAGAAAAGGGTTCCGCTCCCTGGGAGCGGCGGTAGCGATGTTGCTCCTGGTCGCTTCGGGAGCGTTTGCGGCGATGGGCAGCATCGGGAGCTTCACGTTCAACGGGTTCGGCTCGACCGATATGGTCGGAGCCGGCGAGAACAGCGCTCCCGACGGAAAGGCGGATGCGCAGTTCTCCGCATCGATCACCGGGGCGGGGGCCCTCGCAGGCCTCTCCCTGAAAGGGCCCGACGGGAGCACATGGGACACGACGCCGGGCAATTCGGCCTGGGGGATGCGCGTGCGCGACAACTCGGGGAACGTTTTGGTCGAAGCGAACGGCCGCATGGGAATGGCTCCCTTCCTCATGGGGATCGGGGTCGAAATCTCCGTGGCCGACAACGGGTCGATCGCGAAAGGCGGCAATTTCACCCTGACCGCGCGGTTCATGGATAACTCAACGGCCAACGCCACCGTGGCCGTCCCGGCCTCCGTCTCTGCGACCTCGGCAAGCATCGGTTCCCTTCGCTGGGCGGAGAGGCAGTCGCGCGACCTCGTGGGGCAGGGCGAAGCGATACGAGGCGACGGTAAGCCCGATGCCCGTTTCCGGCTCGAGTTGAACGGCAACGGCACTCTCGTGGAGGCCGAGGTCCGCAACCTGGTGGAAGGCAACCCGACCTCCGTCTGGGACACGGTCCCGAGCAACGGGCGATGGGCCCTGGCGGTTTCGAGGGGCAGGGACCTTGTCAACAACAGCAACGGAAGCATCGAGATCCCGGTTTCCGGGCGAACGGTCCTGGACTTCGCCCTGGCGGACAACGGCACCCTGACGGACGGCAAAACCCGCTTCGAGGTCATCCTGCGGTTCGCCGACGGCAAGGTCCTGCGCGGAACCCTGCCGGCCCAGGCCGCGGGGGGCACGACCGAACAGGAAGGCACGATGGAAGCCAAGCTCGCCGGTGAAGGCAGCCGCGACCTCGTCGGCAAAAGCGAGAAACGGGCGGGCAACGGCAACAGCGACTGGCGTATCAATGTGAAGATCGATTCGCCGGGCACGGTGACGGGAGTAGCGCTCAGGAACGTCAAGGGATCCTCCGGCGAATGGGACACCATAGCCAACAACGGCAAGTGGCTCATGGCCGTGACGAAGACGAACGGAGAGATCCTCAACCGCTCCGACGGCACCGTCAGGCTAGGCCTGACCGGTCCGACCGAAATGGTCCTCTGGGTCGAGGACAACGGATCCCTGGGTGAAAGCGCGACGCGTTCCAGGCTCGTCGTACAGTACGACGACGGCAGGACGGTCGAGGCCGACGTCACACCCTTCACCTCGACCGGGCAGCAGACCGGCGACGATTTCCTGCAGGCCGCCCTGGCAGGGGAAGGCAACCGGGACATCGTCGGCAAGAGCGAGAAACGGTCGGGCAACGGAACCAACGACTGGCGGGTCGACGTGAAGCTCGACTCTCCCGGCACGATCACGGGCATGAAGGTCGCCAACATAAAGGGCGATTCCGGCCAGTGGGACACGCAGCCCAACAACGGCAAGTGGCTCGCGGCGGTTACCAAAAAGAACGGGGAGATCCTCAACCGCTCCGACGGTTCCGTCAGGATACCGATCTCCGGCGCCACCGAGTACATCCTGTGGCTGGAGGACAACGGGTCCCTCGGCAACAGCGACACCCGGTCCCGGCTGACCGTCCTCTACGATGACGGCCGTACCGTGGAGGCCGACATCACGCCTTACGCCTCCTCCGGCCAAACCACCGGGGGCGAAGGCGCCTTCGAGGCGGTCCTGGCCGGCGTGGGGAACTACGATTTCGTCAGCGACAGCGAGGAGCTCGGCTCCAACATGAACCGGGACTACCGGTTCGACGTCAAGTTCGAGGAGAAGGGAACCCTGACGGGAGTCAGGCTGGTCAACCTGTCCCGGGGAGGCGAGTGGGACACCGTTCCCAACAACGGCAAATGGCTGCTAGCCGTGACTCGCCCCGGCGGCAGGGTCCTGAACTCCTCCAACGGCTCCGTCAGGATCCCCGTCGAGGGTGACACCTCCCTGCAGCTCTGGGTCGAGGACAACGGCACCCTGGCCGATCCTTCCTCCAGGTGGCGCGTAACACTCGGGTTCAGCGACGGCCGGCTCGTCGAGAAGGAGATCGGCGCCACTGCGGGCGGCTCGACCTCTGGACGGACCCTGGTCCTTTCCAGGCCCTGGCAGGCGACCAGCGACTTCGTCGGTCCCTACGACGGGCTCAAGAAGAACAAGAAGAACGACGTCGTCTTCTCCTTGAAGGCCAACGGGAGCGGCACGATCACCGCCCTGACCCTGACGAACATCGGCGTGAAGGGCGTATGGGACACGGTCCCCGGGAACGGGCGCTGGACGATCGCGGTACGCGCGGTCGGCGGCGGGCAGTTGAACCGGGCCAACGGATCCGTATCCATCCCGGTCCCGAAGTACCGGAACCTCCAGCTCTTCGTGGAAAACAACGGAACGCTCCTATCCTCCAAGTCGCGCTACGAGCTTGTTGCGACCTGGAGCGACGGCACCAAGACGGTCGTCAGGGTTCCGTAAGTCAGTCAGTACCGGATTTTAAGGGGCTCCCCGCGGGGAGCCCCTTTTTTTCAACTTCGATCCGTCCTTTTCTTCAGGACCTTCTGCAGCAGCTTGGCCAGCGGAACCCCGAGCAGGAAGCAGGCACCGGCCTGTCCCAGCCCCACGTACAGCATCGTGGACAGGAGCGGCACGTCCATGAGGAAGGAAAGATAGCTTCCCACCACCAGGGCATTGACCGCCACCGGGGGTACGGCCGCCCAGAACAGTGACGGCATCCGCCTCGTCAGCCAGGCCGCGCCCAGTGTCGCGAGGCTCCCGAAAACCATGTCGACAATGCCAAGCCCCCCGAACAGGTTCGACACCAGGCAGCCCACGAAGAGCCCTGGCACGGCCTCAGGGAAAAGCCATGGCAAAAGAGTCAGGGCCTCCGCTACACGGAACTGCACCGGCCCGAAGGACAGCGGGGCGAAGGCGAGCACGAGCAGCGCGTAAAGAGCCGCGACAAGGGCACTGCGCGCGATATAGCCGGGCAGGGCCCCATTCGGGGAGAACTTCTGAGTTTTTTTTGCCGGCTGCATTTCCGTCATATCCTGTGGCATGCCACGAATCTCCCGGGCCGGACTTCCCTCAAGGAGGGATTTTCCATGCATTCACGATCCCGCAGAGGGCAACGGGCACCGTAGGCGCAACCCGTCTCGGCGTGCCCGGGGGTCCCGGGAGGGGGCTGCATCCTTTTCCCCAGCCTGGGAAGGGCCCCGGCCAGGGCGACCGTATAGGGGTGAAGCGGCTTGTCCAGCAGGTCCCCCGTCGGCCCCTTCTCCACGACGAGCCCCCGGTAGAGGACGAGTCCCTGGCGGGCCGCCCGTCGCGCGAGAACCAGGTCGTGCGTGACCAGCACGAGCCCCATCCCCGACGCAACCCGGCGCTCGAGGATCGAGACGATCTCGCCCCGCAGCGAGGCGTCCTGCATGCTGGTGGGTTCGTCCGCCAGGAAAAGCGCGGGATCGAGGGCCATCGCCCTGGCACCGCAGGCCCTCTGGCGCTGCCCGCCCGAAAGGGAACCGGACACTCGGGCGCCCCACATCCTTTCGTCCTGGAGACCCCATTCCCGAAGGAAGCCTTTCGCTTTTTCGGCACAATCCTTCCGGGCCACGAACCCGCGGACGAGAAGGAGCGGTTCCATCACGGCCTCCAGCACGGACAGGGTCGGGGGGACGGCACCGTAGGGGTCCTGGGGCATCATGCCGCACCGGCGCAACGCCGAGACCCGGCCGGGCCTGTCGAGGGAACGCAGGTCCCGCCCGAAAAGCCGGACGCTCCCCCCCGCAAGGGGCAGCAGGCCCAGTGAGGCCCGCAGCAGCGTGGTCTTGCCGCTGCCCGACTCCCCCACCACCGCCACACTGTCCCCGGGACCGAGGGTGAGGTCCACCCCGCGCAGAGCCTGTTCCGACCCCCTGCGGCCGTGAAAACTCACTTGCAGGTCCCGGACCTCCAGCAGGGCGGTCAAGACCGGGCCTCCTCCATTTCCAAAAGGGCCTTAACGAGCGCCCGGGTCCGGGCGTTCCTTGCCCCCGAAGCAAGATCCTCCGCCGGAAGCGTCTCCACCAGTTTTCCCCCGTCCAGCACGCAGATCGTCTCGCACAAACCCGAAGCGAGGGGAAGGTCGTGCGTCACGAGGGCCATCCCCATCTTCCGTTCGCGGACGGTCCTCCTGAGCAGTTCGGCAATCTCCGCCTGGATGATCACGTCCAGGGCGGTCGTGGGTTCGTCCGCCAGGAGGAAGGCCGGGTCGCAAGCGAGGGCCATGGCCAGGGCCGCCCTCTGGCGCTGTCCCCCCGAAAGCTCGTGGGGATATCGCCGGGCGGCCTTCCTGCCCAGCCCCACCTCGTCCAACAGGGTTTCCGCCTTGCGGTCCGCCTCCCCCCGGGAGAGCCCCAGGTGGACCCTGACCGGTTCGGCGACCTGGCTGCCCACTGACAGGACGGGGTTGAAGGCGTTCTGGCTTCCCTGGGGCACAAGGGAAACCCGGGTCCAGCGAAGCCGGTCCAGGTCCCTTTCCGGCATCCCGGTCACCTCGGTCCCTTCCACCCGTATCGCCCCCAGGGTCTCCGCTTCCGGGGGAAGCAGCCCCAGTATCGCCATGACGAGGGTCGTCTTGCCGCTGCCCGACTCCCCAACCAAGCCCGTCACGCGCCCGGCAGGAAGCGACAGGGTCACGTCGGAGAGCGCGAAGACCTCTCGGCCCGGTGAGCGGTATCGCACGGAGAAACCTTCCAGTTCGATCATGCTCCTCCCCCCTTCAGGCGGGGGTCCGCCCACTCCTCCAGGGCACGGCCGAGGTCCATGAAGACGAAGCACAGCAGGGCGATGCCGAGCCCGGGAGGCAGGAGCAGCCACCAGGCCCCCGTGGTGAAGGCCCCGAAGGACTGGGCCTCGTGGAGCATGCGTCCCCACGAGATGACCCGGGGATCCGAAAGACCGAGATAGGCCAGCGCCGCCTCGGAGAGGATTACCCCCGGGACGCCGAGGGCGATGTTCGCCAGGAGCACGGGAAGGACGGTGGGAACCCCGTGGCGGGCGAGGATATAAAGGGTGGGTGCCCCCAGAGCCCGAAGCCCTTCCACGTAAGGCGCCTCGCGGAACGAGAGGGTCATGGAGCGGACCGTCCGGGCGGTGCCCATCCAAGAGAAGAGGCCAAGAATCAGCACCAGCTGCCACAGGCCCTTTCCCCAGAGTGCCGCCAGGACCATGAGGATCGGCAAGAGGGGAATCGAGAGGAGCACGTCCACCGCCCGCATCAGGAGCGCGTCGGCGACGCCCCCCACGTAGCCACCGAAAAGCCCCGCCGCGAGCCCGATCACCGTGGAGACCAGTACGGCCAGGATCCCCACCAGGAGCGAAACCCGGATACCCGCGAGGAACAGCCTGAACACGTCACGGCCCCTCTGGTCGGTGCCGAAAATCCCCCACCGGTCCCCGGGGATCCGGACCGCGAGGGAAGACCGCTTCACCGGGACGTCGCTTTCGACCCGGACAGTCACGGTCCCGCGGCCGTCGAAAAGCCCGACAAGCGACTCGTCGAAGGGGTCGAGGCCGATGGAGGCCCTGAAGGCAAGATCGCGGGCATCCAGGTCCAGCACTGCCGTGCTTTGCCCCGAAAGGTCCGCAAGGAGCACACGTGAACCCTTGGGGGTTTCCCAGACCAGGTTCGCCCTGGAAGGGACACCGGAGAAGGCCACTTCCCCGGACACCGAGAGCCCCCGCGGGGCTTCCCAGGACCATTCGAAAGCCTTTTCCCCGCCTGCCGGGACGGCAAAAGACCGCGCCGGCGGCTGGGCCCTTCCCACCCAGCCGGGGCGGGCGAAGGGAGAAGCCACGGGTTCCCGGGGATCGCCCCGGAGGAAAAGCGGGAGGACAAACCCGGAAAAGGCCAGGACCAGGAGCACCCAGGCACTCCAGCGGAACTTCCGCATCAGGCCCCCCCTCCCCCGGTCCGGATCCTCGGGTCGGCAAACTGGACCAGGAAGTCCGCCGCCAGGTTGCTCGCCACGGTAATCAGCGTCAGCAGGTAGAAGGCGGCTCCCGCGGCAGGGTAGTCCTGCCCCAGGACAGAATCGAGGAGAAACCGACCCACCCCGTGGAGGGAAAAGACCGTCTCGGTAAGGACCGCTCCGGAAACCACCCCCGGGAGGGAAAGCAGGAAGATGGTCACCAGCGGGGGAAGGACTGCCCTGAACGCATGGCCCCAGAATAGCCGCCTCTCCCCGATCCCCTTTGCCCGGGCGAGCACCATGAAGTCCTCGCCCATGACTTTCACCACGAGGTTGCGAACCGTGAGGGCCCAGCCCCCGAAGCCCAGCAGGACCAGGGAACCGACCGGCAGCGCCAGGTGCCAGGCGCGATCCGCGAAAAGGGCCCAGGCCCCATCCGGGGGCGGTATCGAAAGGCTCCCCCGCAGCGGGAAAACGGGGATCACGTAGGCGAAGAGCAGCAGCAGGACCATCTGGACAAAAAAGGAGGGGAAGGAAAAAGACATCGCCCCCGCCGCGAGGACCGCCTTTTCGGCGGCACGGCCCCGCTTCCGGGCGGCCATGACACCCAGGAAGGTGCCGATGAAGACGGACAGGAGGTAAGCGGGCACAAGCAGTGAAAGAGTGTTCGGCAGCCGGCCCAGGATCTCGTCGAGAACCGGCCGCTGCGTGGCGAAGGAAAGGCCGAAATCGAAGGTCGCCGTTCGCTTGAGGTAGATGAAAAACTGCACCCAGAGGGGCCGGTCGAGCCCGTAGAGGGCCTCCAGCTCGGCCTTGGCCTGGGGGGAGAACCGCGGGTCGAGGACAGTCGACACGGGGTCGCCCGGCATCAGCCTAAACAGGAAGAAGTTCGCCACCAGGACGATCGCCACCACGCAGGCGGCCCCGCCGAGCCGCCTCCCCCAATAGCCTTTCATGCCCTCACCGCGGGATCAGCCAGAACCGGTCGTTCCGGGAGAACCGGACGAAATCGCCGGGGCGCAGTTCCCTGAAGACGAAGGGACCCGTTCCGTAAAGCTCCGTCAGTCCCGCCTTCCCCTGGACGGGGTTCCGCGCGGGCTGCCAGGACCGCCAGTCCTTGACGCGCGCCAGGAGCCTGGCGGGGAGAACGGGAAGGCCTCCTACGGAATGGAGGTGCCAGTAGCTCACGTTCTTCATCGTCACCACGACGGTGAGTCTGTCCGGCACGGAGACGTCCTCGATGTCGCGCACCGAGTCGAAATACCGAGGGACCGAGTGCTTCTTCAGGAAAAGGAGGGTCCCCCTGACGTCCTCGGCGGCGAAGAGGGTCCCGTCCTGCCACGAGACGTCCCCGCGCAACCTGAAGGTGAGGCGGGTCTTCGGCCCCTTTGGCCCCTTGACCGTCTCCACCTTCCATGACCGGGCAAGCCACGGGAGGTCCGCGAGATCGTCCGGGTTCACCGTCATGAGGGTGTCGTAGACCAGCCCGAGGACCTGCCAGTCCGTCGCGGTGCTCGCCGTGAACGGGTTCAGCGTCCGGGGCTCGTCCCCGAGGGCCCAGTACAGGGGGCGCATCCCGCCCGAAGCCGGGGACATCGCAAGAAGGCTCCAACTGTTGTCCGCCGTTGCGGCCTTCGTGGACACCGTGTCCTTCCAGGCTTTCGACACGGCAGCCACGGAATAGCGCGTGTAGATGGGGATGATCGGCAGCGTTTCGGCCAGGGCATTCTGGGCCTCTTTCGCGGCGGCCTTCGCGGAAGCCTCGTCCGGGGCGTACCTGAGGGTTTCGAGCAGCCTGTCCACCCTCGGGTCCTTCAGCCCCGTCTGGTTGTAGCCCCCCCTTACGTCCATCGAGGAGTGGTAGAAGGAGAAAAGGCTGTCCGGGTCCCTGCCTAGCTGCCAGGCCATCAGGTAGAGGTCGAAGCGGCGCTCTTCGATTCGCTGGACCATGGCGGCGAAATCCATGGGCTCCGCCTTGACCGGGATGCCGATCTCCCGGAGGGACCCGGCGATCCGGTCGGCCAGCTCCGCCGTCGTGGGCGCCACGCCCGCCGTCGGGGAGAGGATCGTCGCCGGAACCAGCGGGTTTTTCCCGCCGGGCGGGACGAGCACCCCCGAGGCGTTCCAGGTCCACCCCTTCTTCTTCAGCAGGGCCCGGGCCCCCTCGGGGTCGAAGCGGGGAGCCGAAGCCGATTTCTCGCAATAGGGGGAGATGGGCGGCAGAAACGTCGTCAGCGGGGCCGAGTAGCCCGAGAAAAGCTCCCGGACGAGGCGTTCCCTGGGGATGGCCATCGCCGCGGCATGGCGGAGCTCGGGCAGGTTCCACGGGGACTTCCTGAGGTTGAATCCCACCTGGGCCATGTGGAAGCCCTGGGCCATCGTGAGCCCGAAGCCCGGGTTCTTCGAGATCCTCCGGATGTCCGAGGGGCGCGTGACGTCCCCGAGGACGTCCAGCTTGCCCCGCTCGAGGGCCAGGATCGCCGCGTCGGGTTCCCGCACCACGACCATGTAGAGTTCCCTGATTTTCGGCCCTCTCAGATTTTCGGCCCTGGCGCCGGCCCCCCACGCGGGAACCACCGACGCCAATACGACGGCAAGCAGTCCGACGAAACCGGACAGCCGAATCCCAGGCTTGTGCATCCGTACACCTCCAGAAAGCGGACTTCCCTGCCTCACGCTTTCATGTTACCACGCCTGACAGCGTAGGCCAGTGCGAGGGCGGATGCCACCGGTAGGCTGCTCACGCAGGGGATCCCCGTCTCGATGGCCGCCCGCCGGATGGCATAGCCGTCCTTAAGTTCCCCCAGTCGGGAGCCGGCCACGTTCACGATGAGGTCCCAGCGTTTTTCGCGGATCGCCGCCACCAGGGATTCACCTTTTTCCACCGAAGCCGCCGGCAAACCCCACCTCCTGAAGAAGCCGGATGTCCCGGCCGTGGCCTCGACCTCCCAGCCCAAACCGAAAAGCGTCGCCGCGACGCTGCAGGCCCCGGGCTTGGAGGCGTCGTTCACCGAGACGAGGATGCGGCCCCGGTCCGGCAACACCCAGCCGGCTCCCCTCAAGCCCTCCCAGAGAGCCGTGGAGACGCATTCCCCGACCCCCAGGGATTCCCCCGTGGACTGCATCTGGGGGCCGGGTCGGCTGTCGACGCCGGGCAGCTTCTCGGTCGAGAAGACCGGGACCTTCACTCCGAGAGGCCCCCTGGGAGGCATGAGCCCCAGGGGCACGCCGAGGTTACGGAGGCGCTGCCCCATGGCCACCTTGACGGAGAGGTCCACGAGAGGCAGCCCCGTGAGCTTCCCGGCGATGGGAACCGTACGGCTGGCACGGGGGTTCGCCTCGATGACGTAGAGTTTCCCGGCGCTCTCCACGAACTGGACGTTGAGGAGTCCCTTCACGTCCAGGGCTTCGGCTATGGATCCGACGACGCGCATCATTTCCTCCCGTTTCGCCGGGCTCAGGGAGAGGTCCGGGAAAACGGCCATCGAATCCCCGGAATGGATCCCCGCCGGGTCGAGGTGCTCGAAAATGCCCGGGACGAGGATGTCCCCGCCGTCGCAAACCGCGTCCAGTTCGTACTCCGTGCCCACGACGAAGCGGTCCACGAGCACGGACTGGCCCGGCATGGCCTCGAATGCCAGCGAAAGCACGCTCTTCAGGTCCTCCTCGCTTTCCACCAGCGCCATGGCGAGGCCTCCGATGACGAAACTCGGCCGGACCATGAGGGGATAGCCCAGCTTTTCCCCCAGCTTCAGGGCTTCCTCGGCGGACCGGACGGCTCCCCCCTCGGGCTGCGAAACGCCCAGGTCCTTCAGGATGGCCGAGAACTGCCCTCGGTCCTCCGCGGCCTCGATGGCCTCCAGGCCGGTCCCCAGCAGCGGCACCCCGGCTTCCGCCAGTTCCATCCCCAGCTTGAGGGCCGTCTGCCCCCCGTAGGAGGCGAACACCCCGCGGGCTTTCTCCCTTCGGACGATGGGCAGGACGTCTTCCACCGTCAGGGGTTCCAGGTAGAGGGCGTCCGAGAGGTCGTGGTCGGTGCTCACGGTCTCGGGGTTGTTGTTCGCCATGACAGCCCGGATCCCCATGGACTTCAGGGCCTCCACCGCCTTCACGCAGCAGTAGTCGAACTCAACGCCCTGGCCGATACGGATCGGGCCGGAACCCAGCACCACGATCGCCGGGGCTGAAGCTTCGGGTTCGCCGTCGCTTCTGACGCCGTAGGCCCCGTAGAGGTAGCGGGAGCCCGCCGGCGTTTCCCCGGCGCAGCCGTCCACCTCCCGGAAGCCCTGCACGATGCCAAAGCCCAGCCGCATCGCGCGGACCTCCTCCTCGCGCAGGCCGAGCATGCCCGCGATATCCGGGTCCGAGAGCCCGAACCACTTGGCCCTCAGGAGCACTCCTTCGTCCCCGGGCCCCTTTTCCGACAGGGCTTTCTCGGCCTCCACGACCTCCTTCATCTGGCACAGGAAGAAAGGTGCGATACCGCTGGCCTCGGCAAGGGCTTCCACTCCCTCCTGCCTCCTCAAAAGCTCGAGGACGAACCAGAGGCGCCTGTGGGTCGCCCGCGACACCTCAGCCCAGAGGGCCCTTTCCGGCATCTCCTTCAGGGCGGCCGGCCTCAGGCCACGCCCCCACTCGACCGAGCGCATGGCTTTCAGGAGGGCCTGGGGGAAGTTCGGGCCCAGGGCAAGGACTTCGCCCGTCGACTTCATCCTCGTCCCCAGGCTCGTGTCCGCATCCGGGAACTTGTCGAAGGGCCAGCGCGGGAACTTCACCGCCACGTAGTCGATGGCCGGCTCGGTCATGGCGCTGCCGGTCCCCGTCACCGGGTTCGGCATCCGCGCCAGGGACTTGCCCAGGGCGATCTTGGCCGCCATCCGGGCGATGGGGTAGCCGGTGGCCTTGCTAGCCAGGGCGCTGGACCGGCTTGCCCGGGGGTTCACCTCGATGACCGCGTACTCCTCCATGTCAGGGGATACCGCGAACTGGACGTTGCACGCCCCCTTCACGTCTAGAGCCGCCACGATCCGCAAACCCGCCGAACGCAGGCGCTGCCACTGGCTGTCGCTCAGCGTCAGCACCGGGGCCACGACGACGCTGTCTCCCGTGTGGATTCCCATGGGATCGACGTTCTCCATGCCGCAGACGCACAGCGCGTTTCCGTAGGCGTCCCGGACGACCTCCATCTCGACCTCGTACCAGCCCGATAGGTAGCGCTCCACCAGCACGCGGTTCACAGGGGATGCGGCGACCCCTTCCGCGACCCTTTCAACGAGGGACCCCTCGTCGAAGGCCACTCCCCCGCCGGTCCCCCCCAGCGTGAAATCCGGCCTGATGACCAGGGGGAACGGCACGGAACGGGCAAACTCGAGAGCGAGGGCCGGCTCGGTGACGATGCAGCTTTCCACGACGGGCTCGCCGATGGCTTTCATCAGGTCCCGGAAGGATTCGCGCCCTTCCGCCCGGTCCACCGTCTCGGGCGAGGTCCCCAAAGGCAGGGTCCCGTAGCGCTCCCAGACCCCCTGCTTGTGCAGTTCCACGAGGAGGTTCAGCGCCGTCTGTCCACCGAGGGTCGCAATGACCCCGTCGGGCCGGTGCGCCTTCAGGATGTCCTCGACCACCTCAAGCGTCAGGGGACGGAGATAGGTGACCTCGGCCAACCCGGGGTCCGTCTGGATCGTCGCCGGGTTGCTGTTCAGGAGGACGACCTTCACGCCCTCCTCCCTCAAGGCCCTGCAGGCCTGGCTTCCCGAGTAGTCGAACTCGGCGGCCTGGCCGATGCGGATCGGGCCGGAGCCTAAGACCAGCACGTTCTGGATCGTCTTTTCCCTCGGGGAAGGCGATGTCATCTATTTCAGTCCTTTCAGGAAATCGTCGAAAAGGAAACCCGTGTCCCGCGGCCCCGCGAAGGCCTCCGGGTGAAACTGCACCGCCCAGGCTTTCGCACGGTCGTCCTGGATGCCTTCCACGCTTCCGTCGCCCAGGTGCCGGAACGAAACGGAAAAACCGGTTCCCCGGAGGCTGTCCCCATCCGCCGCGTAGCCGTGGTTCTGGCTCGTGATCCAGCCGCGGTCCCCGCCCGCCTCCGCCACCGCGTGGTTCGCTCCCCGGTGGCCGTACGGAAGCTTGTAGGTTTTCGCCCCTGCCGCCAAAGCCATGACCTGCAGCCCGAGGCAGATCCCCCAGAGGGGCCGCTTGCCGAGAAGCGCCGCGACCGTCTCGACCTGCGGGACCAGCCAAGAAGGGTCCCCGGGGCCGTTGCTGAGGACGATGCCGTCGGGGCGGAGCGCCAGCACCGACTCCGCGTCCATCCCCGCCGGACACTGGAAAAGGGTGCAGTCCCTGCGGAGGAACTCGCGGACGATGTTCGCCTTCACCCCGTAATCCAGGAGGGCGATGCGGGGCCCCCCCGAAGCCTCGTTATGGACCTTGAGTTCCTTTACCGAAGCCTCGATCGCGAGGTCCCGGGGAAGATCCGTTTTTTCGGGCAGCCTGCCTTCGGGGGAGACACGCCCCATGACCGTGCCTCTCTCCCTCAGGTGCCGGACGAGGGCCCGCGTGTCCACACCGGAGACCGCGGGGATGCCGCGAGCCTTCAGCCATTCCTCGAGGACGGGGCCGAGCCGGGATTCCCCCGTCAGCGAACTGGCGATGACCGCCTTTACCCAGGGTCTTTCGCTCTCGAGGCGCTCTTCGTCCACCCCGTAGTTTCCCACGAGCGGAAAGGCGAACACCAGGACCTGCCCGTTGTAGGACGGGTCCGTCAGCGACTGCGGGTAGCCGCAGCCCGCCGTCGTGAAGACGACCTCCCCTTCGGCCTCCGTGAGGCCGTTGGCGGAGACCCCCTCCCACCTCGTGCCGTCGCAAAGGGTCAGCACAACCTGTTTCATCGGAACCCTCCCAGCGTGGGACCGTTTCCGGCTGCACGGCCCCAGCAGAAAATAATCCGGTTGATTATACAGGATACTCTGCCCTATTGTTCATGATTTCCCGGTTAGCTTTCCGCCGGTCGACCTCTCCCGTTTCGTGCTAAAGTGGATTCGCACGGGACACGCAAAACCCCTTCCTGGAGGGATGAACATGGGAAACATAACGGTTTTCGGCGCAGGGAGCTGGGGGACGGCCCTGGCGGACCTGGCGGCAAGGCGGGGACACGAAGTGACCCTCTGGTGCCGCAGCGACGACCAGGCACGGGCGATCAACCTGACCGGGCACAACCCCCGGTACCTTTCGGAGGCTGCCCTGGACCCCGCCATCGTCGCCACCTCCAGCCTGGAGGAGGCATCGGGGCATTCGGGGCACTGGATCCTCGCCATCCCCACACAGGCGCTCAGGGAAGTGCTGGCAAGGCTTGCCCCCCTCTGCCCCCCGGAAGTGTCGGCCTGCAACGTCGCCAAGGGCATCGAGATCTCCTCCCGCAAGCTGATCCACGAGATTGTGGAGGAGTTGCTTCCCGAGGCCCGCTACTCCATCCTCTCTGGCCCCAGCCACGCGGAGGAAGTCGTGAAAGGCCAGCCCACGGCGGTGGTCGTCGCATCTTCCCGAAGCGAGGAGGCCGCGCTCTGGCAGGGCCTCCTCAACGGCGGAACCTTCCGGGTCTACACGGGGACCGACGTAGTGGGCGTGGAGGTCGGCGGGGCCGTCAAGAACGTCATGGCCGTCGCGGCAGGCGTGGCCCGGGCGATGGGACTGGGGGACAACGCCGTGGCCGCCCTCGTGAGCCGCGGGCTAGCGGAAACGATGCGCCTCGGTGCTCGCCTCGGAGCCCGGCCCCTCACCCTGGCGGGGCTGGCGGGCGTCGGGGACCTCATGGTCACCTGCTACAGCCATCACTCACGCAACTTCAGGCTCGGCCTGGCGCTCGGCGAGGGCCTGTCCCTTGAAGAGGCCATGAACCGTCTCGGCCAGGTCGCCGAAGGGGCGACGACGGTCAAGGCCATGGTGGCGATGGGGCGGGACCTGGGGGTGGAACTGCCCCTTGCCGAAGCCGTTCACAGCGTCCTCTACGGAGCCATGGCCCCCGCCCGCGTGCTGGAAGCCCTATTCTCGAGAGACCCCAAGCCCGAACTGCCCCCTGGGCTCGACTGGGAAGAACCGTGACGGGACAGCTAAAAAGGGCCGGCTCCCTGGAACGGGGCTGGCCCTTTTCTCGTCTCTACGCCTTCGTTTCCTCTCCCTGAGGGATGCCTTCCCTGATACCCGCCAGGAAAGCATGCGCCAGGCGAATACCCCTCGGGCCGTTCCTGGCCACCGCTTCCATGGTCTCTTCCGAGCTCCCGATGAGAACGCCGGCGATTATCGCCCCGCCAATAGCCATCTCGGGGTGTTCCCTGATCCAGGCAGACGGGGTCAGTTTCCCCATTTCCTCGAGGAAACGGGCCTTGGCCTCTTCTAGACTCTGCGGATGACCTTCCGGGCGCCCCATAAGATGCCTCCGGACACGGCAAGCGTCAAAACCCCGGTCATGAGAAGCGCGGCCGGTGTCGACATCCCCTCCCTGGCGAAGAAAAACACCGCCGCCACCGTGAGGGAAAAGCCCAACAGGAACAGGAAGCCCGCGACCCAGGCGAGGATGGAGGCGATTTTCAGGTCGAGGACGCCCATGCCGAGCGCCCTGACCTCCGTCTCCATGAGCTCGAGGAACGAGATCATCAGCCTCGCCAAGCCCATAAGGGACCTACTTCCTGTGGGTCATGTCGAGGAGCTTGCCCAGCAGGAGGCCTACGCCGAAAGCGACGAGGACCGACTGCAGGGGTTTTTCCTCGACGGTGGTCTCCACAACCTCGACCGCTTTCTTGCCGGAAACCTTCGCCTTCTCGAAACCGGCTCCCAGGGCTTCCGCCAGGTTCTCCTTCAGGGCGGACGCAATTCCCTTCACGGGCCCCTTCAATTCGTCCAGATCGAGACGAAGCTTGCCCAGTTCGCCCTTCAGCGCTTCAAACTCGGCCTGCAGATCGTGCTCTCCCATACTAATCACCCCTTTAAGTGGTTATAGAATCATTATATACGCGGACCCGCCCCGCGTGCAAACTCCCGCCGGCTAAAATTCCCCGGCCGTCTCGGGGTCGCCAACCCATCGTGAGAGGATCTTCACGGTGGCCGCGGGCATCGGGAGGTTCCGCGCCTCCTCGGCGGAGAACCACCCTGAAGGCAGGCCCTCCCGGGAGCGGGCAGGAACCTGCACTTCCTCCGTCTTCACCAGGAAGACGTGGAGGGTAACCGAGAAGGATGTATAGGCATGCCGTATCGTCCCGACCTTCTTCTCCCCCCGGACCCTGAGCCCCAGTTCCTCTCCAAGTTCCCGGCGCAGCGCCGCTTTCGGCGTCTCCCCTTCCTCGACCTTGCCTCCCGGAAACTCCCAGAGGTTCGCCATGAGCCCCTCGGGAGGCCTCTTCTGGAGGAAGAACTTTTCACCATCGGTCAGGATGGCCACAGACGCCTGGATGGCCTGCGAAGGCTTGCGGGGCTTCGCCACCGGCCTTTGGGCCACAGTCCCACGGGCCTTGGCGAGACACAGTCCCTCGACGGGGCACGTCAGGCAGCGCGGCTTCCGGGACAGGCAGACCAGCGCACCCAGCTCCATGAGTGCCTGCGTCACGTCCCCGGGTGCCCCCGATTCCATCATCTCCCTGATCACCCGGCCGAAAAGGACGTGGTTCTTCCGCTCCCGGGCGGGGGTCCCGATATCCAGGAAACGGCAGAACACCCGCTCGACGTTGCCGTCGATCGCCGCCCGGGGGAGGCCGAAAGCGATGCTCTGGATCGCACCCGCGGTGTACCGCCCTACGCCGGGGAGGGCCAACAATTCCTCGTCCTCCCGCGGGACCAGGCCCCCGTGGTGCTCCAGGACGAGGCGCGCGGAGCGCTGCAGGTTCAGGGCCCTGGCGTAATAGCCCAGGCCTTCCCAGGCCTTGAGGACCTGTTCCTGGGTGGCATCGGCCAGCGAGCGGAGGTCGGGAAAGCATGCCATCCATTTTTCGTAAGCCGGGATGATCGTGTCCACCTGCGTCTGCTGGAGCATGACCTCGGACACCAGTATCGCGTAAGCGTCCCGGGTCTTTCTCCACGGAAGGGGCCTGGCGTTCTCCGCATACCACGCCAGCAGGCTTTTCGTCGCCTCTTCCAGGGACAACTGGCCCGGCGGGGGGAACGGCATCAGCCCCTCAGGACCTCCAGGCTGTCCACCGTCCCGATGGGGGACTTGTGGCAGTGGACGAGCTTCCACTCCGGGACATCGTCCGAGCCCGTGTTGTGGAACACGCGGGTCTCGTGGTGGCTCTTGTGGAAGACCTTTCCGCCGCAGGAAGACCGGATCATGAGGGTATAGGTGGCTATGGCCACGGGACCGTAGAACTGCACCTTCGGGTTCAGGATCTCGTGCTCGATCGCACCACCCTCGGCCAGAACGGAGGCGTGAACCCCGATTTCCCTCAGGTGGAAATCGATGCCGTCGATCCGGTCGGGGCTGATGTACCACTCGAAAAAAGTCACATCGTCCGCCGTGGTGGCGCGGTACAGCTCGACATCCCCTTCCCAGATGCTGCGCAGGTTCTTTTCCAGCGCCTCCAGAACGGTCCTGCGCCTGGATGCCGCCTTGCCTCCGCGGCCGCTTTTCCTCTCCTTGGCACCCTCGAACAGCTCGATCTGGAGTTCCTCCGGTTCAGCCATCCCTCTCTCCTCCGTCCTTTCCTGGTTTCCATCGCTTTTTCATTATAAGGGGAAACAGGCTCCCGGGTGGGGAACATTTGCAATTCCCCTTTCGAATCGGTTAGAATTCGGCTGGGTCCAGAAAAGGGACTTCGTCCGCCGAAAAAATCACGAGGAGGGAAAAAGTTATGGCAAAGGCTGTTGTCGACAAGGATACCTGCATCGCGTGCGAAGCTTGCGTCGGAGTATGCCCCGTTACGGCCATCAGCATGGTCGACGGGAAGGCTTTCGTCGATCCCGAGAGCTGCGTCGAGTGCGGCGCCTGCGTGGCCACCTGCCCCGTCAGCGCCATCTCCCAGTAAAAGGCACCGACCGGCTCCGGCCGGAACGCGACACCGCAAGGGAAAAAGAGGGCCCTCACGGCACCGCCGCGGGGACCCTCTTCGCTTTCCCTCCCTCTCTGCTATACTTGCGGTGAGGGGGTGATGAGATGAAGCAGGAAATCCAGGGAGCCCTCGAATGGCTGCTCGCCCTGGAAGACGAAGGTTTCGAGGCCGCCCTCGTGGGAGGCGCCGTGAGGGACCTCTATCTCGGCATGCCCCTCACCGACGTCGATATCGCCACGTCGGCGCCCCTGGATGCCGTGCTGCGGCTCTGGCCCGGGGCCAAGCCCGTCGGCAAGCCTCCCCTCCAGACCGCCTGCCTCCAGTCCGGCAAAATCCCCGTCGAGTTCTGTTCCTATTGCGGCTTCAGCCTCGAGCACGACCTCGCGAGGCGGGACTTCACCGTCAACGCCATGGCGATGACCCGGCTCGGGCAACTCGTGGACCCCAGGGGAGGAAAGACCGACCTCACGCGCAGGCGCCTTCGCTTCAACGGAAACGCTTCCGACAGGCTCGGGGAGGACCCGGTACGGGCAGTCCGCCTTTTCCGCTTCGCGGCGACGCTCCCCCTCTTCACCGTAGCCCCCGAATCCGAGTCCGCCTGCCGCTCCCACGCGCTTTTCCCGGCCCTTTCCCGCGTGCCCGGGGAACGAGTGGGCCGGGAGATCCTGAAAGCCCTGGAGGGGGATATCGGCCTTTTCATCGACATGCTGAACGGCACAGGGCTCCTTGGGGCCGTCCTGCCCGGGCTCGAGGCCCTGAAGGGGATCCAGCAGGACCCGGACAAGCACCCGGAGGGAGACGCCTACCTCCATACACGCCTGTGCCTGGGCATGGTCCAGAAGCTTACGGTGGACCCTTCGGTACGGGCAGCGGCCCTTCTCCACGACCTGGCAAAGGCGCAAAGTCCCACGGAAGAAGGCGAAGCCTTCCGATTCGCGGGCCACGAGAAGGACGGGGCGAACCTCGTGAGGGACTTGGCCCGGAAATGGGCCTGGCCCCAGGAGTTCTCCGACACCGTCGCCGCCCTCGTCCGGTGGCATCGCCTGCCCTCCGCCGCCTGGCCCGACGGAGAAATGGCCCGGATCTGCCGCGCCTTGGGCGGGGAATGGCTCGAGCGCCTCTTCGTCCTGGGGTACGCCGACATCCTTGCCGGGAGCGGCCGCCTCATGCCCTGGATGGAAAACCGCACACGGGCGCTGGCGGCGCTTTTCCGGCTCGAACAGGCCGGCCGCCTCCTCGACGGGGGCGAGGTCATGGAAATCCTCGGCCTGCCCGAGGGGCCGCGGGTGGGAGAAATCCTCGCCCGGCTCGACGAGGCGATCGCCGCCGGGGAGGTCTCGACCCCGGCCGAAGCCCGGGCCTGGCTCACGAAGAAAGGCTAGGCGAGGGGGCAAACCCCTTTCGCCAGAAAACGGATCCAACCGAGGGAGGAATGACCGATGCAGGCAATCCGCGTTCACGAACCCGGCCCCGCAAACGTCCTGAAGTGGGAGGAAACCGGGACTCCCGGGCCGTTGGCGGGAGAGGTCCTGGTGAAACTGAGGGCTTCGGCGGTGAACCACCTCGACATCTGGATGAGGCTCGGCTCCGTCTTCGCCCCCATGCCCATCGTACCCGGTTCGGAGGGCGCCGGGACGGTCGAGGCCCTCGGGGAGGGGGTCACGGGTTTCAGGCCCGGAGACGAGGTGGTGGTAACCCCGTGGATCTTCCCGGACCGCCCCTACGCCGGGGATCCGCCAAATCTCTCCGTCCGTATCTTCGGGGTGGCCAGGGACGGCTGCTACGCCGAGTACGTTTCCGCACCCGCCCATGTTTTGCTCCACAAGCCGAGCCGGCTCAGCTTCGAGGAAGCCGCCTCCATACCCCTGACCACCACGACCGTTTACCGGATGGCCATTACCCGCGGGAACCTGCAGCCCGGGGAATCCGTCCTCGTCGTGGGGGCGACGGGGGGCATCGGAGTCGCCGCCGTCCAGCTGGCCCACGCCATGGGAGCCCGGGTTTTCGCCACGACCCGCGACACCCGGAAGGGAACCCGGCTGTACGACCTCGGGGCGGAAGCCGTCATCGACTCCGACACCGACTTCTCCGCCGAGGTCCACAGGCTTACGGGTGAACGGGGCGTCGACCTCGTCCTCGAAACGGTCGGCAAGGCCACCTGGGTCAGGAGCATCGCCTGCCTCCGGCGGGGCGGCCGCATCGCCTTCTGCGGCTCCACCTCGGGAGCGGAAGTCCACGTCAACCTCCAGGAAATCTACCGCAAGGAGATCTCGGCCTTCGGGTCGTACGGAGGTACCCCGGAGGAAATCCGCCGGGTCTTCCGCCTCGTCGAGGAAGGCCTCATCCGCCCGGTCATAGACAGCGTCATGCCCCTCAAGGACGCCGCCCTCGCCCACGAACGCATGGAGAAATCCGACCACTTCGGCAAGATCATCCTCGCCCCGTAATTCGGGACAGGTACTAATTCATTGCGTTCACAATCACAAACTTCCCTTATTGGCGGAAGCCCTGGCAACATCCAGGGCTTCCGTTTTTCCGGGCCATTCAATGCCGACGCGGATGGCCGACAGCCCTTCTTGAAAGTTCCCGCGAAACCAAGCCCTCCAAGCGCTCGACAAACTTCTTTTCCCCCAGGGGCAACCCCTTCCTCGTGCTGCTCCGTATCGATTCAAGCTCATCTAGACTAACTCCCCCAACGAGGAACCCTTTCCACCCGGTCTGGCCAGGCAACCCATAACGTTCAACGGAAGCAAGGGGGACTTGGGACCTAAAACCCAAGGTGTGGTATCCGGCGCTACACCAGGGGTATCCCCAGGGTGACGAAAGAATCCCTGCCCGGACCGGATTCAACTCCACGTACCGAATCGCAGCACGCAGGTGATCGTCGTCAAGGGCACAGGAATAAAAGCGATTCTGCCACAGGTGCCCGCTTCTTTCATATCGAGCGTTGAAACGCTGGGCATAGAAACAGTGAACCCGGCCCAGGGTTTCGGCAAGGTCGTTTGCCGAATACGGAACCATGATGAGATGAACATGGTTATCCATGAGGCAGTAGGCAAGAATTCTAGCTCTTGTCCTTTCGAGCCGTTTTGCGAGGAGCGCGAGGTATTCCTGCCTGTCTGTATCTGTCAGGAAGACATCCTGTCGATCGTTCCCCCGCTGTGTGACATGAAACGGGATTCCCGGCACGACGACGCGTGCGAAGCGAGACATTCCTCGATCGCCTTCTTTCTAGAGTTCGATCCCCCGGGAGAGGTCTCCTCAGGGAATAAGTGAGATGAGAGAACTGCAGAATATTCGAAGCGCAACCGGCCCGGAAGGAGATGCCGGACCACTGCACGGCGGGGGGTGTTCCTCGCGAAGGAGGACGGACCGCTGTTTCAGCGTGGACCTTGAGTGGATTTGGATATCTGGCAGGCAGGCTTGCATTTGGATCGTTTGTGAATGTGAACGCAATGAATTAGTACCTGTCCCGAATTGAGGAGAGGAAGAAGGCGAAGGCGGCGACGAGGATGATGGTGGCCCCGGAGGTAAGGTTGAGGCGGTAGGAGAGGTCGAGCCCCACGAGGGTGAAGAGGGCGCTCCAGGCACCGGCGGCGAGCATCATGCCGGCCAGGGAGCGGCAGGAGCGTTCGGCCAGGGCCGGGGGGATGGTGAAAAGGGCGATGACGAGGATGAGCCCCACCGCGTGGATGGCGACGACAGTCCCGGCAGCGACGAGTAGAAGGAGGAGGGTGTGGAGCCGGGCGACCTTCACGCCTCTCGTGGCGGCGAACTCCGGGTCGTAGGAGAGGACCAGCAGGTCCCGGTAATTACCCGCCACGACCGAGGCGATGACGGCCGTCGTGGCGCCCATCATCCAGAGTTCCCTGGAACTGACCGTGAGGATGCTTCCGAAAAGCAGGCTCATGAGGTCGGCCCTGTATCCCGGCGAAAGGTCCACGAGCAGGACGCCCAGGGCCATGCCCACAGCCCAGAGCACACCAACGGCGGTGTCGGCTCGGTTTTTGCTTTTCAGGGTGAGAACGGACAGCCCTATCGCCATGGCGAGGCTGAATCCCATGGCCCCCAGGAACGGGGAGAAACCGAAAAACACTGCCAGCCCCACTCCCCCGTAGGCGGCGTGCGCGATCCCTCCCGCGAGGAAAACAAGCCGGTTCGCCACGACGAGCGAGCCGATGATCCCGCAGGCGATGCTGACCAGGACCCCCGCCAGCAGGGCGTTGCGCATGAAGTCGAACTGCAGGGCCTCAAACATGGCGATCCTCCGCGCCGCCCTCCGCGCCTTCGTGCCGGTGAAGGACCCTGTGGGGGATACCGTGGGCCACGAGTTCGACGGGACACGACCCGTAAGCCGCCTGGACCATTTCGCCGGTCAGTTCCGCCCGGTCGTGGTGGAAGAGGCTCCGGTTGACGCAGGCCACGGACGTGGCGTGGCTGGTCAGGGCCGTCAGGTCGTGGCTCACCATGACGATCGTGATGGTCCGGTTCAGTTCTTTCAGGATGTCGTAGAGGGCAGCCTGGGTCTGGAGGTCGACGCTGGCCGTGGGCTCGTCCAGGAGCATCACCTCCGGGCGCGCCGCCAGGGCCCTGGCGATCGCCATGCGCTGCCGCTGTCCCTGGGAAAGCTCGCCGACCCGGCTCCGGCGAAGAGGGAGGATCCCCATCCTCTCCATGGCCTCCTCCACTGCGGTCCGGTCCTCGGCAGAAGCGCCCCACCGCGGAGCGCCCCCTCCGAACCGGCCCATGAGGACCACGTCCTCGACGGAAACGGGAAACCCCCGGTTCCGGTTGGCGTCCTGCGGCACGTACCCCACCCGGTGCACGGAATCCCTCGGGGGGCGCCCCAGCAGGCGCACCGACCCTTTCTGCGGCTCCAGAATGCCCAAAATCAGCCGGAAGAGGGTGCTCTTCCCTCCGCCGTTGGGGCCCAGGACCACCAGGAACTCCTTCGCGGGAACCGACAGGGAAACGCCGTCCAGGATGGGGCCGGACCCGTTGTAGGCGAAGCTCACGTCCTCGAGCTCGATATCGAAGGTTTTGCCCCCCATGAAAGATCCCTCCGAACGCCGGGAATTTCCGACCGGCCTTACCGCAGCGCGCCCCGGAAGGCCCGGGCCGTCTTCCTCAGGTTGTCCGCCCAGTTGGCCGCCAGGGGATCGGCCCTGACCAGCTTCGCCCCGATCGAGTCCGCGATCGCCCGTGCGCTCCGTGAGGAGAACTGGGGCTCCACGAAGATCTCGCGGACGCGTTTTTCCCTGGCCTTCTCGACGACGGCGGCCAGGTCCGCACCCTTGGGTTCCTTGCCTTCCACCTCGATCGCCACCTGGCGGAAGCCGTAATCGGAGGCCAGGTAGCCCCAGGAGGGATGGAACACCAGCACCGACCTGTCCCGGGCCCCGGCGAAAAGAACCTTCAGCTCCCGGTGCATGGCGTCGAGCTCGGCCTGGAAACGGCGCGCGTTGGCGCGGAAAACCTTCTCTCCCGCCGGGTCTACCCGGATGAGTCCCTGCAGGATGTTCTCCGCCTGCTGTTTCACGAGGCGCGGCGACAGCCAGATGTGGGGATCCACCCCTTCGTACCCGTGTGTACCGGCAGCTTCGCCGCTGGCCAATCTTTCCGCGGGGGCCCCGTAACCGGCAGCCGGAGCGACCCGCTGGACGCCTTCCTCGGTATGGATGATCACGAGCCCCGGGTTGGCCTGGGACAGCCTGGGCAGCAGGTTCTCCTCGAAGGGAACCCCGATGGTGAACCAGGCGGCCGAGCGGGCGAGGTCGACCATCGTCGCCGGTTTCGGCTCATACGTGTGCGGGTCGGCCCCGGCGGGCACGAGCACGGAAACCTTCACACGCTTGCCACCGACGCGCTCCACGAAATACTTCTGCGGGGGAACGCTGACAAAGACGTTCACGGCAGCGGCGCGGGCCGGGCGCTCGAGGACAAGGCCCATCAGCAGGGCGGCCAGGACGGGCAAAAACAGGAAGAACGGCAGGCGCCTCATGATTTTTCCTCCTCGGGATTTTTCTCAACACAGTCCGCGCATGTGCCGCGAAAGACGACGGAAACGCTCTCGACACGGTGCCCCTCCCCGTAGGCCAGGACCCGCCCGGTGTCTTCCTCGCGGAAAAGCGGAAGGCACTGGATCCGCCCGCAGCACAGGCATTCGAAGTGGGGATGGACCGGGTTATGGACGCAGGCCATCTCGTAGTAGGACACCCCGTCCGTCCCGGCAATCTCCCGCACAAGGTTGGCCTTCACCAGCAACGCCAGGAAACGGTAGACCGTCACCAGGTCCACGCCGCTTCCCGGAAGGCTCACGTGGAGTTCACGGGCCGTGAAGAGCCCTTCCCTGGAATGAAGGGCCTCCAAAAGGACAACCCGGGCCGGGGTGACCTTCACGCCATGAGTCTTCAACACCTCGGATGCATCGCAAAGGGCTTTCATGGAGGGAATCATATGCTCAATGCAAATCATTTGCAAGCTGAGAGGAAAAGGGAGGTTCCGGTTCCCCTGCGGGTAAAATGGGAGCGGACCGTATTTGGGAGGGATCGACCGACGTGAGCCCGTTTGCCCTGTTCGTGCTCTTCTTCAGGATCAGCGCCGTCACCCTGGGCGGAGGCATCGCCATCCTCGCCATGGCCCGGACCGAGCTAGAGAAGCGTGGCCTGCCCGAGGAGGACCTGGAGGAGATCGCCACACTCTCCACCTCCATGCCCGGACCGATCGCCACCAGTTCCGCATGGCTCGCCGGCCGCAGGATCGCCGGGATCCGCGGGGCCCTCGCCGCCGTGGCCGGCGTGCTGGTCCCCCCGTTTTCCGCCATCCTGCTTCTCTCGGGCTTCGTCCTGGCCCACCAGGACTCCCCGCGGATGGCGGCCTTTTTCAAGGGCGTCCTGTGCGCGGTGGCCGCCCTCGTGGCGAACCTCGTGTGGGGGGAAATCCGGAGGTCCCTCACCGTCAGGGGGCGAAGGCTCAACATCCTGCCCTACGGCCTGGTCGTGGGGCTCATCCTGTTCTTGGGGCTGCACCCGCTGATCGCCATGGCCTGCGGCGTGGCCCTCAAGCTCGCCCTGCCGGAGGAAAACCGATGGACCTGCTGAAGCTGGCCTGGGGGTTCGCCCAGGTCGGCATCGGGGCTTTCGGCGGGGGGCTGTCGACCCTCCCCCTGATCCGCCACATCCTGGTGGGAAACTACGGATGGCTCACCCTGGACGGCTTCAACCAGGTCGTGGCGCTGGCCCAGGTCACGCCGGGCCCGATCGCCGTGAACGCCGCCACCTTCGTCGGGTTCCAGCGGGCGGGGCTCGCCGGGGCCACCGTCGCCACCCTGTCCGTGGTGGTGGCCCCGCTCTTGGCCTTGATCGCCGCCTGCGCCCTGCTCCGGTGCGGCCCCGAGGGCTGCATGGACCGCTTCAAGACCGCCGTCCGCCCAACCGTCGCAGCCATGCTGACCCTCGCGTTTTTGCCGCTGGGAAAACTCGCCTTCTCGGGAGTCGCCCCGGCGCTCCTGTTCGGAATCGGCTTCGCCGCCCTGAGGCTCCGCTTCTTCAGGGAAAACCCGCCGGCGCTGTTTTTGCTCTTCGGCCTTGCCGGGCTTCTGCTCTTCTAGCTCTCCGCGGGGGTCCGGTCGCCGGCGATGACCGCGATCATGACCAGCGGTCCCGGGCCGGTGTTCTTCAGGCCGTGGTTGTGGCCCTGGAAGGCGATGAACACGTCCCCCGGACCGGCGGGGACGTCCGTGCCGTCCTCGTTGTAAACCCCTTCGCCGGAAAGGATCCAGTATATCTCCTCGTTTTCCCCGTGAAGGTGGGAACCGATGCTGGAGCCCGGGTCGAGCTCGATCTGGGAAACCATCTGGAAACGGCTCCCCGGCACCTTCGACCCCGGAGGCAGGACGTGAGCTGCGAAACCTCCCCCCGTCCCGTTCGTGAAGCAGTCGCGTCGCACCTTGGACAATTCCTTCGCCTTCTTGTACATGAGAGACTCCCCCTTTCAGGATTCCAGGCCGCCCCAGGAGGCGCCCCATGACGAACCGAACACGAACTGCCCTAGGGGTTTCCTCTCCCTGGGCTCCATTTCTCGCTCCTTCAGGTCGTCCGGCAGGGCTTCCGGGTCACCCGGGTAGCCCGCCGCGATAGCCACGAGGGGATCGTGCCCCTCGGGAACGCCGTACGTCTCCCTCACCTTCGCCGCGTCGAAACCGGCCATGGGGTGGGCAAAAAGCCCCATCGAGACCGCCTGCAGCAGCAGGTTCTCCACCGCCAGCCCCACGTCGTGGCCTGCGTGGCGGTTCGGCTTGCCGTTGCGGTCGAATGCCGCCTTCGACACGGCGATCATGAGGACAGGGGCCTTGCCTGCCCATACGCGGTTGGAATCCCGCAGGCACCCGGCCAGTCTTTCGTGGGCCTCCGGGTGCTCGCAGGTTGCCACGATGAAGCTCCAGGGCTGCTCGTTGAAGCAGGAAGGCGCCCACCGTGCCGCCTCCAGAAGGCTGCGGACGACATCAGCCCCCACGGGTCTTTCCGAGAAAGCCCTCGGGCTCCAACGGCGGGCCAGCAGTTCCGCTATGGGGTGGTCGTTCAAAGCGGGCTTCTCCATTTGATCCCCTCCCCTTATTTCCCTCTATGACGAAATTCTAGCAGGATTTGCCCCGCTCGAGCGGGAGCCGTTCGCCCGGATCCGATGCTATGATGGCCCGGGAGGGATTTCATGCCGATTGAAGACTGGATCCGCAAGGCCGCCAGGGCGACCTGGAAGAAGGAACGGGCACCACGGGAAGCACTGGAATCGCACAAGCCCGACTTCGGCCTTTTCAGGGACCTCAACCTGCAGATGGTCTTCGGCGTGACCCTCATCTCGGTCCTGGGGGTGGCCAGCGTCGCGCCCCTTTTCCCGGCCATCGCCAGGGACCTCGGCATCTCGCCGGCCAGGGTGAGCTGGCTCATCACGGCCTTCACCCTTCCCGGCGTCTTCCTGCCGCCTTTCCTCGGCGTCATGACCGACCGCGTGGGGCGGAAGGCGGTCCTCGTGCCCGCGCTTTTCCTCTTTGCGCTGGCCGGTTCGGCCTGCGCGTTCACCCGGGATTTCGAGACGCTTATCGCGCTGCGTTTCCTTCAGGGCATGGGAGCCGCCCCCCTGAGCGGCCTGAACGTCACCCTCGTCGGAGACCTCTACAAGGGACACAAACGGGTGGACGCCCTCGGGTTCAACGCCAGCGTCCTGAGCGTGGGCACCGCCGTCTACCCCGCCCTGGGGGGGGCCCTGGGGCTTTTGGGCTGGCACACCCCGTTTCTCCTCCCGCTTTTGGCCATACCCGTCGGGCTGGGGTCGATTTTCATCCTGAAGCTCCCCCCCCTCCCGGCCTCCAAGCCTCCCCTGAAGGCCTACCTCCTGCAGGCCGCCCGCATGGCGAAGGACCCCCGCATCCTGGGGATCTTCCTGGCGAGCACCTCGACCTTCGTCATCCTGTACGGGTCCTTCCACACCTACCTGCCGATCCTCATGGCCGCCAGGTTCAACGTGTCCTCCCTCGTCATCGGCCTCATGGCCTCGTCCATGTCGGTCTCGAACGCCGTCCTGGCCTCACAGGCCGGGCGGTTGGGAAGGATTTACGGGGAAAGGAGCGTCCTGAGGACCTCGTTCATCCTTTTCGCCCTCGCGCTGGTGCTGATCCCCCTCATGCCGCTGCTGCCGCTGCTGTTGATCCCCACCCTCATCTACGGCTGCGCCCAGGGGATGAACATCCCCGCCACGCAGGCACTTCTGTCCGACCTGGCGCCAGAGGAGAACCGGGCGGTCTTCATGTCCCTCAACGGCATGGTCCTCCGCCTGGGGCAGACCCTCGGCCCCCTCGTCATGGGCTGGGTCTACGTCGCCTTCGGGCCGGAAGCCCCCTTGTACGCCGG
>CAYRNZ010000021.1:0-10386 GCA_964425765.1 uncultured Synergistaceae bacterium
TGCCGAAGGAGCAGCTGACGCGGGTCTCCGCCGAGGAGGCCAGGCGTCACATCAAGGGCTAGCTTTTCCCGGCAAGGTCCTCCAGCCAGGCCTTCTTGAGTTCCGCGACCCTGACGGACCCCTTGAAGGTCCTGGGGACGGGGCCCAAACGGAGGCGGTCCGGGCGGGAGCTTTTGCCGACCGCTTCCCGAGCCTCCCGGATGAAGCCCTGTTCCAGTTCGGGGCCGAGTTCCAACGCCGCGGGAGTTTTCAGCTCCACGGTGACGCAGCAGGCGTCTTCGTGCTCGCTTTCGAGCCTCAAGCCGACGACGGCGAGGTCGAAATCCCCGGGGCCGATCCGGTACCGCTCCTTTAGGAAACGCGACAGCTCGGCCCCGACGGCGTCACAGGCCGTGTTGGCCCCGCCGCGGATCAGGAGGGCGGAGTCCCGTTCCACCCAGTAGAAGTCCTTCTGCCCGTCGGAGCCCTCCAGGAAGAACCCGATATCGCGAAAACCGACGTACCAGCCGTCGTGGACGGAATCCGGGGCATGACCCCCGTCCTGGACGGTCCCCCTCATGATGTGCCCGCCGCGGCTGGCCAGGTAACCGGGCTCCCCGGCCTTGCATTCGGACATGAAGCCGGGACCCGAGGGATCGATCCCCCGCACGACCTTCAGCTCCGTGAAGGGGGGATGCGGACGGCCGATGAAATAGCCCGGCTGCGCGGCGGCGTTCCACCCCCGTTCGAAAGCCCGAAGACGGGCCTCCTGGGTCATCGACACCGGGATTCCCGCGACCTGGAACGTGCTTTCCGTGGATCCGAAACGGACCATCGGGACGCGGCCGGACCAGTCCACAAGCCGCTGGACGGTCGTCGGCCCGACGGGAGCCGACCCGATCACGAAGTCGACGCGGGCCATGGCCGCCTTGAGGCGTTCCCGGGCCACCGGTAGGGCATCCCGCGAAGCCAGCTCCTCGAGAAAGTCGAAATGCCGCGCCACGGTGAAGGCGAACACGGGCCCCCCCTGGGCTTTCTCGACGGTTTCGGCGAGGACCTGCCAGTAGGTCGTCCCGTAGCGCGAATAGAGGACGACCATCCCGGGGGCGTGGCGGAAAAAGCAGTCGGTGACCGCGCTCGAGTTCGTGTGGTGCAGGGGGTTCACCACGAGTACGGATACCGGTTGCCCCGGCTTCAGCCCCAGCAGTTCCCCGCCCAGGGCCCTGGCGTTGTTTTCGTAGTTGGCGTATGTGAGCCTGACTCCCTTGGGGTTGCCTGTCGTGCCCGAGGTGAAGATGACGATCCTGTCGTCCCCTTCGGCCAGGTCGGCGCAGAAATCCGGTTCCGGCAAAAGCTCCTCCCCTTCGAGCCGTTCGACGTCATACCGGGGAACGGACGGGAAGCGATCCGCCAGGGCCTTGCGAATGTCGCCGGGAAAGGAAGAGTCGTGCAGGACAAGCCGGCAGCCCGTCGCCTCGAGCTTGTAGGACACCTGGTCGGCGGTGTCCGCCTGCCAGTTGACCGTCACCGGGACCGCTCCGGTCATGGCCGACGCGAGCCTGAAGGCCAAATCCTCGAAACGGTTCTCACCGAACCCGCAGAGGAAACGGTCGCCCTTGCCCAGGCCCTGCGCCCTTAGGACCCCCGCCGCCCTGCGCCCGAGTTCCCAGAACTGCCCCCGGGTCCAGGCGCGCGCGTGGACGCCCCCCTCCCGCTGCAGGCGGACATAGACAAGGAAAGGGTCCCCCTTCCCGAGGAACCCCTCCGCGTACGGTGCCAGGACGGGGGAGAGGGGTTTCATGCCAGCATGGCCAGGAGGATGCCCCCGGCCAGGACGGAGCCGATCTGCCCCGATACGTTCGCGCTCACGGCATGCATGAGGAGGAAGTTCTGGGGATCCTCCTTCTGCCCGAGTTTCTGGATGACGCGGGAGGACATGGGGAAAGCCGAGATGCCCGCGGCACCGACCATCGGGTTGATCTTTTCCTTCCGGAACAGGTTCAGCAACTTCGCGGAAAGCACCCCGACCCCCGTGTCCAGGATGAAGGCCACGAGCCCCATGCCGATGATGATCAGGGTCGTGGGCTGCAGGAACCGGTCGGCCTCCAGGGTCGTCGAGATGGCGAGGCCGAGAAGGAGGGTGACGATGTTGGCCAGCTCGTTCTGCGCCCCCTTCGACAGGCGGTCGACGACGCCGCTCTCCCGGATGAGGTTGCCGAACATCAAAAAGCCGATGAGGGCCACGGAGGCGGGGGCTAAAAAGCCCGCAACGACCGTTACGGCGATCGGGAAGAGGATTTTCAACGCCTTCGAGACATTCTTTTCCCGGTAGGTCATGCGGATTTTTCGCTCGGCCTTCGTGGTGAGGGCCTTGATGACCGGCGGCTGGATCAGGGGAACGAGGGCCATGTAGGAATAGGCCGCCACGGAGATCGGCCCCAGCAGGTGGGGGGCGAACTTGGACGAGACGTAGATGGAGGTGGGACCGTCGGCGGCGCCGATGATGCCGATGGAAGCGGCCTCGCGGAGGTCGAAACCCATGAGGAGGGCCAGTCCCATGGTCAGGAAGATCCCGGCCTGGGCGGTGAGCCCGAAGAGGAACATCATCGGGTTCACGAAAAGCGGGGTGAAGTCGATCATGGCCCCCACCGCCAGGAAGATCAGAAGGGGAAACAGTTCCGTGTGGATCCCCATGTCGAAGAGAAGGGACAGGGCCCCCTCCTGCATTTTCCCGTCGAACATGTGGGTGATCGCCGCCGAAAGCGGGATGTTCACCATGATGGCGCCGAATCCCATGGGCAAGAGCAGGGCCGGCTCATACTCCTTCACGATGGCGAGGTAAAGCAGGAGCCCTCCCACGCCGAGCATGATGACCTGCTTGATCGTCAGGGCCGCAAACCCTGCAAGAAAAGCGTCCATCCGTTTATTCCCCCTTAGGCCTTCCGCCCGGCAGCCGATGAACCCCTTGCCGGATGATTCCGTATTATCCCACAGGAACGCACTCCCGGGCGACGGTTTTTGTTCACTTGACAGCATTCCCGGCTGAAACCTAGAATGGAAACCGTTTCAAAAACCGCAGAGGGGAGGGGACCGCATGAACCGCCTGATCGCCTGCCGGTGAAGCCGGATCGTTGGTGCGCGCGGCGCGCGCACGTCGGTGCGGCCTTCCCGTCCCCCCTTTACCCCCCGCCCCTAGAGGATTCCCGCACCCGGTCCGGAAAAAACTTTTCCCGCCTGCGATCCATGGCGGCATGCTCCCTGCGCCCCTGCGAACCCAACAGGGAGGTGCTTGTCTCTTGATCAACCGTTTCCTGATGTCCCGTTTCGGCCCGTCTTTGACGGGCGCGGTCGTGGGGATCCTTGCCCCCGTCCTCGTTTTCCTCGGCAACCCCGGGAACATGGGTATCTGCGTCGCCTGCTTCGGCCGCGACATAGCCGGCGCCCTGGGTTTCCACCGAGCCGCCGTCGTCCAGTACCTGAGGCCGGAGATCGCGGGCTTCATCCTCGGCAGCTTCATCTCGGCCGTCCTCTACCGGGAATATAAACCCCGGGCGGGTTCGGCCCCCATCATCCGCTTCTTCCTGGGCGTCTTTGCCATGGTCGGGGCCCTGATCTTCCTGGGCTGCCCCTGGAGGGCCTACCTGCGCCTCTCCGGCGGGGACCTGAACGCCCTCTGGGGGATCGCCGGGCTCGCTTCGGGCGTCGGCATCGGCATCGCCTTCCTCTGGAACGGCTTCAACCTGGGGCGCAGCGCCCCCACGGCGAAGGCTTCCGGGATGGTCATGCCCGCCCTGTCGATCCTCCTGCTGGCCCTGCTGCTGTTGGCCCCGCAGTTCGGCCGTGACGCCGCCGGCCTGCCCACCGGCCCGGTCTTCTTCTCCAAGGAAGGGCCCGGTTCCATGCACGCCCCGGCCTTCATCGCCCTGGGCGTCGGCCTCCTGGTGGGCTGGATGGCCCAGCGGAGCCGCTTCTGCACGGTGGGAGCCCTCCGCGACCTCTTCATGCTGAAGGACCCGCATCTCTTCTACGGCATCATCGCCCTATTGGCGGCGGCCATCGGCACCAACGTCGCCCTGGGGCAGTTCAGGCTCGGCTTCGCCGGCCAGCCCGTGGCGCACACGAACGCTTTGTGGAACTTCCTGGGCATGCTCCTGTCCGGCCTGGCCTTCACACTGGCGGGCGGATGCCCGGGCCGCCAGCTCATCATGAGCGGCGAGGGAGACAACGACTCCGCCGTCTTCGTCATGGGACTGATCGTCGGGGCGGGTATCGCCCACAACTTCGGCTTCGCGAGCAGCGCGAAGGGGCCCGGGGCTTTCGCCGTGGCGGCCTTCGCGCTCGGAATGGCCTACTGCCTGGCCGTGGGCTTATTCAACCGCGGCCGCGTATCCGCATAGGGAGGATGTGACGTCATGGCTGGTAAAATACTGGTGGACGCCCGCGGCCTTTCCTGCCCGCAGCCGGTCCTTGAAACGAAGTCGGTCCTGGATTCGGCCGGGGGAGGAACCGTGGAAGTGCTCGTGGACACGGTCACTTCCCGGGAAAACGTGTTGAGGCTGGCCGGTCGCATGAACTGGAAGGGGACCTGGGAGGAAACGGAGCAGGGAGGGTTCAGGATCACCCTCGAGAAATAGCCCGGGAATCGAAACAGGAGGAGGCGGTCCCCCGTGAGACGGCTGACGGAAATGGCACGGACCAGCGGCTGAGCGGCCAAGATCGGTCCGGCGGACCTGGAGAAACTGCTCAAATCATTGAAACCGGATTCCGGGGGGCGCCTCCTGACGGGTTGGGACCACGGCGAGGACGCGGCCCTCTGGGCCCTTGACGAAAAGCGCGTCGGCATCCTGACCGTCGATTTCATCACGCCCGTGGTGGACGACCCGGAACTCTGGGGTAAGATCGCCGCGGCCAACGCCCTGAGCGACGTGTTCGCCATGGGGGGGATGCCGCATATCGCCCTCAACATCGTCGGCTTTCCCGTCCACTGCGAACCCCTCGAACTGCTGGAATCGGTCCTCCGGGGAGGGCAGTCCAAGGTGATCGAGGCGGGTGCGGTCCTGGCGGGCGGGCACAGCGTGGAGGACGAGGAACCCAAGTACGGCCTCGTCGTCTTCGGCGAGGTGGAAACGGGTCATATCTGGCGGGTCTCGGGAGCTTTGCCCGGGGACCTGCTGATCCTCACGAAGCCGCTGGGGACCGGCCTCTGCACCACGGCCGTCAAGGCGGACATGGCGAACATGGTCGACACCGCCTCGGCGTTCGCCTCCATGGCAAGGCTGAACGACCTGCCTCCCCGCCTGGGGTCGGACCTGCACGCCGCGGTGCACGCCTGCACCGACGTGACCGGTTTCGGGCTGGCCGGCCACCTGCTCGACATGCTTTCCCCCGGCTCGACGGACTGCCTCCTCGACCCGGGGGCCCTACCCTTCTTCCGGGGGGTGCCGGACGTGGCGGACATGGGGCTCGTCCCCGCCGGGACCTACCGCAACAGGGAACTCTACTCCCCGAGGGCCGACGGGCTTTCCGCCCTGCCCCCGGCGATCCAGGACCTGGTTTTCGATCCCCAGACCTCCGGGGGACTCCTCGTGGCCGCGGCCCCCGAAGCCGCCGAAGCCATCCTGGATACCTGCGCGAAGGGGTTCGCCCCCGAGGCCCGGGTCATCGGGAAATTCGAGACCGGGTCGGGACGCATCCGGTTCTGACGGAGCCCCGGCCGGAAAGGGGATGCTGCGAATGGGAGTGAACAGCCACTACCTGAACAACGCCGCCACCACCTGGCCCAAACCGAAAGAGGTGGCGACGGCTATGGCGACGTTCCTCGAGACGGGAGGGGCGAACCTCGCCAGGGGCTCGGCTTCACAGAGGGACCTCGGCACCCTGGGCATGGTGACGACCTGCAGGATGAAGATCGCCGAGCTTTTCGGGGGGCCCGCCGCAGACCCGCGGTACGTCACCTTCACCGCCAACGTGACCCAGTCCGTCAACGTCGTACTGAAGGGTTTCCTCAAGCCGGGGATGCGAGCCGCCACGTCCGGCATGGAACACAATGCCGTCATGCGCCCCCTGCGCCGCCTCGAGAGCGAAGGCGTGTCGGTGACCGTGATGCCCTGTACGCGTGAGGGGGTCCTCGAACCGCAGACCCTGGCAGCGGAACTGGAAAGGGGCCTGGACCTCGTCGTCCTGAACCACGGAAGCAACACGTGCGGCACGGTCCAGGACATGGACCGCCTCGCCCCGCTTTGCGCCCGCGCCGGGGTCCCCCTGGTGCTCGACACCGCCCAGACGGGGGGCGTGCTCCCGATCGATGCGAAAGGATGGAACCTCGCTGCCTGCTGCTTCACCGGCCACAAGGGCCTGCTGGGCCCCCAGGGAATCGGCGGCATCTTCTGGGGCGCCGACTTCTCGCAGCGGTGCCTGCCCTTCGTCGAGGGGGGGACGGGAAGCTTCTCCCACGAGGAAACGCAGCCCCATGCCCTGCCGGACAAGTTCGAGGCGGGAACCCCCAACCTCCCGGGCCTGGCGGGACTTAACGCGGCGCTCGAATGGCTGGAGGAAACGGGGATAGAGAACATCAGGCAAAAGGAACACGCCCTCGGGGAACGGCTCCTGGCCGGGCTCCTGGAGATTTCCGGCCTCACCCTCTACGGGCACAGGACCATGGAAGGGAGGCTTCCCGTCTTTTCCATGAACTTCGACAACCTGGACAACGGGCGGGCCGCCCTGGAACTGTCCGACCGGTGGTCCATCGAAACGCGCCCGGGCCTGTGCTGCGCCCCCGTCGCCTACAAGACCCTCGGGTCCTACCCGCAGGGAGGGCTCCGGATCTCCCCCGGCTACTTCAACACGGAGGAAGAGATCGATCTCTGCCTGGAGGCCCTCCGGATTTTGGCCCGGGAACAGGCGGCTTCCTGAAGGGACCGCTCCCGCAAGAAAAATATTTTACAGGACAAGGTTGACATCGTCATAAACGATACATACGATGAGGGGCGGACCGGCCTGTGACAGGACCGGTTCTGCCCCTCATCCGCGTGACCCTGCGAGGTGAAGAATCCGTGATCGACGACCGGAACGTCCGGGAGCTGGCAGCCCTGTCCTACACTCTCGCCAAGTGGCTTTTCCTGTCCGTCCTGGCGGGGCTCGTCGTCGGCACCGCGACATCCTTCTTCCTGTTCCTCCTGGGGCTGGGCATCGGTTTCGTCGAAGGACTGCCCGCCTGGAGGCTGGCCCTCGTACCCGCCGGCCTGGCGGCGAGCGCCGCCATCGTCAGGTTCTTCGCCCCGGAGGCCTCCGGCCACGGCACGGAGAAGGTCATCGAGGCAATCCACCAGCGGGAGGGCCGAATCGCCCTGAAAGTGGTCCCCGTGAAGCTTGTTGCCACCCTCATCACCCTGGCGAGCGGGGGGTCCGCCGGCAAGGAGGGCCCCTGCGCCCAGATCGGGGCGGGCCTCATGTCCGCCCTGGCCTCGCTTTTCCGCTTCGGGGACCCGGACCGCAGGAAACTCGTGGTCTGCGGCATTTCCGCAGGTTTCGCGGCAGTTTTCGGGACCCCGGTTGCGGGAGCGATCTTCGGCGTCGAGGTCCTCTACGTCGGGCAGATGTTCTACGACGTCCTCCTGCCTTCCCTCGTAAGCGGAATAACGGCCTACCTCGTGTCGATGCACTGGGGAGTGGCCCATGCGGCCCAGCCCGTCTTCCTGATCCCGGACTACTCGGGACAGATGCTGGCCTGGACGATCGCAGCGGGGGTCTTTTTCGGGCTGGTCTCGCTCTTCCACATCGAAACCCTGAAGCTGGGCGAGAGCCTCTTCAGGAAATGGCAGGTGCACCCTTTCGTCAAGCCCGTGGCGGGAGGACTGCTGCTCCTCGCCGTTTCCGCCGCGGCCGGCACCCGCTACCTCGGGCTCGGGACCGACACGATCGACGCCGCCATGGCCGGCGAGTCTATCCCCGGGGCCGCGTTCTTCGTCAAGTCGGCCTTGACTTCCATCACCCTCAGTTGCGGGGGCAGCGGGGGCATCGTCACACCGACCTTTTTCGTCGGCGCAGCTTCCGGTTCGCTATTCGCCGCGCTTTTCGGGCTGGACCGGGCCCTTTTCTCCGGGATCGGGCTCGTGGCGGTCCTGGCGGCCGCGGCCAACACACCCATCGCCGCCATGATCATGGGCATCGAGCTCTTCGGAGCGAACGCCGCACCCCTGGGGGCCGTCAGCTGCGTCGTGGCATTCCTGATCTCAGGGCACCGGAGCGTTTACCCCAGCCAGATCCTCGCCCGTTCGAAATCGAGGGCCATCGTGCTGGATGAACCGGGCCGGATGGACTCGACCCGATCGAAACCCCGCTTTTCCGGGCTGCTATTCGCCAAGGTCTGGCGCTACCTGAGGCCCAGGATCCGCATCGCCATGCGCGACATCGACAGGGCTCTTTCGGACCGCCACAAGATGAAACCCTGAGAGCTTCCTTTTCGTTTCGGTTTTCTTACAAGTCAACCCTTGTCTTGTCTTTAGACTGATATAGGGTTAGAATGACAGGGAACACGAACCGTCCGCCACGGGAGGGAAACCGATGCCGAAGCCCGGAGGCAGCCGATTTCCAGAAACAGCCGGATCACAAAAGTTTCCGCCTTCAAGGCGGCAGGGAGATACTTCTCCCTGCCGCCTTTTCCAGTTTTAGGGGAGGTGATGAAATTGGATGGGACCCCGCGTGAAAGGGCGCTCGCCATCGACATCGGCGACACGTACCTTTTCGCCATGGTCTCGAACGCCCCCAGGTCCCGGGCCGTCCTCGTGAAAAACCCGCTCGACCGTGGGGCGATAGACCGGGCCAGGAAATCGATGCAGGCCGAACCCGAGAAGTTCCACGCGGAAATCGGCCATATCGCGGCCTGCGTGGACGCCACCTGCGACCTCGTACTGCGAAAATGCATGGAATGGCAGGTGGGGTCGATCGCCATCGGAACGCGCTCCATCAAGAACCCGTTCACGATCCGCCCGAGGGCGCTGCGGGACAACCCCTTCCTCAACCTGAGCCTCCACCTCCTGGGGACGTTGCGGTTCCGGTGCGCACTGGCGCGGATCGACGTCCACCTCGTGGACGAAACCAACACAAGCCGGATCGACGCCCTGGGAATGGAACCCGTTGCGGGGTCCGGCTCCAACCGGCGGCAGAGAGGCACGGGACGGTTGACCAGGAAGGAGTACCGCAGCACGACCGGGGCGGCGATCCACCGGGACATCAACGCGGCGATCAACATCGGGCGGCTGGTCTTCGGGGATTCGTTCGCCGAGCCCATCCTGAAGGGGCGCCAGTGGGAACACCCCGACGTCGAGTTCATCGAGGTCGGCGGCGAGCACCGGGAGCCACAGCCGGAGGGAACGGCCCGCCCGTTGCCCCCGGAAGAGATCGAATCCCTTGTCGTCGAGCTGGCCAGGAACGCTTTCGAGGCGGCCCGGGACGCCGTCATGCAGGAGCGGCTTGAAGAAAGCCTGGGGGCCTTCCTCCAGCCGGGCTTCACCCTGCCCGGGGCCGAAGACGGCACGGTCCCGGGACCCGAGGAAATCCCCGGGCTCAACGCAAAGAGGCTGAGGCGCTACCTGAGGCGTCGGAAGGACCTGGCGGAGAACGCCCGGCAAAGGGGTTTCGTCGTTTCGGGAAGGGCCAGGAAAGTCCTGGTGGAATGGGACCTGGCGGAAGAGGAGGAGATCCGGGCCGAGGGGGAAGGGATGGCCCTGGAGGCGGAAAGGGGCGGAGCCCGCTCCCTGCTCTCCGCGGCCCTTTCCCTGCAGTCCAGGGGCGAGGCCAGGGATTCCCGGCGGCAGGCGCTGGAAAAACTCCTGGAAGACCAGGTCCGCCCTGGAACGACCTACCACGTCGAGGCGCCCCCTTCACGGGTGCGGTTCATCCGGGCCCGGAGGGACCATTACGCTTTCCCGGACATCCTGGAGATCCTGCCCCCGAAAGCCCGCCCCTACCTCGTCGAGGCGGCGGGGAAAGCGAAGGTCCGGGTCACCGGTTGACCTGCCAGACCCCCAAAGTGATCAGGAGAGCCCCTGTGGCCACGGAAACGGACAGGGGTTCTCCGAGCCCGGCAACAGCCACCACCGTGGCCGCGGCCGGGTTGAGGTACATCAGCACGCCGGCCTGGGAAGCCGGAAGGCTTTTCAGCGCGTCGTACCAGAACACGTAGGCGAGCCCCGAGCAGAACACGCCCAGGAAGAGCACCGCGGCCCACCCCCCCGCATCGAGCCCCGCGATCGGCGACCAGGCCCCGGACGCCAGGAATAAAACCGTGGTCATGAGCCACCCGGAAGCCATAACCCTGAACATCATGGGAGCCGGTCGGTGACGCGCCAGGAAACCCCTGGACGCGACGGTGAAAACGGCCCAGTTGAGGGCGCTCAGGAGGACCAG
>CAYRNZ010000021.1:10486-34938 GCA_964425765.1 uncultured Synergistaceae bacterium
TGGAAATCCGTCCTCGGGGCAGGTTTTTTCCTCGCCGTACATTTCGCCACCTGGATCGCCTCCCTCGACTACACTTCCGTCGCCAGCAGCGTCATCCTGGTCGAGACGATCCCCCTCTGGGTCGGGGTCCTGACGCCCTTCGTGACCGGCGAGCGCCCGGGTAAGGCGACGCTTGCCGGGATCGGGCTGAGTTTCGCGGGGGGCATCCTGATCGGTGCCGGGGACTTCGCGACAGGCGGGCGGGCGCTTTTGGGCGACCTGCTGGCGCTGGCCGGCGGGTTTTCGGGGGCCCTTTACATCATGCTGGGGCGCAACGTGCGCCCCAGGCTGTCTTTATTGGCCTACATCACCACCTGCTACGGAACCGCAGGAGCCCTGCTCTGGACCCTGGTCATCGCGTCCGGTACCCCTTTCACGGGTTTTTCCGCTCCCACCTGGTGGGCTTTCCTGGGAATGGCCGTCGTCCCCCAGATTCTCGGCCATTCCTCCTACAACTGGGCCCTGAGGTGGTTCTCCTCCACGACCGTGGCAGTCTGCCTTCTGGGCGAACCCATCGGCAGCACCATCCTGGCCTGGATATTCTTCGGCGAAACCCTGACCCCGTGGAAAGCCGCCGGCGGGGCGCTCATCCTGGCCGGCATCGTCCTGGCGGCCAGAAGCGAAAAGGCCGGCTAGAAGGAAAACGTCATCCGGGGAGGGGCCCCCTCCTTTCCCCTCGCCCTGTGGATCGCCAGGAGGTCGGACAGCAGGGCCTGTCCCGTCTCGATCCTGCCGGCGCCAGGACCGACGATCGTGATGTCTCCCAGGTGGTCGGTCGTATAGGTGATGGCGTTCATCGCCCCCATGATGCCGGCCAGGGGCCGCGAAAGCGGGATCGCCACGGGGGCCACCATGGCCCGCACGGCTCCTCTCTCCCTGTAGACCTCGGCCACCAGCTTGATCCGCTTGCCGCGCGAAAGGGCCGTCTGGATGGTCTCCGGGGTCACGTCCGTGATGCCCGTACGCTCCACGTCCTCGAGCTCCAGGGAGGCGTCCATGAAGAGGACGGCCATGATGCACGCCTTGACCGCCGCGTCCCAGCCTTCCACGTCCGACGTCGGGTCCGCCTCCGCGTAGCCCAGGCGCTGGGCCTCGGCCAAGGCCTTCTCGTAGGGATTCCCTTTTTCCATCTCCGTCAGGATGAAGTTCGTCGTGCCGTTGACGATCCCCTGGACGTGCTCGATGTCGCAGCCCGCCAGTGTTTCCCTGACGAGGTTGAGTGCCGGCGTCCCGCTCATGATCACGCCCTCGTAGCGGAAGGCCACCCCGCTTCCCTTCGCCAGGGCCGTCAGCTCCGGGAGCGCCCGGACGAGAGGCCCCTTGTTCGAGGTCACCACGTGTTTCTTCGCCTTGAGGGCGGTCCGGATATGGGTCAGGCCGGGTTCTCCCTTTTCCAGGTTCGTGGGGGTCGTCTCCACGAGGATGTCGGTCATGGGGCTCTTGATCACGTCCAGGGGATCGATCGCCCGGGCCCCGTCGCACCCCCAGAGCCCGCCGTCTCTTTCCATGGTTTCCAGGAGCCAGGCCGGGTCGAGCCCCTGCTCGTTCACGAGGCAACCTCTGCGGGCCGTGACGACGGACGTGATCCGGTACTCGAAACCGTACTTCGCCGCCAGGCGCTCGCGCTTGTCGGCCAGGATGCGGGCGAGCCCCTGGGCGACGTTCCCGAATCCAACAAGGGAAATGTTCCACATGTTCAGTTCCCCTCCTTTCCCGTCAGCACGGGGCCCCGTGAACTTCCTGCCAGGCCGAGGCGCTCCAGTGTCGATTCCCTGGGGAGTCCCTGGCTGTCCCATCCCCTGAGGGAATAGTAGTCGTCCAGCATCATCTGCAAATCCCAGAAAGTGAGGGAAACCGCCGTCTTCCCCTGGGGTGGCATGGGCAGGGGCTCGTCCAGTATCCGGGGGGGCAGGGTGTCTTCCGTCCCGGCCGGGCCCGCATGCTTGCGGTTGAAAAGCCGCGCCAGGTTCCAGGCCCTCTCTCCCGCCTCGAGGTACCCCGCCTCGTCGAGCTCGATGCCGGCTGCGGCCTTGAGGCCCTTCAAGGCGTCCTCCACCTCCAGGGGGAGGAAGTCGCAGACCACCAGGGAGTAGGCCGCGGCTCTCTCGTCCTGGACGGTCTTGACGATGCGGGCCGTCCCATCGGCGGTGAAGCGCTCCACGGCACCGTCGATCTCGGGCATCACGGTCCATGCCCTCTGGTGGCACCCTCCCCTGTCGGACGTGGCGTAGGCCAGGGCCATCCCCCAGCTGGAGCGCGGGTCGTATCCGGGGAGTTCCATCCCCTTGGCGTGGACGGCAAGGCGGAAAGCCTCCCCTCCCAGCTTTTCCGCCGCGGCCCGCGAGCCCTCCGCCAGGAGGTCTCCCACACCCTGCCGGCGGGCGATCGCCTCGAGGAGTTCGAGCTGTCCCGCCGAGTCCCCGAAAGAGGGGAGCGTTTCCCCGGGGGGTGCGGGGTCCAGGAGTCCCTGGGCGGCCGCGTCCATGGCGAAGGCGGCGACCCCGCCCGCGGTGATGACGTCCATTCCCATATCGTTGCAGACGGCGATCGCCCGGGCCACGTCCATGACGTCGGTCACGCCGCAGGAGGCCCCAAGGAGCGCCAGTGCCTCGTATTCCACCTTCGTGTCGTGCCCGCCGGCGTTCACGACCCGCCCGCACACGATGGGGCAGTTGAAGCACCCCACGTCGCGCTTCGTGTGGTAGCGCAGGTTCGCCCCGTTCAGGGCGTGGGCGTTGTCCAGGAAACCCCGGGTAAAGTTGAAGCAGGGAAGGATACCGGTCCGGTTCATCGGGTCAACCAGTGCGGCGGTGCCGAGCACCCGGTGGCTGTGGACCCCCGGGTTCTTCATCGTACGCCCGGCCACGTCCCTGGCGATCGACCGCATGGCCCCCTCGTCGGCCAGGGGGACGGGCTTCGTGCCGTTGACCGCCAGGGCCTTCAGGTTCTTGGACCCCATGACCGCCCCCGCCCCGCCGCGGCCGGCCATTCCCGCCCTCCAGGGGTCGCTGTCCCGGTCGATGGCGATGGAGGCAAAACGGACCCGGTTCTCGCCCGCCGGCCCGATGGAAGCGACATGGGCCTTCGGGGCGGTTTCGGACCGGACCCTGCCGACGGTCTCGTCTACTCCCAGGCCCCATAGCCCCTCGGCCTCCCGGAGCTCGGCGCGTCCGTCGTCAAGCCAGAGGTAGACGGGAACGTCCGCTCTCCCGGTGAAGACGATCCCGTCGTATCCCGTCTTCCGGAGAACATGGGCAAAATGGCCCCCGGCATGGCTGTCGAGCCAGAGCCCCGTCAGGGGGGAGCGGGTCGCCACCGTGAACCGGCCGGAGGTCGGAAAGGGCGTTCCTGTCAGGGGGCCCGTCAGGAAGCAGAGCGGGTTTTCCGGGTCCAGGGGAGAGGCTCCCCGGGGCGTCAGCTCGTCCAGCAGGGCGATGCCGAGGCCCTTTCCCCCGATGAACCGGGACACGGCAGCCCCGGAAACGGTTCCCTCGCCCAGCCTGCCCGAGGAAAGATCGACCAGGAGCAATCTTCCGAACATGAGCGACACCACCTCCTGCGGGAATGATAGCATGCTAAAGCTCCATAAGGGAAGGAACTGCTAGAATAGCCGCATGTGGGGGAAAGACCATTCGGGAGGCGATCGACGTGGACGTTTCAACGGCAAAATTGACGGGAGGCAACTGGCCTGGTGACTTGATTGCGGCTGCTGTTTTCGAAGGCGATCTCGCCCCGGCTGAAAAACTGGGCGAGGCGGCCGACGCGAAACTGAAGACGCTCGCCGACAAGCGGGCCTGGAAGGGGCGCTCCGGCGACGTGCTGCTATTGCCCCAACCGGGCGAGCCCACGATCGGGCTGGTGGGCCTGGGAGAGAAGAAGGACCTGGGACCCGAGGCCGTCCGCCAGGCGGCGGGGGAACTCGTCCGCGCGGCCATCCGGGACCGGGCGGCAAAAGTGACCTTCATCCTGCCCGAAACCCCGGGATTTGCTCTTTCCAAGGCGGCAGCCGAGGGAGCCGTCCTTTCGGGCTACGCTTTCGACAAGTACAGGGGCCACCCGGAGGACGAGCCTCCCCGTTTCAGGGTAGAAGCCTTCCTGCTTGAAGGCGCCGACGAGGAAGGGCTCAAAACGGGCGCCATCGTGGCCGGAGCCCAGAACGAGGCCCGGGACCTCGCCAGCGAGCCCGGTAACGTCATCAACCCCCAGTCCCTGGCCGACTGTGCGAGGAAGGTCGCGGATGAATCCGGACTGGAGTGCACCGTGTACGACGACGCGGCCATCCGGGCCATGGGGATGGAGGCGCTCTGGAGCGTCGGGAAAGGCTCTGAAAACAAGCCCCGCCTCATCCACCTCGCCTGGAAGCCGAAAGGCGCGTCGCAGGGGCGCATCGCCCTCGTCGGCAAGGGACTGACCTTTGACAGCGGCGGCCTGAACATCAAGACCGGGGACTACATGCGCACCATGAAGGGGGACAAGTCCGGGGCCTGCGCCGTCCTGGCGGCCATGAGGGCTGTCAGCGCCCTGCGCCTCCCGCTGGAGGTCCACGGCCTGGTCGGGGCGGCCGAGAACATGCCCGGCGGGGACTCCTACAGGCCCGACGACATCCTCCGGGCGAAAAACGGGAAAACCATCGAGATCGACAACACCGACGCCGAGGGACGGCTCACCCTGGCCGACGTGCTCTGCTACGCCTCGGAACTCGAGCCCGGGACGATCCTGGACATCGCCACGCTGACGGGTTCCTGCCACATCGCCCTGGGCGACTACTCCGCGGGGCTCTTTTCTCCGGACGAAGAAGTCGTGTCCGAGCTCATGGAGGCCTCGCGCATCACAGGCGAGCGCCTGTGGCCCTTCCCCATGGACGACGCCCGCCTGCGGCTGAAGCTTAAATCCGACGTGGCGGACCTGGTCAACGGCGGCAGCCGTTACGGGGGAGCGATCTTCGCCGCCATGTTCCTGCAGGAGTTCGTAAAGAAGGGCATCGCCTGGGCGCACATCGACATGGCGGGGACGGACAACAGCAAGGAGGAGTACGGGTACGTCCAGAAAGGCTTCACGGGCTTCGGAACCCGGACAATGCTCGAGTTCCTCCTCCGGCGGGCCGGCAAGGCGGCCGCATGAACCCGGACGACTGGACCTTCGAGGGACGCGACAGCTGGCCCCCGCAGAGGGAAGGCGGGGATTCCGGGGCCAGAAGGCCGGGATGGCGGTTCTCCAAAGGGGGAAGGTTCCTCTGGATCCTTCTGCCTCTCCTCCTGGTCTTCGTGGCCTGGCCGGCGATCGCCCGCTTCGTGACCGAGTGGCTGTGGTTCGACTCCCTCGGCTTCGCGGCCGTCTTCCGGACGCGCATCCTGACGAAAATCGGCCTGTCCGCCGGATCGACGATCCTCCTGTTCCTGTTCCTCTGCTTCAACTGGATCACCGCCTGGAAACGCTCGAAAGATGAGTTGGAAGAGGTCATGACGGGCCGCTGGAACCCCGGGCTCCTGCCATGGGTCATCCTGCTGGCGGCCCTCTTCCTCTCGATGGGGAACAGCATGGGTTCGAGCGCCTCATGGGAAACGGTCCTCGGCTTTTTCAAGGGCGGGCCCTTCGGCGAGAAAGACGCGATCTTCGGGAAAGACGTGAGCTTTTTCGTTTTCACCCTTCCCTTCCTTGCCCTGGTCCGGGGCTGGCTCATGAACGCGCTCTTCCTCGCCCTGGCCGGGACGGCAATGCTGTCCCTTCCGGGCAAGCTGGGGCGGTTCTTCGCCATGGACTTCTCCATCCGGCCGCAGACACGCAGGCACCTGCTCATCCTGGCCTCGGCCCTCGTACTGGCCTGGGGAAGCGGTTTCCTGCTGGACCGCTGGAACATCCTCTACTCGCCGACCGGCATCGTGACCGGTCCAGGCTACACCGACATCCACGCCCTCCTTCCCTCCCTCGCGGTGCTTTTTGCCCTGGCCGTCGCGGCGGCCGTCCTGCTCCTCTCGGGGGTCGCCAGGTCCAGGAAGGCCCTCTGGTGGGCCCTGGGAGGCATGGTCCTGGCGGTCTTCGTGCTGAAAAACCTCGTGCCCGGGCTCATGGAATCCTACATCGTGAAGCCGAACCAGTTCGAGCGGGAAAAAATCTACATCGGCCACCACATCGCGGCCACCCTCAAGGCCTTCGACCTGGACCGCGTCACGGTCCTGGACGTGACACCCGAGGAGCAGACCACCCCCGCCGAGGTCCAGGCGAACGCGGACACGATCCGGAACATCCGCCTTTGGGACTACGGGCCGTTGCTGCGGACCTACAAGCAACTCCAGGAGATCCGGTCCTACTACGATTTCACCGACGTCGACATCGACCGCTACCGCTTCGACGGGAACCTGCGGCAGGTGATGCTCTCGGCCCGGGAACTGGACCCCACGCAACTCCAGAATCGGACATGGGTCAACACCCACCTGGAGTTCACCCACGGTTACGGCCTGGTGATGAACCCGGTGAACGAGGTGGGGCCTTCCGGCCTGCCGATCCTGTTCATCCGCGACCTTCCGCCGAAGGTGGACGTGCCCCTCGAGATCAAGAGGCCCCAGATCTACTACGGTGAAAAAACGAGCACCTACGCCCTCGTGAAGACGGACGTCAAGGAATTCGATTACCCCATGGGCGAGTCGAACGCAAGGAACACCTACGAGGGCACGGGGGGCGTCGGCATCGGCAGCGCCTGGCGCAGGCTGCTGTACGCGACCCGCTTCGGCGACACGGAGATACTCTTCACGGGATCCCTCAGGCCCGAAAGCCGGATCCTCTACTACAGGAACATCAGGGACTCACTGGCCCGCCTGGCCCCCTTCCTCCTCTACGACGCGGACCCCTACCTGGTGGTGCTGGGCGGTCGGCTCCTCTGGGTACAGGACGCCTACACAGCCACCGACCGCTATCCGTACTCGAGGCCGATAGCCCTGGCCGACCCGACGCTTTCGAACTTCCAGGGGGCGAACTACCTGCGCAACAGCGTGAAGGCGACGGTGGACGCCTACGACGGCACGGTGACCTTCTTTGCCATGGATGAGCAGGATCCTTTGCTTGCCATGTGGCGGTCCGTCTTCCCCTCCCTCTTCAAGCCCTCCTCCGCCATGCCGGCGGAGCTCAGGGAACACCTGCGGTACCCGGAAGGGCTCTTCGAGATCCAGAGTTCCGTCTTCAGGACGTATCACATGACGAACCCAAATACCTTCTACAACAAGGAAGACGTCTGGACCATCACCCCCGAGGGCAGCCGCAAGCCCGTGACGCCCAACTACACGATCCTGAAGCTCATGGGGCAGAAGGAGCCGGAATTCGCGCTCATCATCCCCTTCCTGCCCGTGGGCAGGAACAACATGATCGCCTGGATGGCGGGCCGCAGCGACCCTGCCCATTACGGCAAGCTCGTGGTCTACAGGTTTCCCAAGCAGAAGCTCATCTTCGGCCCGGCCCAGATCGAGGCCCTCATCGACCAGAACCCGGAGATCTCGGCCCAGGTTTCCCTCTGGAGCCAGCGCGGATCGGAAGTAATCCGGGGCGACCTCCTCGTCATCCCGGTCGGCAAGGGGCTGCTCTACGTCCAGCCGCTCTACCTCAAGGCCGAGCGGGGCGACCTGCCCGAGTTGAAACGCGTCATCCTTTCAACCGGCGGAAGGGTCGCCATGGCGGAAACCTTCGACCAGGCCCTGGCCCGCGTCCTGGGCGCCCCGGCACCGAAAGCCGCTGCCGCCGGGAGCCAGGGGAAAACGGCCCCCGCCGCCGCAGCGGGAAGCCCGAAGGCCGGGGAGCAGGACCTGAAGACCCTCGCCGTCGAGGCCCGGAAAGCCTGGGAGGCTGCCGAATCCGCCCAGCGGGCTGGAGACTGGGCCCGTTACGGGGAGGAAATCCGGAGGCTGGAAGAAATCCTGGGCCGAATGACCGGAAACGAGGCCCCCTGAAACCCCTTCCCGCCTTCTGTCATGCCGCGGGCCGGCCCCCGAAAAGAGGCCGGCCTTTTTCGTCGAGACAATGCAAAAGCGATTTAACGTTATAATTGGATTGGGGGAAAAAGGGTTCGAGAAGCGAATTTTTCATGGAAAAGGGGGACGGGAAATGGGAGGTTATTTCGGTGTCGCGCTCATGGTGGACCTCACGGAAAGAAGCGTCGAGGAATCCCTCCTTCCGGGGGAATGGTACCGGGACTACATCGGGGGTGAAGGCCTCGGGGTCCGGCTTTTGCTGGACCTGGCCGACGCCGAGGCGGACCCTCTCGACCCTGGGCAACCGCTGATCTTCGCCACCGGGTCCCTGACGGGCACCGCCGCACCGGCCAGCGGCCGCTGCGCCGTGGTTTTCCGGTCGCCCCTGACGGGGACCCTCGGGGCCTCCAACGCAGGCGGCCATTTCGCACCCGCCCTGAAGCGGGCCGGGTATGACGTCCTGGTCGTCACGGGCCAGGCGGAAAAACCGGTCGTGCTGGTCATCGACGACGACGGGGTCGATTTCATCGAGGCTGAAGAGGCTTGGGGAAAGGGAATCGGAGACACGGAGGACTGGACCCGTTCGCAGCTGGACGGAGCAGGCTGGCAGATTTCCTCAATCGGGCCTGCCGGCGAAAAGGGGGTCCTGTTCTCCTGCATCGTGACCGACCGCCACAGGGCTTTCGGCCGGGGCGGAGCGGGAGCCCTCATGGGGAGCAAGAACCTCAAGGCCATCGCTGTCAGGGGGACGGGGCAACTGCCGGTCGCCGACCCCGAGGGCCTGAAGGAGGCGGCGAAAGCCGCTCGCGAAGAGCTGTTCAACGAGGCCTTCGTCCGGGACGAGATGAAGCCCTACGGGACGCCGTCCTTCTACGACGCCATGAGCGGGCTGGGCATCCTGCCGACCCGCAACTGGCAGCGGGACAGTTTCCCGGAGTCCATCCCGACGCTGGGCTACGCGGCGTACCACGAGACCCTGGAAGTGAAGCCCTACGCCTGCTTCGGATGTCCCATCGCCTGCGGCCGCCACACGAAGATCAAGTCGGGCAAATGGGCCGGGATGGAGGGCGGAGGCCCAGAGTACGAGACGGTCGCGGCCTTCGGGAGCAAGTGTGCCGTCACGGACCTGAACGCCGTGGCGGCGGCCAATCACCTGGCGAACGACCTGGGGCTCGACGTGATCTCCACGGGCCAGGTCATCGCCACCGCCATGGAATGGGTCGAGAAGGGAATTCTCAAAAAGGACCGGCTCGGCGGGCTCGACCTGGCCTTCGGCAACGGCGAGGCCGTCGTGGAGGCGGTCAGGTTGATCGGCCGCAGGGAGGGCCTCGGCGACCTCCTGGCGGAGGGAAGCGCCAGGGCGGCCGAAAAACTGGGCAACGGCGCCGAGGCGGCTGTCATGGCCGTCAGGGGGATGGAGATGGCCGCGGACGGCGTCCGGGCAAGCAAGGGAGAAGCCGTGACCCACGCCGTTTCCCCCCGGGGGGCGGACCACCTGCGCCCCTACGCCTCCACGGTCGATGCCTTCGGCTACAGGGAACCCGAGCTCGGGATCGCCCCCGACGCGGCCATCACGATCGGCGAGGACGGCAACAAGGGGTGGGTCAAACCCCTCATGGCCAACGCCATGATCCCGAACCTTCTGGGGACCTGCCTGTTCACGAACATCACGCTGGCGATCCGGCCGTCGACCTGGGCCAGGCTCCACTCGAAGGCCCTGGGGAGGGAGATGGACAAGGACGAACTGCTGCTGGCCGCCGAGCGCGTGATGAACCTGGAGCGCATGGTGAACGCGACCTTCGGCTTCGACGGGACTTCGGACACCCTGCCGGAACGTTTCCTGAAGGAACCCGGGGTGGACGGTCCGGGGGCCGGCCAGGTCGTGGACCTGGAGGCAGCCCTGGCGAGCTTTTACGAGGCCATGGGCTGGGAACCCGAGGAAGGCCTGCCTTCCGTGGAGACGCTGACCCGGTTGCGGCTGGACTGGATGCTCTACGGCTGCGAGTGAAGGATCCGGGCATGAAAGAAGGGGGACCGGGCTTTGCCTGCCCGGCCCCCCTCTTTTTTTCATCCCTAGGCCAGTTCCTGGAGGATCCGGTTCCTGGCCGCCTGGTCGTCATCCAGGTAAAGGTTGATCTCCGTCGTGAGGTTGTACAGCAGGAACAGCCAGTAGATGCCCAGCGTGAGCACCATGAAGATCAGCGAGACGAACACGTTCCTGTGCCTGATCCGGCTCTTCGGAACGCAGGTCCCCTCGCCCAGCAGGTGCGTGTAAAGCTTCTCCCTCAGTTCCTGAAGCGCGTCCGTAAGCTTGAAGACGGCGTTGAGGTAAAGGGCGATGAACACGAACGCCACGAAACCGAGGAGCCTCCCCGGGCCGCCTGGAAGGAAGAATCCCGCCAGGTGGAGAAGAACGTAACCCCAGAAAAGCGCCGCCGACACGCCCATTCCGGAAAGCCGTTCCAGGGCCCCCTGGAACGTGACGCGTTCCGTCTCGTCGCCCGCCAGGGCGACGAGATGCTGAAGCAGCAGCCTGAGGTTCGCGAGGTTGGTGTTCAGCGCTCCTCCCCACTGGTAGACCACGATGAGCTGAAGGATCGTGCCGACCATCCCCAGGAAAAGCGAGGCCAGCAGGAGGCCTCCGGCGCCGATCGCCCCCAGGGGGCTGGAGGCGAGAAGGCCGCCCATGAAACCGAAGAACCCGACGGCGGTGCCCAGGATCCCGACGATGCTGAGGACCACCGAGGCCAAGGCCGTATTTGAACTGACCCTTTTTTCCACCGAGAGGTCCAGCATCGGTCCTTACGCTCCCGCCAGGAAGCCCGCCCGTTCCTGCGCCTTCCGCATCAGGGCCTCATGGCCCAGGACGACCCGCTCGTGCCGCCCGTGACAGATTTCCCCCAGGCCATCCCACCCGATGAAGGTGAAGTGGAGGTGGTTCCCGTCGATCCCGGTCAGGACGATCCGGTAGTTGACGGTAACCCCGAGCAGGGAGGGGGCGGTGTGGACGATCTCCACCTTGTGCCCGACCGTGATGATTCCTTCCGGAAGGAAGCGGTCCACCATGTCGGTCGCCATGCGGATCATCGTGTTGGCGCAGGCCGACGTGGAGAGGAACTGGTCCAGGGCGGGGGAGAAGTTCCCCACCGTGTCATCTCTCTCCACCGTCTTTCTCAGGGTTTCGGTCATTCCGACGTTAAAAGCCTCTTTCGGGTCGAACATGCTCTGCACCTCCCTCAATGTTTTCCTGCAGCGCAGGCTAAGGCACGAGGCAGGCCCGCATGCGGCGCAGGGCCTCCTCGATGTTCTCACGGCTCGTGGCATAGCAGAGGCGGACAAATCCTTTCCCGGCGTCGCCGAAAAAGGATCCCGGAACCATGGATACACCAGCCTCGTCGAGCATCTTCCCGGAGAAGGCGACGTCGTCCATCCCCGTCCCCTCGATGTTTGGGAAGAGGTAGAAAGCCCCGCCGGGCTCCAGGCAACGCACTCCGGGCAGGGCGTTCAGCCCGGCGACGAAAAGGTCCCTTCTCGACCTGTACTCCTCCACCATTTCGGACACGGTTTCCTGGGGCCCCGTGAGGGCCTCGATGCCCGCTTCCTGGATGAACGGCGGCATGCAGGTGGAGGTGAGCTGGTGGAAGAGGCCCATCTTCTCGGTGACGCCGGGAGGCGCGACGACGTAGCCGATCCTCCAGCCGGTCATGGCATAGGATTTGCTGAAGCCGTCCAGGATGATCACGCGCTCCCTGCAGGCATCGTAAACCGAGGGAGAAACGACCCGCGCCCCGCCGTAGACCATCCGGCCGTAAATCTCGTCCGAAAGGAGGTAGAGGTCGTGTTCCTCCGCCAGCCGGTAGAGGGCTTCGACCTCCTCCGGCCTGAGGACCGCCCCCGTCGGGTTGCTGGGGGAGTTCACCAGGATGAGCCGGGTTTTGGGTGTAATCGCCCTGCGGACGTCCCCAGGGTCCAGGCGGAGGCCGTTTGCCTCCTTCAGGGGAACCGGCACGGTCTTGACGCCGAAGAAATTGGCGACCCCCAGGTAAGTCGGGAAACAGGGGTCCTGGACGATCATCTCGTCCCCCGGGTCCAGGAGGCAGCTCACCGCGTAGGTAACGATCACGTTCGCGCTGGGCGTGACCAGCACCTGGTCCAGGGAGGGCAGGAATCCACGGGTCTTCTCGATATGCCGGGCGATCGACTGCCTCAGCTCGTAGATGCCCATGGAGTTCGAGTAGTGGGTCTTGCCCTCGCGAAGCGCCCTGCACGCCCGTTCGACGATGTGCGGCGGAGTGTTGAAATCCGGTTCGCCCAGCTCGAAATGGACGATGTTCCTCCCCGCGCGCTCCATCTCCTGGACCTTGGACAGGATCTTCAGCATGGGCTGTCCCTCTATGCGTTCCGACAACTTCGAAAGTCCCTTCATCTCCTTGCCTCACTCCTTCGGTTTCGCCTTCCTTCAATCTTAACAGAAGCGGTGCCCGACTTCCCCTCTGCATCGTATAATCGTGGCGTAAAAGAAGGGTTGGGAGGGATGCCTCATGCCGGCACACCGCCTGAAGCTTTTCATGGAACGTCCCCAGTCGGCCGTCTGCTGAGGGGGCTTCAGCTACGGGAAGGACGAGATGGAGTCCTTCCCCATGCGGGCGGACCGTGAGTCCGCCGCGTCCCTTCTTGTCAGGCTGCGTAACGCTTTTGGCGACAGGATCGACATCGACATCCTGGACCCGCGCTGCACGTTCTGGATCGTCGACCTCGTGCGCTTCAGGGTCAAAAGCACCGAGGCCGTCTGGGTCCTGGACGGGACTTTGCTCTTCAGGGGCATCCCGGATTGGGAAAGCCTCCGGGACGCCGTCGCGGCAAGGCTGGGGCCGCCATGAAAAACTGGGAGGCCCGGGGACGCCGCATGGTCGAAAGCCAGCTCCGGTCCCGCGGGATCGCCGACGAGCGGGTCCTGGCAGCCATGGAACGGGTCATGCGCCCGGCTTTCGTCCCGCCGGACCTGGAGGGAATGGCCGATTTCGACGGCCCGCTGCCCATCGGCCAGGGGCAGACTGTGTCCCAGCCTTTCATGGTGGCGCTGATGACGGAACTCCTTGGGCTCAAGGGACGGGCCCGGGTCCTGGAGATCGGGACGGGGTCGGGCTACCAGGCTGCGGTGCTCGCGGAGATGGGCATGGACGTCGTCTCCGTCGAGCGCATCGGGGCACTGGCGAACGAGGCCCGCGAGAGGCTTGAACGTCTCGGTTATCCCGTGCTCGTGGTCCACGGGGACGGACGGCTGGGTTACCTGCCGAAGGCTCCCTACGGCGCGGTCCTGGTGACGGCCGCGGCACCCCGCCTGGAAGAGGCCTGGACAGATCAGCTTGAAGAAGGGGGGAGGCTGGTCGTGCCCCTCGTCGTGGGGCCGGGCCTCGAGCGCATCCTCGTCCGGGAACGGACCGCCTCCGGAACCTTCGATGCCTGGTCCGAGTACTGCCGCTTCGTGCCCCTCCTGCCGGGGGTCGATGAACGCGGTTTCGGGGAAGAAAACGCCGATCGATGAAACGACATCCATAAAAGGGGGAAGAATCTTGCCCAAACGCATCCTGGTCTGCATCGACTTCAGCAAGCTCGGCGACGAAGTGGTCACCTACGGGCACAGGCTGGCACACCGCCTCGACGCGGAGGTTTCCTTCGTCCACGTCATCGAGTTCTCCCAGGCTTTCAAGGGATACGGCACCGGTGCCATGGTCCGGCTGCCGGACATGGTCCGCGACAAGGCCCTGGAGCAGGTGAACCTTCTGATCACCATGGCGGAGGCGAAGAACCCCACCGGGATGGACCACAGGCACCCGGTTTTCGTGAGGGAGGGCGAACCCGCAGAGGAGATCATCTCCCTGGCGAAAGAGGGGAACTACGACCTCGTCGTCGTCGGCAATCGCGGCAACAGCCGCATTTCGAGCCTGGTCGTGGGGTCCACCGCTTCCAAGGTGGCGCGCTACGCCCACTGCTCGGTGCTGATCTACAGGCCTGGTTACGAACCGATCTAGCGGATGACCGGGGGGGCGGGTTTCTCCCCGGCCTCCCGGAGGACTTTCTTCAGGCGGCGGCCCGTGACCATGAAGTAGGACCGCTCCGCGATGTTGACCGCATGGTCCCCGATGCGCTCCAGGTGCCTGGCCACGGACAGGAGTGCGGTGGCCGAGAGGATGGCGTCGGGGTTTCCCTGCGCGGGACCTGCCATGATCAGCAGAAGCTCGTCGAAAACGGCCCGGTAGAGGGCATCGACTTCGTCGTCCGCCCGGAAAACCCCCTCCGCCAGGGAGGCGTCTCCGCGCTCGAAGGATTCAAGCGCATGCGACAGCATGGCGGAAGCGATCCGGGTCATCCTCGGGATATCGATCAGCGGCTTCAGGAGCGGGCGCCGGTTCAGCCAGAGGGCCCGCTCGGCGATGTTGGAGGCCTCGTCGCCGATGCGCTCGAGGTCGGTGACGATCTTCAGGACGGAGAAGGCGAAGCGCAGGTCCTCCCCCAGGGGCTGGCGCATCCCGATGGAGCGAAGGCATTCCAGCTCCGCGTCCACCTCCAGTTCGTCGATGACCTCGTCGCCCTCCAGGACCCGGTTCGCCAGGTCGTTGTCCCTGGTCTCAATCGCCCTGACCGCGTCCCTGAAAGCCTCCCCGGCCTTCGTTCCCATCTCCAGCACCAGGCTCGTGAGCGCAAGCCGGTCCTTCTCGTACAGGAAGGACGCCTGCGACGGTTTTTTCTCATCCTTCGAACCGAACATCGACAGCACCTCCTTCCCAGGCGAGAAGCCTCCCGGTTTCCTCGCTCCTTGCGATCTCCGAGGCGGCCCGGACGAGGTCCGAAGCCGCCGAGATGAACTCCCACGCCGCGACTTCGGAACGCGAATCGAAAAGGCCCTTCCCTTCCAGGAGTTTCGCCCTGAGGCTTTCCGCGTCCCGCTCGAAAGCCTTGGCGAGGTCCAGCGCCCTGCGGGAGAGATCGGAATCCCCGAGGACGAAGGACCCCAGGGCGAAACCGACAAGCCTCACCAGGCGCCCCGCCATGCCTTGCCACTCCCCTTCCTTCAAGCGGGCCCCGACGCCCTCGCATTCCCCGTCGAGGCAAAGCGGGACGAGCCGTGTCGCCGCGACCGAAACGAGGCTCCTCATGGCGATCAGGGCATAGGAAACCACCGAGTAGGCGGTCCGGGAAGGATCCCCTTCAGGAGGGGCGGGGATGGCGAACATGAAATCCAGGCACGATTCCGCCAGGGCTGGAAGGTCCTTCCGGAGCGCATCCACCCGAGGGGTGCCCCCTGGAAAGAGCAGCACCCGCGTCAGCAGTTCGTCGGTGAAGTTGGCGAGGCGCGCCATTTCCCTGGAAAGGAGGCGCAGGGCCAACACGGGAAGCGTGAGGGCCGCGTCGTCCAGGTAAAGCGGTTCGGCGAGGATTTCCCTCTCCTGCAGGGGAATCCTTTCAAGGGCCCGGGCGAAAAGCCCGGTGAAGGGATAGAAGAGGAGCGCGTTCAGGGCGACGACGAAGCCCAGCGCCAGCGGAGGGGCCATGGAAGAGGGGACGGAGGAAAGCCATGCGTCCCCCGAAATGAAAAACCAGGCTGCTCCGGAGACCAGCACGCCTCCGGCCCGGTAGAGGAGGTTCGCCCAGGCCAGGCGCCGGGCGTTTTTCCTCCTTGTCCCCATGGAGACGAGCATGACAGGGGCCGATGTTCCGAGATGGGCACCCGACACCATGGGGAAAACCGCCTCGAGAGGAAGCAATCCTCCGGACAGCAGGGCGATCGCCACAGCCACCACGGCATTGCCGCTCTGGAGGACCCCCGCCAGGAAGGTGGAAACGAGGAAGACCGCCGCCGGGGCTTTCCCGAACAAGGCCGCCCATTGCATCACCGGGGCGGCCGTCGACAAGGGGCCGAGCCCGGTCTTCAGCAGGGCCATCCCGGTCAGGAGGAGGGCCAGGCCGATGAGGTTCTCCGAGGCCCGGCGCAAGGGCCCCTCGGGGAGTTTCCTCCCCATGACGCAGCAGGCTAAAAACAAGGGAGAAAAGACGGTCCAGTCGAACCCCAGCAGGAACGTCACGGCCATGGCGCCGACGCTCGCGCCCATTACCGCGGCCAGGGCTCCCGACAGGGGGAGCAGGCCCGCCTCGACCAGCCCGACGGCCAGGGAGGCCGCCACGGAACTGCTTTGCGTCCCTCCCGCCAGTATGGCGCCGAAGGCGAACGCCCCGGCCTTGCGCGCCGCCAGGCGTCCCAGGGCCCTCTTGAACCCGCCCCCGAACTCCCTCCGGAACGAGTCCGTCAGGACCTGCGTCCCGTGCAGGAAAAGTGCGAGACCACCTATGAAAAGGGTACTGCCGACAGCAGGGGTCAACGGGCACACCCCTCCCTATCCCGTCCCAAAAAGCTCCGCAGCCCTGCCGTGACGGATTCCCCAAGCCGAGGCAAGGAGGTCGGAAACGCCCAGGCGGGTCATGACCTCCGCGACGATGACGGCCCCGGGGAGAGCGAGATCCGCCCTGTCCGCGGGAAGGCCCTTCACGCGGGCCCTCTGCTCCGGCGTAAGCCCGACCATGGTCCGGATCACGCTTTGCACTCCTTGCAGGGAAAGGCGCCTCCCGTGGAGCAGGGCCGGTTCGAAGGAAGGTCCTCCAGCGAGGATGGACGACAGGACCATGATCGTCCCGCCCATTCCCACCAGCCGGCTGCAGGCGAGCCCGCCGAAACGCCCCGATGAGGCCTCGCCCACGGCGTGCACCATGCAGGCCAGCTCGGCCTCCCCGGGCGGCTCGCCGTGCACGCAGGCTTCCTTGAGCCTCAGGGCCCCGATCGGGAGCAGGGCCCGCCACGCCTGGAGAGTCCCGTGCCCTGACAGGACCTCCGTACTGCCTCCTCCGACGTCCAGGGTGCAGAGGGGGACTTCCCCGTCTTCGACGAGGGCGCGCCCCGACCGGTAGGCCAGCCTGGCCTCCGACTCGGGGTCCAGGACATCCAGGTCAACCCCGGCGAGCCTGGCCAGCTCGGCGGCAAAGGGCCCGGGGTCCGCCACCCGCCTCAGGGCTTCGGTACCGAGGGCCTCCATCCTTTCGACACCCAACCCTGCAGCCTCCGCAGCGAACTCCTCGACGGCCCGCAGCGTCCGCTCCGCGGCGACTGGCAGGAAATCGGGCCTGCCCGCCAGCCCCTCGCCCAGCCGGGTAACCCGCGCCCGCTCGAGCAGCGGCCGGAAGCCGCCTTTTCCGTCGGCCTCCGCCACGAGCATCTTGACGGAGACGGACCCGATGTCGAAGACTGCGGCCCTTTTCAACGGGGCCCGCCGCCCTCCGGTTGAGGAAGTGATTTCAGCAGTTGTTCCGCGAAGCGCCGGACCTTCGGCCGGAACGCCTCCATGGCGTCGGCCTTGTCCGGCTTGACGACCAGCGGCAGCGTGGATACGGGTTTTTTGCCGCAGGCCGCCTCCATCGCCTCGAAGGCCCCGCGGTCCCCGGAGCCGCCCATGGTGCAGAGGAAACCCAGGGCCCGGGCGTTGCATCCCCATTTCCTACAGAAGGTCGTGACGGCCGGGGCCGCGGTGAAGGCCCAGACCGGGGTGCAGGCCACGACAAGGTCATAGTCCTCGACCTTCGCCTTCAGGGGCTTCACCTGGGCTTCCGCCTTGACCATCGCGTCGCGCCCGGCCCCCAGGTATCCGAGGATGCCCGAGCGATCCTTAAGGTCGACGATCTCCTCCGTGTCGACGGAAACCCCGCTGCCCCCGGCCTCCCTGAGAACCGACGCCGCCAGCGCCGCCGCCGACTTCGTGACACCCGTGCGGGAATAGAAAACAACCAGGACTTTCATGGCGAACCTCCCCTCGCGTTCCGAAGATCCCCCGCCGGTGCGGGGACTTCTCTTTCCGTACCGCCCGCGGTTTTTCAGGAAACGGTCTTCCCGTTCTTGTAGACCCTCTCGACCCTAGGCGGGAAAATCGTCATGAAGGAGGCGGGAATCGTGTCCCACCGCTTTGCGTACTCCATCGCCGTGATCTCTTCCCCGCCCTGGCGCCCGATCAGGACGACCTCGTCGCCCCTTTCGGCCTCCGGCGCCGCGGCGAGATCCACCATGAGCTGGTCCATGCAGATCGAGCCCACCACGGGAACCCGGCGTCCCCGTACGAGCACCTCCGCGTTTTTCGTTCCCCGGAGGAAACCGTCCTTGAAACCGACGGGAACCACCCCGATCCTGGCGTCTCCCCGGGTGACGTAGCGGAGGTTGTAGCCCACGCAGTGGAACGGCGGCAGCGATCGGAGCGCCGTCAGCTCGCTCTTCACTTCGAAGACCGGCTTCACCAGCAGGGGGCGGTGGGCGTAGCCGCTCTCGATCCCGTAGAGGAAGATGCCGCACCGGACCGCGTCAAGGTGCAGTTCCGGCAGGTTCAGGGTCGCCGCGCTGCTGCAGGCGTGACGGAGCGGGATGCGGATCCCGGCCTTTTCCAGCCTTTCGGTGACCTCCAGGAACGCCGCCCCCTGCATTCGCGCGTGGGAAAGGTCGGGCTCGTCGGCCGCGGCGAAATGCGTGTAGATGCCCGTAATCTCCACCGAGCCCAGGGACAGGATCTCCCGGGCCGCAGGAAGGACCTCCCCGGGCAAAAAACCCACCCGCCCCATGCCCGAGTCGACCTTCAGGTGGACAGGGGCAGTCGTCCCCCTGGCCTTCGCCTCGTCCCCCAGGGCCCGGGCAAGATCGAGGTCCCCGCAGGTGGCGGTCAGGCCCCCGTCCAGGAGGAACGGCGCGAACCTGGGGGGAATCGCCCCAAGGACCAGGATGTCCCCTTCGATCCCCGCAGCCCTCAGGGCTAGCCCTTCCTCGACGGTGGCCACTGCGAAATGCCTGCAGCCTCCTTCCGAAAGCTCGCGCGCCACGGGGACCAGCCCGGTCCCGAAAGCGTTCGCCTTAACGACCGCGATGACCGTGCAGCCTTCCGGCACCAATCCCTTGATGAAGCGGTAGTTGCCCATCAGCCGGCCGAGGTCGACTTCCATCCTGACAAGAGTCAATGCGCCCGGTTCCATCCGATCCTTCTCCCTCCCGGCCCTCAGGCCGGCTCCGGCGGCGGGTAATTCTCCCCCCGGCGGAGCCCTGTGCCTATTCTATTCCACCGCGGATGTCGCGGTAAAATTCGTTGAAGAAGAGCAATAAAAGGAGGGAATCCCTTGGCCTTCTTCGCCTACAAGCTCGCCGGATCCATGATCGTTCCCCCGGGGCTTTTCATTTTGTGCCTCGTGGCCCTGGCCCTGTCGCTGGCAAGGAAAAAGAACGGGAAGGGCTACGCCGCCTTTGCCCTGCTGCTCGCCCTGGGGCTCTACATCTTCTCCACCCCTGCCGGGGCCCGGCTGCTGGCGGGGGACGTCGAGGACGTGAAGGCGTCGCTCCCCCCCGTAGGCACGAAGGCCGCGATCCTCGTCCTGGGCGGGGGCGTCTCATACGGGGGAACCCACTACCCGGACGAACCGGGGGCCCTGGCGACCCTCCGCCTGCTGGCCGCCCTCGAGGTCTCGAAAAATAACCCCGGGCCGGTCATCGTGACGGGCGGCCTGCCCTGGAAACCAGGCGAGGCTACGACCGCCGAGGTCATGGCAAGGGCTCTCCGCAGGATGGGCTTCAAGGGGGAAATCCTCATGGCCGGACGGACGAGGACGACGCGCGAAGACCTGGTCCGGGCCGGGGAAATCATGGAAAGCCTGAAGCTCGGCCACCTCGTCCTGGTGACGAACGCCTTCCACATGAAACGGGCGCTGTGGCTTGCCGCCCGGCACGTGCACGGGGCTACGGTCCACCCGTTCCCGGCAGGGCACCTCGTGGACCGGGTCCCGCTGCGGCCCCTAGACTTCCTGCCGACGGCCGACATGGCGGGGGCGGTTCTCTTCAGGGAGCGCGTGGGGCTTGCCGTCGAGCGGCTGAAATTCCTGTTTTCTTGAGAGGCTATCCCTTCAGGTTTTCTCCCAGGAACCGGAGAAGTTCCGCCCAGGATCTCCGTGAGGCCGCCGCGGTGGCGGAAGCGGTGCCGCCGTAGGCGATCCGGAAACGGGCGAGGGGATGGAAGGTGTGGCGGACGGAAGAGGGGAGGCCCGGAAGGAGGTCCGAGCCGATCATGTGCCCCGCACCCGGGTAGACCACGTGCCGGAACGAGTGGGAAAATCCCGCCTTCCGGAGGCGGTCCTCGAGCTGGGCGCCCATCAGGGCGGCGGGCATGACCGCATCGTCCTCCGGCGACAGGAGGAGCACGGCGCCGCAGGCCCTATCCAGTGGAATCCGGGCCGGGTGCCCGGGCGGGACGTCCAGGAGCGCTTCCGTGTACATCGGCTCCAGGCGCAGGGGGCCGGCCGAGCGTGGCGCGAGGCGGTCGTACCGGGGCGAGACGAAAGGCAGGGGGAGTCCCCTCCACGTCCAGGACGGGCGGTCCTGGTACCCGCGACCTATCCCCGACCAGAGGACGGAACTGGGCATGAAAGCCGCCACGGCCTTGACTGAACTGAACATCGACGCCCCCAGGAGGGCCAGCTCGGCTCCCTTCGACGTCCCCGTCAGGGCGATCCGGCCCCCGTCGACCGCAGGATGGGCCCCGAGCCAGGCCAGGGCCTTTTCGAGCCTTTCAACCGGGATCTCCACGAGGCCCCGCGAGAGCGGCGGGATGCCGAAAGTCGCCAGCGCCAGGACGGCAAACCCCCTGGAGGCCAGGAGGGCGGCGAAGGGTTCATGCCGGAGGCCGCCGCCGGAATGGACGATATCCACAACGCCGGGGCACGGGCCTCCCCCGGGGGGGAGAAAGAGGGTCCCCACCAGGTCGCCCTCCCTCACGTCCTCCCGCAAGAGCCCGCGGGAGGCGATCCTCCTGGCCGCGGGAACGCACCCCAGGAAACGTCCCCGCCCCAGGGCCTCCAGTTCCACGACCACCGGGGAGACGTCGTGAAGAGAGAACTTCCCCTGCCGGGTGCCGGCAGGCTCGGGGGTCATCGACCAGAAAAGCCCTTCGGGGTCGAGTCCCGTGTAGGTCCCGGACAGGGAGGGACATTCGGCAGGATCGGCGACCCCGCCGGGATCCGCCTCGAATTCCCCATGGGAGACCCATTCCGTCCCCGCCTCGTCGCGGAGCCTGCAGCGCAGGCTCACACGTTCCCCCGGGGACAGTCTCTCGACCCGGACCCGCAGGAGCTCGTCCAGCGGGCCTTCCTCCGGGAAGACCCGGAGCACGGGGTCGTGGTGAACCTTCATTCCTTCCCTTGCCTGGCCGCTGCCGCCTCGAGATGGCGGCAGGTTCCCAGGGCCCGGAAATCGCCGCAGGTGCAGGCACGGTGGGGCAGGTCCACCGCGAAGGTTTCGCCCCCCGGCTCGACGAACACGGCGATCCCCCCATGCACCCACCGCAGGGAGGCTTCCTTCTTTCCTGGGCCGTCCAGGGCCCGGTTGGACAGGGCATCCGCCCGGGCGTTTTTTTCCCTGGGAATCCAGCCGAAGCGCACGTTCATCCCCTCGCAGAGGGCCCAGGCGCGCCTCGCGAGGTCCAGGAGCCTCGGCTCGTTGATCTTCCAGGCCTTCGCCACCTGTTTCACGACCAGGCGGCTGTCCCCGAAGACCTCGAGGTCCTTTACCCCTCTTTTGCGGGCTTCCTCGAGCAGCAGGAGGAGGGCGAGGTACTCCGCCTCGTTGTTGGTCCGGGTTCCCAGCGGCTCAGCCGTTTCCCACGCCACCTGCCCCCGCTCGTCCTCGAGGAGGGCCCCGGCCCCGGCCTCCCCGGGGTTTCCGCGCGATGCCCCGTCGAAATAACCCCTCATCCCGTCATCCCCCGTTTCTTAGCCCAGCAAGCTATACGCACCCTGGCAGGACCGCTTCTGGAGGCGACCTCTTCCGGTGCGCTTTTCATTCTAGCATCCGTAACGGCCGCATCGGCCGCGGGGTGAGCTGTCAGAGGGAGAGGAGCAGGCTGAGGGCCATGACGGCCATCCCGGAGATGAGCCCATAGACGGAGAGGTGGTGGAAACCGTATTTTTCGGCGGCCGGAAGCAGCTGGTCCAGCGAGATGAAGACCATGATGCCTCCCACTGCGGCGAAAAGGACGCCGAAGACCACGGGACCCATGAAGGGTTTCAGGACCAGCCAGCCGACGAGGGCTCCCACGGGTTCCGCGAGGCCCGAAAAGAAGGAGTAGAGGAAAGCCTTTTTCCGCTCGCCGGTCCCGTAGAAGAGGGCGACCGACACCGCGATCCCCTCGGGGATGTTGTGGATGGCCACCGCGACGGCCACGGAAAGGCCCAGGGCGGGGTCCTGCAAGGCCGAGACGAACGTGGCGAGCCCTTCGGGAAAGTTGTGGATGCCGATCGCCAGGGCCGCCAACATGCCCATCTTGACGAGGCTGTGGTCCGTGCCGGGCTTTTCCGCGCGGGGGCAGGCCCAGATCTCCTCCACCCCGTGGGCCTCGTGGGGGTTCTCGTAGGAGGGGATCAGGCGGTCGATCAGGAGGATGAGCAGGATGCCTGCAAAAAAGGCCCCCGCCGTTGCCCAGGAACCGGCGCGAAGGCCCAGCGCGCCCGTGAGGGCAAGCCGGGCCTTCGCGTAAATCTCGATCGTGGACACGTAAACCATCACCCCGGCCGAAAAACCGAGGGCGGCGCAGAGGAAGGCCTTGTTGGTCCGATGCGTCAAGAGCGCGGCCAGGCTCCCCAGGCCTGTGGAAAGCCCCGCCAGGAGGGTCAGGCCAAACGCGAAGACGGCGCCCCCTTCAAGGAACCCGCTCATTTTCGTCCTTCCGGCGCGCGCGAGGGAACCCTAGGCGTAACGCCGGGGTTCCTCCTCGCCCCTGAGCACGCGCAGGGCGCCTTCCGCAAGCGCAGCCAGTTCGTTTTCACCCGGGTAGACATGGATCGGCGCGATGAAAGCCACCCGCGAGGCGACGAGGTCCGTGAACCGACTGCTGTAGGCGAGCCCGCCGGTCAGGACGATGGCGTCGACCCGTCCTTTCAGGGCGGCCGCGCGTGCGCCGATTTCCCTGGCCACCTGGTAGGCCATGGCCTCGAAGACGAGGGCGGCATGGGAATCCCCCTCGTCGACCCGCCGGACCACTTCCCGGAGATCGTTCGTCCCCAGGTGGGCCACGAGGCCCCCCTCACCGGCGATCTTCCGCATCACCTGGTCCAGGTTGTAGGTCCCGCTGAAGCAGAGCTTCGCGAGTTCCCCGGCAGGCAGGGACCCGGCCCGCTCCGGGGAAAAAGGCCCCTCGCCGTCCAGGGCGTTGTTCACGTCGATGACGCGGCCCTGTTCGTGGCCGCCGACGGATATGCCGCCTCCCATGTGCACGACGACCAGGTTCAGCGATTCGTAGGGCCTGCCGAGCTCCCTGGCCAACCGCCTGGCGGCGCTCTTCTGGTTGAGGGCGTGGAAAATCGACCTGCGCTCGATCATCGGCGTGCCCGAAAGCCTGGCCTCCGGGGCCAGTTCGTCCACGACGACCGGGTCCACGATGAACGCCGGGATGTTCCCGGCCTCCTCGGCAAGGCGGACTGCCAGGGGTGCCCCCAGGTTCGAGGCGTGGGAGCCCCAGCGGCACTTCTTTACGTCCTCCAGCATGGGCGCCTCGACGAGGTAGGTCCCCCCGGGTATGGGCTTCAGGAGCCCCCCCCTGCCCACGACCGCGTCCAGGTCCGTTACCCGTGTTTCGTGCCGCCTGAGGGCGTCGCGGATGGCCCCGAGCCTGAAGCCCTCCTGGTCCGTCACGCTGGCGAAGGACCGGATGACGTCGACGTCGTACCGTTGGGTGTCGTTCCAGATCTCGGTTTCGTTTTCGAAAAGCGCCGCCTTGGTGCTGGTGGAACCCGGGTTCAGCGCCAGGATACGGTATTTCCGGTTCTCCAAGGTCAAACCCTCCAATCGGGAAGGGGGCCGCGGAATACGCGGCCCCCGGAAGAATCAGCCCTTGAAGACCGAGAGGGCAACGGCTGCCGCGATGGACAGCGTCTTGGCCTCGATGGTGTCGGAGCGGCTGGTCAGCACGACCGGGGCGGAGGCACCCAGGATCAGGCCGGCGGTCTTGTTCTCGGAGAAGTAGACGAGGGCCTTGACCATCATGTTCCCGGCGTCGATGTTCGGGACGAGGAGGATGTCAGCCTTGCCGGCCACCTCGGACACGATCCCCTTGTGCTTCGCCGATTCCTCGCTGACCGCGTTGTCCAGGGCGAAAGGCCCGTCCACGACGCAGTTCTTGATCTGCCCGCGGCGCTGCATCTGCGTGATGGCCGCGGCGTCCAGGGTCGCCGGCATGTCGGGGTTCACGACCTCGACCGCAGCCAGGACGGCGGCCTTCGGGCACTCGACCCCGAAGGAACGGGCCAGGCCCACGGTGTTGGCCAGGATGTCACCCTTCGTCTTCAGGTCGGGATACATGTTGAAGGCGGCGTCGGCGATGAAGAAGATACGGTCATAGC
>CAYRNZ010000022.1:0-7314 GCA_964425765.1 uncultured Synergistaceae bacterium
AGGGTGGAGGTTTCGTCCGCCCTCATCCCGCGGGCATCCGCCCCGAAGGTCGTGACGGTGCCGCTGTTCTCGGCGTAGGAGTTGATGTGGGCGTACAGGCCGGTCGCCTTGTCCCCGTGCGTCGTGACCGAACCCGTGTTGGCCGCGGTAGAGTCGTCGAACGCAGCCATCCCGTAGGCACTCTCGCCCCACGTCTCGACGGATTCGGCAGAGGTGTTCAGGACCGTTGAGTTTTTCTCGGCGAACATGCCGTAGGCTTGCAGGCCGTTCGTCGTGACCGAGCCCGTGTTGAGGGCGAAGGAAGAGTCGGAGGCGACCATCCCGAAGGCCTTTTCCCCGTGCGTGACGATCGTCCCCGCGTTGTCCGCGCTGGAAACCAGGATGGCCTCCATGCCGTAGGCGTTGTTGCCCCATGTCTCGACCCGGCCGGCGGCCGCGGTGGTCGCCGTGGAGCCGTCGTGGGCCTGCATCCCGAAGGAGGCCGACCCCGAGGTGAGGACGGTGCCCTGGTTGAGCACCTGGGAGTTGTCCGTGGCCATCATCCCCACCGCCACGTCCCCGCTCGTGGCGACGAGCCCCGTGTTCGTGGCCGACGACCCGTTTTCGGCGAACATGCCGTGGGCGTTCAGCCCGCTCGTTTTGATCGTGCCCGAGTTCAGGGCGGTGGCGGAACCCTCCGCGCTCATGCCGAAGGCCGCCCAGCCCTTCGTCCCGATGGAGCCGGCGTTTTCCGCAGAGGAACCGCTCCAGGCCACCATGCCGGAGGCCTGGTCCCCGCTCGTGGTGATGGATCCCGCGGCCGTGTTGAGCACCGTGGAGCCCATGAGCGCAAACATACCGTCCGCGTTAGTCCCGCCGGTGGCGATCGTGCCGGAGTTGACCGCGTCCGCGCTGGTCACGGCCATCATGCCGAAAGCGCCGAAACCCGAGGTCACGATGGAACCGGCGTTGGTCGCCCCGGCGTGATCGGCGGCCACCATCCCTGCCGCGGCGTCGCCCTCCGTGGTGATGCGTCCCTCGTTGAGGACGGTCGAATAACCCTGCCCGACCATGCCGTTGCCCTCGACGCCGGAGGTGGAGATGTCCCCGGAAACGGTGTTCGTCCCCGTGGAGTGATCATAGGCGAGCATGCCGAAGGACTGGCTGCCCTTCACCACGATGGACCCCTGGTTCGTGACGTCCGAGCTGGCGAAGGCCTGCATGCCGTCGGAACGGTCGCCGCTGGTGACGATCGAACCGGTGTTCGTGGCGCTCGAATCGTCGGACGCCACGACGCCGTGGGAGCGCAAGCCGAAGGTCTCGATCGTCCCGCTGTTGGCAGCGATCGAGCCGGTCTCGACAAACATGCCGTAGGCCCCGGCCCCATGAGTGACGATGGAACCCGTGTTGTTGGCCCCCGAACCGCCCGTGGCCACCATGCCGTGTGCCCCGTCGCCCCAGGTGACGATGGATTCCGAACCTACGTTGAAAATGCCGGAATCGTTCCCGGCGAGCATGCCGTACGAACCGGCCCCCGTCGTGACGATATCGGCGCGGTAGTTTGTGGCGACGCCGTTGTTGAGCGCCACCATGCCGTGGGCGGCATCACCGGAGGTGGCGATGGTCGCCCCCTCTGCTGTCCAGGCCTGGGCTTCGTCACCCGATGCCACCATGCCGTGGGCCCCGTCGCCTTTCGTCTGGATGCTGCCGACGTTGAAGGCGATTGCGCCGGCTCCCGCCATGATTCCCACCGAGTCGTCACCGCTCGTGACGATCGTGCCGTAGTTGTAGGTGCTCGAGCCCGTGCCGCCCGCGGCCATTCCGTACGACCCGGAGCCTTCGGTCGCGATCGCGTTGTAGTTGCGCGCGACGGCGTTCGTCCCCGTGGCGCTCATGCCGTGGGAACCCGCGCCGGTGGTCGTGATCGTCCCCCGGTTGGTGATCTGGGAAGCATCCCCCGACGCGACCATGCCGTGGGAACCCGCCCCTCCGGTGAAGATCGCGCCGCCTATGTAGTTGACCCCGCTGGCCGAGGCCCCGGAGGCGACGATCCCGTGGCTGCCGGCCCCGGACGTCTGGATGGTTCCTCCGTCGTTCCAGGCCTGGGAAGAGGCCCCTCCGGCCGTCATGCCGTGGGCGGCGTCCCCGCTCGTGACGATGCTGCCGTAGTTGTAGGCTTCTGAACCCGCCCCCAGCGCCGCCATCCCGGCGGATCCGCCTCCGAAGGTCAGGATGGATCCCGAGTTCCTGGCGAAGGACGAGGTGCCCCCCGAGGCCGCCATGCCCGGTGCGAACGCCCCGTTGGTATAGATCGTCCCGTAGTTCCAGGCATCCGCGTCCGGGCCGGCCATCATGCCGGCGGCGTAGTTGCCCCAGGTGTCGATCAGGCCCCGGTTCTCTGCGCTGGAGTAGCCGCCGGTGGCGAACATGCCGTGGGCGTATTCACCGGAGGTTTCGATCCAGCCGTTCGGGATGGAGTAGGCAGCGTTGTATAGGTCAAAGCCCGGGCTGTAGATCCCGTACCTGTAGTCCGTGGAATTCAAGATCCACCCGTAGTTGGAGGATGCTCCCCCCGTCAGCGTCGTGTTCTCGAGCTTTGTACCCGCCGGGTTGGTGCCCGCCAGTCCCGGAACTGTCAATGCCGATAACAGGAAAATGGATAGGAAACCGAAAAGGATTCTTTTGAAAACGGTGCCCATTTCCACACCTCTCTTTCCGCCCAACCTTGCGCGGCCCGCCTTGGAGCCGCCGCCTACAGCCCGTACTCCTCCAGGTCCAGGCCCTTTTCCTCCGCGTAGTCCTTGAGTTCGTCCCTCACCAGGCCGATGGCCACCGCCACGATGAAGATGTCGTCGATGTAGCCGGCCAGGGGGAAAAAGTCGGGGAGCATGTCGATCGGGGAGGCCAGGTAAAGCAGCGACACCGTCATGGCCGCCACGGTCTTCCAGGGAAGCTCGATCTCCCCCTTCCACCAGCTTTTCAGCATCTCGAAAACGAGGGTTGCCTGTTTCCCGAGAAGCCGGACCTTCTCCACCGTCGAACTGCCGAGGTTCCTCAGGACCGGTTCGGCCTTCTCGAGCGCTTTCTGCACGTCCGATTTCGAAACCTTCTCCAGGTTGCCCTGGAACTTCTCCTCCAGCTCCTTCTTCTTGCCTTCGTCGAGGTCCGGCAATCGGCATCCCTCCCGTTTCTGTTCCCCCTCAAGGGGGCTACGGCTTCTTTCGCGCCTTTCCCACGCGTTTTCTCACGTAAGGGCATGTGACCGCGGCGATGGGATTGTGCCCCAGCACGCGGTCCTTGACGGCCAGGGTCGTGACCGGGATCCGGCACGCCCGGTAGAACACCGTGTCGTGGCCGACGCACAGCCCCAGCACGACGGCCAGTTCGCAACCGGCCTCCTCCAGAGCCAGGGCCTGGGTCGCCGGGTTGCAGGAGGACTCCTTAGGCCCCGGCGGGTCCATCAGCCCGAGCGCGGCATTTTCCAGCCCCCCCAGCTTGCAGCAGGCGGACTCCACCTCGAACTCCCGGCCCAGGATCTCCGCGACCATGCGCGCTTCTTCCGCAAGGCCGATGCAGAAAGCCAGGCCCAGCTTCCTGAAGTTCATGCGGCTGGCGAACTCCATGATCTCCTCAAGCCGGTTGAGCAACCCGTAGAATTCCCCCGAAACCTCGCTGGCGGCCCGCATCGTCCGCCTGGCCCAGGGATCGTGGTAAAGCTCCGGGAACGGCATCTCCACGCACGGCCTGCCGGTTTCGCAGGGCTTTTCCCTACAGTCGGCGCACTTCAAGGGCGTTCCTCCCGTTCGGCTTGCACGGACAAGTCCATTTCATTTAACAATAAACCAGGACCCTCGCCCTTTACAAGGGGCCGCCGCACCGTTCTCATGCCTCGCCCCGGCGGAGCGCCTCGAGATCCGCGGCGATTTTCCTCGTCATCCGCTTGCGGACGTAGGGACAGGTCACCGCGGAGAGAGGGTTGTGCCCGAGCACGCGGTCCTTGGCGGCCAGCGTCGTGACCGGGATCCGGCACGCCCGGTAGAACACCGTGTCGTGACCCACGCAGAGGCCCATAACGATGGCCAGGTCGCAGCCGGCCCGCTCCAGCTCTCCGGCCTGCCCAGCCGGGTTGCAGGAAGCCGGCCCCAGGTCAGGGGATTCCGCCATCCCCAGGTCTTTTTTCAGGAACCCACCGATCTTGCAGCAGACCGCCTCGAGTTCGAACTCCATCGAAAGGATTTCGCCTACCAGTCGCGCTTCTTCCGAAAGGCCCAGGCAGAAAGCGAGACCCAGTTTTTTCCAGCCCATCCTTCGGGCGAACTCCATGATCTCCTCCAGGCGGTTCTTCACCCCGTAGAACTCGGCCTCCACCTCGCTGGCCACCCGCATCGTCTTTTTCACGGCAGGATCGGAAAAGGCCTCCGGAAAAGGCTTTTTCGTGCAGGGGTTCCCGGAGCGGCACGGTTTTTCTTCGCAGGCGTCGCATCTCAAAACACGATCGCTTCCTTCCCAAATTATCTAAGGGGCTTTTTTATTCCTTTTGCCGTACCGGTCTGGGCAAAGACGCTTTCAGGCAAAAAAACGGGGTATCCCCGACATTATCAGGCGATACCCCGTATTATTCAACTTTCACCCGGGTTGCCGGCCCTAGTGGAGGCGGAGGATCAGTTCCGCTGTTCCAGCAGGAACGCCTCGAGTTCGGCGGCGGTGGCGGCCCCCAGGAAGGCATCCTTCCGGTTCCCGTCGGCACCCAGGTAGACCGTGTAGGGCACCTTCTTCACCCGGTAGGCCTTGAAGAGCGCGTTGCCGGGGTCCCTGAAGATCTCGGGGCCCTTGAGCCCCCACTTGGCCGCCGCGGCGTTCAGGACCCTCGCCGGCCACTCGCCCGGCGCCACGGCGACGATCCTCAGGCCTTCCGCCGCGGGCCAGGTCGACAGTTTTTCCAGTTCCTTCAGTTCGCTCCGGCAGTAGGGGCAGACGGGGCTGAAAAAGACCAGGAGCGTCGGCCTTCCCTCCCAGGAAACCGTTGCGGTTTCGAGTCCGTCCCTTGTCGAAACGAGGGTGTTCGCTGGCAGGCTCGCGGCCGCGGGGAGAGTTCCCGCCAGGAGGACCAGGATCGCCGCCGCCATGCCCAGGAAATTTTTCGTTTTTTTCCGCATTTCGTCCTCCCCGGCACCTTTCGTCCCGGAGGGAACGAAAAAGCGCCTTCAGGAAATGTCCGAAGGCGCCCAATGCGAGCTTTCACCTTCGGCAACCAGGCTGTCCTGGCCTTTCGGCTTTAGACCCTGTGGCTTTGCGTCGCCGCCTTTCGACGGGTTTGCCTTTATCGGGTGTATTGGTTTGTACGATGTAAGTGTTTAAAGAAGTCTGAAAATTTTAAAACCTTCACCAGCCCCTGTCAAGCATCTCAGGGGCTGGACACGTCACAGCCCGACTCCCTCCAGCGCTTTCCTGAAGGAATCCAGCCCTCCGTACCCCTTCAGTTCCTCCTTCACCTTTCCCCTGGCATCCAGGATGACCGTATGGGGGACACCTCTCACCTTGAACCGCTTGAAAAGGGTGTTGTCCGGGTCCCGGTAGAAGGGAATCGTTTTCACGCCCCAGGCGGAACGGGCCTTCTCCAGTACCTCGGAACTGTAGCTTCCCGGGGCGAGGGCGATGAGGTTCGCCCCCTGCAGCCTCCCCATGAGTGCCGCGTCACTTTCGAGCTCGACGAGCTCGGTGCGGCAATAGGGTCAGGTCGGGGTGAAAAGGACAAGGACCGTGGGCTTGCCCAACAGGGCTGTGCCCTGGATCGCCGCCCCTCCCCCGGCAGGTTCGAGGACGGCGCCGGACAGTCCCTCCCCGCCGGGCCTGCCCGTAAGGAAAAAGACCGCCACGACCGCCGCAACAGCAATTGCCAGGATCAATCCGAGCCAACCGATTTTCGACATGGCGCTCCTCCTCCCAAGGGCGGAAATCTTCAATGCGCGTCTTTTTTCCGGAAATAGATCTGGGAGGGCCCCTTCTCGGCCTCCCGCTCGATCTCGTAGATGTCCTGGTGAGCCTCGATCATTTTCGACAGCTGGGAATACCCGTAGGTCCGGAAGTCGAAGGCCGGGTCCAGCCGCCTCAGGGCCTTGCCCAGGTCGGATAGGGTCGCCCACCCGTCGTCCTGGACCACCATGTCGAACCCCTGGGAAAGCAGGGCCCTGGCTTCCGCAGCCAGGTCGGGCTTCTTAGGGGAAACGGGTTCCTCGTGGGCCTCGCGCCCCGCCTGGCCCGATTTCTTGCCCTGCGCGGCCTTCCCTTTCTTGCGCGGGGTCCCCTTGGGCTCGGGCACGACCGGGCAGGTCTTCACCAGGTTCTCCGTGTAGACGAAGAGGTCGCAGGCCCGGACGAACGGCTCCGGGGTCTGCATCTTGCCGATCCCCACGACGAACTTGCCGTCCTCGCGCAGGCGGATCGCCAGGCGGGTATAGTCGCTGTCGCTCGACACGATGGCGAAGCCTTCGACGTTGCCGCCGTAGAGCAGGTCCATGGCGTCGATGATCATGGCGCTGTCGGTGGCGTTCTTCCCCACGGTGTTCTGGAACTGCTGCACCGGCTGGACGGCGTTCTGCGGCAGGTGCTTCTTCCAGGTCTCCATCTGCCTGCTCGTCCAGTCGCCGTAAACCCGGCGGATCGTGATCTTGCCGTACTTGGCGACCTCCTTGAGCACGTCCACCACGAGGGCCGGCTGGGCGTTGTCCCCGTCGATCAGGACCGCGAACCGGATCTCCGGGCTCTCCTTGGAGTTGTTCATCCTTTGCCCCCTCCCAGCGCCGCTTCATTGCGCTGAACCCTTTATAACACGAAACCCCGGTTGGGGTTAACAAAAAAGGGGCCCGAACGGGCCCCCCTTATTCACGATTCCTACTTGTTGTAGCCTTCCGCCAGGACCGTTCGTTTCTCGACCTTGTCCTCGCCGTCCTTGCGCCAGTAGATCCCGATCCCGAGGTAGGTCAGGACGACCGACACGATCGGGTTCAGGTAGTTGAGCATGGCGTAGGGGGCGTAGGTGAGGGTCGGGACGCCCAGGACCGAGGTTTGGTAGGCGCCGCAGGTATTCCAGGGGACGAGCGGCGAGGTGAGGGTTCCCGCGTCCTCCAGCGTCCGGGAGAGCATCCGGGGCGCAAGGCCGGATTTTTCGAAGGTGGCCTTGAACATCCTTCCCGGGATGACGATGGAGAGATACTGGTCCCCCAGGAACACGTTCGACACGATGGAGGAAAGGACAACCGTGCCGATGAGTCCTCCGGCCCTCTTGACGTTCTTCGTCAGCGTGCCGAGCAGCACTTCCAGGTACCCGCAGCGCTC
>CAYRNZ010000022.1:7414-33776 GCA_964425765.1 uncultured Synergistaceae bacterium
GGGGAGATCTTGAACTCGGCGAAGAGGATCTGCTGGATGGCCTGGATGCGGCTCGCGTCCATCGTGCCCCCGGCGAACTTCATGCCCATGAAAGCCAGGATGACCGCGACGATGACGTAGGTCGGGCCGGTCGTCCAGCACATGGCCTTGATGTGGTCGAACAGGCTGGCCCCGGAAACGGCGGGAGCCAGGTTCGTGGTGTCCGAAAGAGGGCTCATCTTGTCGCCGAAATAGGCGCCGGAGATGATGACGCCGGCCGTGAGGGCCACGGGCACGCCGAGGCCGTTGCCGATGCCCAGCATGGCGATACCGATGGTCCCCGAGGTCTGCCAGGAGGATCCCGTGGCCAGGGAGATGATGGAGCAGATCAAGAGCGTCGCCAGCGGGAAGATAGCCGGCTTGAGAATGAACAGGCCGTAGTAGATCAGGCCGGGGACGACACCGGAGATCAGCCAGATGCCCACCAGGATGCCGACGCTCATCAGGATCATGTTCGCCTGCATGGCCGCCATGATGCTGTTGATGGCGTTTTCTTCCAGTTCCGCCCAGGGGATTTTCTGGACGAACATGCCCACGAGCGCCACGAAGATGGCCGCCGTGACGATGGGCATGTGGACTTCCGCCTCGACCTTGATGACGGCCCAGGAGATCAGCGCCGCCACGATCAGGAAAACGATGCCCGACAACGCCAGGCTGGGCTTTTGCCTTGAAACTGCCGCTTTCTCGTCCATTGACCTTCCACCCCCTAAGAATCAGGCTTCCACCCGTACCATGACGGATTCGTGGTAGCCTGTCACTACCCTATAATACCCCATTAATTCACGGTCCAGTGCAGGGTCCCCCGTGTCGATTTTCAGGGCAGCCCCGCCCAGGGCGGCGAGCTTCCCCGGCGTCGAGGCGACCCAGATGCCTTCTCTGCCCGCCCGCCTCAGGACCTCCGGGCTGAACTGCTGGTTGCCGCGGCCGAAAAGGAAGCCCTGGCCCCCGATGGGCGTCACGACGATACGGACGTCCCCCCCGGGTTCCAGGGCGATGAGTTCCAGCAGCCTTCCCTCGTTGCAGTCTTCCCCAGCCGGGACCCCGGCCTTGAAGGCGTCGACCCCAAGCAGCGTCCCCTCGCGGCCCAGGAGCCTTTTCAGCTCGCGGGTCGTGGAACCTGGCCCCACCAGGGCCAGTGCATCCCGAGAAAGCCGTTCCAGGATGTCGTGGGCGATCGCTTCCTGCACCGCCTTCTCGCTTTTCGGGGTGCCGGCCTTCTGCCCCTGCATGTGCCGCCGGTCCCCCGGCACGGTAAGGTAGCCGTACAGGCGGGAGCGGACCTCCCCCCGCCGGAAGGCTTCCTCGTCGATGTCCATGACTTCGGCGAGGCGCAGGCGCGGGCGTTTGCCCCTCGCCAGGGCCAGGGCCAGCTCTCCGGCGTGGAGGGGTGTCGAGGCGAAGACGGCGGAGTGGATCTTCACCCCCGCCGGTATGCCCAGGCAGGGGACCCGCTCCCCGACCGCGTCGGAGATGTCCCGGGCAGTCCCGTCCCCTCCCGCGAAAAGCAAAAGGTCGACGCTCCGGTCGGCCATCATACGGGCCGCCGCCTTTGTGTCGGCCGGTGCCGTTTCCGCCCCCAGGCGCAGGTCGACCGTCGTGCAGGGCAGGCCGCAGGAAGCCGCCACGGCCTCGCCCATCGCCCCCGGGCAGGTGAGGAGGCTGAACGCCTCCCTGGCCGCCGAAAGGATAGCCAGGGCCTGCCCGGCGCGGGCCGGGGCCAGGGGCATGGCCCCCAGCTCCCGGGCCCGGGCCAGGCTTTCCGCCCCGTCCGTACCCTTCAGCCCCACCCGGCCGCCCATCCCGGCCACCGGGTTCACGATCAGCCCGAGCCTGAACATCCCGCCTGTTCCGGTTTAGCCCTTCTTCGGCTCGAAATAGCCGTCGAAGCGCTTTTTGTACATGCGCCAGGTGATCGCCCAGCGTTTCGGGTCGTCCAGGTAGTCGTGGTCGATGTGGTGGATGACGCTCCTGTGGGGCGCGTGTTTCAGCATCTCGGGATCCGTGTAGGCCTCGTCGACGATACGCCCCAGGATCGCCAGGTACTCGTCGAGTTCGTCCCTCGAGTAGGATTCCGTCGGCTCGATGGTGAAGGGCTCTGGCACGATGAACGGCTCGTGGCTGCTCCAGATGTGCCCCGCGTAGTCGAAGATCCGGTTCTGGACTTCCGCGAAGCCGATGCCCGTCTCGTCCTTGAGCCTCTGGAAGCTGTAGCGGACCTGTTCCATACGGTGCTCGCCCTCGGCGTAGGGCGGGGCCCCGGCACCCTTCATCTCCAGGACCTTCCTGAAGACGTAGTTGTTGTTGAGGATCGAGACCCGGGCCACCTCGAGCAGCCCCTCGGCCCCCAGGTTCATGATCCAGGCGTAGGCCCGGACCACCGCCGGCAGGACGCCGTAGAAGTCCTTGATCTTTCCCACCGTCTTGGGGGGATCGGTGTCGAGGTAGTAGCGCCCGCCCTTCTCGCAGTAGCTCACCAGGGGGATCGGCAGGTAGGGCACCAGGTGTTCGGCCGCGCCGATGACGCCGCAGCCGGGCCCGCCGCACCCGTGCGGGGACGAGAAGGTCTTGTGGATGTTGAAGAAGCAGAGGTCGAAGCCCGCTTCCTTCGCCCGGGTGATGCCCAAAATCCCGTTGGCGTTGGCCTGGTCGTAGCTGCAGATGCCCCCGTGGGCGTGCACCAGGTCGGTGAACTCCTTTATCCGGTCGTTGTAGAGGCCGATGTCCTCGGGGTTCGTGATCATCAGGGCGGCGGTGCGGTCCGAGACGGCCGCCTTGAAGGCCTCGAAGTCCGGCCGGCCCGTCACCGGGTCGGGGTAGATGGTGATGACCTTGAAGCCTTTCAGCTTGGCCACGGCCGGGTTGGACGGGTGCGAGAAGATCGTGGTGATGATCTCGTCCTTTTGGTCCTGCAGCCCGTTGTCGTCCACCCACGCCCGGATGATGGCCGCGATGCCCGACAGGGCCTGGGAGCCGCCTCCCGGGTGCAGGCAGAACCGGTCGAGCCCCGAGATGGACTTGAGCAGCTGCTCGGTCCTGTACAGGATCTCGAGTGCCCCCTGGAGGGTGCTCTCGTCCTGGAGCGGGTGGAGGTCCGCCACCTTCGGGGAGGCGGCCAGCTTGTCGTTCACCTTCGGGCTGTACTTCATGGTGCAGGTGCCCTGGCCGATGTCGATGTTGAAATCGGCCCCGAGGTTCTCCTGGCTCAGGCGCAGGAAATGCTTGACCACCTTCATCTGCCCCATCTCGGGAAGGGCGGGGGGTTCGGCCCGGAGCATCCCGGCCGGAAGCGCCGCCATGGCTTCCCTGCCGGCGGCCTCGACTTCGCAGCCTCCCTCGGGAACGAGGATCCCGCGTTCGCCCGGGGCGGAGAGCTCGAAGAGTACAGGCTCGTCCCAGCGGGCCTGGTGGAAGTCGCGGATTTTTTCCTTCATGTCCATACCCATGTCTTTTCCTTCCTTTCTCTTCGCCCTATCGCGCCGTCACGGCGGCGAGGGCGTCGGCAAGGGTGTCGATGTCGTCCTGGGTGACGACCTCGGTGAAGGCGTAAAGGGCGGACTGGCCGAGGGCCGGGAAGGCCTTCGAAAGGTCGTGGCCGCCGAGGATGCCCTTCTCAAGGAGGGCCTTGTTGATCTCCTTCACGGTCTTCCCGGTCCCGTCGAAATTCACGGGGATCTCCTTGAAGAAGGCCCCGCCGATGGCCGGGACGCGAACGCCCGGGACCGCGCCGAGCCTTTTGACGGCATAGGCGGTCCGGGCCATGCAGGCCTCTCCCAGTTCCTTCATTCCCCTGGGTCCCATGAGGGAAAGGTAGACGGCCGCTGTGATGCCCCAGAGGGCGGCAGCCGTGCCGACGAATTCTTTGGCGTTCTCCCGCTTGGCGAAGGAGGTGCGCTCCCAGGCCACGTCACCGAAGCCCCACTCCTTGTGCGAGGTGGGGGCGATGCCGAACAGGCGGCTGGGATACTCCTCGATGAACTTCTCTTCGTCGGGGGCCCCGATGAAGCCGCCCCGGGCGCCGCCCATGTGCATGTGCATTCCCAGGGGCTGGATGTCCCCGCAGGTGAGGTCCGCCCCGTAGTTGCTCGGGGGAGTGAGCACGCCCAGTGACGAGGGGTCGGCGTACACGACGCAGAGGGCCCCGTTCGCGTGGGCCGCGTCCGAGATCGCCTTCCCCTCCGTCTCGATGAACCCGAGGTAGGAGGGGTTCTCGAAATAAACGGCCGCCGTGTGGCCGCCCATCTTCGCCGCCAGGTCGGAACCGTCCATGAGGCCGCTCTTCGGGTCGTGCCCGACCAGGGTCACCTTCATGTCGGGGTGCAGGTACCCCCTGATGGCCGAGAGACGGTCAGGCGAGGTGGTGTCGGCTACGAGAACCTCGTCGCGCTTCGTGATCCGGCCCGCCATGCGCAGCGCCGTACCGGCCGCCTGGGACCCGTCGTAGGTCGGGACGTTGACCACGTCCACGTCCAGCAGTTCCGCCATGAGGCTCTCGTACTCGAACAGCGCCTGGAAGCGCCCGTGGTCCTCGTAGGGCTCGCCGGCATAGGCCGTCAGGAACTCGCTGCGGCCGTTGACCTCGTCGCAGACGGCGGGAACATGGTGGTTCCAGCAGCCGCCGCCCAGGAAGCTCAACAGCTCGCCGCTCGTGCGGTTCTTCGAAAGGATTCCCTCCACGTGGCGCTTCAGGGACGCCTCGGACAGGAAGGGCTTCGGAAGGTCGAGCAACCCCTTCACGCGAAGCGCCTCCGGGATGCACGCGAAAAACTCCTCGATGTCCTTCGCCCCGATGCTTTTCAGCATCTCGGCCTGGACTTCGGGGGCCGAGTTGGGGATATACGGGTGCACGAATTTTTCGGACATGTCCTGTTTCTCCTCCCTTGGAATCAGGCGGTGCCGCCGCCGTCCACCACGAGGATGGACCCGCTGACCCACGGCGACAGGTCGCTCACCAGGAAATAGACCGCCTTGGCGATGTCCAGCGGCTGGCCGATCCGGTGGATGGGCCGTTCCGCGCTCTCCGCCAGCCATTTGTCGGGGTCGAGCCCCAGCTGGCGCCCCTCGTCCCGCAGCAGGGGCGTGTCCACGTCGCCCGGGCAGACGCAGTTGACCCGGATGTTCTGCGCCCCGTGGTCGATGGCCATGGCCCGCGTCATGTTGACCGTCCCGCCCTTGGCAGCGCAGTAGGCCACCGCCTTGGGGCCGCCTTTCACGCCCCAGCCGGAGCCGATGTTCACGATGCTGCCGCCGCCCTGGGCCGCCATGACGGGCACCACGAACTTCGACACGAGGAAGATGCCCTTCAGCCCCACGTCCAGGACCAGGTCCCACTCTTCCTCCGTGAGGTCCACCACCGTCTTGCGGCGGATGACCCCGGCGCAGTTCACCAGCGCGTCGATGCGGCCGAAAGTCTCCTTGACGCCTTCGACGGAGTTCCTGCAGCTCTTTTCGCAGCGGACGTCGGTCTTGAAGAACCGGGCGCCCCCGCCCAGCTGCCCGGCCGCCGCGGCCCCCTTCGCCTCGTCCACGTCGAAAAGGGCCACGGAAGCCCCCATCTCCGACAGGAAACGGGCACAACCGAAGCCGATCCCGCTGGCCGCCCCGGTTACGACGACAACGCGGCCCTTGAGGCCCAAGCCTTCACAATCGCAGCTCATTTCACCCATCCCTTCCTTTCCTATCTAATGTCATTGCCGCTCGATCTAGGAGTAGAGCCCGGCGGTCTCGCCGCCGTCGATGCGGATGTCCGCCCCCGTGATGTAGGCCGCGTCGCTCGAGGCCAGGAAGGCGTAGAGCGCCCCGATCTCCTCGGGCTCCGCGTGCCGTTTCATGGGGATGCCCTCGTTGACCTTCTCCAGCTGCTCCGGCGTGTACTCGGCCTTCTGCATGGGCGTCAGGACGTAACCGGGGCAGACGCAGTTCACGCGGACGACGGGGGCCAGTTCCAGGGCCATGGTCTTGGTCAGCAAAATGACCCCGGCCTTCGATGCGTTGTAGTCGGCATACCAGCGGTGCCCTTCGGTGCCGTTGGACGAAGCCGTCATGAGGATGACCCCGCTTCTTTGGGCCATCATCCGGCGGGCCGCCTCCCGGGCGCAGAGGAAGATTCCCCTGAGGTTGATGCCCATGACCTTGTCCCACTGGGTTGCCGAGATGTCCACGAAATCCGACCGGACGCTGATGCCGGCGTTGGCCACCAGCACGTCGATCCCGCCGAAGAGGCCGTCCAGCTCACCGAAAGCGTCCAGGACCGATTTCTCGTCGCTGACGTCGGCCACCAGCCCCCCCTCGAAAGCGGGGTTTTCCGACAGGGCCTTTTCCAGCGCCGGCCGGTTCACGTCCAGTATCGCCACGCGCGAGCCCTCCGCGGCGAAGCGGACCGCCGTGGCCAGGCCGATCCCGCTGGCCGCCCCCGTCACAAGTACCCTTTTTCCCGCAAGGTCTTCGTAACGAGCCACAAAAACCCCTCCTCTGAGATACAATATTGCTACCTTACAGTGCTCATTGTAGGTCAATTGACAGGGACATGAACCCCGCGTAAAGTGTATCACAAATTGAATGCATAGTATACCTTGTATCCTTTGGAGGCGAGGCCCATGAAGTCGATCCTGGTCACCGGCGGTCGAATCTGGACGGGAGACGTTTCGCAGCCCTTCGCGGAAAGCCTTCTCGTCGTCGGGAACCGCTTTGCGGCGGTCGGCCCGAGGGAACATGTCAGCACCCATCCCCGCGCGGCGGACGCCTTCCATATCGACCTGTCGGGAGAAGGCGTCGTGCCCGGCTTCACCGACGCCCACATCCACCTGGCCGGACTGGCCAGGCAGGACTGGGAGGTCAACCTGGAGGGCAGCCGGTCGCCCGAGGAGGCTTTTGCCCGCATCCGGGCCAGGGCCGAAGAGGTCCCCCACGGGGACTGGATCTACGGAGCGGGGTTCGACGAGACGAAATGGCCCGTGCAGGCCCGGCCGAGCCGGGACGACATCGACGCCCTGGGCCTGCCGAACCCGGTCCTCCTGAGGCGCATCTGCGCCCACGTCCACGTGGCCGGCAGCAAGGCCATGGAGAGAGCGGGCGTCTTCATCGACTCGGGCGTCTTCCTTGAAAACGAGGTCCAGCCCCTGACCGACACGATGAACGACGAGTCCAGGGGAAAAGCCCTGTCCGTCGAGACGCTCGCGAAAACCTGCAGGAAACTGGCGTCCTGGGGGACCACCTGCGTCCACACCTGCAGCGCCGCCACGTACGGGCTGGAGGAGGACCTCTCCCTCTACCAGGAGCTTTTCGACCGGAACGCCCTCCCCGTAAGGATCGTCTCCTACCACGACTCGTTCCCCGGCTACAAGGTGAAGAGCGGCTACGGGGACGACTGGATCCGCTTCGGGGGCTTCAAGGTCTTCCTGGACGGCTCCCTGGGCGGCAGAAGCGCGGCCCTCACGGAAGAGTACGCGGACGCCCCGGGCCAGCGGGGGCGGCTGAACCACGACAGCGAGAGTCTCGACCGGCTGCTCGGGGAATCGTTCCGGAGGGGCATCCAGGTCCAGGTCCACGCCATAGGGGACGCGGCCATCGACCAGGCCCTGGAAGCCTTCGAGCGCTTTGCGGGGCGCAAGGGCCCCCTGGAGTTCCCCTTCCGCCTCAACCACGTGCTCGTCACTCGGCCGGACCATTTCGAGCGCCTGGCGCGCGTGCGCCCGGCGTGCGACATCCAGCCCATCCAGGCCGTGAGCGACATGGACATGGCCCCGGCCCGCCTGGGGCCGAAGCGGAGCGCATCCGCATACGCCTGGAAAACGCTCGAGGGGCTCGGGCTCCTGCTGACCGGTTCGAGCGACGGCCCCGTCGACACCTCGAACCTCTGGGTCTCGATCGATGCGGCGGTCAACCGGCGAAAGCTCGACGGGACCGGGCAGACCTGGAAAGAGAGCGAGCGGACGAGCCTCGACTCGGCCCTGAGGCTTTTCACCGTGAACCCCTACAGGGCCATCGGCCAGGGCAAGCGCATCGGGCGCATCGCCCAGGGGATGTCGGCCGATTTCTGCATCCTCGACCGGGACCCCTTCTCCATCCCCCCGGAAGACCTCCACAAGGTCCTCGTCGAAGGGACTTTCGCGGGGGGCCACCTGACCTGGGACAGGACCGGCGGACTGCCGGAAAGCCTCAACCTTTAGCAGAAGGAAGGAGGTGGCCGGGCGAAGCGCTATCCCGACGACGGCGCACCGAAATCGGGGGATCCGCACTCCGGGGATCCGGGCCATGAAATGGAGAGGTGGAGAGAGAATATGAAGAAAAAATTCCTGCTTGCCATGATATTCGTCCTTGCCATCGGATCCGTCGCCTGGGGCGCCGCACCGATCAAGATCGGCTATATCGCGCACCTGACGGGTGACGGCGCGACATGGGGAACGCACGAGAAAAACGGGGCCATGATCGCCATCGACGAGATCAACAGGAAGGGCGGGGTTTTGGGCCGGCCGCTCGAGCTGATCGTCTACGACGTCAGGGGCCGCCAGGAGGACGCGGTGAACGCGGTGCGACGCCTGGTGACGATGGACAAGGTCGTGGCCATCGGCGGTTCGAACTGGAGCGGGATCAACCTGGCGACCTACCCCATCGTGGAAGCGGCGAAGGTGCCGCAGATCGGGACGTTCCCGACGAACCCGGCGGTGACGGTGGACCCGGCCACCGGGAAGGTCCGGCCCTACGCGTTCCGCATCTGCTTTACGGACCCCTACCAGGGCAAGGTCATGGCGCTGTACCTGCTGAAGAAGGGGATCAAGAAGGCGGCGGTCATGAGGGATGTGGGAAGCGACTACTCGGAGGGCCTGGTGCAGTACTTCACGGACAACTTCACGAAGGGCGGCGGCACGGTCATGGGTCCCTTCGCGTACCGCGCGGGCGACGTGGACTTCCGTGCCCAGATCACGAACGCGAAGGCGAGCGGTGCGGAGGCCCTGGTGATGACCTCGGGAACGTACAAGGAAATGGCGCTGCAGATCAAGCAGGCGGTGGAGCTCGACTGGAGGCCGACCTTCATCGGCGGGGACGGCTACAGCCCGAACATGTACGAGATCGCGGGGGACGCCATGGAGAACAGCTTCTGGACCTACCACATGAGCTTCCAGGATCCGAAGCTGGCGCCGCTATCGGAAAAATACGAGAAGAAGTACGGCGTGAAGCCCACCGAGAAGGTCAACATGGTGGCGGCCTACGACCTGATCTACTGGATCGCCGACGCCATCAAGCGGGCCAAGAAGGCCGAGGGGCCCGCGGTGCGGGACGCCATCGAGAACACGAAGAACCTGAAACTGCTGCACTTCACCCTGACCGTGGACAAGGCCACGCACAACCCCCTGAACAAGCCCGCGGCCATCCTGCAGTTCAAGAAGGACAAGAAGGAAGCCGTGTTCCTCGAGATGTTCGCGCCTCAGACCACCTTCTAGGCGGGCGTTCGGTTCTTCTGTTCGTGGAACGGCCGGGGGGACCCTTCGCGGGTCCCCCTGTTATACAATTGAGCACGAGCCTTAGGGGGGAGGAACCCGCCTTGAAAAGCCCGGAAATCTATTCCACGTCAGCCGAAACCGTCTACCACAAGCTCCTGCACATGATCTACTCCAAGCAGCTTGAACCCGGGCAGCGCCTTCCCGAGGTACAGCTGGCCGAGCAGCTGGAGGTCAGCCGCACGCCCGTCCGGGAGGCCCTGAGGCGCCTGGCCAACGAAGGGCTCGTCGTCCTCATGCCGAACGTGGGGGCCAGCATCGTCACGCCCACGAGGCCGGAGATGGTGGACACCTACGAGGTGCGGAACGCCCTTGAATGCCTGGCCGTGCGCAAGGCGGCGGAGAAGATCACGAGGGTCCAGCTGGCCCGCCTCGAAGAGAAGATCGCCGAGGAGGAAGAGGTCTTCGCCCGGCGGGACCTGGAAGCCTATATCGAGGTCAACAACGCCTTCCACCGGATCATCGCCGAGGCCGGCGGGAACCTTATCCTGGCCGACACGATCGAGAACTACCTCGCCCGGACCTTCGTCTACATGGTCTTTTTCGAGAGCTTTTTCGACTTCGACACGAACCCCAGCCTGGAGGAGCACCGGGCGATCATGGCCGCCCTTAAGGCCGGGGACGCCGAAACCGCGGTGTCCCTGATGAACCGCCACATCCGCCAGGCGACGGAGGACCTGAGCCGCAAGGGAATCGAGGACCCCAGTCCCGAGAGCGCCTAGGCGATGAAACACGCCCTTTTCGGCATCTTCCTCATGGTCCTGGTTGGACTCTTCGGCGGGGCGACGGGCCCCGTCGAGCGGTTCGCCTTCCAGGCCGGCCTCACCCCGCTCTCGATCAACGCCGCGCGCCTTTTCATCTCCACGGCCCTGATCGCCCTTTACGCGGCGTTCCGCCGCAGGGAAGCCCTGCGCTGCAGCCGGGCCGAGCTGCCCTGGCACATCCTGAACGGCGCCGTCGGCATCGGGGTGACCTACGTCGCCACCAACGTCGCCTTCGTCCGCATCCCGGTGGGACTGGCGATGATGCTCTTCTACCTGGCCCCCTTCTGGGTGATGGTCGCCGCCCGGCTTTTCTGGAACGAACCCGTGAGGCCCCTGCAGGTGGGCTGCCTCCTGGCGGCCCTGGCTGGAACCTGGATCGCCGTGGGCGGCGTGTCCGGCGCCAGGCCGGACCTCCTGGGCGCTTCCTGCGCCGTCGCCGGCGGCATGGGCTACGCCTGCTACATGCTGGGCGGACGCTACGGGGTCGGGAAGACCGATCCCTTCAAGGCCTACCTCCAGGCCTTCATCTGGGGGCTGGTCGTCGTGGCCGGCTCGGCACTCGCCACCGGGCAGGCCCTGACCCTCCTCCAAACGAACCGCGCCGGCTGGACGTCCCTGCTGGTCCTGGCGGTGGTCTGCACCGTGGGCGTCTACGGTCTCGTCATGGCCGCCCTGAGGTTCGTTCCCCCCAACGTCGCCTCCATCGTCTCCATGAGCGAGATCGCCTTTGCCGCCGCGTGGGCGTGGATGCTGTTCCGCGAGGTCCCGTCCCCCGAGGTCGTCCGGGGAGGCACCCTCATCATTGCCTCGGTGGTGCTTCTCGGTTTCGGCAAAAGCAAGGCCGGCCCGAATGAAGACGGGCCGGCCGGCAAAAAAACCTCCTGAAGCGGGAGCCGGGTTCCGGTTAGAACAGGCCCTTCGAAACGACGGCGGTCAGCCAGCCGTAAAGCGACGTCAAGAACGACGGCCGCATGATGAAAACCACGAAGGCCCCCATCGGCAGGACCGACCTCAGCGTCAGGAAAAACCGTTCCGCCGGTTCCCTACGGGCGATGTAGCCCAATACCCCCTCGCAGAGGATGAAGGCGAAAAGGTAGAAAACCCAGCGGTGCCCAGCCGAGTAGTTGTGCATGGCCAGGATCGTGACCGTCGCGCAGTAGGCGGACCAGGCCCCCTGGAGGTAGGTCTCGCCGAGGATCAAAAGGGCCTCCACGACGCGCCCCAAAAGGGGCGCCCTGGCACCCTCGCCTTTCGAGAAGGCCTCCCCGGCCGCCTTCACCACCGGCATGACGAGCCGGACGTAGGCGAGACCGAAAAGGAAAGCCGTGCTGACCAGGGGGATGAAAAACTGGGACAACAAGGTCTTTTCCACTCCTAGCATTCCGGCAGGGGCGCCCAGGTTCCCTCGTGGGCCGCCTTCATGACGGGACAATGGATGATGCCGCCTTCCACGGTCTTATAGCAGGCGTTGCAGGAAATGCACTCCGCGGGCCTCAGGTCCCCGTCCGCCCAGCGGTTCACCAGGTCGGGCTCGGCGATGAGCGGACGGGACAGCGCGAACAGGTCGGCCGCCCCTTCCTCCAGCAGCCGGGCCATGACCTGGGGGCTCCTCAGTCCGCCCACCAAAGCCACCGCCGCGCGACTGCCGACCCTTGATTTGACCAGGGCAGCGTGGGGCGCGAAGTACCCCTCGTCCACGCCCGCCCGGATGCCCAGGCGGGAGTTGCTCCTCTCGACGCCCACGTAGCGGGCCCCTCCCGAGACCTCGATCCCGGTAGCCCCCAGGTCGACGAGGCGTTCCGCGAGGCGCGCGCCATCCGAAGCAGTGTAGCCGCCCTCACGCTCCTCCGAGACGCTCAGTTTCCACCAGACCGGGAAGCCCGGCCCCACGGCGGCGCGGACCTCTTCCTGCACCGCCAGCAGGATCGCCGACCGGGAGTCGAAGTCCCCGCCCCACCTGTCCGTCCGCCGGTTGAAGACTGTCGACAAGAACTGCATGAGCAGGTAGCCGTGAGCCCCGTGAAGCTGCACCCCGTCGGCTCCGCCTTCCCTGGCCCTGCGGGCGGCGGCGCCGAAGTCCCGGACGATGCGGTCGATATCTCCGGGGGCGAGCGCTTCCACCTCGTTGCCGAACATCGGGTCCTTCATGGCGGAAGGGCCCTTGATGCTTCCCAGGCGCGAGGCCGCAGGGTTCGAGACCGCGCCGCCGTAGGCGACCTGGACGATGAGCCGGGCGCCCCGGGGCTGCACGGCCCCGGAAAGCTTTCGGACGTCCGCAACCCGCTCGTCCGTGTCGAGGTTCATCTGCCGTACCTGGGCCCGGCCGTCGGGCGAGATGTTGGCGTAACCCGAGATGATTCCCCCGATGCCGCCCGCGGCCAGTTCCGTGTAGCGGGACGCCAGGGCGTCCGTCATCGCCCCCGAGACGTGTTCGCAGCCGGCCAGCCACGTGGCCGACCGCAGGAACCGGTTCCGGAAGGTAATCCCGCCGGCCGTTACCGGCTCGAAAAGCCTTTCCAGCGATCTCTCCATGCTCGTGCCTCCTTAGGGCAGTGACTTGCCGAGTTCCGCGCGTCCCTTCCTGGCTACGGCGGCCGCCTGCAGGGCCAGCAGGGCCGCTACAAAGGCGAACCCCGTCCCGTGGCCCAGGGCCTGGACTACCATCCCGATGACGGGAGGCCCGGCGAAATTGCCGATTCCCCAGAAAAGGAAATAGGCCCCGGAAATGGTCCCCTTCAGGCTGTCCGGAACCGTCTCGTTCAGGAAAGCCATGGAGGAGAGGTAGAAGGTGCCCAGCCCGAAGCTGATTGCGGCGAAGGCCCCGAAGACCCAGGGGCTGGGCAGGACCGGGACCAAGGCCATCCCCGCCGCCGTGAAGAGCAGCCCCGCCACCATGAGCGGACGCCGGCCCTTGCGGTCGGATAGGGGGCCCGTCAGGAACTGCGACGCGCAGACGGTGATGTAGAAAAGCGAGAAATAGACGTTCACCAGGTTCTGCGTGAAGTGCCGGGTCCCGATCACGTAGGCCGGGATGACCGTGAGGAACACCCCGTACCCCACCCCGTGAAGGGTGATGCCGAGAAACGCCTTCAGGACCCCGGGCTGGCGGGTGAGGGCCTTCAGGCTTTTCGCGTCCAGCTTCGCGCGGTCCGGGTCCGGGACTGCCTTCAGTCGCCCCAGGGAAAGAGCCAGGATCGCGGCCCCGGCCACGCAGGTGACGGCGTAGAAAAGAAAGGGCTCGTTGCCCGTCCACCGTCCGGCCAGGAGGATGCCCAGGATGGGGCCGAAGGTGAGCCCCAGGTGGCAGGCGGCGTTGTAGAAGCCGATGACGGCCCCCTTTTTCTCGGGGTAGGCGATGGAAAGGACGGCCGGGCCCAGCGCCCAGACGGGGGCTTCGCCCGCCCCCTGGAAAACCCTGCCCAGGAGGATGAGCGCCGCACTCGGAGCGTAGGCGTATCCCAGGGCCACGAGGCCGCAGAGGAGATAGCCTCCCACCAGGAACGGGCGGAAGCCGTGGCGGTCGGCAAGGTTCCCGACCGGGACCTGCAGGAGGATGTAGGAGGCGGCGAAGGTGGAGGCCAGCATGCCTACCATGGACGGGCTTCCCGTCATGGCCAGGATCTTGCCCGGGAGGATGGCCACGATGAGGCCGACCCCGAGCATCAGGACGAAGACGGAAGCGTTCAGGCCGATGAGGATGCGGGACCGGTTCATCCGGGTGCCTCCAGGGGAAAAATGATCGAGGCGTGAAACGATCCGCCCCGGTTATTTTAAGGCATCTTTCCCAGGGGTTGAAGGATCATGCGGAAATCCAGCAGGGTGTCGACGAAAAGGGGGTCCTGGAGGGGGTGGCGGGAAAAACCGAACATCCGCGCCCCGTCTTCGGCCGCCGTGATCACGCCCGGGTCCGGGGAAACGGACAGGGCCTTCTCCAGGCGGTCAAGCCCACCCTGGTAGCCCCGGACCGGGAGGAGTTTCAGGAGCGCGGGCCCGAAATGCCTCGCCAGGGCCCGCATCTTCCGGTCCAGGCCGGATTCCTCCACACCCGCCGCCACGGCATAGGGCGTTTCGAGCCCGGCCTCGCTTCCCCGGAGGACCGCGATCCAGGCGCCCGCTTCGAAATCCGTCCGCACCAGGGCATCCCAGGGGATCTCCAGCGGGCGGACCTCGCCCATCAGCGACAGGTCGTCGTCCCAGCCCACGGACACCGCGTGCACGGCGACCCCGCCCCGCGTCTCGAGGAAGGCTTCGGCGAAGGCGCGGTCAGTGTGGTAATCCGGCAGGAAGAACCGGCTTTCGGGCCCCTGGGAGACGACGAGGACCGCCCCTCCGGGCTCGCCGGGCTTTAAGGCCGCCAGTTCCAGCAGGTGCCGCCGGCCCCGCTCGGTCACCGCGTCGGGGAACATCGACATGGGGCCCTGGAAAAGCGTGCAGGACTTGACCTCCAGGAAAAGCCGGTCCTTCCCCCGCCCCAGCAGGAAGTCGAATCGGCTGTTGTTGTGCGGGACCTCGCTCGAGAAGACCTCCCAGCCGGAAAGGCCCGGAACGCGCCCTTCTTCCAGCAGGTGACGGGCGAGGGCGTTGGTCCGGATCGTGTCGAGGCATACCCACCGCCCGTTCCGGCGGGCCGCCGCCACCTTGAAGGAAAGTTTAGGGCTCTGCGGCGTCGGGACGAGGGCCAGTTCCGTGCCGGGGAACAGGATCTCCCAAAGGCGGCCCGGGTTCGGCAGGTGGGCGGTCACGACCGCGCCTTCCGTTTCGGCCTCCAGGACGAAACGGTTCAGGCGCCGGAGAAAGGTCCCCTTCTGGACGATCCCCCGGGCGAAGGCCCTGAACCGCCTAGACGCCAAGGGCCGCCACCCTCCCGGGCTTGCCGTGCGCCCACTCGAGCAGCCGGTCTGCGTCCCAGGTGTTCACCACCCGTTCCGGGGGAATCCAGGCCCGTTTCGCCACGGCCACGCCGAAGCGGGCGTAGTCGAACTGTTCCGGCGAGTGGGCGTCGGTGCTGACGGCGAAAAGGCACCCCAGTTCCAGGGCCCTGCGGGCGAGGGTGTCGGTGAGGTCGAGCCTCATGGGGGAGGCGTTGATCTCCAGGGCCGTCCCGGTCGCCGCGGCCAGGGTGAAAACCCGGTCCCAGTCGGCATCCGCACCGGTCCTCCCCTTGCCGGCCAGAAGCCTGCCCGTGGGGTGGGCCAGAACGTGGACGAGCGGGTGCCCGACGGCCGAGAGGAAACGGGCCGTGACCTTCTCACGGTCCCCCGAGAGGGCCGAGTGGACGGCCGCCACCACGAGGTCCACCCGTTCCAGCAAGTCGTCGGGAAAATCCAGGCTCCCGTCGGAGCGGACCTCCACCTCCGTCCCGCAGAGGAGGCGAAAACCCTCCCCGAAAGAGCGGTTCAGGGTCCGGATCTTGGAACACTGGAGCAGGAGAGCCTCCGGGGAGAGCCCCCCGGCGATGCCCAGGCCCTGGGAATGGTCCGTCACGAGCAGGTAGGAGAGACCACGGCCGCGGGCGGCCGCGGCCATCTCCTCCAGGCCTGCCCGCCCGTCGCTTGCCGTCGTGTGGCTCTGGAGGTCCCCCTTGAGGTCGGCTTCCTCGAGCAGCCGGGGAAGCCTTCCCTCGAGGGCCGCCTCGATCTCGCCCCGGCCTTCCCTCAGCTCCGGCGGGATCCAGGGCATCCCGAGAACCCGGTAGACCTCTTCCTCCTCCGAACACAGGAGTTCGCTGCCGTCCGCCCGTTTCAGGGCGTACTCGCTCAGGCTGAAGCCCTTCTTCAGCGCCAGTTCCCGGACCGACACGTTGTGGGCCTGGCTGCCGGTGAAGTACTGCCAGGCGGTCCCCCAGCGGGAGGGCTCCACGACGCGGAGGTCGCCCTGCACGCCACCGCGGAGGCGGACGCTCATCTTGGTAGGGCCCCTCAGGAGGACCTCCTCCACGAGGGGGCTTTCGGCCAGGCGGTCCATGACCGGCCCGGCGTCCTGGGCCGCCGCCAAAAAGTCCAGGTCCCCCACCGTCTCTTTCATCCTCCGGAGGGAACCCCCGGACGCGAGGCGCTCGACGCCCGGAACGGAGGCCAGTTCCGAGCGGACCGCCGCGGCGAGTTCCCACGCCTCCCCCAGGGGGGTGCGGGAGGCGACCTTGCGATGCCCCAGGTCGTCGAGGCCCTTCAGGATCTTCGCCTCGGATTTCGCCCCGAGGCCGGGAAGCCCCCTGAGGCGGCCCTCGGAGGCGGCACGGGCCAGCCCCGCCAGGTCCGTGACCCCCAGGCTTTTCCACACGAGGCCCACGCGCTTCGGCCCCATGTCGGGCACTTCCAGGAGTTCCAGGAGGCTTTCGGGAATTTCGTTCTTCAGTTTCTCGTAGAATTCCAGCCTGCCGGTGTCCAACAGCTCGCCGATCTTTTCCGCGATGGCCTCGCCGACCCCGGGAACCTGCCTGAGGGCTCCCTCCGCGCGGACCTCCGACAGGGGCCGGCCGACCTCACGGATGTTGTCGGCGACCCGGCGGTAGGCGTTGACCTTGAACACGTTCTCCCCCTGGATTTCCAGGAGGTCGGCGATCCGTTCGAAAAGGTCCGCGATATCGGCATTGGCCGGCGGGACCGTCATCGGGAACCCTCCTTCCCGGCCGGGGCCGACCGCCCGTAACGGGCCATCCGGGCCACGGCGTCTTCCATCATTTCATGGGAGATCTCCGGCGGGGTTCCCAGGCAGGAAGCCCTCCAGGCGATCTCCGCCGCGAACTCCGCGGCCCAGGCCACGGCGAAGGCCTCCTCCATGTCGGCCCCCACGGCGACGAAGCCGTGGTGACCCAGCAGGACGGCATGCCCCCCGCCGATCCCCGCCAGGGCGGTCCTTGCCAGTTCCTCCGTGCCGAAGGGAACGTACGGCGTGCAGGGCACGCGCCCTCCGGCCATGGCCAAAAGGTAGTGGACGGCGGGAATCTCCCGTTCGAGGCAGGCGAATGTCGTGGCGAAGGGCGAATGGGTGTGGACGACCGCCCCGACGTCAGGCCGGCCCCGGTAGAGGGCCAGGTGCATCGGGGTCTCGCTGGAGGGTTTCCACGGACCGTCGACCTGTCGGCCTTCGAGGTCCACCACGGCGATGTCCCCCGGAGCAGCCTCGGTGTAAGCCACGGCGCTCGGCTTGACGGCCGCGAGGCCGGCATGGCGGTCCACGACGCTCAGGTTGCCCCCCGTTCCACGGGTGAGCCCCTCCGCCAAAAGCTTCCGGCCGTACTCGGCCACGAGAGTCCTTTCCTTCTCCAGGAGCAAGGCGATCCCTCCCTTCATGCCGCCCGGGCCGTTCAGAAGCCCATGGCCTGGCGGATCCTCTTCGGGATGTCCGTGTTGTCGCAGGGGCCGGCGAAGAGTTCCTGCCCCCGCCCGAGCGCGTGGACGGGAACCGGCCGATCCGTGTGGGAGCAGGTGCCCCACCGGATGCCGGCCTTGCCGTCCCGGAGGCGGGTGAGGGTGATGGTCAGCGGGTCGCAGCCGCCGTACCGGAGGTAGGCCGCGCCCCTGCCGCCCGGTGCCCTTTCCGCGGCCAGGCTGTCCGAAAACGCCTCCCGCAGGGATCGGAGGTCGGTGTCCGTGAGCACCAGGTCCGGTTCCTCGCGCGCCGCCGGGTCTTTCGAGGCCGCCAGCCCGGGTTCCCGGAGCCCGAAGAACGTCCGCGCCAGCGGCAGTACGTCCTCGAGTCGCCCGGGTTTCCCCCCGAGTTTCTTCCTGTAGGAGGAGAACCGCTCCTCGAAAGCGGCGGCAGAGCCTTGCCGGGACAGGATCCTGCCGGCCTTCGCCGCGGCCGCCCCGTCGGTCGGGTCGAAAGCCATGCCGCCCGTCTCGTGGTCTCCCGTCACGACCACGAGGGTTTCCTCCGGGTGGCGGCGCGCGAACGCCACGGCCTTGTCGACGGCCCCGTCGAAGGCCAGCGTCTCCGCCACGGCTCCCGCGGCGTCGTTGGCATGGCAGGCCCAGTCGATCTTCCCGCCTTCCACCACCATGAAAAAGCCCGCGGGGCCTTCCAGGAGTTCCACCCCCTTGGCCGTCAGCTCCGCCAGGGACAACCCGATGAGCCCCTGGCCGGAGGCGACCCGGGTGAAGACCATGGTCTTCCCGGCGCCATGGCTCAGCCGCGTAAAGCCTTCTTTGTCCAGGACGACGCGGTAGCCCCTCGACCTCGCGGCCTCGACGCTGTCCGTGGCGTCCTTCTTCGGCCCCGTGGGCCGGGTGAAGGGCCCGCCGGCGAAATAGTCTAAACCGGAACCGGACATCTGCAGGGAGATCTCGTACAGGTCCTTCCGGGAAGGCCGGTGGGCGTAGAAGGCCGCCGGGGTTGCGTGGTCCAGGGGAACGCTGGTGACGATGCCGACCTTGAAGCCCCTGTCCCGGGCCGCTTCGGCGATGGACTCGAGAGGGGCCTGCCCGGCGGGGTCCATGCCGATGACCCCGTTGGCCGTCTTACGCCCTGAGGCCAGGGCCGTGGCGGCAGCGGCGGAATCGGTGACGCGAAAGTCCGCGGAACGGGTCGCGGCGGTTCCTCGAACGGGCAACGCGGAAAGGGCGAAAGCCCCCGCCCCGCTTTTTGCCCGGAGGACGGTTTCGGCCGCACGGACCTGGGAGGGCCCCATGCCGTCGCCGATGAACAGGAAAACGTATTTCGCCGGCGCGCCGGCAAGTGAGTGGGACGCCTCGCCCGCGGCAAGGCCCGGTACCGCGAAAAACCACGCTGCCAGAAGCATCGCGGCAACGATCCGCCTCACGTTCCCGTCCAACCGGCCCCCGTCCTTTCCTTTATTATTGTTCCAACGCCATTTTACAGGCTCGGCACTTCTTTCATATCGTTGTACACTTAAAGGGAAAAATAAAATTGGAGGTCGAAGACCATGGCAGCTTTCCGTTTACCCGAAAAGACCCGCGTGGGACACGTCGTTCTTGGAGTCACGAGCCTCGCGGAGTCACTGGCGTTCTGGAAGAACCTCCTGGGTTTCCGCGCAGAGGCGGCCGAGGGAGGGAAGGCAGCCCTCCTTTTCCCCCAGGGGGGTACGGAGTGGGTGGCCCAACTGAGGGAGGATTCCAGGCTGCCCCAGGCGTCCGGCTGCACCGGCCTTTACCACCTGGCCGTCCGCCTGCCGTCCAGGAAACACCTGGGGAGTCTCCTGCGCCGGCTGGCGGAGGCAGGAGCCCCAATGGAAGGGCTGAGCGACCACGGCGTCAGCGAGGCCCTCTACCTGGAGGCCCCCGACGGCATCGGGGTGGAAGTCTACATCGACCGCCCCAGGGAGGCCTGGACCTTCTCCCGGGGGCAGATCATCATGGTCACGAAACCCCTCGAAAGCCGGAAACTCCTGGCAGAAGGGGAGGAAACGCCCTGGGAGGGGATGCCCGAGGGGACGACGGCCGGGCACATCCACCTGCGGGTATCCAACCTGGACAAGGCGAAGGCCTTCTACTCCGGGCACGTGGGGCTCAACGTGACCCAGAAGGGATACCCCGGCGCCCTTTTCTTCGCGGCCGGCGACTACCACCACCACGTGGGGGCGAACATCTGGGACAGCCGGAACGCCAAGGGCGCGCCGGCGGGGACGGCTGGCTTGAGGAGCTTCTCCCTGGTCCTCCCGACGCAGGATGACGTGGAGAGCCTGCGCCTCCGGACCGCCCAGTCCGGACTGCCCCTGGAACCCCTGCCGCATGCTCCCGAAGGCTTTTCCACCCGGGACACGGACCGGATCACCGTCGGTTTCGAGGCCATCCCTTGACGAGCTTCGCCCGAAGCCTCTCCCTTCTCGTCGCTGCCGGCTTCGGGGTCTTCTCCTTCGCGAACGTCTTCTACTTCCTGGCCAACCTGCTGGGCATGCGCGGCGTGTCCCCCCAGGCGGCCGGGTTTGCGGTCAGCATCTTCTACGTGGCCACCACCCTGTTCCGCCCCGCCGGGGGCTGGCTGGTGGAAAACCTCGGCCTGAGGACCACCCTCGTGGGATCCGCCCTGGTGGGCTTCGCTGGGAGCGCCGGCCTTGCCCTGGCGGGCGGTAACCTGCCACTGGTCCTTGCCTGCCGGGTGCTCATGGGCATCGGCTACAGCGCTTTCATCGTCGCCTTCAGTGCCTACCAGAACCTGGCGATCCCCCCCGAGAGGCGGGGCTTCGCCTTCGCCCTCACCACGGTCGGGCTCATGATGCCCCTGGTCTTCGTCGTGCCGCTGGCGGACTGGCTGCTCCGTCACGGCCACGTGGCGGCCTACCTGTCGATATCGCCTGTCATGGCCCTTTTCTGCGCCGCGGTGGGCTGGTCGTTCGGCAAGGTCACCATCGCCCCGCACTCCGAAAGCCGGCAGGCCTGGGGGACCTACGGCGAGCTTTTCCGGCTGCCGCCTGTGAGGGCCCTCCTGGTCTCCATGTTCCTCCTGTCGCTGACCGACTCGCTGACCCTCTGCCTCGGGGCCCTGCTCGTGGGACAGGGACTCGTTCCCTCGGCCTTCATCGCCCCGAGCGCCGTCTCCGCGGTGCTCATCCGCCTGGCGACCCTGCGGGTCATCGACCGGATCCCCAGGCCCCGCATCGCGGCCCCCTGCTTCGGCCTCATGGCGGTGAGCCTCGCTGCCCTGAGCCTCGCGGGCTCAAACGCAACAATCGCCCTCTGCGGTGTGGTTTTCGGGGTGGGGGTCGGGCTCGGTTTCCCGGCCCACCTGGCGATGGTGGGGGACATGACGCCGGAACCGCTGCGGCCTAAGGCCACCGCCATGGTGTGGTTCGCCATGGACTCCGGCTGGGCCGTCACGCCGTTCATCTTCGGGCTTTTATCGCCGCTCCTGGGAAACGCCGCGGCCTTCGGGGGCTACGCCGCCGTGATGCTGGCGGGCGCTGCCGCCGCCTGGCAGTTCCTCTGGCGGCCGGCCCTGCGCAAAACCCGTCCCGCCTGAAAAGAACGGGGCCCGGCAGAGGATGCCGGGTCCCGGGTTTTACTCCGTCGCGGTTTGTCCTTCTGAGGGCGGCGGGGCGGCCTTTGCCGCCTGTTCCTCCTCGCGCCGCGCCTTTTCTTCCTCCCTGGCCCGTGCACGGGCGATCAGGGGGTTCAGGATCGCGTTGGTGACCTTCAGGCTGATCCACCAGGCCGCGACCAGCTCGGCGATCGACAGGACGATCGCCGTGATCGATACCTGCCCCATCTTGAACTCGAGGCCCGGCGCGACGGATCTCACCAGGACGTTCAGGCCGATGAAAAGGACCCAGAGCAACCCCATCAGCGCGAAGATACGGATGCATCCCAGCCGCTCCGACAACGGAACGCCCTTTCTCGCCACCTTCATCCCCCATTTCCGGCTTCAGTGTGTTCCCTATTATGGGGTGACCGGCCCTTTCGTTCAATCCCCGCCCTTCTTTCGAGGTAGAATCTCCTGGTGGGACGTTTCGGGGAGGGAGGGACAGCCGTGCCGGAAAACGGACAGGAAAAGGAAGAGAAGGACCTGGAACAGGGGACAGAAAACGGCGAAGAAAGCGCGGGAGTCCTCGGCACGCTCAAGGAGTGGGCCTGGGGGATGCTCTTCGGGTCCTTCGTCGAGATCGGCACCCAGGCGATCCGCAAGGAGGCCTTCGACATCAACGACAACCTGATGCTGCTCCTCTTCGGCGACTTCCTGGGCATCCCGAACCCGATCTCCTACTACACCCTGGAACTGCTGCCCTACATGGCCGAGGAACTCGTCCCGTGGGAGCGGCGCATGCAGAACCGCAAGACCATCGTGGCCGAGAAGGCCGGCCAGTACGATTTCGGCTAAGGAGGATCCCATGACGAAGCCCGCATATCGCCCCTTCAGTTTCTTCGGCGGGAAGGGCGGCACGGGAAAGACCACCTGTGCGGCCGCCCGCGCCCTTGCCCTCTCCGAGGCCGGGATCAGGACCCTGGTCGTCTCCACCGATCCGGCCCACTCCCTGGCCGACGCCTTCGACCTGCCCATCGGTACGGAGATCGGGCTCATCGCGCCGAACCTCTGGGCCATCGAGATCGACGCGGAACTCGAGGCCAAAAAGTACATGAAGGGGATCCAGGAAAAAATGCTCCACATCGTGAGCCCGGTGATCGTCGACGAGATCAAGCGGCAGATCGAGATCGCCTACAGCTCCCCCGGGGCCGAAGAGGCCGCCATCTTCGACAAGTTCATCGAGCTCATGGAACACCTGGGGGACCCGTACGAGGCGATCATCTTCGACACCGCCCCGACGGGCCATACCCTGCGACTGCTGACCCTGCCCGAGATCCTGGGGGCCTGGCTCGAGCACCTGCTCGAAAAGCGGGCCAAGGCCGTGGAGCTCATGAGCATGGTGGCCAGGTACGACCGCGACGTCCGCCGGAAGATCGAGACCGACCCCATCACCGATATCCTCGGGAAGAGAAAGGAGAAGTTCGAGAAGGCCCGGAAGATCCTAACCGACCCGGCCCTGTGCGCCTTCTACTTCGTCCTGAACGCCGAGAAACTGCCGATCCTGGAGACAGAACGGGCCGTGCGCCTCCTGAAGAAGTACGGCATCCCGGTGGGCGGGGTTCTGGTGAACCGCGTCATCCCGGAAGGCGCGGGGGCCTTCATGGAAAAGCACCGGGCCGCCCAGGCGGGGTACCTGGAAACGATCCGGACGACCTTCTCGGATCTTCCCGTCACCGAGATCCCCTACCTGGACACGGACATCCGGGGAGCCAATGAACTCGAAAAAATTACCGGACTCTTGAAAAATCTTTAGTTTACTATCACAATAAAGAGGATCCCATTCGGGAGGTGATCGCCATGCTCGAGTCCAATCTCGCGGCGGTCTTCCTTTCTTTTCTCTTCGGCGCCGCCCTCACCTTTTCGGCCTTCTCGGCCGGGCCTGCCTTCGCGGGCGAACTGACGCTGAAAAGCCCCGCCTTCGAGAACGGGGGGCACCTGCCCCAAAACTCCGGCTACCTGACCGGAAACATCTCGCCCCCCCTGGAGTGGAGCCTGCCTCCACCGGGGACCCGCAGCTTCGCCCTGATCGTCGACGACCCGGACGCCCGCGGGTGGGTCCACTGGATCGCCTGGAACATCCCCTTCACGGCCTCCCGCCTGCCCGAGAACGTTGCCCAGGGCATGACCCTTCCGGACGGCACGCGCCAGGGCCTGAACGATTTCGGCAAGATCGGGTACGGGGGACCATGCCCCCCCTCCGGGATACACCGCTACAGTTTCCGGATCGTGGCCCTCGACACCGTCCTCGACCTGGCCCCGGGCGCGGAGCGGTACGAACTGGTGAAGGCGATCGGCAGCCACGCGCTGCAGGAGGCCCGCCTGACGGGGACCTTCCGCTCCGAAAAGTGAAACCTCGGGACTCTCATGGCCGGCCTTCGGGCCAACGCCGAAGGCCGGCTCTTCCTTTCGGCTTCGTCCCCGCACCTTCCCCCGGCTCGCCGCAACGGTCCGGCCCCTTGCCCTGCAAGCCCGCGGGATAGTCCGCCAATTTCGACAATTTGTGATAACATAAGACGGCTTGTGGTATATCGTCCACAAAACGCAGGATTTCATGAAACGAAACGGTCCCAACCGGGAACCGATCAGAAAAAACACGGGAGCTCGGCTCCCAAAGGAGGTCCGGTTCAATGGCAACAAGGCCGATGCACACGCTGGACGGAAACGAAGCGGCGGCGTACGTGGCGCACAAGACCAACGAGGTCATCGCCATCTACCCGATCACCCCATCCTCGCCGATGGGCGAATGGGCGGACGAGTGGTCCGCCAAGGGCGTCAAGAACATCTGGGGCTCGGTGCCCCTCGTGTCTGAACTGCAGTCCGAGGGCGGCGCATCGGGCGCGGTCCACGGGGCGCTTTCCGCCGGGGCCCTGACCACCACCTTCACCGCCTCCCAGGGACTGTTCCTCATGATCCCGAACCTCTACAAGATCGCAGGCGAACTGACGAGCACCGTTTTCCACGTGGCGGCCCGCACCGTGGCCACCCACGCGCTGTCCATCTTCGGCGACCACGGCGACGTCATGGCCGTTCGCGCCTCGGGCTTCGGCCTGCTCTCGTCCAACTCCGTGCAGGAAGTCATGGACATGGCCCTCATCGCCCAGGCGGCGACCCTCGAGGCCCGCGTGCCCTTCATCCACTTCTTCGACGGCTTCCGCACCTCCCATGAGGTCAGCAAGGTCGAGATGCTCACCGACGACGACATCCGGGCCATGATCGACGACGAGCTGGTGCAGGCCCACCGGGCCCGCGGCCTCACCCCCGACCGGCCGGTCATCCGCGGCACCGCCCAGAACCCCGACGTGTTCTTCCAGGCCCGCGAGGCGGCCAACCTCTACTACGACAGGGCCCCCGAGATCGTCCAGCGCGCCATGGACAAGTTCGCGTCGATCGTCGGGCGCCACTACCACCTGTTCGACTACGTCGGAGCCCCCGACGCGGAGCGCGTCCTGGTCATGATGGGCTCCGGCGCCGAGACCGCCCACGAGACCGTGGACTTCCTCACGGCCAAGGGCGAGAAGGTCGGCCTGCTGAAGGTCCGCCTCTACCGGCCGTTCTCCGTGAAGCACTTCCTGGAGGCGCTGCCGAAGAGCGTGAAGACGATCGTCGTCCTCGACCGCACGAAGGAATCCGGGTCCACCGGCGAGCCGCTCTACCTCGACGTGGTCGCCGCCATGATGGGCCGCTGCGACGTCAAGATCTTCGGCGGCCGCTACGGGCTGTCCTCCAAGGACTTCACCGCCGCCATGGTCAAGGCCGTCTACGACGAGGCCGCCAAGCTCGAGCCGAAGAACAGCTTCACCATCGGCATCGACGACGACGTGTCCTACACCAGCCTGCCCTACGACCCGTCCTTCTCCACCGAGGACCCGAAGGCCGTCCGCTGCCTGTTCTACGGACTGGGCGCCGACGGCACCGTCGGGGCCAACAAGAACTCCATCAAGATCATCGGCGAGGACACCCCGAACTACGCCCAGGGCTACTTCGTCTACGACTCCAAGAAATCCGGGTCCATGACGGTCTCCCACCTGCGCTTCGGGCCCAACCCGATCCGGGCGATCTACCTCATCGACCGGGCCAACTTCGTGGCGTGCCACCAGTTCGCCTTCCTGGAGCAGTACAACGTCCTGAAGTCCGCCGAGAAGGGCGGCACTTTCCTCCTCAACAGCCCCTACGGGCCCGAAGAGGTGTGGGACAAGATGCCGAGGACGATCCAGAAGGAGATCATCGACAAGAACCTGAAGTTCTACGTCATCGACGCCGTCGACGTGGCCCAGAAGGCGGGCATGGGCGGCCGCATCAACACCGTCATGCAGACCTGCTTCTTCGCCATCAGCGGCGTGCTGCCGAAGGACGAGGCCATCGCCGCCATCAAGCACAGCATCGAGAAGACCTACGGCAAGCGCGGCCCCGAGATCGTGCAGAAGAACTTCGAGGCGGTCGATTCCTCCCTGGCCAACCTGCACGAGGTGAAGGTCCCGGCGACGGTGACCAGCACCTTCGACATCCGGCCGGCCGTCCCCGCGGAGGCCCCCGAGTTCGTCCAGAAGGTCACGGCGAAGATCATCGCCGGCGACGGCGACGCCCTCCCCGTGAGCGCCATGCCGATCGACGGCACGTTCCCGTCCGCCACGACCCAGTGGGAGAAGCGGAACATCGCCCTGGACTGCCCCTCCTGGGACCCCGAGACGTGCATCCAGTGCGGCAAGTGCGTCCTGGTCTGCCCCCACGCCGTCATCCGCTCCAAGGTCTACGATCCCAAGCTCCTGGAGAAGGCCCCGGCGACCTTCAAGTCGACCGAGGCGAAGTGGAAGGACTTCCCGGGCATGAAGTACACGATCCAGGTGTCCGTCTCCGACTGCACCGGCTGCGGCCTGTGCGTCCAGAACTGCCCGGCCAAGAACAAGGCCGACGCGACGAAGAAGGCCATCAACATGACCCCGCAGCTGCCCCTCCGCGAACCCGAGAACGACAACTGGAAGTTCTTCCTCTCCATCCCCGACATGGACCGCGAGAAGCTCAACAAGGGGACGGTCAAGGGCAGCCAGCTCCTGCGGCCGCTGTTCGAGTTCTCCGGGGCCTGTGCCGGCT
>CAYRNZ010000023.1:0-27256 GCA_964425765.1 uncultured Synergistaceae bacterium
CGATGTCGCCGAACTCGAGCTTGTTGAACCGATACTTGCCGCAGGCCAGGGTCAGGATGACGGTGTCGGCAGGAGCCTTCTGGGCGAACTCGGTGTAGTAGTTGCGCCCCGACTTGGCTCCGTCGCAGCCGCCGATCAGGAAGAAGTGCCGGATCTTGCCCGCCTTGACCAGCTCGATGACCTTGCCGGCGGCGCCCATGACGGCGTTGTGGCCGAAGCCCACGAGAATCTCCTTGGCCGGGGCATCCTCCGCGAAGCCCGGGGCAGCCAGGGCCGCCTCTATAACGGGAGAGAAGTTCCTGTCGGCGATGTGGGGAACGCCGGGCCAGGCCACCAGGCCGCAGGTGAAAATGCGCCCGATGTAACTTTCTTTCGGCTTCTGGATGCAGTTGGTCGTCATCAGGATGGCACCCGGGAACTGTTCGAACTCGTCCCTCTGGTCCTGCCAAGCCCCTCCGAAGTTTCCGGCAAAATGGGGGTACTTCTTGAGGCCCGGATAGCCGTGGGCCGGGAGCATTTCCCCATGCGTGTAGATATTGATGCCCTTCCCCTCGGTCTGCTTCAGCAGTTCCTCCAGGTCGAGGAGGTCATGGCCGGAAACCAGGATCGCGTGCCCCTTGACCGGGGTCACCCTGACCCTGGTCGGGACGGGGTTGCCATAAGCCTCCGTGTTTGCCGCGTCAAGCAGCCCCATGATCTTCAGGTTGACCTCGCCGCACTCCAGGGCAAGTCCCAGCAAGTCGTCGGCGGTCATGGCCTCTTCGGCCAGGCGCTTCAGGGCCTTGTGGAAGAACGCGTAGACGCCTTCGTCCTCTTTCCCCAGGATCATGGCGTGGTCGGCATAGGCCGCCATCCCCTTCAGTCCGTAGATGATCAGCCAGTGCAGGCCTCCCGCATCGGGACCGAACTTCTGGATCTGCAACTCGGGTGAAACCGCTTCCCCCTGGTTCACCAGAGCGCTGATGCCGTTCGCTGGAGCCCAGGTCGCCGGTCCCTCAAGTTTTTCCGGGGTTTTGCCGCTCCGGGCGCAAGCCTCTTCGTAAAGCTTGCGGGTCCGTTCCTTCATCTCGTAAGCCTTCACCAGGAGTCCTTCCAGCCGACGGGTGTCGAAATTCACGTTCGTGACAGTCGTAAAGAGGGCTTCAAGGACGAAAACATCGATTGCACGATCTGATGCCCCGATTTGCCTGGCCCTCCAGCCGTACTGGGCTATGCCCTTCGCCGCCCAAACCAGCAGGTCCTGGAGCGCTGCCGTTTCGGGATCCTTGCCGCATACGCCGAAAGCCGTGCATCCCGTTCCTTTTGCCGTCTGTTCGCACTGGTAACAAAACATCCTTTTTGGACTCCCCTTTCGGTTTATTATCGTTTTCCAGGCGTTTATTTTACCATGTTCCCTCTTCGCTTTAATGACCTGATTATGAGAATCTGTACCGTACCGTTTCCTTTTCCAGCGTCTCTCCCTGGATTCCGACTTTCGTCAGTGTGAGGGAAACCGGGACCCTGGCCTCCTCGATGGCGTTCTGGACAAGCCTGACAAGGCCGCCGCAGCAGGGGACTTCCATGTAGACCACATCGACCGACTCGATGGCGTTCCCCTTCAGGATCGCACCGATTTTTTCCTGGTAGAACGCCGCGTCGTCCAGTTTGGGGCAGCCCATGAGCAGGATCTTCCCTCCAAGGAACCGGGCGTGAAAATCCGGACAGGCGATGGCCGTGCAGTCTGCCGCCAGGACGAGTCGGGCCCCCTTGAGGTACGGTGCGTTCACGGGAACCAGGGAAAGCTGGATGGGCCAGTTCTGAAGCCGGGAAACCACCGGGGAAAAACCGGCCTCCGCCTTGGGAGCGGCAGTTGCGAGCGTGCGGGCCATTGTTCCCGGGCAACCGCAGGCAAGCGGCTCGGGAGTTTTTCCCCGTTCCTGGGCCCTGGCCACGGCTTCTTCGTCGAAAGCCTCCGCCTCCCTTTCCTCGATCGTGATGGCCCCCCGCGGGCAATCCCCCAGGCAGGCCCCCAGGCCGTCGCAGAAACTCTCGCTCACCAGCCTCGCCTTGCCGTCCACGATCGCTATAGCCCCCTCGTGGCAGGCCGTCGCGCAGAGGCCGCAACCGTCACACTTCTCTTCGTCGATCCGGATGATCGGCCGCACACCTTTCCTCACGTAATCCCCTCTCCTTCTGTCAAGTCTATTTAGGTATATAAATACCTGTATTCTTATTTTTTGTCAAGGCCGTTTCATGGGGGTTTGACTCCCCGCTCCCATGGCCGATAATGAAGACCTCGCTCCCGTCATGGAAAGAGGTGCATCCTTGGTGAGGAAAGAAAAGGCCCTTAGGCAATGGAGTTGGGCCCTTTACGACGCGGGTAACTCTGCTTTCGCCACGACCGTCATGGCGGCAGTGCTTCCCGTCTATTACAGGGAGGTAGCAGCACGGGGGCTTCCCCTTGCCTCTTCCCTTGCCTACTGGGGATACGCCTCGGCAGGGGCGCTCCTGCTCTCGGTCCTGGCCGCCCCCTTCTCGGGGGCCGCTGCCGACGCGTGGGGCTGCAAGAAAAGGGGACTGGCCCTCTCGACCCTTTTGGGCATCGCGGCCTCAGCGGGGCTCGCCCTGGTCGGGGAAGGGGACTGGCGACTGGCGTTGGGCCTTCTCATTCTGGGAACGCTGGGTTTTTCCCTTTCGTCGGTCTTTTACGATTCCCTGCTGCCGCACATTGCCCAGCCTACGGAACTGGACAGCGTCTCCAGCCGCGGCTATGCCACGGGGTACCTCGGCGGGGGGCTCCTCCTGGGGATCAACGTCGCGATGATCCTGGCCCTCCCCTCCGGGGCGGGCATGAAGCTGAGTTTCATCAGCGTGGCCGCCTGGTGGGCAGCCTTCACCGTCCCGGTCCTGCTATTCGTGCCGGAACCTACGATGGGACCTTGCCGGGAGCCCTCGGTGGGTATTTTCCGGAAACCATTCCGGACTCTCCGGGCCCTTCGGCTGCACCGCGACGCGTTTACGTTCCTCGTCGCCTTCTGGCTTTTCAACGACGGGATAGGAACGGTCATCAAGCTGGGGGCGCTTTACGCGTCAGCCCTGGGGATCGGGAGGGAGCACCTCCTGGGGGCACTCCTCGCCACCCAGTTCGTCGCAATTCCCTTTTCCATCGGCTTCGGCGCCCTTTCGGGAAAGATCGGCCCCAAAAAAGCCATCTTCATCGGGCTTTGCGGCTACGTCTGCATCTCCGCCTGGGCTTTCTTCCTCGTCCGGCCCTGGCAATTCTGGGTCCTCGCGCTGGGCATCGGCACCGTGCAGGGGGGCACCCAGGCTCTCAGCCGCAGCCTCTTCGGGTCGATGATCCCGCGCGGGCAAAGCGCGGAATTCTTCGCGTTCTATGACCTGTCAAGCAAGTTTTCCGGGATCGCGGGGCCCGCGCTTTTCGGGATCATCCTCCAGGTCACGGGCTCTCCCCGGTATGGGGCGCTTGCCCTTTCGCTCTTTTTCATCGCCGGGATGCTGATCCTGCGGCTCGTGGATGTCGACCGGGGCCGTTCGGCACTTGTCCAGGAGGCTTGAGAACCCGAGGTCGTCCCTGATGCCGAAGCGGGTCAGGCAGAAGTCGTAACGGGCCGGGTCTTCGGGGACGATCCGGGCAAAACCCCCGGTCACTTCCAGCGCGGTTTTCAGGTCGGCCGCCTTCCGTTCCGTGAAGCCAAGGGCACGGCCGATCCGGTGCATGTGGGTGTCGAGGGGTACCAGTAGGCGGCCGGGCTCGCAGGAATCCCACCCCCCGGGATCCACCTCGTCGGAGCGGACCATCCATTTCAGGAAAAGCCAGTGGCGCTTGCAGGCGCTCCCGTCGGAAGGCCTGCACACGAGGCTGTTTTTCGCGGGACCTCCCCCTGCCGCGGAGAGTTCTTCCAGGAACCCGTCCAGGGCCAGGCGATAATCCCCGCCTCCCCCGTCATATGAGAGGAAAGCCGCTTCCAGCCCCCCGTGCACCAGGCAGAGCTGCCGGGCACCCCAAAGCAGCGCGACGAGGTCTTCCCCGGCGGTGAACCTGTGCCTGAAACAGGAAAAATCCCGCTCGAGAGCCGAGCGGGATTTTCTTTCCAGGTAAGCCCTCGGGGAAGGACCCATCGCATCGAGGACAGGCCCGACGCTTTTCAGGATCTGCCTGACGCGCCCGTAGGCCAGCCCCGACGCCGCCAGGGCGGCGATTTCCCGGTCCAAAACCTCCCTGAAAGGCAGGACGCATTCCAGGGGATCCGGGGAGATCCATTCAGGGCGGTTGTAGGTGGCGTAGATTCCCTCCAGGACGTCCTTAAGGCAGCCGGACCCCATCAGCGGGCTTCGGCCAGGATCGCATCGGCGACCGTGCGCCCCAGTTCCCGGCAGGTTTCGAGATCCCCTTCCGTCGGCACGTACTGGACCCGCAAGCCATCGTGCACCCGCCGGACCTTCATGTCGTCCAGGGCCCCGTTGAGGAGCTTGACCGCCTCGCCGCCCCACCCGTAGGAACCGAACGCCGCCCCGACCCTGCCGGTAAACCTCAGCCCCTTCGCGTAGCAAAGCAGGTCGGCCATACGGGGGAGGATCCCGTTGTTCAGGGTAGGGGAACCCAGGACGAAGCCGCGGGCGTCCAGCAGTTCGGTCACGACGTCGCTCCGGTGCCAGCCGTGGAGGTCCATCACCTGGACCGAGACCCCCTTTTCGACGAGTCCCTGGCCAACGGCCTCGGCCATTTTCTCGGTGCTGTGCCACATGGAATCGAAGACGACGATCGCCTTCTCCCTCGATTTCTGCGCGCTCCAATCCCCGTAGGCCGACAGGATGCGCCCGGGGTCCTTCCGCCAGATCACGCCGTGGTCGGGCGCGATCATGTCGATCTGGAGGCCCATCTTGGTCACCTGCTGCAGGAGGCCCGCCACGAGGGGAGAGTAGGGATTGAGGATGTTCGCGTAATACTTGGCCGACTGGTGGATCAGTTCCCCGGGATCGACCTCGTCGTCGAAGCGCTCGCTCGTGGCGTAGTGCTGCCCGAAGGCGTCGCTGGAGATCAAAAGACGATCTTCCTCCAGGTAGGAGAACATGCTGTCGGGCCAGTGGAGCATCTTCGTCTCCAGGAAGGTGACGTTCCTTCTTCCCAGGTTGAAACGGTCCCCCGACTTCACGACCCGGATCGGCCAACCCTCGTAATGGAAATGGGCCTTCAGCGCCTTCTCGCAGGCGGGGGACGCGAAAACCCGCTCCGGCCTGACGGTCTCGATGACGCGCCCAAGGCTGCCGCTGTGATCCATCTCCGCGTGGTTCACGACGATCGTGTCGATCTTCCCGGGGTCGACGACCTGCCCGATCCTCCAGAGCATTTCGTCCGTGTGGGTCGCTTTCACCGTGTCGAAAAGGGTCACGTGGTCGTCCACCGCGAGAAAGGCGTTGTAGGTCGATCCGAGTTCCGTGGAATAACCGTGGAAATCCCGCAGCCTCCAGTCGATCGCCCCTACCCAGTAGATGCCCGGCTTGACCTCGAGTGCGCCGTTCATTTTCCTTCCCGCCTCCTCATTTCACCGCGTTCAGGATGTAGGTGGGAGCGGATTTCGGGGACTTGCCCTTCTTCACGAGATGGTAGTTCGCGTAGGTCAAAGGGCACCCCTGTTTCAGGCAGGAGGAAGAGAGGACCTCCCCGAAAAAGACGCTGTGGGTGTAGACATCGACACGATTGAAAACCCTGGCCTCGATCCAGGCCAGAGCGTACTCCGTCACCGCGGGTGTCCCTTCGAGGCCCCTGGTCCAGTTGCATGCGGCGAACTTGTCGATGTCCCTCCCGCTCTTGAAACCGAAAGTCCCGATGAAAGTCATGGGTACTTCCTCCTCCAGGACCGTCACCGAGAACTTACCGCTCTTCTCCAGGAGTTCCCAGGTGTAATTGTCCCTGTTCAGGCAGACGGCCACAGTGTTTGGGGTGGCGGTTACCTGCATCACGGAGTTCGCGATCTGCCCGTTCTTCTTGCCCTCCCATTCGGTACTGACGATATACATCCCGTAGGTCAGGTTGAACAAGGCCTTCACGTCGATAGCGCTTGTCGCGTCCACTTTTTTTCCCCCTTCACCCGGAAAATGGTTTACCATGCATTCAATATAAAAAAGCGGGAACGGGCTTTTGCCCCGCCCCCGCGTGCGCTCTACCCTACGAGCGGGTGTTTATATCGTAACACCCTCAGGCACCTTGAACGACCTCTTGCCAAGTTCCTTGTCCACCATGAACAGGCCGTTCTTGGAATCGCCGATCATGCCGAGCTTCCCGAGCAGTTCCTCTGCCGTGGCCTCTTCCTCCACCTGCTCCTTCACGAACCACTGCAGGGCAACGGCCGCCGCGTGATCCTTCTCCTTGATGGCCAGGTCCATCAGGCCGTGGATGCAGGCGGTGATATGCCGCTCGTGCTCGAGGGTATCCTTGAAGGCCTCGAGCGGGGAAGCCCACTCCGCCTTCGGCTCGGCGATGGCCGCGAGTTTCACGGTGCCACCCCTCTCCACTATGTGGTCGAAGAAGATCTTGGCGTGTACCGCCTCTTCCTGTGCCTGGACTTTCATCCAGTTCGCGAATCCCTTCAGGTTCTGGCTCTCGAACCAGGCTGACATGGAAAGGTAAAGGTAGGAAGAAAAACCTTCTTCGTTGATCTGCTTGTTGAGCGCGTCGTTCACTTTCTGTTTCATCATCTCGAACAACCTCCTCCGATTGCGGGCCTTGACGGTCCGTTTATTTATAATGTTTTTAAACTAGTTGAATTTTAACTCTTCCGGAGGCCCCTGTCAAGGAAATCCCTGGCGGCCACGAGGCCGCTAGCGGAAGCCTGGACAAGCCCCCTCGTGACCCCGGCCCCGTCTCCCGCCGCATAAAGGCCCTCCACCGAGGTCCTCAGTCCCTTGTCCAGCGCCAGGCGGAGGCTGTAGAACTTGACCTCCGCGCCGTAGAGCAGGGTGTGGGGCCCGTCGATACCGGGCATGATGGAGTCGAGCGCCTTCAGCATCTCCAGGATGTCGGTCAGGTGCCGGTAGGGAAGGGCAAAAGAAAGATCCCCCGGCTCCGCCTGCTTCAGGGTGGGGCGGACCAGCCCGCGTTCGATCCTCCCGTGTGTGGAGCGCCTTCCCGCCTTCAGGTCGCCTAACCTCTGGACCAGCACCGTGCCCCCCAGCATGTTCGCGAGCCGTGCGATCGCCCCGCCGTAACCGTTCGGGTCCCGGAACGGCTGGGTAAACTCCGTGCTGACCAGAATCGCGAAGTTGGTGTTTTTGGTCTTTCGGTCGCGATTGCTGTGCCCGTTGACGATGACGAGGCCCGAGTCGCTCTGGTATTCCGTGACGACCTCGCCATGGGGGCACATGCAGAAAGTGCGCACCCGGTCGTCGAAGGTGGGGGCGTCGAATATGGCCTTAACCTCGTAGAACTGCTCGGTGAGGTCGTTCGCGATCTCGTCCGGGATTTCCACCCTGACCCCGATGTCGACCGCCAGGGAATCGACGGCCAGGCCAAGGTCACGGGCCACGCGCTCCATCCACGGGGCGCCCTCCCTGCCGGGGGCCAGCAGGACCGCAGAGGCGGTCACTTGCGTCCCGTCCCACAGCAGGACTCCCCTGGCCCGCCCCCCGTTCACAAGGATAGACTGCACTTCCGCCCTCGTCCTGACCTGGCAGGAAGAGGCCAGTTTCCCGTAAAAGGACTCCAGGACCTGCTTCGCCCTGTCGGTCCCCATGTGCCTGATCCGCGCCGGGATGACCTGCAGGCCCGCGCTCCGGCCCCGCTTGATCGTCTCGGCGGCGAAGGCCGGGTCCGGCTCGTAGACGGGGGAATCGGCCCCGAACGCCACGAACGTCCGGTCCACCTCTTCTATCAGGTCAAGGAGCCTCTCCCTGCCCACGGTTTTTTCCAGGTTCCCCCCGAATTCCGGCGTCAGGGTGAGCTTACCGTCGCTATAGGCACCCGCCCCACCCCACCCGCAGACGATGGCGCACGGGCGGCAGTGGACGCATAATTTGGCTTTCCCGGCCTTGATCGGGCATTTCCTCGCCGAGATGGGGAAACCCTTGTCGAAAATTGCGACCCTCTTGCCAGCCCTGGAGAGCTCGAGAGCCGCAAAAAGGCCTGCCGGCCCCGCTCCGACGACGATAAAATCGAAATCATCCACGTCATTCAATTCCCCTTTCACCCTACCGTTCCATGATACCGCAAAAAAGGGGCGGCGGGAGAACCCGCCGCCCCTAAGAGTTCTTTACCCAAAACCGCCTAGCGGGGCTGGACCCCGATACCCCGTTCCTCGGGTGTGCCGGGGATCAGGCTGTCCCAGAACGCGGCACAAACGCCGGCGACGGCCATCGGAGTCTTCAGGATCGCCCAGAGCACCTGTCCCGGGATACCGGCCGCAAAAAAGGCCGTTTTCTGCCCGTCCACCCACCCGGGTAGCCCGAGGGCCATCAGGAAGGCGAACCCGACGATCAGGACGTTCCGCTGGCTGCCCATGTCTGCCCGCATCAGGACCTGGATTCCCAGCGCCCCGATGATCCCGAAAAGGGCGATGTAGGCGCCGCCGATGATGGGGCTGGGGATCGTGGCGACTAGCGCCCCGAGTTTGCCGATCATGCTCATGACGATGAGCAGGACGGCCCCCGTGCGGACGACCCAGCGGGAGGCCACTCCCGTCAGCCCGATCAGCCCGATGTTCTCGGTGTAGGAGGTCGTGCCGACGGCCCCGAAGAGCCCCGCAAGGGCGCAGTTCAGTCCTTCGGCGCCGATCCCGCGGCTGATGGTCTCGGGGCTGGGGTCCGGTAGTCCGGAGGCGTAGGAACAGGAGTGATAGTCGCCGATCGACTCGATCATGACGGCGAAGAAACCCGCCAGGATGGCCCCGAAGGTGAGGATGCTGAACTTGGGCGCGCCCCAGGGCATGACCAGGGTCCGCATATCCCTGAACCAGGGGGCGGCCGCGATGCTGGCCAGGTTTATGTGGGCCGGGTGCCCCTGTGGGAAAAAGCCCGAAACCGACGCAGCCAGGCAGACCAGGTAGGCCAGCACGATCGCCGAAAGGATGGCGAATATGTTGATGTACTTGTTTTTCAGCACGAGGCTGAACAGGAAGACGCCCGCCACCACGAGGAGGGAGATCGGCCAGTAGTTCGCCGCGTTGAACTGGACCGCCACCGGGGCCAGTGAGAAGCCGATCGCCATGATCGTGGGCCCGATGACGACAGGGGTGATGATCTTCCTGATGTACCCCACGAGCCGGGTGTAGCCCAAGATAGACAGGACGATCCCGCCGGAAATCAGGGCTCCCCCGACGTTCTGCATGATGACGGCGGGGCCGGCCGCCTTGAAGGTCCCGATGATCGTCATGATGGGAGGGATGAAACTGAAGCTTGATCCCTGGACAATCGGCAGCCCCGTGCCGAGCTTGGGGTGTGTCTGGATCAGAGTGGCGACGCCCATGGCGAAATAGACGCAGGAGATGAAGAAGCCGATCTGGGCGGTATCCATGCCCATCGCGGGCCCGAAGATGAGGGGAACCAGGGTGGTCGCGCCGAAAAGGGTCAGCACGTGCTGCAGCCCGGCCAGGACCATGATGGGGAACGGAGGACGATCGTCGATGCCGTATACGATTTTGCGCAGAGCCATGGTAGGACACCTCCCGAGTTTTTTGCACCCGATTGCATGAAAAATATAGCACGGGCGAAACGGGCGCATCAAGTGACGCCGGTCCCGACATGCCGGGGTTTTTCCGGGATAAGGCCCTTAGGGGTAAACTGTCCCTCGAGGGGGGATTTGCATGAACCAGGCGCTTTCAGCCGCAGCCGGGCATGTCGCGGAGTTGGTGCGGGCATCGGGAAAGATCGTCCTTCTGAGCGGGGCCGGGATGTCGACGAGTGCCGGCATACCCGACTTCCGGGGCCCGGACGGCCTTTACCGGAAACTCGGGATCGACAACCCCGAACGCATTTTCGATATCGGGGTCTTCGAAAGGGATCCCTCGTTCTACTACGGCTTCCACCGTGAGTTCCTCCGCCAGGTCGAGGCCGTGAAACCGACCGCGGCCCACCGGTTCTTCGCCCGCCTCGAGGAGCAGGGCAAATTGGCCGGCATCGTGACGCAGAACATCGACGCCCTTCACCAGAAAGCCGGGTCCGGCAAAGTCCTGGAGATCCACGGCAGCATCTGGAAAAGCCACTGCACCGGGTGCGGGAAAGGTTACAGTTACGAAGAAAGCGCCAGGAAGGTGGAATCCGGGGGAGTGCCGCTTTGCGACTCCTGCCGAGGAGTGCTGAAGCCGGACGTCGTCTTCTTCGGGGAAAACGTCATGCAGTTCGACGCCTGCCAGGAGCTCGTGGCCCGGGCCGACCTGCTGTTCGTGGTCGGCTCGTCCCTCGTCGTGACGCCCGCCGCCTGGCTGCCGTCCCTTTGCCCCGGAAGCATCGTCGTCGTGAACAGGGGGGAGATTTCCAGGACCTACCTGCCTTCCTCCCGCGTGGCGCTCCATGTCGAGGAGGATATCGACACCTTCTTTACCGCCCTCGCGGAAAAGCTGGGTTTTCCGGTCTAGCTTCCGGGGGATTCCAGATCCTCTTTGGCCAGGACCCGGGGTTCCAGCCCCGTCTTGAAGGTTTTCCTGAAACCCTCCTCCTGGGACCGGACTCCCCAGAGTTCCATCTGGATGTCCCCCGAGGCGGCGATCTCCAGCACCACGCCGCCTTCCTTCAAAGCCCTGAAGCGGGCATCCCTCACCAGCCCGCTGTGAGTCCGATCGAGGCTCTCGGCAAGCCGCACGAACATCGAAAGCACCCGGACGAGCTGCCTGGAACTCTTGTCCAGGGCGGCAAAGTCCGGATGGTCCTTGTCCGGCATCTTTTTCCTGTGAAAGAGAGCCACGCAGGCCATGACGGCGATCTCGGTCTGGTTGAATCCAAGCATTTCCGCGTTCCTGATGATGTAGTGGCTGTGGGCGTGATGGTTGCTGAAGGAGATGAACATCCCGATGTCGTGGAGGTAAACGGCGTGTTCGAGCAGTTCCCTCTCTACCGCGCCGTAGGAATGCAGGCCCGCCTCGCGGGCCGAATCGAAAAGCCCCAGGGTCAGGCGGGTCGTCGTGAAGGCATGCCCCTCGTCGACCCCGAAAGCCCGGGCCAGCCTCAGGACGCTTTTCTGGCGGACGCTCATCCCGGCCATCTGGGGAAAGTTTTCCGGGCGGGAGAGGTAATCCATGAGCATCCCGTCCCGCAGGCCCCGGTCGCTCACCCTGATCTCCTCCAGCGACAGGAGGTCCATCAGCGTTTCGATGACGGCCGCACCGGCCACGATGATGTCCGCCCTCTCGGGGTTGATCCCCGGGAGGCGCCTCCGTTCCTCGAGCGGAAGGGCACAGAGGGTTTCCCTCACCTTCGCCAGCGCGTCCCTTCCCAGCCGGTTTTCTTCCGCCGCGCCTTTAAGCCGCATCTCCCGGGCAACCTGCGCCAGGTTCATGATCGTCCCCGAGCTGCCGAAGGCCATGTCGATGCGGTGCTCCAAGGCCCTCTGGGCCGTGCGGACCGCCGCGTTCCTGGCGTATTGGCAGATCAGCGCGTACCTCGCCGGGGACACAGGGGCCTCTTCCCCCGGGAGGAAAAACATCTGGGTCAGGCGTATCGCCCCGAGCTTGAGGGTGTCCAGGAAAGAATAGTCGGCCTGGTTCCCCACGATCACCTCCGTGCTGCCGCCCCCTATGTCGATGAAGGCCGCGCTGTAGTCTCCCATGTGGACGCCGCTGGAAACGCCGAGGTAGATCAGCCGGGCTTCCTCACGCCCCGAGATGACCCGGACCTCGAGGCCGGCCTCCTTTTCGATGCGCGCCAGGAACTTCGCCTGGTTCTCGGCGTCCCGCGTGGCGGAAGTGGCGACGGCCACGAAATCCTGCACCCCGTAGGACCGGGCCAGGTCGCTGAACTTGCGGCAGACGAGCACGGCCCTGTCCATGGCCTCCGGCTGGAGCATCTGCTCCTGGAATTCGCCCTCCCCCAGCCGCACGACCTCGCGCTGCTGGTTGAGCACGGTATAGACTCCCCCCGGGTCGACCCTGACAACCAAAAGCCGGACCGAGTTCGTCCCCATGTCCAGGAATGCCGCGACTTTGCCTCTGGCTTGGATCAGGCCTTTTTCCATCTGATCTTCAACTCTCTCCCGTAGGTTTCCTCGAAAAGGTCTTTTTTCTTCTCGCCCGAAAGCCTCTCCCACTGGCAGGAGGGTGAAGCCGAACACTCGAGCAGGACGCTCCCGGGTTCCACACGAGCCTCGATCTCCTTCACCACGGCCCCGTGACTCGCGTCAAGGCCGTCGGCCAACCTCAGGAGAGAGGCAAGTTTCCGGACCACCAGCCGGTCCGGCCCGGAAAGGCTTTCGAAATGGGCGTGGGTCCTCTTCGGCAGTGCCCCCCTGTGATACCTGGCGATGGAACCGACGATGCGCCTTTCCCTCGGGTCGAAGGCCAGGACGGGAGATGCCATGATCAGGCGCATCGAGGCCTTGTGGTGGCCCGTCCCGCCCTGTACCCACCCGATATCGTGCAGGAGCGCAGCGCTCTGGAGCCATGACCGCTCGAACTCCCCCAGCCCGTGCAGGGGCTGCAAAATGTCGAAGAGCCTCAAGGCCAGCCTTTCGACCTGCTCCAGGTGTCCTTCCTCGTCTCGGCAGCTCTTCACGAGCCTCATGACCGATTCGAGACTGTTGGCCCCTCCGCCGTCACTTGGCTCCCCCGTACCTGGAACCGGCACCCTTCCTTCCAGGACGTCCCCCAGGCTCATCCCGCGGAGAAGCATCTGGGCAAAGGATTCCGGCAGCCTTCGGCGGCGGGCTTCCTCCGCCGCCCTTTCCACGTCGTACTCGACGCGGTAGTGCCGGAGGCTGAAGACCCTCCGCCGGAGCGTCAGCGTCGCATAGCTGGCCCGGGGGTCCCCGTCATCCGGGCGTCCCACCGAGCCCGGGTTGACGAACCAGCAGCCCTTCGCCCTGATCCCGAAAGGCACGTGAGAATGCCCGCAGACGACGACGTCGGAAGCCGCGGCCTCGGCCAGGGTTCCAAAACGCTCGAGGGACGTAAGGTGCGAAAGGTGCTCCCGCCCGGAAAGGGGGGACGCGTGGACCAGGAGGACGCTTTTTCCCTCCACCTCCAACCGCCTTCTCTCCGGCAGGCTTTCAAGCCATTTCCGGTTTCCCCTGGAGAGATTCTCGTACGCCCAGTTGAAAGCCATCCACTTCTCCGGGACGGGGCTTTCCTGCCAGCCCGTCTTCTTTTTTTTGACATCCAGGACTTTCCGGTCGTAGTTTCCCAGGATGTTCAGGGCGCATTCCCTGAGCACCGTGACGGTCTCGTCGGGAAAGGCCCCGTAGCCGAGGCAGTCCCCCGCGTTCCAGACGGCCTCGCAACCCCTGGACCCGGCGTGGGCCAATACGGCCTCCAGGGCTGGAAGGTTGGCGTGGACGTCCGAGACGAGGGCCACCTTCAAGACCGTTCATCCTCCGGGACCGAAAGGCTGTCCATCCATCCGCGGGCTGAATGTTTCTTTTTCCAGAACCCCCTGAAGCCCAGGAACCGCTGCTTCCTGCGGTCGCGGTAGTCACCTTCCAGGAACTCGATCCCCGGCCTCAACCTCGCAAAAGCCCGCAGATGGCCGAAATAGCGGAGCGTCCGGCTTCTTTCTTCCTCCATGAAGACCGGAAGCCAGGCCGTCCAGACATCGCAGTCGTGAATCTCCCCCAACAGGTCCTGCATCTCCTTGAGTTGTCCCAGGACAGCGGCGGCCTGTTCCCCGAGGACGGCGCGAAAGACCTCCAGCGTGTAGCGGAGCCGCTTCGCAGTGATCCTCATGGAATGCAGCTCCTCCACCCTCTCGGGGTGATCGGCCACGGCATCGAAGGCTTCCAGTTCCGCTAGGCGCCGGGCCAGGAGGACCGAGGCAGCGCTTCGGACAACCGGCGCCGTTTCACCGGGGCAGGCCAGCCGCGTCTCCACCGAAAGGCTTCGCAGCGCCTCGGGCAACTCTCCCTTGAGGGGCCCCGTTTCCAGCCGTTCCAAGGCTTTGTGGACCTTTCCCTGGAGGCTTGACCGCTTCTGCGACAGCCGTAGCAAGAGTCGCTCGACACCGGGCTTGAGCCGGGGCTCGGTGAGCGCTTCCATCCTTTCCTCAACGGAAGCGGCCTGGACATCCGCATCGCGGGCCTCCCCCAGGGCCCGCCCCACGGCACGGGCCTCCTTTTGCCATCTTTTCGACTCCGCCGGGGAGAAACACTCCCGGAAGAGGGAAAGGGCATTCCTGAACCTCCTGGACGCCACCCGCATCCGGTGGAGGCATTCCGGATCCCGGCTCTCCCTGACACCCTGGATCTCGTCCAGCATGGCCCAGATGCGGGCCGACAAGGTCTCCGAGGCAAACAGGCAGAACTCGGGCCGTGGAGGGGAGTTCGGGGTTTCGCGTTCAGGAATCATTCCAGGTCCCCCTTATCGCGGTCATCTCCAGCTGGGCTTCCCTTGGGCGCTCCCCGGGAAGCGGGCGCACACGGCAGTAGGCACCGTCCGCCAGGAGCAGGCGGGCCTTCGCCGAGTCCTGCAGGTGGGGCCGCAGTATCCTGTCGCGAATGGACGCGGCCAGCCCCGGGTCCTCCACGGGAAAAAGGATCTCGACACGCCGGTCTAGGTTCCTCGGCATCAGGTCGGCGCTGCCCAGTAGGATTTCGCCTGGACCGCCGTTGCGGAAGTAGAAAATCCTGGGGTGTTCCAGGAAGCGACCGACGATCGACGTGACCGTGATGTTTTCGCTGAGCCCCTTCACACCGGGCCTGAGACAGCAGATCCCCCTGACCTGCAGGTCGACCCGGACACCCTTTTGCGAGGCTCTGTAGAGGGCCTGGATGCACTCCTTGTCCACCAGGGCGTTGAGCTTGAACACCAGGTGCCCTCCGCCTTCCCGCCCGTGGCAGGCCGCCTCCCTCTCGATGCGTTCAAGCACGCCTGCCCGGAGGTTTACCGGGGCCACCAGCAGTTTCCGGTAATCCTGCTTCATCGAGTATCCCGAGATCGAGTTGAAAAGGTCGACGACATCCTCCCCGATGTCGGTATCGCAGGTGAAAAAACCCAGGTCGGTGTACTGCCTGGCGGTTACGGCGTTATAGTTGCCCGTCCCCAGGTGCACGTAGCGCCGGATCCCCTCCGGTTCCCTGCGGACGACCAGGGTGGCCTTGGCGTGGCATTTCAGCCCCAGCACCCCGTAGACAACGTGGACGCCGGCACGCTCGAGTTCGCGGGCCCACTGGATGTTGTTCTCCTCGTCGAATCGGGCCTTCAGTTCGACCATCGCCATGACCTGCTTGCCCGACTGCCTCGCATCCAGCAGGGCCTCGACGACCGGCGAGTTTTTCCCCACCCGGTAAAGCGTCTGCTTGATGGCCAGGACGTCCGGGTCACGGGCGGCCTCGGTGACGAAATCCACCACGGGCTTGAAGCTGTCGTAGGGGTGGAAAAGGAGGATATCCCGGGCACGGATCGCGGAAAAAATGTCCGGGGCCTTTTTCAGCGAAGCCGGGAACGAAGGGGCAAACGGCGCCTCCTTCAGGCGGGGCCGGTCCAGGCTCGCGAGTTCCATCAGGTCCCCCATCCCCAAGGGACCCTCAACCGAGTAGATCTGGCACGGACCCACCCGGAGGTTCTCGATCAGGACGCGCTTGACTTTCGCCGGCATCGACTTGTCAAAGGCAAGGCAAACCGGCATGCCGAACTGCCGCTGCTCGACGTTCTCCTCCATGACGGTCAGCAGGTCGGGAGCCTCGTCGTCCTCGATCTCGATGTCGGCGTCACGAACGACCCTGAAAGGATGGGCGGAAATCACCGGTATCCCCGGGAAAAGGAGGTCCAGGTTTTCCGCCACGACATCCTCGATCCAGACGAAGTCGTTGTTCTGGGGATCCGTCATCCCCAAGCGGTTGTAGCGGTTTCCCCTGCCCTCGTCAGGCACGCGCAGGAGGCGCGGGAAAAGCGCCGGAATCTTCAGCCGGGCGAACCGGTCATTCCCGCCGCGGCCCTTCAGGGTGATGGCGAGGTTCAGGCTGAGGTTCGAAATGTGGGGAAAGGGATGGCCCGCGTCGATCGCCAGGGGTGTGAGGGTAGGAAAAACCTCCTCCCTGAAATAGGCCCTCAACAGCTTCCGGGCCCCCTCCTTGAGCTCCGGGTGCCGGTGTATGCGGATCCCCTCGGCAGCCAGTCTCGGCAGGATGTCTTTCTTCCAGGCCTCCCCCTGTTGCACGAGAAGCGGTTTCAGCTTTTTCCTGACCAGGACGAGCTGCTCGGTCGGCGTCATCCGGTCCGGGGGAGCCTCGAGGGCGCCAAGGTTCAACTGCCTGAGGAGCCCGGCTATCCGTATCATGAAGAACTCGTCCAGGTTGGTGGAAAAGATCGCCAGGAACTTGACCCTCTCCAGCAGCGGCACCGACGGGTCGAGCGCCTCCTCGAGAACCCTCCGGTTGAACTCGATCCAGTTCAATTCCCGGTTGAAGTACAGGCTGGGATCGTCCAGCCTTTCGTCCAGGTTCGCCGGAACGGGGTAAGGCCTTTCGAGGACCGGTTGAGGGAGCATGGCGGGTTCGCGGTCTTTCTTGCCCTTTTCCTTCTTCCGGCCTCCGCCGGGGCGCGATGAGGATTTCAATTCGTCCCGGCCCCCCCGGGCCCCCAGCTCCGGAGGGTTTCCGCGAAGGCCAGGGCCGTCTCGTCACCGAAGAGGTAGAAGGCAACTTCCCTCAGCACGGTTTCAGGGTGCGCGGCCAGGTACCCGCCCACTTCCCCCAGCATGGCCCCGGCACATTCCCGTACCGGGAATCCCCCTACCCCGGTGCCGAGAGCGGGAAAGGCGATCCGGGCCAGTCCCGCCCCTTCCGCAGCGAGGAGGGCGTTCCTCGTCGCCAGCCGGATGAAGCTCTCGCTGGTGACGAGGTCCTGGGCCATCACCGCTGCATGCAGCACGAACCTGGCTGGAAGCCGCCCGGCATCGGTCAGGCGCACCTCGCCCGGGAGCGAGGGGCCTCCAGCCATGGCCTCCTCCTCGATCGACTCCCCGCCCTTCCTCTTGATGGCGCCCGCCACGCCGGCACCCATCCAGAATTCGTTGTTTGCGGCGTTCACCACCGCGTCCCCTTCGTAAAGGGTGATGTCGCCCTTGAAAACGCGAACCCACGTGCGGCCCCAAAGACGTTCGATTTCCACCTGCCGCCACCCCCTCTGCAGGAACGTTGTTCTTTTATCACGATTATATTTCATATGGGCGGATCGTTACCGAATTGTGACAGTGCCAGGAACAAAAAAAGGTGGAACTGCCGGACCGGATCCGGCGGTTCCACCTCATGCTTCCATCGGGTTGAAGCGCTTCGCCCCTAGTAGGCCCGGGCGAAAATGGCCAGCTTTGCGTCCGGCTTGCCGGTGAAGAAGCAGGTCCCCCTGCTGTCGTCGGAGAGAGGGAAGCACCGCACGGTGGCTCCCGTCGCCTCCTTGATCGCCTTCTCGTCCGAGCGGTCCCCTCCAAAGTAGGCAGTGACGAATCCCCCGCTGCTTTCAAGGATGGACTTCATCTCGTCGAACGAAGCGGCATGGCGGGTGTTGGCTGTCCTGAAAGCCAGGGCCTTCTCTAAAAGCGACTTCTGTATGTCGTCGAGCAGGCCCGGAACCGCGGCGGCAACCGAGTCCCAAGGGATGTCGGAGCGTTCGGCCGTATCCCGCCTGACCGCACGGAGGGTCTGCCCCTCCATCTCCTTCTCGCCCAGTTCCAGCCTAAGGGGAACGCCTTTCTGGAGATGCCGGAAAAAGCGGTCTCCCGGCCGCAAGTGGAAGTCGGTGTCGACCTGGACCGCCATCGGGCCCAGGACTTTGTTCAAGGCAGCGGCGATCTCCCTCGCCCTTGGAAGGAGTTCGCTTTCGAGCCGGGCGGAGTCGGTGCAGATCGGCAGGATCACGGCCTTGACCGGGGCAAGGCGCGGCGGCAGGATCAAGCCGTCGTCGTCCGAGTGGGCCATGATGACGGCCCCGATCATGCGGGTCGAAGTCCCCCAGCTGGTGGTCCAGGCGAACTCCAGTTCCCCGGCCTGATTCTGGAACTTGATGTCGAAAGCCCTGGCGAAATTCTGCCCGAGGAAGTGGCTCGTCCCGGCCTGGAGCGCTTTCCTGTCGCTCATCATGGCCTCGCAGGTGTAGGTGTTGTCGGCACCCGGGAAACGCTCGCCCTCGGACTTTTCCCCGGGGATCACCGGAAGGGCGAGGATCTCCTCCATGAACCCCCTGTAGACCTCGAGCATCTTCAGGGTTTCCTCCATGGCCTCGGCTCTCGAGGCGTGGGCCGTATGTCCTTCCTGCCACAGGAATTCGGACGTCCTCAGGAAGAGCCTGGGACGCATCTCCCACCTCATGACGTTGCACCACTGGTTGATCAGGATGGGCAAGTCCCGCCAGGACTGGACCCACTTGCTGTACATGTAGCCGATGACCGTCTCCGAGGTGGGGCGCACAACGAGCGGTTCCTCCAGTTCCTCCCCGCCGGCGTGGGTCACGACGGCGCACTCGGGGGCGAAGCCCTCGACGTGTTCCTTTTCCTTCTCCAGGAATGAGTTGGGGATCAGGAGGGGAAAATAGGCATTCACGTGTCCGGTCTCCTTGAAGCGCCGGTCCATTTCCGACATGATCGACTCCCAGACGGCGTACCCGTTGGGCCGGATTATCATGCACCCCCTGACGGGCGCGTAGTCGGCCAGCTCCGCCGCCTTGATAACATCCAGGTACCACTGCGAATAATCTTTTTCCCTCGGCGTGATGTTCCTTGCCATGAAGATCCCTCCCATCCTCGTGCGCTCACCCGGGGCGGGTGAACGTGTGACATTTTAGCCTCTACACGGCGTCATGGGCAAGGCCGCCCGGGGCTTTTCACGGCAGCGGATCCCTCACGGGCATGGGTTTCCCGAGGGAGAACCCCCAGCGGATGTCGTCCTCTTCCGTCGTGACGACAAAAAACTGGCCTCCCAGGAAATTGTTGGGGAAGGACACCGATACCCCGGCTTCCCAGGCTTCGTGCTCCCGGGACCAGTCCGAACCGAAGGTGTATCCCAGCGCAGCGAAAAGGTCGACGTTCATGGAGCCCCACCAGCTTCTCTCCAGGACCCTCCTGAGCTGGGCCCGGATCCAGGCCGCCCGGTCACCCATGTAAGGGTGGTCCGCATGGCCGAGTAGATCGTCGCTGCCTCCCAGCCAGGCTGCCGTCGCGGTAGTGTCGGACTCCCCGAACTCGACCCCCGCCGAAAGCATCAGCCTCCACCTCGGAGAGAAGGAATGAACGGCGAGTCCCTCGGCCCGAAGGAGGAAGTCCTCTCCGTCCCTCAGCCATCCCCTGGCCCTCCACCGGTATCCCGCGGTCGGGTCGATGTCGTCGTCCAGCCCCTCGTAGGAGACGTAGAAGGAAGGCCCCCAGGCAAACTCCCCGTCCGATGAGGACCCCGCATCCAGGAACTCGAGGGTCGCACCTAGGCCCCAGCGCCAGTCCCCGTAGGTCCGTGTACGGTAAAGCGAGAGCCCGTAACGTTCCCACTCGGAATCGGGGGCGTTCGCCGGTTCGATGGAACGCCTCCTGGCGGAAAGGGATGCCTCCCAGCGGTTGTTGGCCCTCGACGGGGTCAAGTACCGGGCGTTCAACTCCCAGTCCTCCGCGACCGTGATCCCCATCCACAGGAGGTCGCCGTCGGAGGAAAGATCCCTGCGCACTCCCTGGATCGCCAGCCCCCGTTCGGTTTTCGCGATGTTGGTCGTGTAGCCGCCGAACTCGACCTCGTAAGGAGCCTTCTTCTGGATGTTGAAAACCACGGCCGTTCCGAACCCCCGGTCTTCGTAAGTCGCGTCGACCGTCGCGAAATCCCCTTCCGTGCGGAGGCGGTCCACCTTGTCCCGGATGGCGTCCATGTCGGGGGGAGAACCAAGCCATCCCCAGGTGTCGCCCAGGAGGTCCTGCCTCCTCTCGGGAGAGATCCCCAGGGCCTCCACGGAGGTAACGATCCGGGCCTGCGGCGACTTCCCGCCTGGTGCGGAGGGGGCCGAGGCGACGACCCTCATGAGACCCGGGAGGGCTTCCCTTGCGGCCAGGACTCCCATTTCCACTATACGGCCCTCGGAACCCTCGCCCAGGATGGGAACGCCCCGGGTGTCCGGGCGGATCACCAGGTCCGCCGCGGCAAGTTCCCTGTCGACGTTCTGCTTGGTCATGAAGGTCGTCATCTGGTCGATGACGTCCACGACAGAACGGATCTGCTGGCGGGTTTTCAGGCCGCTGGAAACGTCCACCGCGACGACCGGGTAACCCGGGAACAGGCTCCTTGCCGCGGAAACGGGAACGTTCGCCACCAACCCTCCGTCGACGAGCAGCCTCCCCTCGTGGGTCCAGGGAGCGAAAACCCCCGGAATGGCCATGGAGGAACGAATAGCCCCCGCAAGGCTTCCCTGCCTGATGACGACCATCTCCCCGGTCTCAAGATCGGTGGCCACGGCGGCGAAGGGTATCGGGAGTTCCATGAAATCGGCGGTTCCCGCCCTGGCCGTCAGCGCAGAGAGCCTGTTGAAAACCCTGACTCCCGCCATGCCGCCCATGGGGCCCGAGAGCTTCCGGCCTGCATCGAACTCGAGCTTGAGGAGGGGCGAACCGCCAGCCGTTCCCTCCTCGCCCGGGGGGACAAGGGAAGGCTTGACATCGTCCCTCAAAAGCGATGACATGTCGGTCTCGGAGATCGCCCTCTCTATTTCTTCGGGGGTATAGCCGCAGGCCGCGAGGCCCCCGACGATCGATCCCATGCTCGTACCCACTATCCCGGCCACGGGTATCCCCGCATCCCGCAGGACATGCAGGACCCCGATGTGGGCAAGCCCCTTCATCCCCCCACCCGAAAGAGCGAGCACGATACCCCCCCCCGCCGGGACCGTTGCCCGTACAGCTGCAGAGGACCCGGTCAGGAAAACGGGCGAAAAGAAGAAAAACAAACCAAGAACCAGGATCCCCAAACGTTTCAAATGAAGCCCTCCCGGCAGTTTCCTCATGAAATGATGGAAATCCAGGCTATCTTACCTCATCCGGCCAACCGCTTTATAGTATAATAATTTAAGCCATGTTAGTTGTTTAATTTTTTAGTGGAAAGGGGAGAAGAAAGATGCCCGAAGGAAGGAAAAAGATCCCGCTGATCTGGAAAATCGCGATCGGGTTCGTGCTCGGCATCCTGGCGGGGGCGGTGCTCAAGGACAAGGCACAGGTCCTGGCTCCCGTCGGCAAGGTCTTCATAACCCTCCTGAAGATGCTCATCGTGCCCCTGGTGTTTTCCAGCCTCGTCGTCGGCACGGCGTCTCTCGGCGACCCCAGGAAACTGGGACGTATCGGCGCGAAGACGATCGGCCTTTACCTCGTGACGACGGCCGTCGCCATCGTCATCGGGCTGATCCTGGGGAACGTCATGCAGCCTGGCAGCGGAATGGCCCTTTCCGTGGACACGTCCGGGTTCAAAGCCCCGGTCCCTCCCTCGGTCACCGACGTGCTGATCGGGATCTTCCCCGACAACATCGCCAAGTCGCTGGCCGAGGCCAACATGCTCCAGATCATCGTCTTCGCCCTTTTCTTCGGGGTAGCGGCGGTGCTGGCGGGCGAGAAGGGCAAGCCGGTCATCAACCTCATGGATTCCGTGGCGGAAGCCATGTACAAGCTGACGGGGATGGTCATGGCCTTCGCCCCCTACGGCGTGTTCGCCCTCATCGCCACTACCGTTGCGAAATACGGCCTTTCCGTTCTGGCCCCGTTCGCAAAGGTGATCTTCGCCGTCTACCTGGGCTGCATCCTCCACGCAGTCCTGATCTACTCTGGTCTCATCATGGTCTTCGTCAAGAAGTCCCCGCTGTGGTATTTCTCCGGGGTCAAGGAATCGATGCTGACGGCCTTCGTCACCCGATCCAGTTCCGCGACCCTGCCGGTGACGATGCGGGTCGCCCAGGAAAACCTGGGCGTGTCGGAGGGGATCGCTTCCTTCGTCCTGCCCCTGGGGGCTACGATCAACATGGACGGTACGGCCCTCTACCAGGGGATATGCGCGCTGTTCGTCGCCCAGGCCTACGGCATTCCCCTCTCCATGGGAGCCCAGGCCAACATCATCCTGACGGCCACCCTGGCCTCCATCGGCACTGCCGGGGTTCCCGGGGCGGGGCTTATCATGCTGACCCTGGTGCTGACCGCCGTCGGGCTCCCGATCGAGGGCGTCGCGCTCGTCGCCGGCATCGATGCCGTGCTCGACATGGCCCGAACCTCGATCAACGTGACCGGGGACAGCTGCGTCGCCGCCGTCGTGGCGAAGACGGAAGGGGAGCTGCGGGAAGTTGACCGCGCGGCCTAAGACCCTCGGCGTTCTCGGCGGCATGGGCCCCGCGGCGGGTGCGGAGTTCCTGAGGCTCCTGACCGCGTTGACCCCTGCGGACAAAGACCAGGAACACATACCCGTGATCCTCCTGTCGGACCCCCAGGTTCCGGACAGGACGGAAGCGCTTTTGGGCCGGGGCGAGGATCCCTCTGCGAGGCTCCTGGAGGATCTTATGAAACTGGCCTCCTGGGGTGCGGATGTCCTCGCCGTCCCGTGCAACACGGCCCATGCGTTCATCGACGGCTTCGAAGACCGGTTGCCGGTGCCCCTCGTCCACATCGTCGAGGAAACGCTCAGGGAGGCGGTCTCCAGGAACCCTGCCGGAGGCTGGCTCATTGCGACCGAGGGGACACTGGCCAGCGGTATTTACGAGTCCAGGGCTTCCAGGATGGGATTCCTCCTTCACCGGCCGGACGATAACGAACAGGCCGTCGTGAACCAGGTCATCCGGCTGGTCAAGGCCAACCGAACGGCGGAGTCGGCAAGTCGATTCCGGCCCCTGGCGGAAGCTCTATGGGAGAAGACTCCCGTCCCGATCCTCACGGCGTGCACCGAGACGCCGATCGCTTATGCGGCTGCGGGGCTTCCACCGGACATGGCGGTTTCAAGCCTGGAGGCTTTGGCAAAAGGGGCCGTCAGGGTATTGCTGGAAGGGTAGGAAAAGGACCTGATTTCCTGGAAAGGAAACGGAGCACGAGGGCCCAGGCGGCAAGATCGTCCACCGGTCTCGCGGGAACCCTGAGGCTTTGTGGGAAAAACCGGGCAAAGCCCCTTGGGGGGTGCAGCCGCCAGTAGAGAGGGCGGGCTTCCAGCGTCGTGTTTGACTCGTCGACCAGCTCGAAGGGCTGCTCCATCGAAGCGAGGATTTCGATGAGCGCTTTTCGGGCTGTCCCGTTGCCAAGGAGCACCAGGGAAGGGCTCTCCCGCGCGAAGATTTCTCCCGGTCTCTCCAGCAGGAAAGGCGACAATTTCTGCAGGTCGCCTGCAAGAAGCGCCGACGCCACCTCCCCCGCGAGGACCGTCGGGCTTATGCCGCTTGCCCGGAGGCCCCCGTCCAAGGCGACCAAAGCCCAGCCGAACTTGTCCTTTCCAGGATCCAGTCCAAGGATCAGCGACATCGCCTCAATCACCCACCGTGCTTTTCCATCTCGGGTAGAGCCACATCCACTGCTCCGGAAAACGCGCGATCCATTCCCCCAGGACGTCGTTGCAGGCCTGCACCGCCTCCTTCAGGGATTCTTCCCCGCTCTCTGCCGGAATGTCCAGGGCGGGCAACAGGAACAGATCGTGATGAACCCCCCCGGCCTTCCGGACTGAGAAGACCGGTACGATTGGAGAACCTATCTTCCAGCTCATCTTCACCGGCCCGTATGGCGTGCTGGCGGGCCTTCCCAGGAACCGGGCGACGACGCCCCTGTCCTTCGCGTCCTGGTCCAGCAGGACCGCCAGGACCTTCCCGTCCCTGAGGCACCGCAGTGCAGCCTTGAGGTCGAGCCCCTTGCCGATGGTGACAATGCCTCCCGATGCCCTGAGCCCGATCAACAAGTCGGTCAGGCGGGGGTCGCGCTGGTCGGCACCTATCGCTTCCACCGGGTAACCCATCCGGTTAACCCTCGAAGCCGCCAGTTCCCAGTTGCCCAGGTGGGCGCTCAGGAGAATCACGCCTTTCTTCTTATCGAAAGCCTTCTTCAGGTTTTCCTCCCCGTGGACCGAATAAAGCTCTTCGATCGCCTCACCGAGCACCGGCATCCTCAGGATCTCCGCCAGCGCCCGGCCATGGTTTTTGTAGGACTCCCTGACGATACGCCTGGCTTCCGTCACGCCGACACCCAGAACCCTGACGCAGCGGCGTTCTGCCGCATCGACCCGCTTGCGGCTCAAAAACCAGGTGAGAAGGCCCAGCAGGCCTCCCAGGCAGACCGTGGCCCGGTGAGGCAGGATTCGCGCCAGTGAGGCGAAACCGCTGATGGCCAGCCAGGCCCCCTGCTGTTTTTTCAAGGACGGCCGGCTCCTTCCTGCTCTTCCAGCAACCTCAGCACGGCGGCGTCCACGGCGGCCATGCCGTGACGGCTGATTTCCCCCACGGCTTTCGCTGTTTCTTTCAGGGCAGGAACGATGACCCCCTGCGGGCCGGATACGCCATAGCCCTCCAGGGCCATGACGGCCGACAGGTAGGCTTCTCCTGCCCCGGCGGAAACTTTCAGGGCACAGGATCCCTTCGCCCCGTCGCAAAGCACTCCCAGGAGGGACGAGACAACCGAGGCGACAGCCCTTTCGGCCTGACGGGGCGTTCCCCCGCCGAGCCTGACGATGCCTGCAGCCGCCCCCGCGCCCGCCGCGATGACGCACCCGCAGGTCGGCGTCAGCCGCCCCGTATGTCCCTTGATGAACCCGGTTACCAGGTGGCTTAGCGCCAGGGCTTCCGCCAGTTCGCGCGGGCTCCTCTCCCAAGCCTCGGCAACTTCGGCAACGGGGAGGATCGCCGTGATGCCGTGGTTGCCGCTGCCGGCGCTGCTCATGACGGGCCAGGGCCCCCCGTCCATCCGTACGTCGGCCGCGGCGGCGGCGACCGCCTTGACCCGGTAAAGGAGGCTGTCCCCCCCGTTTGCCAGGGAGTGGCCGACCCCGAGTCCCCAGGGTGTTCCCGTTCCCTGGCACGCCACTTCCCTGTTCATTCGGACCCCGTTGAGAAGGAACTTCTCGGTATCGCCGTCGATCGCCCCGGAAAGCCCCCAAAGCCCGCTCATGTCCTGTTCGAGGAGTTCCTCCATGTAACCGGGCCTTCCCTTCAGGTTCGTGTCCGCCTCCAGCAGCCGCCGGGTTACCTCGCCGTCTCGCCGGACTTCCACGACCCTGTCGTGCCGCCCTGAGATCACGGCGGAGGCGTTGTGTCCCGCTCCCGAAAGAAGGGCTTCCACAAAAACGCTCGGAACGTCCGGGACCACTTCCTGCGTGACAAGCCCCGCATCCACCATCCTTCGCGCTTCCTCCGCGTCGGAAGCCGACACTTCCTCGAGGACCAGCAGGCCCTTTTCCGGATCCCCGCAAAGTGCTCCCAGGGCAGCGGCCATGAGGTTGCCCCGCAAACCCCGGGTTCCGGGGATCCCTACGGAGATCCCGTTCTTGAAGACATTGGCCGAAAGGCGCAGCCGGATCGACCGAGCGCGCTCTTCCAGGGCCCTCGAAGCCGTGGCGGTGGCCAGGGCCACGGCACCGGGTTCGGTACACCCTAGCGCAGGCTTCACTTCCTGTTCGAAGAAGGAACGAAGGTCCATCACACAATCTCCTTCCTTTTCACGGAAAAAAGAGTCCCGATTATTATGCCTCAAGAGGGCTTGACAACGCGAACGCTCTATGTAGAATATACCCCTATTGGGTATTATGGCAGCGGGGGGATGATCGTGTTGAAAGTTCGGATGGCGAGCCTTGCAGGGTATGTTTTCATGATTGCGGCGGGATGGGCCTTTCCCCTAGCGGGGGTTGCCCTGCTCCTGTTCATGGGAATCGTAGTGCTTTCGGGGCGCAGGAAAAAATGGTGCGGTTCCTACTGCCCGCGAGGGAGCTTCCTTGACCTCGTCATGTCCAGGTTCTCGCCCAAGAGGCCTATCCCCCGCCTGCTGACGGGGCGGAAAGCCTGGGCAATAGGGTTTGTCCTTTTCCTCGCGCTGTTCGGGCTGCAGGCCTGGAAAGCCGGGCTGTTCGGCCCGTGGGGAAATACAAGTCTTTCCAGCTTCGGCCTTATTTTTTACAGGATGTGCCTCGTTTCCTCCGCCGTGGCGGTACCCCTGGCGCTCTGGAAAAACCACCGCAGCTGGTGTGCCGTTTGCCCGGTAGGCAACATCCTGCGGCACTAGCCTGCCCCTTGATGTAGCAGTTCGAGCGAGGGTAACCGACTAAAAATGCGGGGATCGCCGCGAAAGCAGCGATCCCCGCATTTCAACGCGTTTTCCGCCTGGCTGGGATCTAGCCCTCCGCCAGTTCGACCTTCCCCTTGCTCGTCGTCTTCAGGAAGAACAGCGCCGCGATGAGCAGGGCGCCGGCCACCAGATTGACCATGACCTGGGGCATGAAGGTCGCGATAGCCAGGGGGACGAGCGCAAGGCGCTCCCAAACCTGCAGGTTGCGGAACATCCATCCCTCTAGCGCACCCGCCAGGCCGATTATACCGATGACGGAGGAACCCACGAGGATCAGGAGGTGCAGGGGGTTCGGGTTTTGGAGCAGAATCATGGGAGTGTATACGAAGGAATACGGGATGAAATAGGCGACCAGGGCGATCTTCGTAGCCGTCATGCCCGTCTTTCCGGGCTGCGCTCCCGCGATGCCGGCCCCCGTGAAGGCGGCAAGGCAAACAGGCGGGGTCAGGTCCGCCATGATCCCGAAGTAGAAGACGAACATGTGGGCGGCAAGGGGCAGGACGTTCAGCCCGATGAGTGCCGGGGCCACGATGGTACTGCAGACGATGTAGTTGGCCGTCGTCGGCAGTCCCATTCCCAGGACGAGGGAGGCGACCATCGCCATGATCAGCATGGGGAGGAGTTTCCCGCCGGAAAGCTCGATGATGTTGTTGGAAATCGTCAGCCCAAGAGACGTGAGCGAAGAGGTCCCCACGACGAACCCGACCAGGGCGCACGCCATGGCGACGCCTAGGGCTCCCCTTCCGCCCTCTTCCATGGCCGCGATGATTTCACGGATTCCCATGCGGGTGTGTTTCCTCAACTGGCTCACAATGACGACGCTCAGGACGCCCCAGAAGGCGGAGGCCACCGGCGTATACTTCATCAGCAGGGTGGCGATGACCAC
>CAYRNZ010000023.1:27356-33561 GCA_964425765.1 uncultured Synergistaceae bacterium
AGCTCGTTGAAGAACCGGGCGCCACCACTCTTGCCGAGGAACGCCCCGAAGATGATGAACATGACCACGAAGGTTGCCGAGACCCCGAGGGCAACCCCGAAGATCCCTTCCGGCGTCAGGTACATGTGCTGAATGATGCGGCTTAGGCTGTATCCCCTGTGCATGAACATGCCCGGCATCACCTGGCCGAAATAGCAGTATGCCAGGAACAGGGAACTCAAGACCGGAAGGACGTTCCCGACGATGCGTCGGCCGGCTTCCAGGATGAGGATCATAGCAGCCGCCCCGAGGTAGATCTCGTAGGGCAGAGGCAAAGCCCCGCGGCGGGATATGTCGTTGAACATCACGACGATGTAGCCGATAACGCCTCCGGCTGCGGCCGCCAGGATCCAGTCGTACCAGGGAACCGATGTCTTGGATCCTTTCTGCGTGGCGGGATAGAGGAGGAAAACGGCTACGATGGCGAAGGTCAGGTGGACGGCCCGGATGATGGCAATGGGCAGGACGCCGAGCGTGGCGGTGTAGAGGTGGAATGCGGCCATGGCAACGAGCCATGCGGTAACGAATTTTCCGGTGCCCCCGCCCAGTTTCCTGTAGCGGCTCTCCACGTCGTACTTTTCAACAAGCTCCTGGACGACATTTTCGTCCATGGAAACCTGGTCCAGCAAAGATGCCTGCTTCTTCTCGATCTGTTCGGACAATGGTTCCACTCCTCTCAGAATCCGGGGGGGCGGCGTCGTCCGCCGCTCCCCCCGGGGCCTATCCCTTTATCTTGAAAAACCGGGACACTACATCGTGACGGCGCCGACTTCCTTGTAGTACTTCTTCGCGCCGATGTGAAGCGGGATCAGGATGACCTTCACGTTCTCGGGCACCATGGCGTCCATGCGGGCCGAGACATTGACAAGGTCCTTCTTGTGCTCGAAAAGGGCTTTCGTCATCTTGTAGGCGAGGTCGGGGTCCAGGTCGTTCCGGACGCCGATTATGTTCCAGCTGGCGATGGTCTTGGACGGGTTAACCTGCCCCTTGTAGGTATTGGCCGGGATCGTGAAGGGAACGTAGTAGGGCATCCTGCCGTTGGCCTGCTTGATCTGGAGGTCCGTCAGGTCGATGAACTCGACGACGCCCATCGTGGCGGCTTCGACCACGCCGGCGATGCCCACGGCGCCAACGGTGATGGCGGCATCGATCTGCTTGTTGGAGAACGCCTGGGCCGTATCAGCGAGGCCGAGGTTCTCGGGCTTGATGTCCTTTTCCGGATTCAGGCCGGCGATCTTCAGGAGTTCCTTGGCGGTGACCTCGGTTCCGCTCGCGACCGCTCCCACGGAAACCCTCTTGCCCTTGAAGTCCTTCAGGCTCTTGATGCCGCTGCCTTTCGCGACCATGACGTGAACCGGCTCGGCATACAGGGGAACAAGCGCCCTCAGGTTGCTCTGGGGGTTGCCCTCGTACTTGCCCTTGCCCGAGTAGGCAAAGTAGTAGAGCCCGTCCATGAAACCCGCCTCGGCCTCCTTGTTGGCCATGAGCTGCAGGTTGTGCACCGTTCCGCCCGTGGACTGGGCGCTGGCCTTGAGGCCCGGGATCGCGGTGTTCCAGATCTTGCACATGGCAGCCCCGACAGGATAATACGTCCCGCCCGTGCTGCCTGTCCCGATGTTGAAGAACGTGGTGGCGGCAAACGCAGAACCGCCAAGGACCCCCAGGATCACGCAGGAAACGGCCAGCAGACGCAAAGCTTTCTTCACTTTCAATCCACCCCCTGAAAATTGGATACCATACCTCGTGCCTATTTCAGCATACAATCCCGGAATGCACAAGGGTTTAAGCTACCCTTGGAATAGATGCAATTTTCTCCATGTCCCCGCCAATTACCCACGGGTTTTTGGTCCGTACCTTTAATTTTCTTCATGCCGGTTTGTGGGAGCGATACCCGTTTTTAACCCGGTCTTTGCTCCGGCGTAAAAAAGGCGGAGCTTCCGTTCGAGTTGGAAGCTCCGCCTTTGCCGGCAAAAGAACGTATGTTTTCTTCCCTAGGCCGTGAGCAGGGTGAGCATGGCGCCGGCCGCGACAGCCGTCCCGATGACTCCCGCCACGTTCGGTCCCATGGCGTGCATGAGCAGGTACGTCCCGGGGAATTCCCTCTGGACCTCCCTCTGGACGACGCGCGCGGCCATCGGCACCGCGGACACACCCGCCGCCCCGATCATGGGGTTGATCTTACCGCCGGAGAGCACTTTCATGACCTGGCCGAACAGCACACCGCCGACCGTGCTCGAGGCGAAGGCGACCAGTCCCAGGGCGATGATCTTCAGGGTATTGGGTGTGAGGAACGTCTTGGCTTCCATCGTGGCTCCCACCGTGATCCCCAGGAAGATCGTCGTGGCGTTCAGGATCTCGTTCTGCGCCGCGTGGTTCAGGCGCTCCGTGCAGCCGCATTCCCTGAGGAGGTTACCGAACATCAACAACCCGATCAGGGGTACCGCCGGCGGGAGAAGCAACCCGCAGACCACCGTCGCGATAATCGGGAACAGGATCCGTTCTGTCCGACTCACCGGGCGAAGCTGGGCCATCTTGATGCCCCGGTCCTTCTTCGTGGTGCACATGCGGATCATGGGCGGCTGGATCAGCGGCACCAGCGACATGTAGCTGTAGGCCGCCACGGCTACCGCTCCCAGAAGGTGCGGAGCCAGTTTCATCGTCAGGTAGATCGCCGTCGGCCCGTCGGCTCCGCCAATAATGCCGATAGCCGCAGCCTCCTGGATCGTGAAGCCCAGCGCCATCGCCCCGACGACCGCGATGAAGACGCCCAGCTGGGCAGCCGCGCCCAGCAGGAACGTGATCGGGTTAGCCAGCAGCGGCCCGAAGTCCGTCAACGCGCCTATACCCATAAAGATGATGACCGGGTACAGCTCGTGTTCCGTGCCGAAAGACACATATTTCAAGAAACCCCCGTGCTCCATGATGCCCGACAGCGGCAGGTTGACCAGCACGCACCCGAAAGCGATCGGAACCAGCAGGAGGGGTTCGAAGCCCTTCCCGATCGCCAGGTACAGCAGGACGAAGCCCACCACCAGCATGATCATGTTGCCCGGCGTGAGTCCCGCGAAACCCGAAAACTCGATGATGCTTCCCAGCGCCTTGAGATAGAGTTCCATCTCTTCCTTCCTCCCCGTGGCCGCGACGGCGTTAGCCGATCACGACAAGGACGTCCCCGGTGTTGACCGAGTCCCCTTCCTTCGTCCGAACTTCCTTCACCGTCCCGCTGGCGTTTGCCATGATCTCGTTCTCCATCTTCATGGCCTCCAGGATCAGGACCACATCACCGGCGTTCACCGCCGACCCGACCGAGACCATCACTTTAAGGATCTTACCGGGCATGGGCGACGCGATCACCTCGGCACCGGCCGCAACGGGGGCAGGGGCTGCCGCAGGCGCGGGAGCAGGGGCCGCCACCGGTGCGGGGGCCGCCACCGGTGCGGGGGCTGCGACAGCTACGGGGGCGGGAGCCGACGCGGGGGCCGACCCCATTCCCAGGTCTTCCACTTCGACTTCGTAACTTTTGCCGTTCACGACTACTCGAAACTTCCGGGCCATGGATTTCCTTCCTCCTCGATTGTCCGAACTTTATCCCTCCGCCTACGGCGGCAGGTCTTCATTTTCCCTTGGCACGCGCTGGAGTGCGTTCCCTAGAACCCCTCCTGGGACTCGATCCGGGACGCTCCTTTCCAGATGCCGCCCAAACGGGACGGCCCCACCAGCGGACGGACGGACTTCACGGCGAAGCCTCCGCCCAGCGTCGACGCCAGCACGGCACCGATCACCGCCAGGAGGTTCTCGTCCTCACCGGCGGCCAGTGCCGCTTGCGGGGCGGGTGCCGCCACAGACTGCACGACCTGGGTCCCCTTCGGGGCGTCGGCCTTCGCCGCCTTCGTGTTCCCTTTCGCCCGCGCCGAGGCGTCCACGGCCGCAGCAAGGTACTTCACCCCATAAATGATGAGGCACAAACCCGACAGGGCAATGAAAACGATCGAGAAGGCGATCAGCGACATGACCACCCCGCCCGGGATTCCCTGGAAATGGCTCGACAAGGTTCCCATCGTCGTTTCCCCCTAGTGCGGCAGGATGCCGTGACGGCGCTTCGGCCGGACGACCCGCTTGCCCTCCAGCGAATCGAGCGCCTGCCAGATGCAAAGGCGCGTCTCCTCGGGCAGGATCACGCGGTCCACAAAGCCCCTGGAGGCAGCCACGAACGGGTTCGCAAAGGCCTCCCGGTATTCCTCGATCTTCTGGCTGCGAGTCGCGTTGGGGTCGGACGAGCCTTCGATCTCCTTGCGGAAGATGATGTTCGCCGCGCCCTCGGCCCCCATGACCGCGATCTCCGCCTGCGGCCAGGCCAGGACGACGTCGGCCCCCAGGTCCTTGCTGCACATGCCCAGGTAGGCACCGCCGTAAGCTTTCCGCAGGATCACCGTGATCTTCGGGGCCGTGGCTTCGCTGTACGCATAGAGCATCTTCGCCCCGTGGCGGATGATCCCGCCGTATTCCTGCGCGGTCCCGGGCAGGTAGCCCGGAACGTCCACGAACGTCACGATCGGGATGTTGTAGGCGTCGCAGATCCGGATGAACCGGCTCGCCTTGTCCGAAGCGTCGATATCGAGGCAGCCCGCCATGTTCATGGCCTGGTTGGCGATGATCCCGATGGTCTTGCCGCCAACGCGCCCGAACCCCGTGACGATGTTCTTCGCCCACAGGGGCTGCACTTCGAAGAAGTCCCCGTCGTCCACGACCAGGGCCAGTACTTTCCGCACGTCGTAGCCCTTGTTAGGGTTGGTGGGGACGATGTCCCTCAGGGCCACGTCCGCCCGCTCCACCGGGTCCCCTGTCTCCTTCACCGGCACGTCTTCCATGTTGTTCGACGGCAGGTAGCTCAAAAGCTTCCTCGTCTGCGCGTAGCACTCCGGCTCGTCCTTCGCGAAGAAATGGGCGTTCCCCGAGATCGCGTTGTGGGTCATGGCGCCGCCCAGCTGCTCGCTCGTCACGTCCTCGCCCGTTACCGCCTTGATGACCTGCGGGCCCGTGATGTGCATGATGCCCGATCCCTGGGCCATCAGCACGAAGTCCGTCAGCGCGGGGCTGTAGACCGCGCCGCCCGCGCACGGGCCGACGATCACGGAGATCTGCGGCACCACGCCCGAGGCTACCGTGTTCCGGTAGAAGATCTGGCCGTAACCCGAGAGGCTGTCCACAGCTTCCTGGATCCTCGCGCCGCCGCTGTCGTTCAGCCCCACCACGGGATAGCCGTTCTGCATCCCGAGGTCCATCACCTTGCAGATCTTCTTGGCGTGCGCTTCACCGAGGCTGCCACCGATGACCGTGAAATCCTGGCTGTAGACGTAAACGATCCGGCCTTCGACCGTCCCGTAGCCCGTCACGACACCGTCGCCCAGGTATTTCGTCGCGCCCATCCCGAAGTTCTCGCAGCGGTGTTCCACGAACTCGTCGATCTCCACGAAACTCCCCGGGTCCAGCAGGAGGTCGATCCGCTCGCGGGCCGTCAGCTTGCCCTTCTCGTGCTGTTTCGCTACCGCCTTCTCGCCGCCGCCCGCCTGCGCTTTCTCGCGGCGTTTCAGAAGGTCCTCGCAGTACTCCGACATGCTCTTATCCGACATTTCACCATTCCTCCCGCGCTTTCGCTAGTGGTCCGAACGCTCGCTGATCTCGAGCAGGATTCCCCCGGTCGCCGCAGGGTGGATGAACGCGATCCTCGCTCCGCCCGCGCCGTAGCGGGGAGCCTGGTCGATCAGGCGGATACCCCGCGCTTTCAGTGATTCCAAAGCTTCTTCTATGTTCTCCACCCGAATGGCCAGGTGGTGGATGCCCTCGCCCTTCTTCTCTATGAACTTCGCCACGGGACTATCCTCGGCAGTCGCCTCGAGGAGTTCGATCTCCGTGTCTCCCAGGGGCAGGAAAGCGGTCTTCACCTTCTGCTCGGCGACCTCTTCCGTCCCCGTGCAGCGGATCCCCATGGCCCCCTCCCAGAACTTGACGGCCTCGTCAAGGTTCTTGACTGCGATCCCGATATGGTCCACAACGGTCGGCTTCACTTCTTTCGTCTCCCCCTTTTCCAGGCGCCCGGCCCACCGGTGCGGGCTAGGCGTTCTCCTTTGCCCATTTATCCTGGACGGCGGCGTTGAGCCAGTCGATG
>CAYRNZ010000024.1:0-32402 GCA_964425765.1 uncultured Synergistaceae bacterium
GACCCCGGGACCTTCCGGCCCCCCGTCAAGCCCGTCAAGCTCGGCGTCCTGGCCAAGGGAGGCGACAACTGATGACCTTGAAAAACACCGCCGAAGCTGTCGTGATCGGAGGCGGTATCAACGGAACTTCCGTAGCCTACAATCTCGCAAAGCTCGGGGTTAAGGACGTTGCTGTCGTCGAGAAAAACACCGTCTGCTCCGGCTCGACTGGAAGGTGCGGCGCGGGGATCAGGGCCCAGTGGGGAACGGAGATGAACTGCCGCATAGGGCTCGCTTGCGTGGAAAAATTCGAGCAGCTTTCCGATGAACTCGGTATGGACGTCGGGCTGAACCAGAGCGGCTACCTCATGGTGGCCTACCAGCAGTCCGAGTTCGAACAGCTCCAGAAAAACGTCGCCCTCCAGAATTCCCTGGGCTACATGACGAAGATCGTTTCAAGGGAAGAAGCGAAGGAAATCTGCCCCGGGGTTGCCGTTGACGACGCCATAGGCTTCACATTCAACCACCGGGACGGACACGCGGATCCCTTCTTGACGACCTTCGCCTACCAGGAAGCAGGCAAGCGCCTCGGCGTGAGGTTCCACAAGCATACGGAAGTCACGGGGGTCAAGGTCAACTCGGGCAAGGTGACGGGGGTCACCACGACCAAGGGCGAAATCGACGCTCCGATAGTCATCAACGCGGCCGGCCCGTATTCCCAGTTCGTGGCCAAGATGGCCGGCGTCGACATCCCCAACTACTCGGAGCGTCACGAGATCATCATCACCGAGCCGGTGGAAGCAGGAGTCTGCCCCCCGATGCTCATGAGCTTCTCGGGAAACTACTACCTGCAGCAGCGCCCCCACGGTTCCATCATAGGCGGGTGCAGCCCCGAGGGTCATCCGGCTGATTTCACGCTGGGCGCCACATGGGATTTCCTCGAACACATGTCGAGGGTCTTCACGAAGCTCTTGCCTCGCGCCAAGGGCATCAGGGTCGTCCGGCAATGGTCGGGCCTTTACAACATGACCCCCGACCGCCAGCCGATCATCTGCGAGGCGGATAACGTGAAAAACTTCTACCTGAGTTGCGGCTATTCGGGCCACGGTTTCATGTTCGGTCCCGTAACGGGAGAGGCCCTCGCCCAGCACATCGTCCTGGGGAAATCCGATATCCCCATCGACATGCTTCATTACCGCCGTTTCGCAGAAGGCAAACTACTGATAGAGCCGGCTGTCGTCTAGTTTTCAATCTTTTCCAAGACGCGCGGTTAATGCCGGAAGGGAGGGGATAGCCTGCGCTATCCCCTCCCTCTCTCTTAAATTGAAGCCGTTATGCAGCTTCGGGAAAAGGCGGATTGTAAAGCAATATTCATAATAAAGAACTCTATTTAGGCTTGTTTATCGTTTTGCGAGATGTCATAATCGGTACAAATTGGGTCCGTCCATAGGGGACTTACGGATAGTTATGCCAAGGGAGGGTGAGCTGATTGGCTAAGAAGTTTGATGTCACAATCAACAAGGCCTGGTGCAAGGGCTGCGGGCTGTGCATTGCGATATGCCCGAAAAAGGTGCTTGAGCTCGATGCGAAGGCCAAGTGCGAACCGGTTCGGATGGAAGACTGCATTGGCTGCCGGCAGTGCGAGAACATCTGCCCGGACATGGCCATCACCGTAAAGGAGCGTGTTCAAGATGCCTGATAACGTCAAATTCTGGCAGGGCAACATGGCTGTCGCCATGGGCGGCATAGCTGCAGGCTGCCGATTTTTTGGCGGTTATCCCATCACACCGTCGTCCGAGATCGCAGAGGTCATGGCTGAGGAACTGCCGAAACTTAACGGCCGTTTCATACAGATGGAGGACGAAATTGCAGGGATAGCTGCCACCATCGGCGCTTCCATCGCCGGATACAAGTCGATGACCGCCACTTCCGGCCCCGGTTTCTCCCTAAAGCAGGAAAACCTTGGGCTAGCATACATGGCCGAAATCCCGATTGTCGTCATCGACGTCATGCGCGGAGGGCCTTCGACCGGCCTTCCGACCCGCGTTTCCCAGCAGGACGTGATGCAGGCCCGCTGGGGTACCCATGGGGACCACGGGACGATCGCATATGCCCCATCCTCCGTGCAGGAGTGCTACGAGTTGACGATCGAGGCCTTCAACATGGCCGAACGTTTCAGGCAGCCAGTGCTGGTCATGAGCGACGAGGTCATCGGGCACATGCGTGAGAAGGTCGTCATCCCCGAACCGGGTTCATTCCCCATCATCGACCGTAAGAAGCCGAAAGTTTCGCCCGAAACCTTCGTTCCCTACCTCGCAGATGCAGAAGACGATATCCCTCCGATGGCTTCCTTCGGGGACGGCTACCGTTGGCATGTAACCGGGCTGACCCACAACGACTACGGTTTCCCGACGAACGAACCCGAAGAGATCGGCAAGAAACACGTTCGGCTGGTCCGGAAGGTGGACCGTTTCCGGGACGATATCGTCAAGTATGACCTCGAGCAGACGGCAGATGCCGAGATCCTGGTCGTTTCCTACGGGTGTGTTTCCCGCTCGGCAGTCCGAGCCGTAAGGGAAGCCCGCGCCAAGGGGATCAAGGTCGGGCATTTCCGTCCCATCACCCTGTGGCCATTCCCGGACAAGGAACTCGCCAGCGTCGGGAGCAATGTGAAGAAGGTCATCGTTCCCGAGCTGAACTGCGGCCAGATGCTTTCAGAAGTCAGGATCGCTCTCGGGGCCAAGGCGGAGATCATTCCCAGCAACCTCGTCAACGGCGAAATCCTGCGCCCGCATGAAATTCTCGCAACGATTGAGGAGGTGGCCTAACGATGCCACGCGAAGAAGTCAAGCCTTGGCTGCGCACACGTTTCTTCCCCCATATCTGGTGCCCCGGGTGCGGGCACGGAATCATCCTGCACGCCATCCTGCGTTCCCTCATCGACCTGGGTAAAACCCGTGAGGAGACCGTAATCGCCTCCGGAATCGGTTGCTCCAGCCGCATGCCGGGATATATCAACGCAAACACCGTCCACACTACGCACGGGCGTTCGCTGGGTTTTGCCACGGGAATCAAGCTGGCCAATCCCGACCTCACCGTCGTGGACGTCATGGGTGACGGCGACTGCACCGCCATCGGGGGGAACCACTTCATCCACGCCTGCAGGCGCAATATCGACATCACCGCGATCGTCATGAACAACAACATTTACGGCATGACCGGCGGGCAGGCTTCACCGACCACCCCGGTAGGCGCCCGTGCAACGACGGCCCCCTACGGCGCAATCGACACCCCCTTCGATATCTGCCGCCTCGCCGAAGGTGCTGGTGCTTCCTACGTCGCCAGGGCGACCATCGCACAGCCTGTGCTCTGCGAGCAGTACATCAAGAAGGGTATCCAGAAGAAGGGCTTTTCGGTCGTCGAGATCATGACCCACTGCCACACACAGTTTGGCCGTAAAAACAAGCGCCCCAACCCCGTCGACAACCTGAACTTCTTCAAGGACAACTCCGTTCCAAAGGCAAAAGCCAAGGAAATGACGGAAGAGGAAAAGAAAGGCAAAATCATCATCGGCGAATTTGTCGACCGTGAGGCCCAGGAATATACCGAGGCCTATCTCAAGCTGATCGAACGGGTTAGGGGGTAGCTTCCATGAGCGAACGTTTTGAAATCCGTTTTGCCGGTTCGGGCGGCCAGGGGGTCATCCTTGCCGCCGTTGTGACAGGCGAAGCCGCCGCCCTTTACGAGAACGTCTACGCGGTGCAGAGCCAGGCCTACGGCCCCGAGGCCCGCGGAGGCGCTTCCAAGTCCGAGGTCGTGATCTCGCACGGCGAGATCGATTACCCCAAGGCGACGAACCCGGATCTCCAGGTCATCCTTACGCAGAAAGCCTGCGAGGAGTATGTGCACGACACGAAACGGGGCGGAACCGTCATTCTTGACGATTTCTACGTTTCCGAACGCCCTTCCGTCGATGCCGAAATTTTCATGCTCCCGATCGTCAGGACAGCCAAGGAAAAACTGGGGAAGGAAATGGTCACGAACATGGTTGCACTCGGCGCGACGGCACGGATACTCGAACTGGCCGAAGTGGTGCAGCCTGAATCCGTTAAAAAGGCTATCCTTGCCCGTGTACCGAAAGGCACCGAAAAACTTAACGAACAGGCCTTCGAGGAAGGCTATGCCATGATGAAGGAGAAAAAGTGATTCTCCCCTCGGGGGGATCGCTTCGGGGCGGCCAGAGAAGGCCGCCCCGACCTTTTTGATGAAAGCCGATAGACGAGCGGTTTCAAGGGAACTGACAAGATTCGAGATTCTGAAGCTTGACAGCCAGGGTGACGGCATCGCCAGGGATGCATCGGGCAAGGTTGTTTTCGTCCCGGGAACCTTGCCTGGAGAGACAGTGCTTGCCGCCAAGGTAACGGAAAAAAAGGACTATGCCTCTGCCCGCCTCGTAGAAGTCGAAAAGGGAGCCCCGGAAAGAGTGGTTCCTTTTTGCCCCCTGGCCGAAAAGTGCGGCGGATGCCAGTTGCAGCATGCCGCCTATCCTTTGCAGCTGCGCCTGAAGAAACAGATCGTCGAGGACGCTTTTTCCAGGATCGCCCGGATCGAAGCCTACGAAGGAATTTCCGCGGTTAGCCCCAGCCCTCTCGTGGCAGGTTACAGGAACAAGGTGTCCCTGCCGGTGTCTGCCACATCGGCAGGCCAGGGAATGGACATAGGCTATTACAGGAAAGGAAGCCATCGCATAGTAAATGTGGACAAATGCCCGGTAGCCTGGGAGGATCTAAACGTAATGCTCGGCGAGGTCCGCAGCGGCCTCCCGCGTACAGGGCTGACCCCCTATGACGAGAAACAGGGACAAGGGGACCTCCGCCACATCGTCCTGAGGGGCGGCCAGGAATCGGGCGAAGTAATGGTGGTGCTCGTCGTGCGCCGTTTCCCAGAACCAGGAGTGACCCGGGAACTGGTTTCCCTCGCCCGCCGCATCCGGAAAAGGCACCCGCGCCTCTCCGGGCTGGTACTGAACCTGAACCCCGGTGACGGGAACGCCATTTTCGGGGGAACTTCCCGGGCTCTTTCAGGCCGAATCCATTTCATCGAACGTTACGGGGCTCTTTCTTTCAAATTCGAAGCCACGTCTTTCTCCCAGGTCAACACGCGCCAAGCCGTCAACCTTTACCTCGCCGCCGCGGAAGAGGCCTGCCCGAAGGGAGACGAGAAGGTCCTTGAACTTTACTCGGGAGTTGGGACCTTGACCTGTTTCCTGGCATCTCGAAGCCGACAGGTTGTCGCGATGGAGGAGTGGGGTCCCTCTGTGAAATGTCTCAGGGAAAACCTGGCCAAGAACGGGTTTCCCCAAACAGAAGTCCTTGAGGGAGCAGCGGAAGCATCGAAATTTACGGGATGCGAGGGCATTGATTCCGTTGTCGTGGATCCTCCCAGATCCGGCTGCCATCCGCAGGTTTTGGAATCGCTGGTAAGTCTGCAGCCGAGGCGAGTCGTTTACGTATCATGCAACCCTTCGACCCTGGCCAGGGACACCGCGATCCTTTCGGAAAACGGCCGATACCGCCTTCGGAAAGTCATCCCGTTCGACCTCTTCCCACAAACCAGCCACGTCGAGTCAGTGGCCGTGTTGGAAAGAGGCAACAGTCCTTGACACCCCTCCACCAAAAAACGCTATAATGAACGAAACCTGTTGGGGTGTAGCCAAGCGGCAAGGCAGCGGACTTTGGATCCGCCATCGCTGGTTCAAATCCAGCCACCCCAGCCATAGAACTCCCCGGGGGAAGGAATCTTCCTCTTTTTTAATGCCGGGACTTGTAACGGAAAGAAAAATGCCCGATGATCAATAACCGATCTCTCCCAAAGGAGGACGCAGAACCATGAACAGCCTCGATCGTGTTGGAGCGCTGGTCCTGGCAGCCGGGAAAGGCACGAGAATGAGAAGCCCGGTACCGAAGGTGCTTCACACCCTTCTCGAGGAACCCCTCCTCGGATACCCTCTTTCAACCCTTTTTTCGGCCGGGATCAGGAGAATAGCCGTCGTCACCGGATCCGGTGCGAGGTCCGTCGAATGCTACCTTAGTTCGTCCTGGCCCGGTATAGAGACTATTTTCCAGGCCGAACAGAAGGGGACCGGACATGCCGTCAAGGTGGCCCAGCCCTGGTGGGCCGGGCTTGAGACCCTGCTTGTCCTGCCGGGCGACGCGCCTTTCCTTACGAGTGAAGCCCTTGAAACGCTGCTGAAGCTGGGGGAGGATTCGAAAAGCTCGGCGTGCCTGCTGAGTTTCGAGGCTGAAAACCCCACGGGATACGGCAGGATCATCCGCCGGGCAAATGGATGCCGCATCGTTGAAGAAAAGGACGCGACACCCGAAGAAAAGACAATCACAGAGGTAAACAGCGGGATTTACGCATTCAGGACCGACACGCTGTCGGCCGTCATCGGCCTTCTCGAAAACGGGAATGCCCAGGGAGAATACTACCTTCCCGACGTCCTCCCCCTGCTGGCGGAAAGAGGATTTCGCGTAGAGGCAAAAAGGTGGGACCGGTCGGAAGACCTTTCCGGGATCAACGACCCCCTGCAGCTTGCCGAAGCGAACAGGAATATGCGGGACAGGATTATGCGGAGCCACCTGATGGCGGGAGTAAAGGCGATGGATCCCGAAACAACCTGGATAGGCCCGTCTGTCACGCTTGGCGCAGACGTTCGCATCGAGCCGGATGTCCAGATCTGGGGCAAATCGCTCGTTGAAAATGGGGCTTCGATCGGAAGCCACTCGATCCTAAGGAACGTTTCGATCGGCGAAGGCGCACAGGTTCTGCCCTTTTGCTGCCTTACTGACAGCGAGGTCGGCTCCAAAGCACGAGTGGGGCCTTTTGCCTGCATGAGGGACAACACGAAGCTCGGGCGGGAGGCCCTTGTCGGCAAGTTCGTCGAGGTGAAAAACTCTTCCATCGGAGAGAAAAGCAAGGTACCGCACCTCTCCTACATGGGAGATGCGACGGTGGGTCGACAGACCAACATCGGCGCGGGAACGATAACTTGCAATTACGACGGGAAAAGGAAAAACCCCACCCGGATAGGGGACAATTGTTTCGTAGGAAGCGACACGATGCTGATCGCCCCTGTCACCCTGCACGACGGGTGCTTTACCGCTGCCGGCTCCGCCATCACAGAGGATGTGCCTCAAGGGGCCCTTGCTGTCGGGCGTGCAAGGCAAAAGAACATTGAAGACTGGGCCCGACGAAAGGGCGCAGACAGCCGGAAGGAGGATTCGTGATGGTGACACAGCTTCGGCAAATGAAGATTTTCACCGGATCTGCCCACCCGGATTTTACCCAGAAAGTGGCGGACACCTTGGGTGTTCCCATGGCGTCCTCGAAACTCTTCCGTTTCTCCGACGGGGAAATCGGCCTCTCGATCGAGGAAAGCGTAAGGGGGGCAGACGTCTACGTCGTTCAGCCCACATCCGAGCCAGTCAACGAGAACCTGATGGAACTGCTGATCATGATCGACGCCCTCAGGCGCGCTTCGGCATACCGGATCAATGTCGTTACCCCTTATTTCGGGTATGCGAGGCAGGACAGGAAAACGAAGGCCAGGGAACCCATCACCTCGAAACTGGTCGCAAACCTGATAGAAAAGGCGGGTGCCGACAGACTCGTCGTTGCGGACCTTCATGCAGGACAGATCCAGGGTTTCTTCGACCGCCCCGTTGACCACCTGACCGGGATTCCGCTTCTAGCGTCCTATTTCAAGGAATACTTGAAGGAAGCCTTCGACCAGCAGAAAATCGTGGTCATATCCCCCGATATCGGAGGCGTCGTTAGAGCCCGCAAATTCGCGGTCAAACTGAACGCGGATCTCGCCATCGTCGACAAGAGGCGCTCACACGAGGTCGCAAATTTCTGCGAAGTCATGGAGATCATCGGCGATGTAAGAGGAAAGGTGGCCATTCTCGTCGACGACATCGTGGACACTGCAGGGACGATGGTCAACGCAGCCAGGGCGCTGCTCGAGAGAGGTGCGGAAAAGGTATACGCCTGTGCAACACACGGGGTCCTTTCGGGCAAGGCGATCGACAACCTGCGCGACTCACCGATCCACAAACTCGTCTTGACGGACACGATTCCATTGCCCGAACGGAAAAAGTTGGATAATATTACCGTGCTGTCAATCGCCCCTCTCTTTGCGGAGGCGATAAACCGCATACATGCAGACCATTCGGTCAGCATACTTTTCTACTAGTCGGGGCTGCCAGTCAGTACCTGAATTATCCGGGAGGAGGCAACAAGATGTCAGATATTCTGCAGGTTACCCTCGAGGCGAGGGAGAAAAGCGGCAAGCAGGAGGCTACGAAACTTCGCAAGGACGGTTATGTCCCTGCGGTCTTTTACGGTAGCGGGTACCCCGATTCGATCCCGGTAAAGGTGAAAACAAAGGACATCCTCCCGGCCCTCAACTCCGGGCACTGGGAGACGTTCCGGCTTGACGTGACTCTCCCGAACGGGAAAACCGAGATGGCGCTCATGCGGGACGTCCAGAGGAATTTCCTCAACGGGACCCTTCTGCATATCGATTTTTACCAGCTGGTCTCGGGGCAGAAGGTCCAGGTCGAGGTCCCGATCGATATCGTCAACCGGGACTCCTGTTCCGGCGTGAAGGCGGGTGGCATCCTGGAACAACTGGTTCACGAGGTGTCGATCAACGTGCTGCCCCGGGAGATACCGGACGTTCTCTCCATTGACGTGCGCAACCTGGAACTCGGCATGGAAATCAAGCTGAAAGACCTGCCCCTTCCAGAATCGGCCGAACTTCTCGACGACCCGAATACCGTTGTCGTCCTCGCTGCGGAACCCAAGACCGCCGAGGTAACGGCTGCCGAAGCCGAAGTGGAGCAGAAGGAAGTCGAAGTGCTCGCGAAAGGCAAGGCCAAGAGCCAGGAGGAGGCATAGGCATCTTGAAACTGGTTGCGGGACTGGGGAACCCTGGTCTCGAGTACGCCTGGACGAGGCACAACCTTGGATGGCTGGTGGCCGATCAGGTCATCAGCCGTTTAAATTTGAAAGGACCCCAAAATCGCTTCCATGGCCAGTTCTGGGGGCCGGCAAGAGTAGGAAGCGATTCCCTCTGCGTCCTCAAGCCGCTGACCTTCATGAACCTCAGCGGGAAATCCGTGTTGGCGGCCTTCAGGGAATTAAACCTCGTGGCTTCCGAATGCCTCCTGGTGGTCGACGATGTGGCATTGCCTTTCGGAACATTACGCCTGCGGGCGCGCGGAAGCGCCGGAGGGCATAACGGTATCGCCTCCGTGCTGGGGGCGCTTCAGACCTTCGATGTGCCCCGCCTCCGGTGCGGGGTAGGACGACCCGCGAACACGAGAGGACTTGCCGATTATGTGACGGACAACTTCGATAAAGAAGAGAACGCCTCGCTCGACTCGTTTGTCGAAAAAGGCGCAGAGGCTGTCCTTTTTTGGCTCCGGCTCGGAATAGACCGAGCGATGAATCGCGTCAATGCAGGGTGATTCCTCCCTCATGGTCGACCCTGGGCAAATAGTGAATTCGCCATGGGAACCCTGGGCCAACAGGGACCTGGCGCTTGTTGCGGGCAGCGGAGCCCGGGCCTGGCTAATCCGGAACCCGGGGTTCCCCCTTCTTGTGGTCGTGCCCGACCAAAGACAGCAGCGGGAACTGCTTTCCGACCTGAAATCCCTCTACGGGAGTGAAACCAGGGTCTCGGCGCTACCTGAAATTCCCCTGACTCAGGAGGGGCTTACGCGAAAGTCGATACGCATCCAGAGAGGGGAAGAGTTTTCCCGCTGGAAAAGGATCGGCGGTATTCTCGTCGCCACACCCGGGGCTCTCATGGGTCCCTACTCGGTACCCGAGGGAACCTTCCGTCTTGCGAACGGGGAAGAGACCGGCCGCTCCACCCTGATTGACTGGCTTTCCGCCTTCGGATACGAACGTGCCGAAACCGTCTGGTCTCCCGGCCAGTTCGTCGTGCGCGGGAGCATAGTCGACCTGTTCGATCCGGCCGGAAGGGCTCCGCTAAGGGTCGAATTCCTGGATGAGAGTATCGAATCCCTGCGTTTTTTCAAGCCCGAAACCCAGAGGAGCACCGGTCCGGTCGACGAAGTGTCCATCAGTGGTGCGAGGGCGGGCATTACCCCAACCCTTGAGGAGAGCATCCCCCTTTCCTGCCGCGTTATCGTGTTTGAACCCGGGGAAACGGTTTCCCAGGCGGACCATTACCGATGGCTCTGGAAAACTTTGTCAGTGGAAGCTGAAAGCGAGGAAATCCCTGACTGGGACAACCTTTATGTCAGGCTTTCACGTTTCCCTCTGTTGAGGGTTAAATCTTCCATCGAGAAAGTCGCCGGCCGGATCGACCTCGTTCCCCTCCCGGCTTTCAAAGGGCGCCGGCAGGCTCTCGAGTCGGCCGTCGGAGGCTGGACAAGGTCCGGGTTTTCCCTCCGCTTGCACACCTCCAACGAATCGCTGTCACGGTGGTTCTCCGAAAAGAACTGGCAAACGAGCGAAGCCCCGCTGAGCAGCGGTTTTCTCAGCCCCACGGAGAAAACCGTGGTCATTTCAGACTCCGATATCAGCGGCATCGTCTCCCTTCCGCCGGGCGAGGGGACGCCTACGCCCCCTCTGGAATGGAAGGATCGCCTCGAAATAGGCCAATGGGTCGTCCACGAGGACTACGGGATAGGCAAGTTCGTCGGGATAGAGAACGTCGCTTCGCCTCAGTCCGAGACGCAAGAGTATGTCATCATCGAGTATTCAGGAGAACAAAGGCTTCTCGTCCCCCCTTTCCTGCTATGGAAGGTCTCCCCCTACCTCGCGCCCCGCGGGACCGAACCATCCGCCGATTCCCTGAAATCGGGGCTCTGGAAGAAAGGGGTCGCGAAAGTCCGGAAGAAGGTCCAACAGGCCGCCCTCGAACTCATGGAAACTTACGCAAAGAGGGAGATCACTCCGGGTTTCCCTTTCCCTGGGGACGGTGAATTCTCGTCGGAGATCGACCTGTCGTTCCCTTACACGGAAACCTCCGATCAAATCAGGGCCATTCGGGAAATCAAGCAGGATATGGAAGCCGGGACACCCATGGACAGGCTTCTTGTCGGCGATGTGGGGTTCGGGAAGACGGAAGTCGCCCTAAGAGCCGCGATCAAGGCTGCCGAAGCGGGGAAACAGGTAGCCGTGCTCGTGCCTACGACCCTCCTGGCCCAGCAGCATTACGAAACCTTCCTGGCGAGGACCGGGCAACTGCCTATCCGGATCGAAACCCTCTGCCGTTTCGTGCCGAAGAAAAAACAGAAGGATATCGTCCGGCAGGTTGCCGAGGGAGCGATAGACATCCTGATAGGAACCCACCGCCTTGTCCAGAGGGACATCCGCTTCAAGGACCTCGGCCTTTTGATCGTCGACGAGGAACACCGGTTCGGGGTCCTCCACAAGGAACACCTCAAGGGACTGAAGACCGATGTAGATATCCTGATGATGAGCGCCACCCCGATACCCCGCACCCTTTTCCTCTCACTGGGGGGCTTGCGCGACATTTCGGTCATCTCGACGCCCCCCCACAGGAGGCACCCGGTCGTCACGGTGGTCAGCCCCTGGAGGGAAGACCTCGTGGTACAGGGCATCCTAAGGGAAAAGGCGCGCGGTGGGCAGACGTTCTTCGTCCATAACCGCGTAGCGGATATCGAGGCCAGGGCGGGGAGCCTTCGCCTTCTTTTCCCCGGACTCCAGGTCGACGTGGCGCACGGGCAGATGCCGGAAACGGCCCTCGAGAGGGCTATGATGCGCTTCAACGCCGGGGAGACGGACATCCTCGTTTGTACGACGATCATCGAAAGCGGTCTTGACATTCCAAGGGCAAACACGCTGGTGGTGGACGACGCCCAGGAGCTGGGGCTCGCGCAGCTTTACCAGTTGAGGGGCCGGGTGGGCAGGCGGGAAGAACAGGCTTTCGCCTTTTTCCTTTATCCCAGGGAACTCCCGCTGTCTTCCGAAGCCAGGGAACGCCTCGAAGCGGTTGGGGAGCTCTCGGAACCGGGAGCAGGGTATGACCTCGCCCAACGCGACCTTGAAATCAGGGGAGGCGGCCAGGTCATCGGGACGGCCCAGCACGGCCACGTCGAAAGGGTCGGGTATCATCTATACTGCAAGATGCTGGAGGAACAGGTCGCCTCATTGCGGGGACAGGGAAAGGGCGCAGTCAGGATGGAAATACTGGCACCGCTGCAGATCCCCTCTACCTACATCCCGCAGCCGGGAGTCCGTATCGCACTTTACAGGCGGCTGCTGCAGGCGCAAGATAGTGAAGACATCGACATGATACGCAGTGAGGTGCGGGACCGTTTCGGTCCTATTCCTTCTTCGGTCGGTTTTCTTCTGGATGTGGCTCTTTTGCGCCTTTACGGCGAAAGGTGCGGGATCGAGTCGATCCAGGTCAGCCCGATTGAAACCCTGCTAAGAGGCCCCTTGGATACCTTTTCGGGAAAACTGCGCGGTCCCGGCTGGAAAGTGGGCAAAAACTGGGCATCGGGGCCCGGTGGGCATGAAGGGGCCAGATCCCTGGCGGAGCTGATCGTTGAGACCCTGGAGCAATTGCCTGGACGGGAGGAAGAAAATGGAAAGGCAACGGTCCGAGACCGAAGCGGCTTTTAGCGGACTTCTGGAAATCATGGCCAGGCTAAGGGCGCCGGATGGCTGTCCCTGGGACCGGGAACAGGATTTCTCCACGCTCAGGCGCTACATCGTGGAAGAAGCCTACGAGTTGGTGGAAGCCATAGAAGGAGAAGGGAAGAGAGACATCCTGGAAGAGTGCGGGGATCTGCTTCTCCAGGTCGTCTTTATCTCACAGATCGCTTCGGAGCTAGGACTTTTTTCCATCCGCGACGTCCTCGAGGCCATCTCGAAAAAACTGGTCAAGCGTCATCCTCATGTTTTCGGAGAAACGAACGTGGCCGATTCCGAGGAAGTCATGCGTAACTGGGAAGTTATCAAAACCGGTGAAAAAAAGGAGAATGGGATTGATTCTTCTATCCTTTCCGGTATTCCAAGATCTATGCCTTCTCTTCTGAAAGCCTACAGGATACAGGAACGGGCTGCGAAATTCGGTTTCGACTGGCCCGCCGGCGATAGGACCCCCGTCCTGGGGAAAGTGAAAGAAGAACTCCGTGAGGTAGAGGCCGCGATGATGGAGGAGGACACCCAGCAAGTGGGGGAGGAGATCGGCGACCTGTTTTTCGCGTTGGTCAATCTCTCCCGCCATTGGGGAATCAACCCCGAAGAAGCCCTCCAAAAAGCCTCGGGGAAATTCTCCTCGCGCTTCCGGCTCGTTGAAAGATGTGTTCTGGATAGCGGGAAGCCCTGGAAGGATTTTTCGCTTGACGAACTTGACGATTTTTGGGAAAAAGCTAAGCAATCCTGCTGAATTGGCCCCGCAGGCGTAGGGAAGGAGTGTGGGAGAAATGGAAAAGATAGTGAAACTCGAAGAGGAGAAACCCTCCGTCGAATTAGCCCGAGAGAGCCAGGAAACTTCGCCCCCGAACCCGCCATGCGATGAACAAACCGCCCCGCGGCGGGTCAAGATCATGGAAACCGCATTCCGCGACGCCCATCAGTCGATCATGGCGACGCGGCTGCGGACCGAGGACATGATCCCCATAGCAGAGCAGATGGATGAAGTCGGATACGGCTCCATGGAAATTTGGGGCGGTGCGACGTTCGACACCTGCATGCGCTATCTTGACGAAGACCCCTGGGACAGGTTGCGTGAGCTGAGAAAGCGATTCAAGAAGACAAAACTGCAAATGCTCCTCAGGGGGCAAAACCTCGTGGGCTACCGGCATTACGGAGACGACGCGGTGAGAGAGTTCGTCAAGCGGGCTGTGGGCAACGGTCTCGACATCGTCCGTGTCTTCGATGCCCTTAACGACCTGCGCAACATGGAAATAGCGGCCGACCAGGTGAAGCGTGAAGGAGCTCACCTCCAGATGGCGCTTTCCTACACCATTTCCCCGGTGCACACGCTCGAAAAGTTCGCGGAAGTCGCTCACCAGATGCAGGACATGGGAGCCGACTCAATCTGCATCAAGGACATGGCGGGGCTCATGAGCCCAGTGGATGCCGCCTCCCTCGTCAAAGCCATCAAGGCCAGGACCGGTTTGCCGGTCCAGGTTCACAGCCATTACACGAGCGGTATGGCGGCCATGGCCTACCTTGCTGCCATAGAGGCAGGCGCGGACATTATCGACTGTGCGATCTCCCCCTTTGCCATGGGAACCAGCCAACCGGCTACCGAAACAATGATCGCCGCCCTGAAGGGAGGACCCTACGACACCGGCATGACACTGGAAAGCCTCCTGCCGGCAGCTCGCCATTTCAAGGAAGTGAAGGAAAAATACAGCAACCTGGTCATGGGAATAGAGGGTGTCGACATCAACGTCCTTATCTACCAGATACCGGGAGGCATGTACTCGAACATGGTGAGCCAACTGAAGGACCAGAACGCCCTCCACCGTATCGAAGAAGTCTTGAAGGAAATCCCGAGGGTGAGGAAAGAGATGGGGTACCCCCCGCTTGTCACGCCCACGAGCCAACTCGTGGGAACCCAGGCGACCATGAACGTCCTGATGGGGCGCTGGAAGGTCGTCCCCAAGGAGATCCGCCAGTACATGCTCGGTTTCTACGGACGTTCCCCCGCTCCAGTCGACCCGGAAATTCAGAAACAGGTCATAGGGGAGGAAACACCCATCAGCTGCCGGCCGGGGGAAGTCCTGCCCCCAGAGATACCGGAAGCCTTGAAGGCGATCTCCCCATGGGTCCTCCAACCCGAGGATGTGTTAAGCTACGTCCTGTTCCCCGCGGTCGCCAAGGACTTTCTCGTCAGGAAGTTCGCCAGGGCCACGAAAAGAGACGTCGGGCTGGAAAAGCCTTTCGAAGAGGGAGTCTACCCGATATAGCCTACTTGCGTACAAAAACGGCTTGACAGCCGAATGAAGGATCTAGACGAAATCAAGGAGGAAAAGACCAGCATGAGCACCGTAGAAGCGATCCAGAAAACCATTGAGGAAGAAATCAGGCCGGCACTGCAATCCCATGGGGGAGACATCGAGTACGTCGGCTTCGAGGAAGAAACCGGCCAGCTTGTCGTTCGGCTGCAGGGTGCCTGCGGAACCTGCCCTTTCGCCCAGGAAACCCTGCGAGTCCAGGTTGAATCCGTTATCAAGTCCATCGTTCCCGCCGTCAAATCCGTAATCCGGGAAGCCTAGATTCCTGTTTTGTACAGAAAACCGGCTTCGGGGGGAATATTCGATCGATAAGCCAGGGCAACTCCACATTCCAGCCGACAACGAGGAAACCCTTGCCCGCCTGTTTGGACCAAGCGACGAAAACCTTCGGCTTATCGAAGGCCTTAAAGGCGTGCGGATTTCCGCCAGGGGACTGACTCTTTCCGTCAACGGGGATGACGCCGAGTCAGTCCAGTTTGCGGGCAGGCTCATCGAACAACTCCTGGAAGTCTGTAAAAGAGGCCATAGGGTGGGTCCTTCCGAGATCCGTTATGCTGCGGAATCGCTCGGCGAAAGGCCTGATTTCGACCTGGTAACGCTTTATGAGGATACGATCTGCCTAACGACTCGCGGCAAGCCAGTAAGAGCGCGAACGGAAGGCCAAAAAACCTACCTCGAGGCGATGAAGACAAACGAGCTCGTCTTTGCGATCGGGCCCGCCGGCACAGGGAAGACATATCTCGCGGTCGCCCACGCCGTCGCGGCTTTGAAGGCAAGCCGCTTCAACAGGATCATCCTCGTGCGCCCCGCAGTGGAGGCGGGTGAGAAACTGGGTTATCTCCCCGGGGACCTCATGGAGAAGGTCGAGCCGTACCTGCGGCCGCTTTATGACGCTTTTTTCGACCTGCTTCAACCCGACAAATTCCTGCGCTACATAGACAAGAGCGTCATCGAGATCGCGCCCCTCGCCTACATGCGCGGAAGAACGCTGAACGAGAGCTGCATCATCCTGGATGAAGCCCAGAACACCACACCGGAACAGATGAAAATGTTCCTCACCAGGATGGGTTTCGGTTCTCAGGTGATCGTCACGGGTGACATCACGCAGGTAGACCTGCCGGCGGGAAAGGAATCCGGCCTGAGAATCGTTGAAACGGTACTCGCCGGCATCCCCGGGATCGCTTTCATCCGGTTTGGGCATCACGACGTCGTACGCCACGAACTCGTCCAGAGGATAGTGCGCGCCTATGACATCTACGAACAGAAAAGGCAAGGATAGGTTCACCTCCCTCAAGAAACTTGGGGAGGAACTAAACCCCGATTACTGGATACTGCGGGCCGCGCTGCTGCTGGTCGTGGCTTCTCTTGTTCTGCTCGGCTGGTGGCTCGGGGAAAACCGGAAGGGTTATCAGCTCGGTGAACCGTCCCCGCAAAACTACGTGGCAATCGTCAACACGAAATACACCGACGACGAGGGAACGGAAACGCTCCGCCGATTGGCCTCGGAAAACGTGGTGGCGGTTCTGACGAAAGACACCCACGCCGAAAGACGGATCCGGGACCTGCTCCAGAACCTCATCCGCAGGGACGGTATCTCGGCATTCCCCGTCACGTTGCGCCAGATGCTCGAAGGGATGTCGCCGGCGAAACAGAGGAGAACCCTTCAACTGGCCAGGCAACTCGGCCTGTCCGTCCTCGAGGACAAGAATTGGGGGAAGGACGTCCAGGCAAGCTTGTGGGACCGGATCACACGCTTGCCGATCGATCGCCCCGACCAGAACGCGGTGTTCCAGATCCTCGAAGAGGTCTTCCAGCAACCTGTGAAGATGGATGACGAGGCTACGGAGAAACTGAAGAAGGAAACCGCAGCCAAGGTCCAACCTCTCGAGAGGGTCCTTTATACAGGTGACCTGATCGTCCGCCGCGGGGATATCGTCACTCCCCAGAAGATGCGCCTACTGGAGGCCCAGGGCTACCCGAAAGGGGACCTGCCTTACAGGACTCTCATCATCCTTCTCCTGGGAGTCTTCCTGTGGAGCCTTTTGCCGTCACTTCAAACACCGCGGAGCGAAAACAGGCTGACCCGCCAGAACATGACTTTCATCATCTCCCTTTTGGGAGCAGGTTGGACAATCCAGGTTCTTTCATCCAGCCTGCTGAAATCGGACACCCTCGCCTTTCTCCCCCTGCTCGGCTGGCTGAATCTCACCCTTCCCGTGCAACTTGCCTTCAACATCGGCCTTGGGGGGATCGTCATCGGCTCGATCCTCTCTTCTTCCGGTTCGGTCGCCCAGATGATCCTCTGGATCCTCTCGGGAACGACGGCCTGCATTGCGGGCTACATCGTCTTCAGGGGTTACGCGACGCGGCTGGATCTTTTGAGGCAGCAATGCATCATGGGGCTTTCCGCGGCACTTTCCGCCCTGGCTGCAAGGTGGTGGCTCACCCTCCCCCTCGACTTCGAGGTGCTGGCTTCCTATCTCCTCGCGATCCTGGCATGGGGCATTTTCACCGTCGCCCTGCTTCCCATGCTCGACACGACGTTCGACATCCTCTCGCCCCTCCGCCTCATGGATCTCAGCCACCCCTCGAACCCTCTCTTGAAACGGCTCCAGATGGAGGCACCGGGGACCTACCACCACACCCTCATGGTCGGGACTCTCTCGGAAGCCGCCGCGGATTCTCTCGGACTCGACAGCCTTCTGGTCAAGGCAGGGGCCTATTTCCACGATATAGGAAAACTCAAGAGGCCGCAGTTTTTCGCCGAAAACCAGGTAAGCGGCGAAAACCTTCACGACGAGCTCAACCCTTCGATGTCGGCCCTCATCATCCTGTCGCACGTGAAGGACGGCCTGGACCTGGCTCGAGGCTACAACCTGCCGACGAGAATAAGGAACTTCATCTCGGAGCACCATGGAACAACCTGCCTGACCTACTTCTACAGGAAGTCAAAAGCCCGCGGCGAAGGACTCCCCAGGGAGCAGTTCTGCTACCCCGGTCCGAAACCAGCCTCAAAAGAAACAGCCCTCGTCATGCTTGCCGATTCCGTCGAAGCTGCGGTCCGTGCCGCAGGGGGAAACATCAAAAGCGTCGTGGAACTTCGCGAAACCGTGGACGGTGTTGTCGAGTCGAAAATGCTCGACGGCCAACTTGAGAGGATCGATTTTACCCTTAAGGACCTTACCTTGATCAAGGAAAGCTTCATCCAGAGCCTGCGGTCGATTTACCACAAGAGGGAGAATACGGGGACGAAAGGGAGAGGAACTGTTTCACTCGAAGGAGGAGACACCGATGAGATTAGCGGTTCAGATTGACGATGAAAACGATTCCCTGGTGCATTCGGGAATTACGGTCCCGGACTACGAACGGTTCGAAAGAGTGCTGGAAGATTACCTGTCGCGAAAATTCCCCGACACCGCCTCCGCGGATGTCGTCCTTGTGTCGCTGAAATACTGTTCGCCTGAAGAGATGAGGGACCTCAACCTCAAGTATCGTTCCCTCGACGAAACCACGGATGTTCTATCGTTTCCGATGTGGGAATCGGAAGGCGGCCTGAAAACCCCATCCGGTTGGGCTGAACTGCCTTTGGGCGACATCGCGGCCTGTCCGGAGTACATCAGGGCCTGCTCGGCGGAAGAAGGGCGGGATGAAGCCGCGGAACTCGTCCTCGTGCTGATCCATGGCTTCCTTCACCTTCTTGCCTGGGATCACGAGACCGAAGAACGTGAAAAAAGCATGTTCGCTGAACAGGAAATGCTTTTAAACCTTTACGGGGAAAAGGTATAATTCCCGCAGTTCCAAAGGAGGACTGATCACCAGTTGGATACGGACATACCGAGTTTAATCAACCAGCTCCTGCTTCTTTTTTCGCTCCTCTTCCTTTCCGCGCTTTTCAGTTTCAGTGAAACCGCCATCACCTCCATGGGAAAGGGGAAGCTGATGGCCCTCCAGGAGAGGCATCCCAAGCACCGGGGCACCTTGGCCTGGCTTATCGCCAATACCCAGTCGGTCCTTACCGTCACGCTGGTCCTGAACAACCTGGTCAATATCGCCGCGACAGCTGTCGCCACGGCTTTGGCCCTAAGGGTCGCCGGGGTGAGGGGACTTTGGCTGGCGATCCTGGTCATGACCACCTTGGTCGTCGTCTTCGGGGAAATCCTCCCGAAGACTGTTGCCGTCGCCCGGCCGGAGGGCCTGTTGATCAGGGTCCTTTACCCGCTGCGCGCTGTTAGCAGGCTCATGTTCCCGGTCAACGCCCTGCTCCTGGCGATCGTCAGGCTGCTCGGCAAATTGTTCGGCGTGGATCTTTCCACCCAGCATCCCTTCGTCTCCCGCGAGGAGATCGAGCAGATGGTGACCATCGGCGGTGACACGGGAGCCTTGGAGGAAGAGGAAAGGAAAATGATCCACGGGGTCATCGCCTTCGAGGAAACGCGTGCCCACGAGATCATGGTGCCCAGGATGGACGTAGTCTCCGTTCCGCACAACATGACCGTCGTCGAGGCGGTCGGCATCTTCCAGGAGCACGGCCATTCCCGGCTCCCTATCCACAAGGGCAGCCTCGATCACGTCGTCGGTATCCTCTACGTGAAGGACCTGATCGCCTCCCTGGTCTCCGGCGAGGGCGGCCAACCCGTCTCAAGGCTGAAAAGGGAGGCCATGTTCGTCCCCGAAACGATGAAAATCGCCCAGTTGTTCGGCATCATGAAGGGGAAGCGCGTCCACATGGCCATTGTCGTGGACGAATACGGAGGAACGGCCGGCATCCTTACGCTGGAGGATTTGCTCGAGGAGATCGTCGGGGAGATCCAGGACGAATACGATGAAGAAAATCCGGATATCGTGAAAGAGAGCGATGATTCCTACCTTGTGAAGGGACACGTCAACCTGGAGGACTTGGCCGACACGATCGACTATCCCTTCGAATCCGAGGACGTTTTCAGCGTCGCTGGTTTCATCCTGGCCCTCGCCGGGAGGTTTCCCGACCGGGGGCAGGTTCTCGAGTTCGGCCCCTGGAAGATAGAGGTGCTCGAGGTAGAGGATCACAGGATCAAGCTGCTTCGGTTGGAACGACAGGAGAAGGAGATTGAGGACGACGGAGGAGAGAAAGAATGATCCCCCCGAAAGCAACCTGGCCTTATGCAAGCCCGAGACCCGAATCGCTCCTCGAAATGGCCCGCGAAGCCAGGGACGGGGCATACGCCCCCTATTCCGGCTTCAAGGTCGGCTCTGCGGTCCTATTGCAAAGCGGCCAAACCGTCAAGGGCTGCAACATAGAGAACGCAAGCTTCGGCCTGACGATCTGCGCCGAAAGAGTCGCCGTCTTTTCGGCCGTTTGCTCGAAAGCCGGCAAGCCCCTCGCCGTCGCGGTCACGGGGCAGGACGGCGTCCCTTGTATCCCCTGCGGCGCTTGCCTCCAGGTCCTCTCCGAATTCAACGAGGAAATCCTCGTCATCCTGGATGGGCCGGGGGCTCCTTCTATTTTCAGGCTAACGGACCTCCTGCCATTGCGTTTCGGCCTTGAAGGCCAGGGCGATCATGCCGAGCCGCGATGAACTTAAGCCGGCAACTGGGCACCGGTGCGGTTTCGTTACGCTGGTCGGGAGGCCGAACGTCGGGAAGTCCTCTATCGTGAACGCCCTGCTGGGAGAAAAAGTGTCGATCGTCTCCGAAAGGCCCCAGACGACCAGGAACCGCGTTCGCTGCATCGACTCCTCAGAAAAAGCACAGGTCATCTTCGTCGATACGCCCGGGGTATACCCTGCCAGGAACGAACTCGGTGAGTTTCTCCTCGAAGAAGCCCGTCTCGCACTGGAGTCCATCGACCTCGTCCTTTACGTGGTCGAGGCTGGTCCCTTCTCCCCGGAGCCGGAGGAAGAGAAACTTCTCTTCCTGATCAAGTCGCTTCGAAAGCCTTCAATCCTCGTCGCGAACAAGACGGACAGGCTCCGGGAAGGCGTTCCTCTCGAAGCAGTCCTGAGACCCTACCTGACTGCCCTTGAACCTCTCGAAATGATCGCCGTCTCCGCCAAAACGCTTTACAACATAAACTTTCTCCGAGAGAGGATCATCGAAGCCCTGCCGGAGGGCCCCAGCCTCTTCCCCGAGGACATCCTGATGGACCACACCGAACGGTTCCTCGCGGAGGAACTTATCAGGGAACAGGTTTTCCGCCTAACGAGGGAAGAGGTCCCCCACGGAGTCGCCGTGCAGGTTGAAACCTTCAAGACGCCTTTTGAATACCCAGACCGTGACAAGGCCCTCATACAGGCAACGGTTTACGTTGAACGGCCTTCGCAAAAAGGGATCCTGATCGGTGCCGGGGGCAAAATGCTCAAGGAGATCGGCAGGCTGTCGAGGCTCGCGCTGGAAGCCCAATTGGGTTGCCCGGTGTTCCTGGAACTCTGGGTGAAGGTGCTTCCGGAATGGCGGAAATCACCCCGCCAGTTGAAGCGTTTCGGGTACGGGCGGTAGAGAATTGGATCAATTCCCGGCTATTCCGCAGGGCTTCTACAGGAAACTCGGAGTGGTCCTCAAATCGCGAAGGTCGGGAGAACAGGGGAAAAACCTCCTTATCCTCCTGAAGGAACTTGGTCCTGTCTGGGTGACCGCGCCTGGCGCCGCCTCCGGGAAAAGCAAGCTGTCCGGAACGACCGAACCGCTTGTGTGGGGGTATTTCACCCTTTACCGATCCACGAAAAGAACTTACGTCAAGGAAATCGAGGTCCAGGAGGATTTTTGGTCCCTCCGCCAGGAAGGCGCCAAGCTGGCATCGGCTATCAGGATTTGTGCGATGATCGTACGACACGCGCTCCAGGACCACCCGCAGGACGACCTGTTTCCGCTTTTTTACTGGTCCCTGAAAGCGCTCGAGGTAGGGACCCCAGCCGACGTCGTCGAGTTTCGCTTCCTTTTCCGGTGGTGCGCGGCCCAGGGTATTTCCCCCGAACTGGATCGTTGCGCCTCGTGCGGGAATCCCGCCCGGCAGGGGTTGTTGACCACGGAAGGCCTGACCTGCGCAAACTGCCTGGCAAACGTTCACCGCCAGGGCGGGCTGGCCTTGAGCGAAATGGAATTGAATCGGTTGAAAAAGGCTGTTATGCTCTCTGGCAAGGAATTCCGGGCGGAACCTTTCGAAGGGGGGAAAGACCTTCTCTTCGGAAAGGCTTCGGCCTTGCTGCTGAAACTGCTAGAGGGCAGCGTCTAGATTTTGGGAGGTGGAAGCCTTGAACTTCCAGGAAGTGATAATGCGTTTGGAGCGATTTTGGGCCGAGCAGGGCTGCGTCATACAGCAGCCTTACGACATCGAAGTGGGGGCCGGAACGATGAATCCTGCGACCACCCTTCGATCCCTGGGGCCCGAACCCTGGCGCGTAGCCTATGTCGAACCCTCGAGGCGCCCTACGGACGGCCGCTACGGGGAAAACCCCAACCGTCTCCAGCACTATTACCAGTACCAGGTCATCATCAAGCCTGCCCCGGAAAACATCCAGGAGATCTACCTGGACAGCCTGAAAGCCCTTGGGATCGACCCGACCGAGCACGACATCCGTTTCGTCGAGGACGACTGGGAGTCACCGACCATCGGGGCATGGGGACTTGGCTGGGAGGTCTGGCTCGATGGGATGGAGATTACCCAGTTCACCTATTTCCAGCAGGTCGGGGGGGTCGACATGAACCCCGTACCGGCTGAGATAACTTACGGTCTGGAACGGATCGCGATGTTCGTCCAGAAGGTCGACAACGTTTACGACCTGAACTGGGTGGGAAAGGTCAAGTACGGGGACATCCACCACAAGGGAGAGGTTGAATTCTCGCACTACAATTTCGACATTGCCGACACGGAGATGCTTTTCTCCCTCTTCAGCGCCTACGAAGCCGAATCGGCCAGGATTCTTGAGAAAGGCTTCGTTCTACCGGCTTACGATTATGTCCTCAAGTGTTCCCACACTTTCAATCTCCTCGACGCCCGAAATGCCATCAGCGTGACGGAACGCACGGGGTATATCGCCAGGGTGCGTGCTCTCGCAAGCCGTTGCTGCGAGGCCTTCGCGAAACAGCGCGAAGATATGGGGCATCCCCTGATGAAGAAATTCTGCTGAACAGAGGAAGTGTCCAAGATGACCGAAATAAGGGATTTCCTGCTTGAAATAGGCACAGAAGAGATACCCGCCCGCTTCATGCCCTGGGCGATCGGGGAAAGCCGGCGCCTTTTCCTTGAGGCGCTGGATGAAGCCTGTATCGAACATGAGGAGGTTTCCACCTATGGCACGCCGCGGCGGCTTGCCATCCTGGCGAAAGGTCTCCCGGCAAAACAGGGAGACCGGGTGGAGCAGTACCGCGGTCCCCTTTGGGACCAGGCCTTCGACGCCACCGGCAATCCCACGAAGGCCGCTATGGGCTTCGCGAAAAGCAAAAAGGTAGAGGTTGACGACCTGAGATCCACGTTCGTCAACGGACAGGAGTATGTTCTTGCTGAAGTCAGGCAGGAGGGGAAGGAAACGGTTTCAGTCCTTCCGGGAATCTGCCACGAGGTTATAAGGCGTCTCGTCTTTCCCAAGAACATGTTCTGGGAAGACCCTTCGATACGCTACGCCAGGCCCATCCGATGGCTTGTGGCACTCTGGGGCGAGGAGGTCCTGCCTTTCCGGTTCGGCAGCATCTCGACCGGACGGGTCACACGGGGGCATCGCTTTATGGGAGACCGGCAGCTCGAGATCCCGGCTCCCAGGCATTACATGGACATCCTCTTTGCGAACTGCGTTATCGTGGACCCGGCGAAAAGGCGGGAAAAGATGCTCACCGCGATTTCCGCTCTGGAGAAAGAACTCGGAGGCAAAGCGGACCTCGATCCGGAACTCGTGGAGGAAAACCTTTTCCTTGTGGAGTTCCCGGTACCCTTCACCGGCAGTTTCGATCGGGCTTTCCTGGACATCCCCCAGGAAGTCCTGACGACCTCCATGAAGCATCACCAGAAGTACTTCCCCGTAAGGGACAGGGGCGGCAGCCTGATGCCGTATTTCATCGGGATCAGCAACAACCAGGCGACCAGCATGAACACCGTCCGGGAAGGGAACGAGCGAGTACTCCGGGCGAGACTTTCAGATGCCGACTTCTTCTGGAGGGAAGACCAGAAAAAACCGCTGGCCGAAAAGGTTGACGAACTGAAGGCGGTCGTTTACCAGGAACGCCTCGGTTCCGTATACGACAAGGTCATGCGCGTGAGGCGGGCAGCCCTCGAGATGGCCGAACGGGTTCCTTCCATTCTGCCCCATAAACCGGTGTTGGACAGGGCTGGCTACCTTTCGAAGGCGGACCAGGTGACGGGAATGGTCTTCGAGTTCCCGGAGCTCAAGGGCGTCATGGGCAGGGAATATGCCCTTAAAAACGGGGAAGAACGGGAAGTGGCCCAAGCGATCTATGAACAGGTCCTCCCCCGTTTTTCGGGAGACGTCCTGCCGAAGACAGTGGCCGGCGCCGTCCTGGGCCTCGTCGACCGGGCCGACAGCCTGGTCAGCTGTTTCAAGGTCGGACTTGTACCGACAGGTTCCCAGGACCCCTATGCCCTACGGCGGGCGGCACGCAACATTAACGAAATCCTCTGGACGTGCGACCTCGATATCGACCTGGAACCGCTTTTCGGGGAACTGGCGAAAGCGATCGACGCCCCGGAAGAAACCCTGCGACAGGTCCAGGATTTTTATACCCAGCGCCTGCAGGTCCAACTCAGGGAACGAGGGTACTCCTTCGGCCTCGCCGCCCTGGGAGTACAATTGATGTGGAACAGGCCCCTGCAAGTTCAGAGGATCCTGTCAAGCTACGCTTCAGTCCAGGGAGAGACGTGGTTCAAGGCCCTCGTCACGGCGGCGGTAAGGGTGAAGAACATCCTCTCCAAGGCCGGGGATTTCCCTAAGGAAGTCATTCCCCTGCATTTCCGGGAGGAGGAGGAACGGGCGCTTTTCGCTACTGTCTCCGGCCTCCGCCCCCTGGTCGAGGCGGCTTTGAAGCGATCCGCCTGGCAGGAGGTCACTGAGCTTCTTTTCAAGCTTGAACCGGACGTTACACGCTTTTTCGACAAGGTTCTCGTCATGGACGAGGACCCCGCGGTAAGAGGTAATCGACTTTCGCTCCTGGACCAGTGCAACGAACTGTTCAAATCCGTGGGAGATCTCGGCATCCTCAAGGAATAGGGTCGAGCGGCACCTGCCTCGAGACACGGGAAGGGAGATGAGAAACCCCAATGACGGTCGATGTTTTCGTCGTTTCGGATTTCACCGGTGAAACCGCCGAGCATGTCGCCAGGGCTGCCTACAGCCAGTTCGGCGCCGATGCCGCGAGGTTGACGAGGTTCCGCTATATCAGCACCGAGGAAAAGGTCGAGGACGTCCTCCAGCTTGCGCAGGAAAAAGAAGCCCTCATCATTTGCACCATGGTGGACCATAAGCTGCGCCGGTATTTCGTTGAAAGGGCGGAGGCGAAAAGGATCGAGGTCATCGATATCCTGGGACCTATACTCGGTACGTTCGAGAAACGGCTGGGGCGGCCCCCTCTTGAAACCCCGGGGCTTTTGAGACGGATGGACGAGGAATACTTCAGGAGGGTCAAGGCGATCGAGTTTTCGATTCGTTGCGATGACGGCAGGAGCCCGGACCTTCTCCCTGAGGCGGACCTGGTCATCATCGGGGTCTCCCGAACGAGCAAGACCCCGCTTTCCATGTACCTGGCTCACAAGGGCGTCATGGTCGCCAACATCCCGCTCGTCCCCGAAGCCAACCCCCCGGAAGAGCTCTACCAGGTCGCTTCCGAAAAAGTCATCGGCTTGATGGTCAAGCCCGAGCACCTGATCCAGATCCGAAGGGAGAGGCTTAGGGTCCTGGGGCTCGATGCCGATGTTTCCACCTATGCCCAGTGGGAAAGGGTGGAGGAGGAACTGGGGCACGCAAGGAGCATCATGCGAAGAATCGGTTGCCGGTGCTTCGACGTGACGAACCGTGCAATCGAGGAAACCGCGCAGGAGATCCTGGACCAGATCCGCGCCTGATTTTCGAACAGGGGAGGAATGAAGATGTCGACAACCGGGAAAAAACTGCTTTACGACTTTTCCGAGGGCAGCGCGGACATGAAGGCACTGCTCGGGGGAAAGGGCGCGAACCTGGCTCAAATGATGCGGATAGGCCTGCCTGTACCCCCCGGCTTCACCCTGACGACCGAGGCGTGCCTCCTTTACATGGAAAACCCGTCTGCCACGATGGAAGCCATCTGGCCTGACGTGCAGGGAGCCATGAAGGTGATGGAGCAAAAAACCGGCAAGACCTTCGGCGGCCCCGGAACCCCGTTGCTGGTTTCGGTGCGTTCGGGCGCCCCTGTTTCGATGCCGGGAATGATGGACACGATCCTGAACCTCGGGCTCAACGACGAGACAACTGCCGCCCTCGCCTCGACATCCGGCGACCGCCGTTTCGCCCTTGACAGCTATCGCCGTTTCATCCAGATGTTTTCCGACGTGGTCCTTGGTGTCTCTCACGAGGAGTTCGAAAACATCCTTACCCTTACGAGAAGAAAGCTTTCCGTCCAGTTCGACAACGAGATCCCTCCCGAGGAGCTGGAGGGTGTCGTGTCCTCGTTCAAGAAAGTCGTCAGGAAGGCCACCGGCAAGGACTTCCCCGTGGACCCCTGGAGTCAGCTGCGCGCGGCGACAGAGGCCGTCTTCCGCAGTTGGAACACGGCCCGTGCCGTAACCTACAGGAAGATCAACGCTATTCCCGACAATTTGGGAACTGCCGTCAACATCGTCGCGATGGTTTTCGGCAACCTCGGGGAAGACTGCGGAACCGGCGTCTGTTTCACCAGGAACCCTTCGACCGGCGAGAAGGGGTTGTTCGGGGAATTCCTCATCAATGCCCAGGGCGAGGACGTCGTCGCAGGAATCCGGACCCCCGAGCCCATCGAGAAAATGGGCGAACATATGCCCCTGCTTTACAGGGAACTCCTGGACACCGCGGAACTGCTCGAGAAGCACTACAAGGACATGCAGGACATCGAATTCACCGTGGAACGGGGAAAACTGTACATGCTCCAGACGCGGAACGGGAAACGGACCGCCAAGGCGGCGGTGCAGGTCGCGGTCGACATGACCGAAGAAGGGCTCATCGACAGAAAAGAGGCCGTATGCCGGGTCACCCCCGAGCAGGTTGAACGCCTTCTGCACCGGCAGATCGACCCCGCACTCAAGCTGGATGTCCTGGCCAAGGGGCTGCCGGCTTCTCCAGGGGCCGCGGTTGGGCAGGCTATTTTCGATGCTGACGAAGCTGAAAAACTGGGACATGACGGGCACCCTGTCATCCTGGTCCGTCCCGAAACGACCCCCGACGACATCCATGGGCTTTTTGCGGCACAGGGCGTCCTGACGAGCAGGGGAGGGATGACGAGCCACGCGGCCGTTGTCGCCCGCGGGCTTGGCAAACCCTGCGTTTCGGGGTGCGAAAGCCTCAACATCGACCTTGCCTCGCAGTCGTTCTCCGTCGGCGACCGCACGTTCAGGAAAGGCGACTGGATCACCATCGACGGCTCGCGCGGTTACGTGATCCCGGGCAAGGTCGAACTCGTACAGCCTTCCTTCGCCGAAGACATCCGAAAGCTCCTGGGTTGGGCGGACGACCTCGCGAACCTCGAAGTCTGGGCGAACGCCGACACGCCGGAGGATGCCGCCAGGGCACGATCCTTCGGAGCCATGGGAATCGGGCTTTGCAGGACGGAACACATGTTCATGGCGGCTGAAAGGCTGCCGGTCATGCAGGAAATGATCATCGCCTCGACAAGGGATGACCGCCTCGTCCAACTCGAAAAACTCCGGGCCATGCAGCGGGACGACTTCGAGGGAATATTCCAGGCGATGGAAGGCCTACCGGTAACCATACGTCTTTTGGACCCGCCACTGCACGAGTTCCTCCCGAAAGAGCACGAGCTCAGGAAAGAACTGCAGGCTCTCGCCGCCGAAGGAAAGGACAAAGGACCCGAAGCCGAATCCCTGCGCCTTAAGCTCACCAAGGCGGCGGCTCTCCACGAGAACAACCCGATGCTGGGTTTCCGGGGCTGCAGGCTGGGTATGGTTTATCCCGAAATCTACGAGATGCAGTTGAAGGCCATTTTCCAGGCCGCGTGCGCCTTGACGCTGAAAGGCGTCAAGGTCATCCCCGACATCATGATGCCCCTCGTCGGGACGAAAGAGGAAATGCAGCGCCTTCGAGTCATGACCGAGCGGATTGCCCTGGAACAGATGGAGGTTTTCGGCTGCAAGGTCCATTACCTGGTCGGTACGATGATCGAATTGCCGAGGGCCGCCCTCGTGGCCGACCAACTTGCCGAATCCGCCGAGTTCTTCAGCTTCGGCACGAACGACCTCAGCCAGACCACGTTCGGCTACTCCCGTGACGACGCCGAAGGAAAGTTTTTGGCCGAGTACGTGCGGCAGGGGATACTGCCGGCCAACCCCTTCCATACGTTGGATCGGGAAGGAGTCGGGCAGCTGATGTCGATAGCCGTGACCAAGAGTCGCCCCGTAAGGCCCTCCATCCAGATCGGGATCTGCGGGGAACATGGCGGGGAACCCAGCAGCATCGCCTTCTGCCACTCACTTGGTCTTCGGTACGTGAGCTGTTCGCCCTTCCGGGTCCCTATCGCGAGACTCGCGGCAGCGCACAGTGCCCTTGGGCTGATTAGCTAAAACACGAGGACGTCTAGGCGAGGAATTCGCAGGGGCCCCTGATGGGGCCCCTGCTCGGCGAAAGCGGGGAGATTTTCTTCATGGCAAACAGCCGGGAAAGATGGGAACAGATCGAAAAGACGCTCCTCTCACCTGAAGCCTGTGCAAGCATCGACAGCAAGGGAAGACTCCGCTCCGAACCCCCTTGCCCCTTACGAACGTGCTTCCAGGTGGACAGGGACCGCATCGTTCATTCGAAAGCCTTCAGGCGCCTGAAGCACAAAACACAGGTCGTTCTTCTCCCGGAAGGTGACCATTACAGGACCCGCCTTACCCACACGCTGGAGGTCTCCCAGATAGCCAGGACGATATCGCGCTCCCTGCGGCTGAACGAAGACCTGACGGAAGCCGTCGCCCTTGGGCACGACCTCGGGCATACCCCGTTCGGGCACATGGGGGAGCGCATCCTCGACCGCATCGCCCGTTCCTGCGGGAAGGACGGCTTCCATCACGCCGCCCAGAGCCTCAGGGTCGTGGAAGTCCTCGAGAAAGAAGGAAAAGGGCTGAACCTGACCGAAGAGGTGCGCTTGGGCATCCTTCAGCATTCAAAGGGACAGGTCGACGTCCGCCAGTCTTTCGGCCTCGCCAGGCCCTCGACGATGGAGGCCTGGGTGGTACGGGTTTCCGACTCCATAGCCTACCTGAACCACGACCTGGACGATGCCCTGAGGGCGAATTTCCTCGCTCCCGGGGACATTCCGCCCCTTGTTCGCGAAAGGCTTGGAAAAACTCACGGGGACCGGATCGGGACCCTGGTGGAGGACGTCGTGGAACACAGCCGGGAAACCTGCGGCATCTGCATGAGCGAACGCGTGATGGAAGCTGTGGAAATGTTGCGGGAGACTCTTTACAGCAAGGTCTACGCGGCTGAAAGAGTTTTGGCGGAAGAACCGAAAGTCGAGCATGTCTTGAAGACGCTTTTCGAGGCCCTCATCGCCAATCCTGGGAAAACGGGGCTGGAGAAGATTGAAACGGACCCGGTGGTCCGGGCACTCGACTTTCTCTCCGGGATGACCGATCGCTACGCCCTGCAGTTTTTCGACGACATCGCCAAGCCCTCTCCCTGGCCTATCGCCTGAATCAGTCGGAAAGCCCGTATTGCTTCAGGAGTTCCTGGTATCGCTTTTCAACCTCCCCCGGGCTGCTGAGGTCCTTCACGTAAGGTTTCACGACAGGGCTTGGGGCTTTTGGCGGCATCGGGGAAGGGACCTTCAGTACCGGTGCGGGAACCGGGACCTGGAGCGATTCTTCCGTTGCCCCGCCTGCCGTTTCGGTTTCCTCCGCGACCCGGTAGCCCTGCCTCACGGGAACGGCATCGTCCATCGGCGAGAGCAACAGGCGGGGTGCGCTCGAATCCGCCTGCGCCAACGAATAGGAACCGCCGTGAAGGGGACATAGGGCTGTCGGGGCTTCCCCGGCGGGGAGGGTGATCTCCGCGGCCGGGCACCCCCCTGTCGCAAGGTACCCCGTGTGCCGGCAAACCCTCACTATTTCCACGCCCGCATCGGCAGGAATCCCGAAAACCTTTTCCAATTTCAACCTCGAAGCGGCTTTCGAGACGAAGGCCTTCCAGACCGGCGAAGCCACGCGCCCTCCCGTCATTCCTTTCCCCAAGGGTTTATGGTTGTCGTTTCCTGCATAAACTACTGTCACGAGCCCGGGCACACCTCCGCAAAACCAGGCGTCGCTCCAATCGTTCGTCGTTCCGGTCTTGCCGAAAGTCTCGTATCCGGAGACTGCGGCGCTCCGGCCCGTCCCCGACCTGACGGCTTCCCTCAGCATCGACCTGACCATCACGGCTACCCTGGAGGAAATCCCCTCGCTGATCTCGGGGCCGTTCTTTTCCAATACCGTGTCCCCGTTGTCCCGGACCTCCCGGATCGCATAAGGCCTGACCCTTTTGCCGCCGTTTTCGAAGCACGCGAAGGCCACGGCCATCTCAAGAGGGGTGACGCTCGTGGAGCCAAGGGCGAGCGACAGGTCGTTAGGCAGGTGGGGTGTCGTTATACCGAGGCTCCTGGCTACCGACGTGACCTTTTCCAGGCCCGTAAGGTGCGCCAGCTTGACCGTGGGGACGTTGTAGGAGTAGGTCAAAGCCTCCACAAGGGAGACTTCCCCGTGGTTCTTCAGGTCGTAATTCTCGGGTTTCCAGCCGTTCGGGAACTCCAGGGGAGAGTCCAAAAGGTGGTCGACGGGGCGATATCCCGCTTCCAGAGCCGCGGCGTAAACGATCGGCTTGAAAGCCGATCCGGGTTGGCGAAAAGCCTGCACCGCCCGGTTGAACTTGCTCTTCTCGAAGTCCTTGCCGCCCACCATCGCCAGGATCTCCCCCGTTGAGGGATCGAGCGCCACGATGGCCCCATCGGTCCTGAGTCCTTTTATGGCCTGCTCCGCGTCCTTCTGCAGGTCGACATCGAGGGTGGTGAACACGCGCATCCCACCGCGGTAGATGGCATCGCTGCCGTAAGAGGGGAGCAGGTAGTTGAACAAAATGTACGAGGTGAAATACGGCGCGTCTGAAAAGGTAACCGACGTGCTTTTTACTTTCTTCAAGGGTAAAGCGGCATTTTTCGCTTTCGCCGCTTCTTCCGGGGTTATCCAGCCCTTTGCGACCATCCTTCCCAGGACGTAATTCTGGCGTACTTTCGCACGGTCCAGGTGCCTGATCGGGGTGTAGTATTCCGGAGCGGCGACAAGGCCGGCAAGTACAGAAGACTCGGGAAGGGCCAGTTGCGCGGGCGTTTTCCCGAAATAGGTCCGGGAGGCAGCCTCGACCCCGTACGTGCCGTGCCCGAAATAAATCGTGTTCAGGTACATTTCGAGGATCTGATCTTTCGAGAAGGTCCTCTCCATCCGGACGGCAAGGATCGCTTCCTTTACTTTCCTGGCGATCGTCCGCTCACGGGTAAGGAAAAGGTTTCGCGCGAGCTGCTGCGTGATGGTGCTTCCTCCCTGCCGGGTCGCCTGGTGCATGACGTCTTTTATGAACGCACGCAGGATCGCGGTGGGCTTGATGCCCCGATGTTCGAAAAACTCGTCGTCCTCCGCAGCCAGGATCGCCCTCACCATGGTCTGCGAGATCGCGTCCAGCTTCACCCACTGGCGGTTTTCGTAGTAAAGGCTGGTGATGACTTTCCCGTTACGGTCATAGACCGTCGTCGCTAGGCTGGGGCGGTGTTTCACCATTTCTTCCGCCGTTGGGAGCGTTCTCGAGACGCTCCATACGTATACGGCTCCCAGGACCGAACCCACTGCCGCCACCATGAGCGCCAAAACCACCAGGAGGGCAGCCAGGCTGCCAAGGCATCCTCCCGCTTTCTTTTCCTTTATACCTTTCGCGACTCCAGGCTTTTTTTCGTTCAAGTTTTCCGACCCTCTGGAAACCCGTCCCTTCATTAGACAGGCGGGGAAATTTGAAACGAAGGTATTATAGCACGCGAAAATTTTCCGCCTGCCCGGGGGGGTTGCATCGCCCACAAAAGCGTGGTATAGTCTCGTTCGCCGCCCCGAGGGCGGCCGAACCTTGCCAACAGAATACAGCGCGTGAAGATGTCAAGTAGAAAAAAGTAGCCATGGAGAGTTTGATCCTGGCTCAGGACGAACGCTGGCGGCGTGCTTAA
>CAYRNZ010000025.1:0-14979 GCA_964425765.1 uncultured Synergistaceae bacterium
CGGTATTCCGGAAAGTTGCGGGAGAGTTTCCGCTCCTCCAGCCGGGAGCGGAAGAGCTGCAGTGCGACGAAGAGGGCCAGCAGGGCGGCGTTGAGGGGGGTGAAGCGCAGGACCACCACCATGGCGCCGGTGAGGACCTCGCCGGCGTAGATGGGGTGCCTGGTAAACCGGTAGGGTCCGCCGGTGACGAGGGTGCGGGCCTCCACCGTGACGCTGAAGGCCCGCCTGAGGGTGACCATCCCCCAGATCGTGAGGGCGCTGAAGAGCGTCATGAGGGCGAAAAGCACCATGGCCCGTTCGCGGGTGGGGACGATCCCGCGGTTCACGGGAAAGAGCAAAAAGGCGAAGGGCAGGGCCCCCGCCGCCAGGGGCAGGAGGATTTCCCGCGCGCCTCGGGAGCGGTCGACGGGCTCGACCCGCACCGCGTACATCCAGATGAAGACGACATAGATGGCGACCTCGGCGGCCCAGAGGGGCTTGAAAATGAAATGCGGCCACTCCCGTACCCGGAGGGCCAGGAGGGCCGCGCAGGCCGCGATGACGAAAGCTTGTACCAGGCGATGGCGGAGCCGCTCGGGCAGGAAAGCGACCCAGCCGAAGGGATCGAACACCCTAGGCGAGCTCCCCCAGGTAGGCGCGCCGGACCTCGGGGTCGTCCAGGAGATCCTTGCCGGGGCCTTCGCGGGTGATCTGTCCCACCTCGAGGACGTAGGCCCGGTCGGAGATCTCCAGGGCCCGGCCGGCGTTCTGCTCCACCAGCAGGACCGTCATGCCCCTCTCCCGGAGCTCCCGGATGGTCTCCATGAGCGTGTCCACCACGATGGGGGCCAGGCCCAGGGAGGGTTCGTCGAACAAAATCATCCGGGGAGCGCTCATCATGGCCCGTGCGATGGCAAGCATCTGCTGCTCCCCCCCGGAGAGGGTGCCGGCGTACTGTTTCAGGCGCTGCTTCAGGATCGGGAAGAGGGCGAAGTTCTTCTCAAGGTCTTCCCCGATGGCCGAGTCGTGACGGAGGTAGGCCCCCATGACCAGGTTCTCGTGGACGGTCAGGTCGGCGAAGAGGCGCCGGCGTTCCGGGACGAGGGCCAGGCCGCCTCGGACGATCTCGTGGGGCCTGCCCGGCAGGGGGCTGCCGTCGAAGAGGATCTCGCCGGAGGAGGGTTTCAGCACCCCGGACAGGGTCCACATGATCGTGGACTTGCCGGCCCCGTTGGCCCCGACGATGGAGACGATCTCCCGGCTCCCGACGCCGAAGGTGACGTCCCGGACGGCGTGGATCTTCCCGTAATGCACGTTGAGCCCCGTCACCCTAAGCATTGCGGTACTCCTTTCCCAGGTAGGCCTGGAGGACGCGCTCGTCGGTGCGCACCTTCTCCGGGGGGCCGTCGGCCAGCAGCGCCCCGAAGTTGATGACGACGATGTGGGAGCAGACCCGCATGACCACGTCCATGTGGTGCTCGATCAGGAGGATGGTCAGGTTGAAGCGCTCCCGGATGTCCTGGATGAGAGCGGACAAGGCCCGGGATTCCTCGGGGTTCATCCCCGCGGCGGGCTCGTCGAGGAGCAGCAGCTTCGGTTCCATGGCCAGCGCCCGGGCGATCTCCAGCTTTCGCTGGAGGCCGTAGGGCAGCGCCGAGGCCTGCACGTCCGCCATCTTCTCGAGCCCCATCTCGGCGAGAAGCAGCCGGGATTTCTCCCGCAGTTCCCGGTCGACCTTCCGCACCGCCGGGGTTCGCAGCAGCGCGGCGGGCACACCGTAAGGGGCTCGCTGGAGCATGGGGGTGAGGACGTTCTCCAGGCAGGTGCGGCGGTTGAAGAGGCGGATGTTCTGGAAGGTCCGGGCGATGCCCGCGCCCACGATTTGATCGGGGCGGATGCCCAACAGGGATCTTCCCGCGAAGTCGATGGACCCGCCGTCGGGCCGGTAGACCCCGGTCACCAGGTTGAATACGGTGGTCTTGCCCGCCCCGTTGGGCCCGATGATGCCCGTGATGGCGTCGGGGGCGACGGCAAACGACAGGCCGTCCACCGCCCGGATGCCCCCGAAGGCCTTGGTGAGGTCTTTCACCTCAAGCAGCGGGCCGGTCATTTCGGGACCTCCGGAAGAAGGTGGTCAGTTCCTGGTACCCCATGAGCCCCTGGGGCCGGAACAGCATGATCAAAACCAGCACGAGCCCGTAGGCCACCAGGCGCCACATCTGCGCCACCCTGAGGGCCTCCGGCATGGCGATGAAGATGAACGAGGCGATGAGCGGGCCGGTGATGCTGCCCATGCCGCCGGCGATCACCGCGGCGAGCAGGGCCGTGGACTGCACCAGCGTGAACATGACGGGCTGGATGAACGACATGAAGTGGGCCATGAGCCCGCCGGAGAGCCCGCAGAACGCGGCGCTCACCACGAGCGAGAGGAGGCGCGCCCGGAACAGGTTGATGCCGGCCATCTCGGCGGCGACGGGGTCCTCCCGGACGGCGATGCAGGCGGCCCCGTAGCGGCTTCTCAGGAAGTTCGAGGCGATCCAGACCGACACGGCAAGGCAAACGACGACGATCGGCAGGGTCGTGAAGGGCTCGATGCCCGGAAGGCCGCGGGCGCCGTTGGTGATCTCCAGGTTCTCCAGGATGACGCGCAGGGCCTCCCCGAAGCCCAGGATGGCGATGGCGAAGTAGTCGCTTCGGAGGCGGGCGCGAAGGGTCGGGATGCCGATGACCAGGCTCACGAGAGAAGCGGCGATCATGCCGGCCATAAGGGCGACCGGGAAGGGGACGAAGTAGTAGTAGGTCAGGATCGCCGAGGCGTAGGCGCCGATGCCCACCAGCGCCGCGTGGCCGAACGAGAACAGCCCCGTGAAGCCGGTGAAGATCGACAGGCCCAGCACCGCGATCATGTTGATTCCCGCCAGGGTGACGATCGAAAGGACGTAGTTCATCGTCTACACCTTCTCCCCCGTGTCGCGCCCGAAGAGGCCGTTGGGCCGCCAGACGAGGAGGGCGATCAAAAGGCCGAAGCTGAAGACGTCCCGCATGACGCTCGACACGTAGGTGGAGACGAAGGTCTCCAGAACCCCGAGGATCAGGCCGCCCAAGAGCGCCCCCGGGAGGCTTCCCAGCCCGCCGATGACGGCGGCGATGTAGGCCTTGTTGGTGACCCAGCCCATGGTGGGGTAGACGAGGTACTTGATGCCCAAAAAGACCCCGGCGGCCCCGCCGAAGATCCCCGCCAGGAAGAAGACGACGGCGATGAGGCGGTCCAGGTTGACGCCCATGAGGGAGCACATGGTCATGTCGGAGACGCCGGCCCGGATGGCGATGCCGGTCCGGGTGTGGGTCAGGAAGAGATGAAGCCCGAGGATCGCCAGGATGGAGATCCCGAACGCGAACAGGTCCAGGACGGCCACGTTGCAGGTGCCGTCGAAGAGGCAGAGAACGTTCTGCTTGAAGAATTCCGGGAACGCGTAGAAACGCGACCCGATGGTGGCGTAGACCATGTTCTCCAGGAAGACGGCGCAGCCCATGGCGGAGATCATGAGGTAGAGGGACGGTGCCTTCCGCTTGCGCAGCAGGCTGTAGGCGAGCTTCTCGTTGGCGACGGCCAAAAGCCCGGCCCCCGCCATGGAGCCGGCGACGACGAGCCCGAGCCCGAAGTGGAGCTTCGTGACCAGGCCCAGGCCGATGTAGGCGCCGAGCATGATGACGGCCCCGTGGGCGAAGTTGCTGAACGACAGGACGCTGAAGACGAGGGAATAGCCCACGGCCATGAGCGCGTAGATTCCCCCGATCGATAGTCCCGTGACGACGGTCTGCAGGAACATGCGGTCCCCCCTGTCTGCTTTTCCGGACTTGCCGGTGAGGCCCCGCCCGAAGGGGCGGGGCCTCGGCTTCACGCTAGTTTCCGCCCGGGTAGAACTTCTTCACGAACGGGAAGGACTTGCTGGGCACGTCCACCTTCTGGATGACGGCGGGCTTGTCCAGGGGGTCGTGGGTCTTCGGGTCGATGGTCAGGGGCCCGCTGGTGACCTTCAGGTTCTTGGTGGTGGCCAGGGCCTCCGCCATCTTCGTCCCGTCGGTGGTGCGGGCGCGCTTGATGGCGTCCACGATCATGAGCAGGGCGTCCTGGGCCATGACCGGGTTCGGCAGGACGGGGTCCGCCCCGTAGGCCTTGCGGTACTCGGCCACGAATCCCTTGATGGCCGGGTCGGCCAGGTCGGTCAGGTTGACGAAATAGCCGCCGTTGATCGCCGCGCCGCCGAGCTCGATGAGGTCGGGGCTGCCCCAGTTGTCGGTCCCCATCAGGCGGGCCTTGATGCCGAGGTCGCGGGCCTGCTTGGCCGCCATGGCGGCTTCCTTCTGGCTGGTGGGGATGAAGATGACGTCAGGGTTCAACGGGCGCATCTTGCCGAGCTGGGCGCGGTAGTCCAGCTCCTCGGAGCGGAAGGCCTCCTTGGCGACGACCTTGCCGCCTTCCTTCGCGAAGGCTTCCTCGAAGTACTTCGCCAGCCACTGGCCGTAGTCGGAACCGACGTCATACAGGATCGCGGCGGTCCTGGCCTTCAGGTCGCGGAACGCGAACTTCGCGGCGACAGTCCCCTGGAAGGGGTCGATGAAGCAGGGCCGGAAGGCGAAGGGGCGAACCTTCCCAGTGCGCTTGTCGATCGTGACGTAGGGGTTGGTGGCGGTGGTGACGACCATCGGGATCTTCGCGTTCTCCAGGACCGGGGCCGTGGCGATGGAGTTGCCGCTCTGGGCCGGGCCGATGACGGCCACGACGCCGTCGTTGGCGAGGCGCCGGGCCACGTTGACGGCCTCGACCGCGTCGTTGCGGTTGTCGTAGCTGATGAGCTGGAGTTTCTTGCCCATCACCCCTCCCTGGGCGTTGATCTTCTTGATCAGCAGGTCCAGGGCCAGCTTCTCGGACTGCCCCCACATGGAGGCCCCTCCGGTCAGCGAAACCGTGTGCCCGATCTTGATGGTGTCGGCCGCCAGGGCCGCCCCGCCAAGAGCCAGGCAGAAAGCAAGGACTAAAACGAGCGAAATCACTCTTCTCACTGGGCACTCCTCCTCTTTTTCCTTGCCGGTCCCGGATTCCAGTGAAGGGGACGGGGCCTCCGGAAGGGTCCCCGCCTCCGCCCTCAAGCCGCCCCTTGTCACGCTAGATACCCGCCTCCGCCAGGGCCGTCCCCTGGGCCACCAGGGCCGTCCGTCCCTCGAGGCGCGCCTCGCAGGCCGTTCCGCCTTCTTTCCACTCCAGGTGGACGACGTTCACGCCCCCCGGGTTGACCACCCTGACGGGGGAGCGAAGCCCCCACCTCTTCACCGCCGCGATGGCGCTCATCGTGGAGCCCGTCCCGCAGGAGTCGGTCAGGTCCTCCACGCCGCGCTCGTAGGTCGTCACGAGGAGTTTCCCTTCGCCCAGGTCCTGGACGAAGTTGACGTTGACCCCCTGCGGGAAGCGCAGGGCGTCGTGGCGGAGCGTCCGCCCGAGGAGCACCAGGTCCTGGCGGGGTCGCACAGCGAGGTCGGGAACGAAGACGGCGCAGTGGGGGACGCCGACCCTCAGGGCCGCCAGGGGGAACGTCTCCCCCAGGAGGGTGACCGATTCGTCGAACAGCCCCTTCGAGCAGTCTATGGTCCCCAGGTGGAGGATCACGTCCGGGGGCGTTACCTCCGCGTGCATGATCCCGGCCAGGGTCTCGAAGTCGACCGTCGGGCCCGAGAGCCCCTTCTCGAAGGCGTAGCGCGCGAAGCACCGGGCCCCGTTGCCGCACATCTCCCCCTCCGACCCGTCGCGGTTGAAGATCCGCATGGCCAGGGGAGCCTTCGTCGAGGGTTCCGCCACCAGGATGCCGTCGCCCCCCAGTCCCTTCTTCCGGTCGCAGAGGGCGATGGCCAGGCGGGACAGGTCCTCCGTGCCGAAGGCCCGGTCGAGGTTCTCGAAAACGACGAAATCGTTGCCGTTGCCGTGCATCTTCGCGAAGGCGATCATGCCCGGGACTCCTTCCTGAGGTCGGGATTCAGCTCCAGGTAGCGCTGGACGTCCCGGAGGGTGTTCTCCACGTGCATCACCATGGCCTTCTCCGCGGCGTCCTCGTCGTGGGCGGCCAGGGCGTCGATGATGGCCTTGTGGTCCGCGCCGAGGGTGCTGGCCGCCTTCTTGCGGGCGTACTCGAAGGCGGGGCCGAGCTTGACGTCCTGGCGGATGAGGTCAACGGCCGCGGCGAGGATGGCGTTCCGGGAAAGGCGGCCGATCTCTCGGTGGAAAGCCGCGTCGATCGGGGCGACGCTTTCGTTCTTCCCGAGGGCTTCCTGTTGCTGGGCCAAAAGGTTCCGCAGCCCCTGGATCTCCTCCTGGGTGGCCATGCGGGCGGCCAGGCGCGCGGTCTCCCGCTCGATGGCCCGCCGGGCCACGAGGACGTCCAGGATCTTCTCGAGCCCCTGGCTTTTCAGCTCCTCCACGAGGGCGTTGGCGGAGACGGCGTGCCCCCGCTCCTCCCGCAGCGCCCCCAGGCGCTCGCGCCCCTCGGGGGAGAGGCTGCGCCCCTGGAAGCCGGACTTTTTCGTGTAGCCGCGGTGGTCGAGTTCGCGGAGGATGCGCCCGACGGTGGCCTCGCTCGGGGTCATCCCCCTGTCCTCGAGGGCCTGCCGGATCGCCCCTGCCCCTACCGGGGCCTGGGTTTCCGCGAGGACTTCGAGGATCTGGAACTCCTGTTCCCGGGGTCCTGACAGCAAGGCATCACCTCCCGGCTGGGTTTGCTCATCACTGATGAGCCTGGGATATCGTAATCCCAAAGGGGGGTGTAGTCAATCGGTCGGAGGTGAAAGGGGCGTCCGGCCTTGGTTTAGCCGGGTACGGCGCCGCCGGCGATTTTGCGGAGTTCCGGCGTGGCGGTGCGGGGGCCCAGGAGGACAAGCTCGTCGCCCGGTTCGAAGACCCGGTCTCCCTTGGGGTTGTAGGCCATTTCCCACTCCCGGCCCTTCACGGCGACGACGAGGACATTATACCTGGACCGCAGGGGGCATTCCGCGAGGGTCATCCCTACCAGCGGGCTGTCGGCGGCCAGGGTGATGGAGAAGAAGTCCAGGTCCAGGTTCCGGGAAAGGTGGACGACCTCCAAAAAATCGGAGACGGCGGGCTTGACCGCGGCACGGGCCATGGCGCTGGCCCCGGAAAGCAGGGGGTTCACCACCTTGTCGGCCCCGACCCGGTAGAGGATCCCCGACGACTGGGCGTCGTTGGCCCGGGCGATGATGCGCAGTCCCTTGTTCAGGGACCGGGCGGTGACGGTCACGTACACGTTGGTGGCGTCGTGGGACATGGAGACGATGAGCCCCTTCGCCCTCTCCACACCGCAGTCCCGCAGGCTGTCCTCGTGGGTGGCGTCCGCCCTGAGGGTGAGCCAGCCCTTTTCCTTCGCCGCCTCCAGCTTGCCCTCGTCCAGGTCGACCGCCACGACGGTCTCGTTTTCCTCCGCGATGGTCTCGGCGACGCTCAGCCCCACGCGCCCCAGGCCGCAGACGATCCAGTGTCCCGACAGTTTTTCCAAGCGGCGGTCCCTCCTTCTTCCGAGCGCTTCCAGGATCTGGCGTTTCAAGACCTGTTCCGCCAGCTGCCCGACCGTGAAGCCGATGATGAAGATCCCGACGACGAGGAACACGACGATGAAAAGCTTCCCCCCGTCGGTCAGGTTCGCGGGCGGGTTGTAGCCGACGGTCGTGAGGGTCGTCGTGACGTAGTAGAGGGAGTCCATCCAGGAAAGGCCCAGGATGAAACGCATGCCGAGCATCCCGAAGAGGACGATGGAAAGAATGGGCAGAATAACGAGCAGCAGCGGCCTGCGCCTGCGCTGCATGGGCCTCCCCCCTTCCGGGGTCTCCTTGCGCTTTGCCGGGCATTCCCTACAATGAAGGAAAGAAGGAAAAAGGAGGGAAACCCCCATGGCCCGGCTGTCAATCGCCACGTACAACGTCAACTCGGTGCGAAGCCGTATCCCTTCGCTAACGCGCTGGCTCAATGATAACAGAGTGGACGTCCTCTGTCTCCAGGAGACGAAGGTGCAGGATTCGGAGTTCGACCCGGCCCCCTTCCACGACCTGGGGTACAGGGTCGTTTTCCGCGGGCAGAAGGCCACCGCCGGAGTGGCCATCGCTTCCCTGGAGCCTCTCGAGGACGTCAGGACCGGGTTCGGGGACGGCACGGAACCCGACGACGGGCCCCGCCTCATCCGGGGACGCCTCGGCGGCGTGACGGTGGTGAACACCTACGTGCCCCAGGGGAAAAGCCTGGACCACCCCGACTACGCCTACAAGCTGCGCTTCTTCGAACGCATGAGGGCGCTTTTCGAAAGGGAAGCCTCCCCCGATGCGGGGGTCGTCTGGGTCGGCGACCTGAACGTCGCCCCCACGGACAGCGACGTGACGCACCCGGAGAACAAGCGGGACCATGTCTGCTTCCACGAGGACGTGAAAGCGGCCTTCGAGGCGGTCAAGAGGTGGGGGCTGGTGGACGTGTTCCGCAGGCACAAGCCGGGTGAGGGGGAATTCTCGTTTTTCGACTACCGGGTCAAGGACTCCCTCGCCCGGAACATCGGCTGGCGGATCGACCACGTGCTGGCCACGGGGCCCCTGGCCGAATCGTCCGTCGACGCGTGGGTGGACCGCCTTCCCCGCTCCTGGGACAAGCCCTCGGACCACACGCCCGTGGTGGCGGTTTTCGAGCTCTAGGCCCATGGAACGCATCCTGGTCTGCGGCGGGGCGGGGTACATCGGGTCCCACATGGTGAGGCGCCTCCTGGGGGAGGGCTTCGGCGTCGCCGTCTTCGACAGCTTCGAGACGGGGCACCGGGAAGCGGTTCCGGAGGGCGTGGATGTTCTCGAGGGAAACCTGCGGGAGCCTGAAGACGTGAAAAGGGCCCTCGATTCGGGGCCCTTCGACGCGGTCTTCCATTTCGCCGCGAAAATCCAGGTGGGCGAGTCGGTGTCGGACCCGGCCTCCTACTACGAGAACAACGTGGCGGGGACGCTGAACCTGCTCCGGGCCATGACGGCCCGCGGCATCGGGCGGTTCGTCTTTTCCTCCTCCGCGGCGGTCTACGGCACCCCCGAACGGGTTCCCATCCGGGAGGACCATCCCCTCGCCCCCATCAACCCGTACGGGTGGACGAAGAGGATGGTCGAGCAGGTCCTGGCGGATTTCTGGCGGGCCTACGGCCTCTCGTCCGTCTCACTCCGGTACTTCAACGCCTGCGGGGCGGACCCCGCGGGAGGGATCGGCGAAAGCCACGACCCGGAAACCCACCTCGTCCCGAACATCCTCAAAAGCGCGCTGTCTGGAGGTGACCCTGTCACCCTGTTCGGGACCGACTACCCGACCCCGGACGGTACCTGCGTGCGGGACTACGTCCACGTCTGCGACCTGGCCGAGGCCCACCTGAGGGCCCTGGGCTCCATGCGCGAGCGCCCCGGGGTGCGCGCCTACAACCTGGGAAACGGCAAGGGGTTCTCCGTCAGGGAGGTCCTGGCCGCCGCCGAACGGGTCCTGGGGCGGCCGATCCCGCACCGGGTCGCCGGGCGCAGGGAAGGAGACCCCCCTGTCCTGGTGGCCGATAGCGGCCTGGGGGAAAGGGAGCTGGGCTGGCGCCCCAAATATGCGGCACTCGAGGAAATCCTCCGGACGGCCCTGGGCTGGCACCGGGCCCCCCGGTACTGAACGTCCCTAGCTCCGCGCGACGGTCAGGTGTTTCCTGAACCTGTCGAGGTACCTGGAAAAAGCGTTCCAGTACGCCCGGGAGGGGGCCCCGAGATAGCGGGCGAGGGCCCTCTTTTCCGTCTGGTGGGCCTTCATGTAGCGCGACAGGAGCAGGCATCCCGCGGCCACGCCCTTTTCCGGGTCAAGCAGGTCCTTTTTCGTGACCAGGTTCAGGTGGTTCCTGAGCAGGTGGCTGTGGACGCGCCACAACACCTGCATGGGTCCCATGGCCCCTTCGCTGCTGACGGCGTCGGGGTTGAACCGGCTTTCCACCTGGGCCACCGCCACCGCCATGTCCACGGGCAGCTTGAACTTTTCGGAATAATGGACAAAGGCCACCGCCTCCCGCCAGATGTCCTTGGCCGAGACGTTCCGGTTCTGGCTCCGGATGTAGAGGGCCAGGGCCGCCGCCGTTTCCTGCTTTTCGGGGCTCCATCCGTGGATTTGCAGTAGGAGGGATTTGGGCTTTTCCGCCTGCCACTGGTAGAGGTGCTGGGGGGTCAGTTTCATGTCCGTCAAGGCGTTCTGAACCGAAGGGTCCAGTGGTTTCCTTCCAAACTTCAGGTTGACCGCGTTGACCGGTTGCGAGGCCATGCAGAGAATCGCCAGCGAGACTCCGGCAAAGGCCAGAAACTTCAGAAATCGGCTCAGAGGCGAGCGCGCCATGAAGTTTCCTCCCTTCCTGGGGCTACTATTAAAGGGCCCTAAAGGCCCTTTTGCGAGTTTGCCCATTATACCCAATGAGAAAAGCGGCGCAAGCATTGTTCTCCAATGTTAAAAATAAACAATGGATTGAAAATAGTTTATAAAGAGGGGGGATTCGCTTCTGGTGAGGCTCCGGAGAGTGAAGCCTTCCTTTTAACAAGGAACGAAAGTTAATTTAAATAGGTTTCAAACTCGGGGTTCCAGGGGGCGTTCCGTCTTCAATGACCCAGGGCTTGCGCCGCTTCGGCGCGGTAACGCGCCACACGGTCCTGGTAATCCCCGTGGAAGGCCCCCAGGTAGCGGGTCAGGGCCCCTTCCACGGTTTTTTCTTCCCCCAGGTAGCCCGCCAGGAGGAAGCTTCCGGCCAGGACGGCCTTCTCGGGGTCCACGAGGCTCCACTCCTCCGGGGCGCCGAAGCGCAGGGCCAGCAGGTCGTGATGGAGGTCCGGCATCACCTGCATCACGCCGGTGGCGCCCGCGCGGCTCAGCGCCGCAGGGTTGAACCCGCTTTCCGCCCGGGCTACGCCCACGGCGAGGTCCAGCGGGACGGAAAACCGCACGGAGGCCACGACGAAAGCCGCCGCGATCCTCCAGGCGGCCCGGGGGGTCAACCGTGCGTTGACGCTCCTGACGTGGAGGGCCAGGGCAGCGGCCTGGCGCTGCTTTTCGGCCGGCCAGGCCCACAGGGTCGCCAGGACGGAACCGGGGACCTCGTCGCCCCACGAAAGCAGGTCCCGCATTTCGGCGCCCATCTTCCCCAGCGCGGCGTGCACCCGGGGGTCGAAGGGGTCGGTCCCGGCCGCAAAACCGGTTTTCGGGGAAAGGGCCCCGGCCAGCAGGAACAGGGCCAAAAGCAGGACTTGGAGCTTCACGCGGGGCAAGCTTCCACCTCCCGGGCCTGCAATCAGGCAGGAGCGGCGGGGCTGTTTCCGGCCGGTATCCAGAGCGAAAACTTCGCGCCCTCGCCGGGGGTTTCCGCCCGGATCCAGCCCTTGTGGCTCTCGGCGACCCGGCGGGCGATGGAAAGGCCCAGCCCGTAGCCGCCCTTTTCCGTGCTGCCGCGGCCCCGGTGCGCCTCGGCGCGCTGGAAGCGTTCGAAGATCCGGTCGAGCATCTCCGGAGGGATGCCGACCCCGTTGTCCTCGATCGAGAAAAGCCAGCCGTTGTCCTTCCGCTCCAGCGAAATGCGGATGCGTCCCCCCGCCTCGTCCCGGAAGCGGCGGTGCGTGTACTTCGCTGCGTTGTCGACGAGGTTCCCCAGGGCCCGGCGCAATTCCTCGCTGCGCCCCCGGGTTTCCGCACACTGGGGGAGGGAGACCTCCCACTGGAGCATACCGGCTTCCGGGGCCAGGCGGGCCCCTTCCACCAGGGAAGCGACGAGAGGCGCCAGGTCGACTGGCTCGGTCCTTTCGACCGGGACCCCGGATTCCAGGCGGGAAAGTAATAGCAGGTCCTCCACCAGGGCCGTCATCCGCTCCTGCTGCTCCACTATCCTCTGCAGGAAACGGGACCTTTCTTCCCCCGGCAGGGAGGGGTCCATCAGCAGTTCCGTGGCGGCCCGTATCACCGTGAGGGGCGTCTGCAACTCGTGGCTCGCGTCGGCCACGAAGGCGCTTTTGGCCTCTTCCATGCGGTGCCTCTCCGTCAGGTCGCCCAGCACCGCCACGGTCCCGTAGGGGGTGGGAACCGCCTGGGCGTGGATGAAGCGTTCTTCCTTTTCCCTGAGGACGAAGGAAACCTGTCCGGCCACCCCGGCACGGGCCTTCGCGATGAGCCCGGTCAGCTCGGGGACCTTCAGGATCCCCTCCACGGGAAGCCCCTCGATCTTGCCGGGCTGCTGCCTGAGGAAGCCCCCCAGGGCCTGGTTGGCGTAGACGACGCTGCCCCGGCCGTCCACCACGACGACGGCCACCGGGAGGGATTCGAGCAGGGCCCGGAGGGTGGTCTTCTCCTTCAGGGTTTCCTCCATGGAGGACTGGAGGCGCGTTCCCATCTGCTGCAGGGCCCCCGAAAGGGTCCTGACCTCCTCGGTGCCGTCCATGGGAAAGGCGGCCGGTTCCCCGCGTTCCAGGCGCTTCGCCGCCTCGGTGAGCCGGGTTATGGGGCGCGCGATGCCCCGGAGGAAGAAGCTCCCGATGAGGCCGGCGGCCGCGGCCGCCAGGGCGAGCCCCATCATGAGGCGCTTCCTGGCGGCGGAGACGATCCCCTGCAGGTACGACATCGGGTAGGCGGTCCGGATGACCAGCTCCCGGCCGTCCGGCGTCCGTGCCCGCCGGGCCAGGTACATCATGTCCGTGTTGAGGCTTCGGCTGAAGCGGGTGTCGCGTCCCTCTCCCTCTTCCATGGCGGCCTTCACCTCGGGGCGTTTCCCGTGGTTTTCCAGGCTTTCGGCGTCCGTGAGGCTGTCCAGCAGCACGCGGCCGCTCTCGTTGATCACCGTGATCCGCCCGCCCAAAAGCCGGTGCCAGTCGTCCAGGTTGGCCGAGACGGCATCGAGTCCCTGGGTCTGGATGACCTCCACCAGGGCCGCGGTCTGGATCGCGAGTTCCCGGTCGGCTTGTTCCCGGAGCCGGTCGGTGAGGACGTCCGTGACGGAGGCGAGCCCCAGGACAAGGGCCAGGAGGATCGTCGCCGCCACGAGAGCGAACATCCTACCGCGCAGCGTCTTCATGGCCTTCTCCTTCCCAGTCGAGCCGGAAGCCCCGCCCCCGGACGGTGTGGAGCAGCTTCGGGTTCTCGGGGTCCGCCTCGATCTTCCGGCGCAGGCGGAAGACGTGGACGTCCACCGTCCGCGTATCCCCCGCCGTGTAGCCCCAGACCTTCGCCAGGAGCTCGTCTCGGCTCACCATCCGTCCCGGGTGGCGCGCCAGGGCTTCCAGCAGCCGGTACTCGGTGGGGGAAAGAGCAATGAGCGAGCCGGAGAGGAACGCCTCCTCCCGGACGAAATCCAATTCAAGGGGTCCGACCTGGACCGTCTTTTCGTGGGCCTGTTCCGGGGCGCTGCGCCTTATCAGCGCCTTCGTCCTGGCGACGAGCTCGCCCAGGGAGAAGGGTTTTTTCAGGTAATCGTCCGCCCCGATCTCCAGGCCCGCGATGACTTCCCTTTCGTCCCGCCGGGCGGTGAGCATCATGATGGGGATGCGTTTCGTCTCCGGCTGGTTCTTCAGCCTGCGGCAGACCTCCCAGCCGTCGAGCCTCGGGAGCATGAGGTCCAGCAGGATGAGGTCGGGTAAAGTCGTTTCGGCCTTCTCCAGGGCGGTGTCCCCGTCGGAGGCCGTGTCGACCCTGAAGCCCTGCCGTTTCAGGGCCTCGCAGACCAGTTCCGATATCGCGGTTTCGTCGTCGACGACAAGGACCCGCTCGCCCGCCAAGGCCTACTCCTCCCGTTTCCTTCTGAATTCGCTGGCCTTCGCGTGCTTGCCCGTCACCATGTAGATCGTCTTCTCGGCGAGGTTGGTCGTGTGGTCGCCGGCGCGCTCCAGGGCCCGCGAAACGAGCACGAGCTGGGTGGCCTGCTCGATGACCCGCGGGTTCTCGATCATCAGGAGGAGCAGTTCGTTGAAGATCTGCCGGTCCAGGTCGTCCAGGAGGTCGTCCATGGGGCAGACCCTTTTGGCCTCCTCGACGTCCCGGTTGATGAAGGCCCGCATGGTGCCGTCGATCATCTCCTCCACGATCTCCGCCATCCGCGGGATGTCGATGAGGGGCTTGATGAGCGTCTTGCCGAAGAAAAATCGGGTGATCTTGGCGATGCTGACGCCGAGGTCCCCGATCCTCTCCAGGTCGATGGCCATCCGGTTGATGGCCGAAACGGTCCTCAGGTCCTGGGCCACGGGCTGGTAGCGCGCCGTGAAGAGGAGGCACCCCTCCTCGATGGCGGACGCCAGCTCGTCGAGCACGTCGTCGCCGTCCAGCACTTCCCTGGAAAGGGCCTCGTCCTGCTTCTCCAGCGCCCAGACGGCCTTGCGGATGGCGTCCTGGGCCAGGTTGCCGAGTTTCAGGAGCTGTTCCCGCAGGCGGTCGAGCGCCTCGTCCTGTGTTTTCCTCACGTTCAGCTCGGTCATGGTCCGATTCTCCCTTCCTCCAGGATCGCCTAGCCGAAGCGCCCGGTGATGTAGTCTTCCGTCCGCCGGTCGGCGGGGGAGGTGAAGATCTCCTGGGTCGGGCCCGTCTCGACCATCTCCCCCAGGAGGAAAAAGGCCGTGAGGTCGGAAATGCGGGCCGCCTGCTGCATGTTGTGCGTTACGATGATGACAGTGTACTTCGTTTTCAATTCCCTGACGAGTTCCTCGATCCGGGCCGTGGACATGGGGTCCAGGGCGCTGGTGGGCTCGTCCATGAGCAGGACCTCCGGCTGGACGGCGATGGCCCGGGCGATGCAGAGGCGCTGCTGCTGGCCGCCGGAGAGGGACAGGGCGGGGGTGTGGAGCTTGTCCCTGACCTCGTCCCATAGGGCCGCCCCGACGAGGCTCTGCCGGACGAGCCCGTCGAGGGCCGCCCGGTCCGTAGTCCCGTGAAGGCGCGGGCCGTAGGCG
>CAYRNZ010000025.1:14989-27932 GCA_964425765.1 uncultured Synergistaceae bacterium
GCGACGTTGTCGAAGATGGAGGCCGGGAAGGGATTCGGCTTCTGGAACACCATCCCGACCCGCCGCCGCAAGGCGATGACGTCCGTCCCGGGCTCGTAGATGTCGGTTCCGTCCAGCATCACCCGGCCTTCGACCCGGCACCCGGGGATGAAGTCGTTCATCCGGTTGAGGCACCGGAGGAACGTGCTCTTCCCGCAGCCGGAGGGGCCGATGAAGGCCGTGACCGAATTCTCGGGCAGGTCGACCTTCACTTCCTTCAGGGCCTGGGTGGTCCCGTAGTGGAGGTTCAGGTTCGTGATCTCGAATTTCATCCTGGACATGCCGATTTCTCCTTTCGTTTCCCCGGCTAGCGCGTCGAGCGCATCCGAAGCCGGGCCCGCCACAGGACTCCCGCCAGCGTGATCCCGAGAACCACCAAAAGCAGGACGAGGATCGTCCCGTACTGGATGCCGCGGGTTTCCTCGATGTTCGTCCCTGCCGTGGCCAGGACCAGGACGTGGTAGGGAAGCGCCATGACCTCGCTGAAGAGGCTTTTCGCGAAGTCGGGTGTGAAGAAGGCGGCCCCGGTGAAGATGACCGGGGCGGTTTCCCCCGCCACGCGGCCGACGCTCAGGATGCCCCCGGTGAGGATGGCCGGGAAGGCGGCGGGCAAAACGACCTTCCGGATGGTCTGCCACCGCGTGGCCCCGATGGCGTAGGAGGCGTCGCGGTAGTCCTGGGGAACGGCCTTCAGGGCGGCCTCGGAGGCCCCGACGATCACGGGCAGGGCCAGGCACCCCAGGGTCAGGCCCGCCGACAGGAGGCTCGAGCCGAACTTCAGGAAGATCACGAAGAAGCTCAGGCCGAAAAGGCCGAAGACCACGCTCGGGACCCCGGCGAGGCTCCGGACCGCCAGCCTCAGCAGCTTGGTGAACCGGTCCTCCCGCGCGTACTCGTTCAGGTAGACGGCGGTGAGGATCCCCACCGGGAAGGCGAAGGCCATGGCGACGAAAACCAGCTGGATCGTGCCGATCAGCGGCGTGAGGATCCCGCCCTTCGTCATGGAGTCGCGGGGGGGCTGGGTGAAAAACTCCCACGAGAGAGTGCCCGCGCCGCGGACCACGAGGAACAGCAGGATGCCCCCCAGGATCGCGAGGGTCGTTCCCATGCAGGCCCAAAGGAGGGCCGTGGCAAGGCGGTCCCTGAGGATCCGGCCCTTCATGAGCGCCACCGCCTTCCGCGCGCTTCGATCCGGGCGGCGAACAGGTTGATCGCCCAGGTGAAGAGGAAGAGCAAAAGGCCGGCGAAGAACAGGGCGTGGTAGTGGCCGGATCCCACCGGTGTTTCCCCCATCTCCGCCGCGATGGTCGAAGTGAGGGGCCGGACGGCGTCGAAGACGGATTCCGGGATGACGGCGGCCCCTCCCGCGGCCATGAGGACGACCATCGTCTCGCCGACGGCCCGCATGATCCCGAGCAGGCAGGCCTCGAGTATCCCGGGCAGGGCTGCCGGGAAGACGACGCGGGTCGTCGTTTCCCAACGGGTCGCGCCCATGGCGTAGGAAGCGTCCCGAAGGTCGTTCGGGACGGCGGCGAGGCTGTCCTCGGCGATGGAGGCGACGATCGGGACGATCATGATCCCCATCAGGAAGGAGGCGTTGAACAGGTTCAGCCCGGTCGTCAGGTCGAGGCTTTCCTGCAGCCACGGTGCCAGCACGGTCATCCCGATGAAGCCGAGGACGACGGACGGGAGGAAACCGAGGATCTCCAGGGCGGGCTTGAAGAACTCCCGCAAAATCCTCGGGCAGGCCTCGGAAAGGAAGACCGCCACTCCCAGGCTGAGGGGGATGGCCATCAGCGCCGACAGGACCGTCACGGAAACCGAGCCGGCGATCAGGGGGAGCATGCCGAACTCCGGGGGCTCGTAGGTCGGGTACCATTCCTTCCCGGCAAGGATGTCCGGCAGCGTGGCCTCCCTGAGGAGCGGAAGGCTCTCCCTGGCCAGGAAGAACAGGATGAAGATCATGATGGTCATTCCCGTCAGGGCGACGCCGGAGATGATCCTGCGCGGGAGGATGTCTCCCTTCATCGCTTCTTTCAAGACCGGATCCCTTCTTTCAGGCGGTAGCCGTGACCCGGGCACCGGCAGGGGTGCAGGTCACGGCCGCATCCGTATTCGTGTGAAACGCCGCGGGCCTGTTTTCCGGCCTAGCGCAGGGGGACGAAGCCCTGCCTGGCGACGATCTTCTGTCCCGCGTCGCCCTGCATGAAGTTGACGAAATCGAGGGCGTCTCCGGTCGGCCATCCCTTCGTGAAGACGTAAAGGTAGCGGGAAACCGCGTACTTGCCGCTCCGGGCGGTCTTGGCATCGGCCTTCACGCCGTTGACCGTCAGCATCTTGACGGACTTGTCGTCGGCGTACCCGATCCCGTCGTAGCCGATCGCGTATTTGTTCTTGGAGACGTTCTGGAGCATGGCGCCGGAGGAGGCGACGACCTGGGCCTTCGGGGTGACCTTTTCCTTCTTCAGGATCTTCTCTTCCCAGACCTCGAAGGTGCCGGAGCTGGTGTCGCGGCCGACCACGACGATGGGCTTGTCCTCGCCGCCGACCTGCTTCCAGTTGGTCGTTTTGCCCGTGTAGATGTCCTGGAGCTGAGAGGTGGTGAGGTTTGCGACCTTGTTGGCGGGGTTGACGATGGGCACGATGGCGTCGATGGCCACCGCGAAAGGCACGGGGTAAACGCCCTTCTCGACCGCGAGCTTGACTTCGGAATCCTTCATGAAGCGCGAGGAGTTGGCGATGTCGCAGGTCCCGTCGATGAGGGCCTTGATGCCGTTGCCGCTTCCGCCGCCGGAAACGGAGATCTTGACGTCCCTGTTCTCGGCCATGAAGGCTTCGGCGGCGGACTGGGAGATCGGGAGAACGGTGGTGGAGCCGTTGGCGACCAGGTTGCCGGCGAAAGCGGCGTTGGCCGCGAAAACCCCCACGAATAGCGCGACAAGCAGAACACCCAGTTTCTTCACACGTGATTCCCCCTTGGAGGATGAGTTTTGACGAGGCGAGTATATCCAGGGGGGATAACGGGCGTTTTACGCCGCCGTTACAGGAGTGTTACGGCGGTTTTTTGGGCGTTCAGAGCCGGAGCTTGTGGAACTCGCCGCGGTCCAGGTCGATCCAGAGGAGGCGGTGCCGTAACGGTGCGGAAACGCCCGCCAGGACCTTGACGGCCTCGGCGGCCTCGAGTGCGGCCACGAGGGCCGGGGTGAAGGGCGGGTTGCCGGTTTCGAGCTCCACGCCCCGGTCCGGGAGTTCCCCCTCGGGGGCGTCCCAGGGTGTCGCGTCCCCGGGGAAGAAGACTCCAGCCTGCCCCCAGAAGCCGGCGATGGCCCCGTGGACCATGGGGATGCCCAGATCCCGGCAGGCGTTCCGGAGGGTCTTCCGCGCGCGGTTGCCGTCCAGGGCGTCCACGGCCAGGTCGCAGCCGGACAGGATCCCGCGGGCGTTGGATTCGTCGAGGTACGCCTCCACGACGCGCGTCCGGACGGCCCCGTTCACCGTCTTCACCCGGAGGGCGGCGGCGGAGGCCTTCGGGCTCCCGAGGTTCGACTCGTCGCAGAGCAGCTGCCGGTTCAGGTTGTGGTCGGAGAAGGTGTCCCCGTCCACCAGCACCAGCGTCCCCACCCCCGCCCGGGCCAGAAGCTCCACGATGAGCCCGCCGAGGCCCCCGCAGCCCACGACGGCGGCGGTGGAGCGCAAGAGGCGTGCCTGCCCCGCGAGGCCCAGGGTCCCGATGTTGCGCTCGTACCGGCTCGGGACAAGGCCGTTTTCGCAGGCCCAGGTCTCGACCTCCAGGGGGTCCGTGCCGGTCTCTTCCGCCAGCTTCCGGCACAGGGACCAGGGGACGACCCGGTAGGTCCCCCGTGTTTCGGCCGCATCGGCAAGCCGGGTTTTCCAGTCGGTTTCCATGCCCGGTAACCCCCTTTTCAGGAAAGGGCCTTCGCGTCGGCGGTTTCACGCCGCATGGCGAAGACCTCGGATGCCGTGTAGACCGCCAGGGCCGCCCAGACGCACGCGAAGGTGACCCAGCCGGACCGGCTCAACTGTTCCCCGTAGAACGCCATCCCGATGATGAAGCCCAGGGATGGCGAAAGGTACTGCAGGATGCCCACCGTCACCAGGCTCAGCCGCCGGGCGCCGTAGGCGAACCAGATGAGGGGGACCGCCGTGACGAAGCCCGCTCCCGCCAAAAGGAGCATGGTCGCAGGCGGGGTCCCGGGTGCGAAGCCCGACGGTGAGGGCCCGAAGGCCAGCCAGCCCAGGGCCGGCAGGAACAGGACCAGGGTCTCGACCAGCAGGCCCGTCAGGGAATCGACCGGCGTGATGTTCCGGATGAGGCCGTACAGGCCGAAGGACAGGGCGAGGCCAAGGGCCACGGCCGGGACCCTTCCCGCCAGGACCACCTGCTGGCCCACCCCGAGGACGGCCAGGCCTATGGCGGCCCACTGGACCGGCCGCAGCCGGTTCTTCAGGAAGGTGACCCCCAAAAAGACGTTCACCAGCGGGTTGATGTAGTAGCCCAGGCTCGTGTCGAGGATGCGGTTCTCGTTCACGGCCCAGATGTAGAGCACCCAGTTGATGGCGATCATCAGGCTGCTGGCGCACAATAGCAGGAGCACCCGCCTGTCCTTCAGGACGCCTTTCAGCGCTTCTTTTCGGCCGGTGAAGGCCACCAGCAGGGCCACGAATACCGCCGACCAGACGATCCGGTGGCAGAGGATCGTGGTGGCCGAATAGGACTGCACGGCCTTCCAGTAGACGGGGAGCAGTCCCCAGCAGCCGTAGGCCGCCACCATGGCCAATAGCCCGCGTTTGCGTTCGTTCGCGCATCGTTCCACGTGCATCGTCCTCTTTCCCCGGATGTGTCCGGTCCTGATCGGGTATATTGTACAGAATAGAGACGGCCGGGGCCCTTTTCGGCCGAAAATCGACCTTAGCGAGGCCAGAATATGATCGAACCGGTTTCCAGGCGTGTGGGGGTGCTCGTGAGCGGCGGGGTGGACAGCGCGGTGGCGGCCCTGCTCCTGAAAAGGCAGGGCTTCGACCTCGTGGGCCTGACCCTAGTCCTGGCGGGCCGGGGTCCGGCCGATGCGGCCGCGGCCCTGTGCGGGGAACTGGACATTCCCCACGAGGTCCTCGATCTTTCGGGCGCCTTCGAGGAAACGGTCGTGGGGCCCTTCCGCGAAAGCTACCGCAGGGGCGAGACCCCGAGCCCCTGCGTGGAATGCAACGCGGGGCTCAAGTTCGGGCTGGCCTGGGACCTCGCGGAGGCGACCCTCGGGATCGGGCGTTTGGCCTCGGGGCACTACGCGCGGACGGGGGCGGACGAAGCGGGGTCCTACCTCGCCAGGGGAAGGGACCGGGAAAGGGACCAGAGCTACTTCCTCTACGCGGTTCCCCCCCGCAGGCTTGCCGGCCTGCTCCTCCCCCTGGGGGACCTGGACAAGGACACGGTCCGCCGGCTGGCCGCGGAGGCAGGGCTTTCCGTCTCGGGAACGCCCGACAGCATGGACCTGTGCTTCGTCGGCCAGGGGGATTACCGGGCGCTGCTGGACGAGGGAGACTTCCTCCCGGGGCCCGTCCGAGGCCTCGACGGCCGCGTCCTGGGGGAACACCGGGGGCTCGCCGGCTATACGGTCGGGCAGCGCAAGGGGCTCGGCGTCGCGGCGCCCGAACCGCTTTACGTGGCCCGGATCGACCGTCCCTCGAACACCCTGTTCGTGGCGCCGAGGAAGGACCTCATGACGAACCGGGTGTCCTCGCTGCACCCGAGCGTCCTTCGTCCCGAGTCCCTGGAAAGGGGCGAGGTCCTGTACGGCAAGATCCGGTCGAACGGCGAGCCTTCGCCCTGCCTCCTGGCCCGCTGGGACGGGGCGGTGTTGACGGTGGATTTCGAGCGGCCCGTCTTTGCCCCTGCGCCCGGCCAGAAACTCGTGCTTTACGATGCCCTGGAAAAGGTCGTGGCCGGGGGGACGATACGCCCCGTTTGATTTTTCCTTCCATATAAGCTAGAATCCCGCACTGGAAATTCCCGAAAGAAAAGCGGTGCGTTCATGGTGGAAGGGGCCCTATCCCTGTGGATTCTCGGGGCCGTCCTCGTCCTGGTGGCAGTCAGGCGGGTCGGCCGTTTTCATGTGGCCATCTGGCAGGCGATGGCCGCCGGCGCGGCCGCCGTCCTCCTGACGGGGCAGATCGGTATCGCCGACGCCCTGCGGGCGATCAACCCGGACGTGATGGTGTTCCTCTTCGGCATGTTCGTCCTGGGGGAGGCCCTCTGCGCCAGCGGTCTCATGGCCCGCCTGTCCCTGGCCGTCTTCGGCGGGGCGAAAAACGTCGGCCAGCTTGTGGGGGCCCTGCTCGTCGTCATGGGGCTGTTTTCCGCCCTCCTGATGAACGACACCGCCGCCATCATCGGGACCCCGCTCGTCCTCTTCATCGCACGCCGCTGCAAGATCCCGCCCAAGCCCCTCCTTTTGGCCCTGGCCTTCGCCGTGACCATCGGCAGCGTGACGAGCCCCATCGGCAACCCGCAGAACCTGCTCATCGCCCTGGAGTCCCCGGGGAACCCCTTCGTCACGTTCTTCCGCTTCCTCAACGTCCCGACCCTGATGTCGCTGGCCGCGGCCTGGATCGTGCTGAAGCTCTCCAACCCCGGCCTGTTCGACCGTCCCCTGTCGACCCCCGAGCCCGACGAAGTGGCGGACCCGGCCCTGGCGCGGCTTTCCGTGGTCTCCCTGGGCCTTGCGCTGACCCTCGTCGGGGTCAAGGTGGCGCTGTTCTTCGTCCCCTTGCGCCTCGACTTCCCCCTTTCGGCCATCGCCGTGGCGGCCGCGCTCCCGATCCTGCTTTTCAGCCGGCACCGGGTGGCGATCCTTCGGGGACTGGACTGGGCGACCCTGGTTTTCTTCGCGGCCATGTTCATCCTCATGGCGGCGGCCTGGGAAAGCGCTCCCTTCCAGGCCCTGGCGGCCCGGTCGGGGGACCGTCTCGACTCGGTCGGGGGCATCCTCGCGGCGGGCATCCTGGTGAGCCAGGTCGTCTCCAACGTTCCCTTCGTGGCCCTGGCCCTTCCGCTGCTGGAGGGGGCGGGAACGAAGGCGGCAATGGCCCTCGCGGCGGGGAGCACCCTCGCGGGGAACCTGTTCATCCTAGGGGCGGCCAGCAACGTGATCATCATCCAGAACGCGGAAAAGCAGGGGGAAACGCTGACTTTCTGGGAGTTCGCCCGGGCGGGGATCCCCCTCACCGCGGCCTGCGCCTCGGTGTACGGTTTCTTCCTGGCGGTCCCCTAGGAAGCTTTCGTCTTGAAGAGGTCGGGGCGGAGGCCCTGGAGGGCCCTCAGGAGGCCGTCGGGGTCCGGTGTCCCGACCACGATCGACTTCCCGTTCCTGAAACGGAAACGCAGCGCCGGGCCGGTGGAGACCGAGTACCACCAGGCCTTTTGGTGGAACTTCATTCCCACCCGGGTCCAGCCGATCCGCTCGCGCTCGACGCTTTCGAGGGACGCCAGGGGCACGTGGCGCCAAATGATCCAACCCCACCGCACCAGCAGTTCCCTCTCGTCCAGCTTCAATTCCAGCCGGTTCGTCAGCATGACGACCAGGAAGACGGCCGCGAGGCCCCACCCCATGCGCCTGGCCTCGCCGGGGGCACCCACGCGATCGACGGCCAGGACCGCGATCGCCATGGCACCCAGGATGACCGACAGGATAAGCATGGTCGTCCATCCGGTCTGTTTTCGTTCGTACCAGGTCACCCCGGCAGCTTTTGCCGTGCGTTTGCTGAAGAACAAAAGAACTCCTCCCAGCGGTCCAGGATCGTCCCCCCTATTGTGTCATTTCCGACGCCTTTAGCCTAGCCGGGCGAGCCAAACAGCCGCAGCCGTGCCGGCCAGCCAGAGGAGCCCCAGGGCCGCGTCCGGCAGCGGGCCCCGCAGGCCCCGCCGCATGAGAACGATCCGCACGTGATAGGCGGCATGGAACAGGACCAGCGAGGCGGTCACGGGCTGGACGGCCATGTGGAGCCGCAAGGCCCTGGGTTTGGAGATCAGCGCCCCGAAGAGTCTCGGGTGCAGGGCGGCGTATCCCGAGAGGAAGTTCGCCGCGAGCACGGGGACCAGCAGCCAGGCGAAAAACCGGTTGATCCGGACCAGCGTCTTTTCAAGCATCGGCTCGCTTCCTTCCCGTCGCCTTTTTCCCTAGTTCCCGAACATCGGCCCGTCGGCGTCGCCCTTGTTGCTGAACCCCTGCCTCTCCCAGGTTCCCTTGTAGGCGATGTCGCTCGAGAGCTCGATCCGGGTCACCCAGCGGATCCACTTGTAGCCCCACTTGGCTTCCGCCGCCAGCTGGAAGGGGTAGCCGTTGGCCGGTGGCAGGGTGATCCCGTTGATGCGGTCCGCGAGGAGGATCTTCTTCGCCTTCAGGTAGTCCAGGGGCAGGGAGGTCGTGTACCCGTCCGCCGCGTGGAAGATGGCGACCTTCGCGGCCGGTTTCACCTTTGCCAGGTTCAGCAGGTCCTGCAGGAGGATTCCCTCCCAGAGCGCCGTCACGCTCCATCCCTCGACACAGTCGATGCGGATGACTTTCTTCGACCGGGGCAGCCTGGACGCGGCCTCGAGGGCCAGGGACTGGGGTTTCTCCACGAGCCCGTCCACCACCAGGCGGTAGGTCGCCGGATCGACCTTCTGGACCCCCCGGATGGAGTTCTCCCGGAAATCCTTCACCGAGCCGAGCCGGGTCCCCTGGAATTCTTTTATTTCTACCGTGGGCAGGGGTGCCGCCTCGAGGGCGGCGGCAAGGACCAGGATCATCAGCGGCGCCAATGCCGCGAGTAGCCGCAAGCGGGTCTTTTCCATCGTGGATCACCCTTTCCTGAAAACGTTTCAAGTAACGGTCCAATTATTCCCGCCATTCTTCTCTCTGTCAATCTGAAGCGTTGTTGCGCCCCCTTCCTCTTGAAGTCCCGTGGACTTAAACTGGCAGGAGGAAACCCCGAAAGGACGGTGAGGATGTTGCAGGACAGGGAAAGGGAAATCGCCGCCGCGGTGCGGGAACTGCTCGAGGCCCAGCGGGTGGGGGTGCTGGGGACCTACGGCCTGGGCTCCCCCTACTGCAGCCTGGTGGGCTTCAGCTTCGAGCCGGGGCTTGAACGCCTCTACTTCGCCACCACGCGGGCCACGAGGAAATATGCGAACCTGAGCGAGACGGGCCGTGTCGCCCTCCTCGTCGACAACCGGGCCAACCGCGAGGAGGACCTCCACGAGGCCAGCGCCCTGACGGCGGTGGGGCCCGTGAAGGAAGTCTCCGGTCCCGAGCGCGACCGGGCCGCCGCGGCCTACAAGGCCCGCCACCCCTCGCTGGCGGATTTCGTGGACTCGCCCACCACCGCCCTCCTGGCTCTGAACGTGGAACGCTATTTCCTGGTGCGCCGCTTCCAGGAGGTCATGGTGCTGGAGATCGCCCCATGAGCCTCCTTCTTCCCTTCGAGTCCCTGTCGGAGGCCGACCGCCCCAGGGTGGGGGGGAAGGCCTGGGCCCTGTCCCGGCTGGCGCGGGAGGGTTTTTCCGTCCCCCGGGGAACCGTGGTGCCCGTGGAGGCCTACACGGAGTATGTCGGCAGGACGGGCCTTCGGGAGAGGATCCTGCTCGAACTGAACCGGAAGCCCTTCGAGGCCATGCGGTGGGAGGAAATGTGGGACGCGGCGCTGAGGATCCGCAACCTCTTTTTGAAAACCCCGCTCCCGGGGGGTCTTCGCGACACCCTCCTGGCGGAGGCCGAAACCACTTTCGGGGACCGTCCCGTGGCGGTGCGCTCCTCCGCCCCTGGCGAGGATTCCGCCGGGGCCTCGTTCGCCGGGCTGCACGAGTCCTTCCTGAACGTCAGGGGGCCCGATTCGATCGTCGACCACGTTCTTCTCGTCTGGGCCTCCCTCTGGTCGGACGGGGCCCTGCTGTACCGGCAGGAGCTGAAGTTGGACGTGGCGGAAAGCGCCATGGCTGTGGTGGTCCAGGAACTGGCGGAGGGAGACCGCTCCGGCGTGGCTTTTTCCATGAGTCCCACGGAGGCCGGGGCTTCGGTCGTGGAGGCTGTCTGGGGGCTGAACCAGGGGCTCGTGGACGGCACGGTCCAGCCCGACCGTTGGGTGCTGGAGCGGTCCACCGGCCGCCTGCGGGAGCATGCCGGGGTCGAGCGGTTCCACGCCGTGAGGCCGGCCCCGGAGGGGACACGCCTGGAGGACCTGGATCCGCACCGGCGGGGCGTGCCCCCCCTGGAGCCGGACGAGGTCCGGAAGGTCTGGGAGACCTCCATGGCGGCCGAAGGGCGTTTCGAGACTCCCCAGGACGTGGAATGGACCTTTTGCGGAAAGCGCCTCTTCACCCTCCAGGCGCGGCCGGTCACGGCCGGAACAATGAGCGAGGCGGGCAGCAGGGCCTGGAACCTGTCGCTTCGGCGCAGCTTCGGGAACCTCGAGGTCCTGAGGGAACGGATCGAAAAGGACCTTGTCCCGGCCCTGGTGAAGGAAGCCCGGGACCTGTCGGGCATCGACCTCGGGTCGCCTGGCGACGAGGAACTTTCGAAAGTCCTGGAGGCCCGGGAGGAGGCTTTGGCCCGCTGGACCCGGGTCTACTGGGACGAGTTCATTCCCTTCGCGCACGGGGCCCGTCTTTTCGGCCAGGTTTACAACGACCGGGTGAAACCGGAGGACCCGTTCTTGTTCATCGACCTGCTGAGGCCCGAGAAAATGCTGGGGACCGACCGGAACGCCCGGCTGGAGGAAGCCGCGGGCCGGCTCCGCTCGGACGACACACTGAAGGACGAGGTAACGGCCTTTCGTGACGGCCGGGGAGTCAGCCCGAATGCGGAGGCTTTCCTGGATGAGGCATCGGTGCTTTTGGGGGCGGATTCGGACCTCGTCCTGTCGGGGACGGGAAACCGGCAGGCCCTGTCAGGGTTCTTGCTCGAGATGGCCTCGCGGCCCGGGGCGGCCCGCCACAAAGCCGACAGGGGCAGCCTCGAAAAAGAATTCCTGGAGCGGTTCGAGGGGCAAGAGCGGAGTTTCGCCGCCCGGCTTTTGGACCTGGCCCGGGCGAGCTATCGCCTCCGGGACGAGGACAATATCTACCTCGGGCGGGTGGAACGCCTGCGGAACGAGGCCCGGGAGGAAATCTCCCGGCGCCGGGGAGAGGCCCCCGCTGAAGCGCCTTCGAAGCCCCGGGAGGCGGGGCGACTCTCCGTTCGCCCGCGCCAGCTTGTCGGGCAACCGGCAGGGCCGGGCCTGGCCAGGGGGATTGCCCGGGTCGTCGGCGGGAAGGAGGACCTCATGAGCTTCAAGGCCGGGGAAATCCTGGTGTGCGACGCCATCGACCCGAACATGACCTTCGTGGTCCCCCTGTGCTCCGGGATCGTGGAGCGGCGGGGCGGCATGCTCATCCACGGGGCCATCGTCGCGCGGGAGTACGGCCTGGCCTGCGTCACGGGGGTCCCGGACGCGACGGCCCTGATCAAAAGCGGCGACACGCTCACCGTGGACGGCTACCTCGGTATCGTCGTCGTCCACGATCAGGGGTAGGCCTTTTTCAGGAGGGCCTTGAGCTTTTCGGCCGTCATGGAGGTGTAAAGCTCCCCCTTGAACTCGATCACCGGCGGGACCGCGCAGGCGCCGAGGCAGGAACTCTTCTTCACCGAGACCTTGTCGGCCAGGCCCATTTCCTGGACCACCTTCACCGCCGTCTCGTAAAAGGCCTTGTCGCAGACCCCGCAGACGAGGAGCCTGTCGGCGGCGTCCGCGGGCGCTGCGCCGGAAAGCAGGGCAAACCCGAGCAGCAGGGCCGCGAGGCCCGGGACGATCCATCCTTTACGCATGTCTTCCACCTCCTATAATGGTTCAGGTACTATTCTAGAAACGCGGAAGTCGGGGAAATCGGTGATTTTACCGGGAAACCCGTAAAGAAAGGTAAAGGGGTGACGGACGGCATGGCAGTTGTCGTGGCGATCTGTACCAGCAGGAGCCGGTGGGAGCCGAAGACGGGGGTCCCGAGCGCCGTGGCGGTGGAGGGGAAAGGGATCGAGGGGGATTCGCACTTCGGCCTGGGCGAGCGGCAGGTCAGCCTTCTCAGGGCGGAGGACGTCCGCGAGGCCGAGGCCGCGGCAGGGTTTCCCTTCCCGCCGGGCAGCCTGGCGGAAAACCTGGTCATCGAGGGTCTCCCGGAAGAAATCCTCCCGGGCCAGGTGCTGGCCGTCGGCAGCTCCGTGAGGCTTTTGGTCGTCGAGAAGGGAAAGAAGCCCGGGGAGCCCCATTCCTACGATTACCGGGGCTGGTGCCTGCTGCCCTCGAAGGGCTACTTCCTTTCGGTCCAAAGGGGCGGGCCCTTCGCAAAGGGGGACGGGGTCGTCCTGGAAGGAGGTTCCCATGACTGACGGAAACCTGCGACAGAAGGCGGAGGAGTACCTCGAAGCCCTGCGCCTCAAGGGCTGCAGGAGGACGGAACAGCGGCGCCTCATCATCGAGGCGCTCCTGGAGAGCGAGGGACAGCACCTGAACGCCCGCGAGCTCATGGACCGGGTGCAGTCCAAGGATCCCACCATCGGCTTCGCCACAGTGTACCGGACCCTCCTCGTCCTCGGCGAATCCGGGCTGGTGCACTCCTTCGACCAGGGAGAGGGCTTCTCCCGGTTCGACATCCCCCAGGAGACGATGCATTTCCACCTCGTCTGCCGCCAGTGCGGGAAGAGCGAGCACCTGGCGGACGAGGCGGCCAAGGAGAAGATCGTGGAGGGATGGGTTTCCTCGGCTGGCTACGAGATCGTGCCCCAGGCCTTCCAGCTGTTCGGGATCTGTCATGAGTGCCGGGAAAAGGGTCAAGGGCCGGCCCCCCAGGCCGATCCGGGTTTCACCTGCTGCGGCAGGA
>CAYRNZ010000025.1:28032-30063 GCA_964425765.1 uncultured Synergistaceae bacterium
ACCTGTGATTCGACCCCGGAAACCTGCGGGTTGCCCGAAAAGAGCAGCAAGGGACGCATCAGGAGGATCGTGGCGGTGGGAAGCGGGAAAGGCGGCGTCGGGAAGAGTTCCGTCTCGGCCCTCCTGGCGATTGGCCTGGCCCGGAAAGGGCAGAAGGTCGGCGTGCTGGATGCGGACATCACCGGTCCGTCCATCCCGAAGCTGTTGGGCGTGCGATCCCTGCCGGAGGGCTCACCCCTAGGAATCGTACCGCCGCAGTCCCCGATCCTGGGCATCTCCGTCATGTCCATCAACCTGCTGCTGGACGACGTGACCAAGCCTGTCGTCTGGAGGGGGCCCATCGTCGGCAACACCGTGAAGCAGTTCTACGAGGAAGTCTTCTGGGGAGGGCTCGACACGCTGGTCGTGGACCTGCCGCCCGGCACCTCGGACGCGCCTCTCACCGTCATGCAGAGCCTTCCCCTGGACGGCATGGTCATCGTGACCTCCCCCCAGGAGCTCGCCACCATGGTCGTCGAAAAGGCCATGAACATGGCCAGGATGATGGACGTTCCCATCCTTGGCCTGGTGGAGAACATGGCGTACGCCACCTGCCCCCACTGCGGCGAACGGTGGGACCTCTTCGGCCCCAGCCACCTCGACAACCTCGCGTCCAGGTGGTCCGTCGAGAAACTGGCCAGTCTCCCCATGGACGCCTTTATTTCCCGCCTGGGGGACAAGGGGCGCCTGGAGGAATACGACAACCCGGAACTACTCGACCCCCTGGTCGACGCTTTCATCGCCTCGGAGGTTTCCGTCACGGATTAGCAACGAAGAAAGCCCCCGGTTCGACCGAGCCGGGGGCTTTCTTCGTTCAGTTGTAGGCGAGCCTGATTTCGGGCGTGGCCAGGGTGGGGCCGATCAGCTCCTGCCACAGGGGGGAACTCCAGGTTCCGAGGGCCTCGTGGATCCTGTAGTACTTCTCGGGGATCGGGTGGGTGCCCACGACCACCGGCAGGTCATAGTTCTCGCTGATGAACCGCCGGAAGAAGTCGATGCGGGGGCAGGGCGGGTACCCGACGAGCATCCCCGTGGCGAAATGGATCACGGTGGCCCCGTTTTTCTTCATCTCAGCCGGGGCGTACTCGATGTTCCCGCCGGGGCAGCCGTCGCAACTGGTGTAGCCCACCAGTTCGACATCCTTGCCCTCATAGATGCTGAAGGCCCCCTCACGGTTTCTCAGCGCCCGCAGGCACTTGCCCCCTGCACAGGTATGGTACCGGTTGCAGATGAAAATGCCGACCTTCACGAGTTCCTTTTCCATCCGGCGGACACGCCCTTTCTTTTTGGGAATTGCTTTCGTGAGCCCATGAAGTATAATGATAAACAATATCATTATCTCCCAAAGGGAGAACCGATTCAAGGATACCGGAAAAGTCCGGAACAGGGAGGGGAAAAAATGAAAATCGCAATTCCGGCCGAAAATGGCCAGGTCTGCGCCCATTTCGGGCGTGCCCCCGGGTTCGCCATCGTCTCCGTGAACGGAAAGGCCATCGAGGATATGGCCGTCCTGGAAAACCCGGGCATGGCGCACGGCTCGCTCCCCGGGTGGCTGAAGGACCAGGGGGTCGAGACCGTCCTGGCGGGAGGGATGGGCGAACACCCGCGCCGGTCCCTGGCGGCCGGGGGCGTCACGGTTTGCCTGGGAGTCTCCGGCGAAATTGAAGCCGCCGTAAAAGCCTACCTCGAAGGGACCCTGGAAGGCGGCGAGAGCCTTTGCGGGCACGACCACGGCCACTCTCACGGCCATGGGTCCGGCTGCGGGCACGGCGGGTGTTCCTGCGGCAACGGCAGATCCTGAGAACGTCTTGAACAGCAAGGGCCCCCGCAGGAATCGCGGGGGCCCTTCTTTTTACGTTTGGGAGAGTTGCGGCCGCTAGAGGGTTTCCTCCCCGTCGTACCACTTCTGGATGGGGCGGTAGTCCACCGGCACCGATAGGACGATGGAGGTCACGGGCTGGCCGAACTTGGAAAGAAGGTCGAGCAGGGACT
>CAYRNZ010000026.1:0-5478 GCA_964425765.1 uncultured Synergistaceae bacterium
ACCTCATGGTCCCGAACCATGCGCGCTAACCAGACTGCGCTACGCCCCGGATGCCAGCGAATTTTAACACCCTTGGCATGTGCAGTCAATCGAAGGAGTTTGTGCAAACTTGCGCTTGCACGAGGCCTTCTGTATACTTAACCAGACCGTTGGCGGAGTGTATTTAGGTAACTATCTTCAAGGGGGGATTCTTTTGCGGTGGCTCAGGACCTATGTTGAAAAATGCATCAACTGCGGGAAGTGTATGGAAACCTGTTCGAAGACCTATTTCAAGGAGGAGAACCCGGCGCTTTCCCGTATCGTCGTAACGAACCCGGGGGCTGGACAGAACATCAGCGTTTGCAACCAGTGCGGCGCCTGCATGGCCGTATGTCCCACCGAGGCCCTTTATCGCGACAAGAACGGCGTGGTCCAGGTCGACAAGTCGAAATGCACCTCCTGCCTCATGTGCGTCGGTTTCTGCCCCACGGGGAACATGCACTATGCAGGCTCGAAACAGACCGAGCCCTTCAAGTGCGTGGCTTGCGGGCTTTGCGTGAAAACCTGCCCCACCCAGGCCCTCGAGCTTGGAAACTGCTAGCCAGGATCTAAAAGGAGGTCTGTTCTTCTAATGGAGAAAATGAAAGTTTTGGCCGAGTGGTCCTATACCCCGGCGAAAATCGAGAAGGGCTATACACGCAAGACACTTTACGTCAACGTCGGCGAACCGCGCATGGAGATCAAGGACGTCTCCCAGGACATGATCGACAAGTTCACCGGCGGAAGGGGATTCGACCTCCGCCTTCTTTGGAACGCCGTGAAAGACACCACGAAGTGGAACGACCCTGAAAACGAGATCGTCATCTCCGGCGGCCCCCTCTGCGGCATCACTCAATACCCGGGTGCCGGCAAATGCTACGCCGCGTTCATTTCACCCCTTTCAGGGCAGACCTACGACAGCAACTCGGGCGGATACTGGGGCCCGCTAGCCAAGTTTTCCGGTTTCGATGCGGTAGAGATCCAGGGGAAGGCCGACCGCGAAGTCGTGGTCTATATCAACGGCGACGAGGGGAAGATCCAGATCCTGGAATCCAACCAGCCTGACATCAACGCCTATACCATCACGGAGAATCTCCACGAATACTTCGCGACCAGCGAGGCCGACAAGCGGAACATCTCCGTCGTGGCAGCCGGCAAGGCAGCCGAGAACTCCTACTACGGCTGCATGAACATGAGCTTCTACGATCCCCGTCGCAAGGTCGCCCGCCTGAAGCAGGCCGGTCGCGGCGGCGGCGGTTCGATCCTGAGGGACAAGAAGATCGCCGCCCTGGTTGTCAAATTTTCGAAGGTTTCCGGGAACACGAACAATGTCGTCGACCTCGACACTCTGCAAAAGGTCGGCGTCAAGCTGCACAAGGAAATTCACGACCTCGACGACGTGCAGTGCAAGATGCGGAAGATCGGCACGGCCCACCTGAACGAGATCATGGACGAGTATCACCTCCTCCCGACGAACAACTACAAGTTCGGGCAGAACTCGGCGGAAATCGCCAAGATCCACTCGACGGAATACGAAAAGCTGTTCTCCCAGGGGATGCCGGACGGCTGCTGGTACGGCTGCTCCATGGCCTGCGCCAAGGCGGTCGACGGCTTCACCGTCAAGACCGGGCCGCGCAAGGGCGAGAAGGTCACGGTGGACGGCCCCGAGTACGAAACGGCCGCTTCGCTCGGATCCTGCATCGGGGTCTACGATCCTCTCTGGACAATCGAGGCGAACTTCTACGCCGACCATTACGGCCTCGACACGATTTCCCTCGGCACCAGCATCGCCTTCACCTGCGAATGCTACGAGCTGGGCCTGATCAACAAGACGCAGACGAACGGGCTCGAGCTGAAGTTCGGCAGCAAGGACGACATCATGGAACTGATTCACCGCATGGCCACCGGGACGGACGAATTTGCCGCCCTCGTCGCGAAAGGCACCCGTTACATGAAGAAGGCCTTCTCCGAGAAATTCGGTGCCGACCTGAAGATCATGGAAGCCATCGCCATGGAAGGCCAGGGCGTCGAAGCCTCCGAGTACGTCTCCAAGGAGTCCATCGCCCAGTGGGGCGGTTACTTCCTCACTCTCAAGGGACCCCAGCACGACGAGGCCTGGCTGATCTTCATGGACATGGTCAACAAACAGCTCCCAACCTTCGAGGACAAGGCCGAGGCCCTGCACTACTTCCCGAACTTCCGGACCTGGTTCTCCCTTGTCGGGCTCTGCAAGCTTCCCTGGAACGATGTCGAACCGGCCAACAACCGCATCGTGAACCCTCCCAAGGAAGCCGCGAAGGTTCCCGAGCACGTCCAGAACTACGTCGACATCTTCAATGCCGTCACGGGCAAGGACATCAAGAAGGAAGACCTGATCACGATGTCGGAGAAGGTCTACAACTTCCAGCGTGTGTTCCAGGTCCGGATGAAGCACGGGAATGCCTTCCACAACGTTCCGCTTCGCGGCATCGGGCCCGTGTTCGCCGACGAATGGGATGCCCGCAAGGACTATTACGACGGGAAGCTCAGGGAAAAAGGCGTAGACCCTGCCGGTCTTACCACGGAAGAGAAGGTCAAGAAACTGCAGGATTTCCGGCTGGCTGAATGGGAAGGCCTGAAGCTCGCCGTTTACAAGCGCCGCGGCTGGAACAAGAAGGGCATTCCAACCGTGGAAACCCTCAAGCGCCTTGGCATCGACTACCCGGAAGTGGTGGCCGTTGTCGAGAAGTACAGCAAGCCGGAGGACAAGTTCGACTAAATGATCACGGTAAACGGTGACCCGCTTGACTGGCACCCGGAAATGACGGTGCAGGACGTCCTGGACGCCAAGAGCTACACCTTCCGGATGATCGGGGTGTGGGTGAACGACAAGCCCGTTCCGAAGGCCGACTTCAAGAGCTTTGTCGTACCCGACGGAGCGGTCGTCCAGGCGATCCATATGGTCAGCGGAGGGTAGAAGACTCACCAATAACGCAAAAAAAGGGAAGACTCCGTGTCTAATGGCGGGGTCTTCCCTTTGGCTACAGAGGCGCCTTTTAATTACCGCCCTGTCGCTACACGATCCTGAAGTCGTCTATAGTGATCAGGGTATGATCGACTCCCGTCAGGGTGATCTGAGTGGGGCTGGTCGCGAATGTAATGACCGTGTCGGCCCCGGAATCCGTGATGATCGGTGTGCCGTAACTTGTCGGGATCTCGATCAGTTCCGTACCGTTAGAGAAGTCCATGATCGTGTCGTGCCCCTCGTCGGGCAGGTAATAGGCGAACGTGTCGGTTCCGGTTCCGCCGGTCAGCGTGTCGTTTACCGCCCCGCCGTTCAGGATGTCGTTTCCGTCGCCTCCATCGAGAGAGTCGATTCCTTTACCTCCGTAGAGCATGTCGTTGCCCAGGCCCCCCGAAAGGTTGTCGTCGCCGGAATCACCGTAGATCATGTCTACCAGGGCGGTCCCGACGAGCGTGTCGTTGCCGGCGGTGCCCGTCACCGCCGTGTCGTAGGTCATCGTTTCAGGCAGCAGCAGCATGTCTATCGTCCCGTAGGCCATGTCGCCGTCCCCATCCGTTATCGCCACCGCATCCGTGAGGCTGACCTCCACGGGGAAGTAGGTCTCCTCGATGGAGAGCGTGCCGAAACCGCCGATCGCGAACGTGTCGCTCGGATCAAGGTCACCGTCACCGTCGATGTCGTAATTTCCCGCGTTGCCGACCTCGAGGCTGTTGTACACGTCCTCCCCGTAGGCCGAGAGGATGGTGCCGTTGTCGACGGACCCCACAACGACTGACCCAGCATTGGGCCCGGTTTCGATGAAGTCGACGCTGTAAATCTTCCCTCCTACGTCCACGGTGGGCGTATCCTCGTAAAAGACCTGCGTCACGCCGCCGTAGGTTATGCCCACCGCCACGATTGTCACCGGGGCCCCGTCGCCTACATGGTCATCTCCAGAGGGTAGATCGTCGTCATAATTGGAGGTGATCATCACGTTGGATTGTTTCGTTCCTCCGTTGTAGACCGCCACGGAAGCGCCGTTGACATCGTAGTGGTCGTCAAAGGTGTGGCTCGGAGTGGCGCTGTTGTAGGTCCCGGTCCCGGGGGTTCCGCTTAGGTTGTTCACGAAGTCCAGCCGCATGAACTCCCCCGCCTCGATCGTGGTGTTGCCGATGCCTCCCTGGCTGGCGGTCGTGTTCACCTTGCTCCCGTCCGGGGGCGTCAGCAGGAGATCATCGTCCCCGACTTCATCCAGGAAATAGGCCCAGGGGGCAATCCCGCCCGTGAAGTCGTATCCCATGCCTTCTTCGAAACTGACGTCCGTCACGCTTCCGTCCACCGTCTTGACCATGTCGACGACGTATTCGGAACTGGCGGGATCCAGCGTCACCGTGAAGACCGTGTTGTCGCCGGTAACACCCTCTTCCGAGTTCGCCGTGCTCGCCGTCAACACCGTCCCATTGATATCATCGACATAGTAGTAGATATCCAGCCCTCCCGAGGTGAGGCCGCTATCGATACCGTCGTAACTTTCCGAAAACGCGACGGTCGCCCCATCCCGATCGGCACCGACACTGCCTTGAACGTCTTGGACGATGATCCCGTCGACATCCAGCGCCCCCGTGAAATCCTCGTCGCCCGCCGGGTCGACGGCATTCATTGCATAACCCGCTTTCGGCGTGATGGGCACAGGCGCATCGTCATGGATGACGACGGTCAGTTCCTGTGCGGTCGAGTACGCCGTGCCGTCATACACCTGGACCTGGAAGGTATCGGGCCCCTGCGCGCCCGTCGCCCCGGCCGCAATCGCCGCCGGGTCGTCGTTGTCTACCGGGTCGTTGAGGACGTAGACCCACGAACCGTCACCCTTGAAGGTGATCGTTCCGTAGTGGCTCCCCGTGTAACTCCCGATGGTATGAGCGGAATCTCCGTCCAGTGTCCCCACGACCATGCCGTCCACGACGACCTGGAGGGTGTCACCGGTGTCCACGTCCGAATAGACCAGCGTCCCGCTCGCTTCCCTTGCCGCGGCGCTGGGCGCCGTCCCCGTAGTAAGGCCGGACTCGTACACGTCCTCGTCCGTCACGGTTACCGAAGACGTCGGCGGATCGTTCACTCCCGTCACCGTCACCGTCACCGTCGCCGTGTCCGTCGCTCCGTGCTCGTCCACGACCGTGTAGCTGAACGTGTCCGTCATCGTCTCCCCGACCTTCAGCGCGTCCTGCGACGCACCGTCGGCCGCGTAGGTCAGCGTGTTCGCCGTCCCGTCGAACGCCACCGTCCCTACCGTCCCAGCCGTGTTCACCGACTGGATGTCCAGAACGGCATCATGGTCCACGTCCGTGTCGTTCGACAACAACGTCCCGTGCAGGTTACCCGTCGTGGCGTCCTCGTTCACCGACGCCGTGTCGTCCATCGCCACCGGCGGATCGTTCACTCCCGTCACCGTCACCGTCACCGTCGCCGTGTCCGTCGCT
>CAYRNZ010000026.1:5578-28454 GCA_964425765.1 uncultured Synergistaceae bacterium
TGGCGTCCTCGTTCACCGACGCCGTGTCGTCCATCGCCACCGGCGGATCGTTCACCGGAACCACCGTAATCGTCACCGAGGTTGTACTTGTACCTCCGTTTCCATCACTAACCGTGTAATCGAAACTGTCCGTCCCGTTGAAGTCCGCGTCTGGGGTGTAACTGAAACTCCCGTCCGCGTTTAACGTCAATGTACCGTTAGCCGGGTCCGTGTTTGACACAACGCCTAATGAATCTCCATCCGTGTCGGAGTCGTTTCCCAGGACACCGGGCAGCGTGACATTTAAAACCGTGTCCTCGTTTGTGCTGTATTCGTCCTTTATAGCCACCGGGGGGTCGTTGGCGGGGTGCACGGTGAGGATCACCGTCGCCGTGTCCGTTCCACCGTTGCCGTCGGAAACCGTGTAAGTGAAGCTGTCCGTCCCGTTGTAGTCCGCGTCCGGCGTGTAAGTGAAACTCCCGTCGGAATTCACCACCACCGTGCCGTGCGACGGCTGCGTGTTCCCCGTCACCGACAGGGTGTCGCCGTCCACGTCGGTGTCGTTCATCAGCACGTTCCCCGACACGGGCGTGTCCTCGTCCGTCTGGGCCGTATCGTCGTTGGCCACCGGGGCGTCGTTCACCGGGTTCACCGTGATCGTCACGGTCGCCGCGTTCGAGTTCTCCTCGCCGTCCGTCGCGACATACGTAAAGGTGTCCGTCCCGTTGAAATTCGCGTCCGGCGTGTACGTGAAACTCCCGTCGGAATTCACCACCACCGAACCGTTCGCAGGCTGCGTGTAGGACGCCACCGTGAGGTCGTCACCGTCGTCGTCCGTGTCGTTCACCAGCACGTTCCCCGACACCGACGTGTCCTCGTTCGTCGTGGCCGCATCGTCCACCGCCACCGGTGCGTCGTTGCTGTCCCCGCCTCCGCCTCCGCCCGCCGCCGCAAGCAGGATTCCCGCACCCAACAGCGGCAGCAGCATCCCCGGCTGCTCCTCCGGCAGGTAGAACAGCTCTACGTTGTACTCCGATAGCAGCTGGGCCGTCGTGATCTCCACGCCCGCCTCGTCATCGTCGTCCCCGGTGCCCCGGCCTTCCTCGTTCACCTCGGCGATGTACTCCCTGGACCGGTCTCCGAACGTCTCACCCGTCAGCGGCTCCGTTTCTCCGGCATAGTATTTCTCGATGATCACGTCTGGGGAAGGGATCTCCTTGCCCCCCACCAGCTGAGGATCCCCTTCTTCGTCGTGGAACTCCAGGTGCAGGTCCTCACCCACCCGGAAACCGATAACCTTCTTCGGAGACTTCCCCGTCTCGCTGTCGAATAGCTGGATACGGTCGCCCGGGTTCGCCAGGATCCGTACCGGCTCGCCCCGCGACACGTCCACCTTGATCTCTCTCACGGCCTTACCACTGTCCGTCACCTTTACTACGTACACCTTCGCCATCTCTATCCCTCCCGGCCATTAATAGTCTTTAAGGAAAGCAATAAAGATATGTTTAGAGCTAGTCTTTTCAATAAACTACAAAACGTGTGGTCTTAAAAAACACAGCAAAAATACGATTCGCTAAACAGGCAAAGTTAATTATTAGACATTTTAGCAGTGCAATATAACGAGTATCGTAATGTTTTTATTTTATTATGTCAACGTTTTTTGTTTTTATAGATAATGATTTCATTGTGAAAAGGCTCGGTTACCGGCCGGCTGGAGAACAAGGGAGTTCTCCGCAACCTCTACCGTACGTGGTTCGCGTAAAAAGCAAGGCCCCTCGTTTTAACGAGGGGCCTTGCTTTTTACATTAGTACAGATATTTATCCTTCGTTCTCGAAACGCTTCCCTATCTCTCCCCGAGTGATTCGGTCAGCGTCTTCCTCAGGGGTTTCAGGATGTACTCCAGCACGGTCCGGTCACCGGTCCTTATATCAACCTGGCAGGTCATGCCCGGGAATATGTCGATCTTTTTCCCGGTCTGGGTTATGACGGGATCCCCTTTCGTCACGACGTGGACACGGTAATAGACCTGTTCCCCAGCTCGCGTCTCCTCCTTCAGGGTGTCGGCGCTGATGTAGGACACCGTCCCCGAAACGGCCCCGAATATCGTGTAATCGTAGGGATCGACCCGGATGTTAGCCGAAAGGCCGGGTCTAAGCTGACCGATATCCGCGGGGCGGATCTTTACCTCGACAATCAGTTCCTCACCGACCGGAACGATCTGCATGAGTTCTTCTCCGGGTCGCAGCACGCTTCCGGCCGTGGTCAGCCTCATGTTCTTCACGATCCCTGGCACCGTGGCTTTCAACTCGGTGTCCTCCACCTGCTGGGCCCGCTGGGCCACGATCTGTTCGTTCTGCATGATGGAATCCTCGACCTTGGCCAGTTCGGTCCTCGCGTCCTGGTAATACTTGTTCCTTTTGTTGATCAGCTGGGCCTGGGCTTCGTTCACGACACGCTGGACCCGGATGACCTCCGAGCGGCTCACGTCGCCGTTCTTCGCAAGTTCGTTCACCAGTTTCGCATCTTCGCGGGCCAGGTCGACCGCGACCTGCGCGGTGCGCATTTCCGCGTGGAACCCTTGAGTCCTCTGTCGGAACAGGGCCGTTTCGACATTGACAAGTTCAGGATATTTCAACACTTCCGGCGGAAACCTGATCGAGCCCGCCCCCGTCATCTCCGCCCGAAGGCGGGCCGCGCTAGCACGAAAGGCGGCCAACCTGGCCTGGATTTCCTGCAGGGCGGCCGAGAACCTCGTCTGGTCGAGGACCGCTAGGACCTGGCCTCTTTCGACACGGTCCCCTTCCTTGACCTTCAGTGAGACGATCATGCCCCCGTCGACCGCCTGGATCACCTGCACCCGGCTGGCGGCGATGAAGGCCCCTCTGCCCCTGACGACCTGGTCGACCCTGTAGAAGTAGGCCCAGCAGGCTGCGGCGATGAAGGCGATCACCAGCACCCAAAGTACCCAGGAAGAGCGGCTTCCTTTCCTGTCTTCTTCGAATTCGTCGTTATATTTCGCCATTTTTCTCCGTCCCCTCGCCTGTCGTCTCGGGTTCAGTCCGGTCTCCGGCGCCTCTGCCCGACCTTAGGCCTTAGCCGACCGGGCTTTCAGCCGCCGGAGCACTTCTGCGGTCGGGCCGTCGGCAGCGACCTGGCCGGCCGACATGACGATGAGCCGGTTTGCCAGGGTCAGCATCTTGGGTCGGTGGGTCGCGATGAGCAGGATGTCGGAAGGCTTCACCTTTTCCTTCAGGGCTTCGATCACGCGCTCCTCGGTCTGCTCGTCGAGGGAAGCGGTCGGCTCGTCCAGCAGCCACACTCTCGGGGCGGCGAGAAATAGCCGGGAAAGGGAAACTAGCTGTTTCTGACCATAGGACAGGCCCTGTCCTCCCTCGGTTATCTCCATCTCGAGCCCCCGCGGGCTTTCCGCTGCGATCCGGTCAATCCCGAGCTGTTTGACGACCTCGAGGAACCGCGTGTCGCTGACTCCGCCCGAGAGGGTCATGTTGCTTCTCAAGGTCCCTTTGAAAAGGTGGACGTCCTGGGGGAGGTAACCGACCCACTCGTTGAGGATCTGGGGGTTCAGTTCCCAGATGTCCGCGCCTCCCAGACGCACCTGGCCGCTCGCGGGCCGGTAAAGCCCGGCAGCCACCTTCAAAAGGGTCGACTTCCCCGAGCCGTTGACCCCGATGACGGCGACCCGGTCTCCCGCGCTGAAAGACAGGACCCCGGTGTTAAGCCTGACGATGGGAGCGCTGGGGTAGGCGAAACGGATTCCTTCCAGCTGTAATGTTTCCGGGAGGCTCTCGGGCATCAGGAGGTTCTTCTCGTCGGGGCGTGTCTCTTCCGACGCGAGAAGGCCGTCGACCATCTGCAGCGATTCCCGTACATGCTGCCACTGCATGAGCGTTTGCACCCCCTGGGCAACCGGACCCAGGACCCTCCCGCCGAGGATCGCGCAGGCGATGAGGCCGCCCATGGAAAGCTTGCCGCCCTCTATCTGTGTCACGCCGACGACCACCGCAAAGACGTAGGCGATGGAAGACAGCGTCCCGGCCGTTGTCTGGGTCAGGCTGGCCAGGTGCCTGCTTTTCAGGGCATACCCCGCGATATTCGCCGTCAATTCCTTCCAGAGGCCAGCGAACCGCCATTCTGCCCCCACGGTCTGGATCGTCTCCGCACCCTGGATCGTGTCCACGAGTACCCCGTGGCGCTCGTGGCTTCTCTGTATTTCCCGCCTGGAGAGTTCACGCAGCCTGAACTGGGAGATGAATCCCAGGATGATCGCCAGCAGCAGGAGCCCGACGTAGACCCAGGCCATAGGGCCGCCGATAATCGCGATGAAGAGGATGAACAGGAGTGCAAAGGGAAAGTCGGCCAGGGCGAAGACAATGGAGGAAGAGAAGAAAGCCCGGACGGTCTCCAGGCCGTTGACCTGCGCCGCCATGCTCCCCACGCTGCGGGGCCTCGTATCCAGCCTGAGTTTCATGAGGTGTTCGAACAGCTCCTGGGACACCTCCCTGTCCACGTCCTTCGAAACCGTGTCGAGGATGCGGGCCCGGATGACCTTCAGAGCCCAGTCCAGCGAAATGACGATAGCCATCCCCGCTACGAGGGCCCACAGCGTGGCGTAGGCAAAGGAGGGAACGACCCGGTCGTAGACCTGCATGGTGAAAAGGGCTGTCATCACCGAGAGGATATTGACGACAACAGTGGCGGCCAGGATATCCACGAGCCATCTCTTTTCGCGGAAAATGGCCCCCATTAAAAGCCTCACCGAGGGGCTCCTGAAAGTCCTGAAAGGCACGGCCGTTTTCTCCTGTACGGCCTGCACCCAGAGAACGCTGCCCTCGGAGAGATCTTCCGGCAAGATGTCTTCTTCCGCCTTGTCCTCGCCGGTCAGGTGGATCATGCCTTCCTTCCCCGTTTCGGCAAGCCACCAGGCCTCCTTGTGCCAGAGGAGCGCCGGCAATCGCCTCCTGTCGAAACGATCCCACCGGAGGAAAGCCGCACGGGCGTTTCGCCGGTTTACCGCCGTCAGGATCCGGCCCAGCTGGTCTACGGGCCCCGTGGCGTCGTCGCGGGTCTTCGCGCAGGCTTCCTGCAGGGCGGCCAAGGGAGCCGGGATTTCGAGCCGCGCCAGGAGTTTTGAAAGGATCAGGGGCGGTATTGAAGCGACCTGTTTGGTCTCCGTCATTTTTGGATACCTCCCGCCAACGGGTCAAGCAACCCGTTTATCGCCGCGAGGCGCAGTGAAACCTCCAGCCAGTTCGTCCTCGACTGTTCCAACAGGTGTTTCATCTCGTACACCTCGCGCTGGGAGTTGAGGACGTCGAGCCAGGATTTGCGCCCCGCATCATATTGCCGCATGAAGGATTCAAGGGTCGACTGCCTCTCCGACACAGCCGTGCCGTAGGTCGCGCTGACCGATGCCTGTGTGGAGCGATCCGTGACCAGGCCGGAAATTTTCCTCCGGATTTCCGTCCGGACGTTTTCCACCTGCTCCTGGGCAGCCGTGATCCTGGCCTCCTGGGCCTTGACCCGCTGGCGCCCAATGACCCCCATGCCCTCCAGGGAGCCCTCGAACGCGACGCCGATACGGGTTTCGTTCGTTGCCCCGGCGGAGAGTTCGTCGATGTCCTGTTCGAACCGCAGGAAAAGTGTCGAAGGGTTGAGCTGGGCCCTGGCCAGGTCGGCTTCCTTCCGGACAAGCTCGACCTCCGCCTGGCGGACCTTCACGAAAGCCTCTTCCTCTCTGGCCGTTCGCAGGATGTCTCCGGAGGACGGTACCTCGGCGAGTTTCGGATCGACCGGCTGTTCAGCATGAACGGCAATCTGCGTAAGGGCGTTAAGTTCGTGGAAAGCTTTCTCGACTGCTCCCGCCATCTGTTCCTGCTGTGCCCTCGCCTCAAGCAGCCTTGAATTCGCCAGGTGAACGTCCGCCTCGGAGGCGATGCCGCCCGTTTTCCTCCTCATGATCATCCGGTACAGCTCGTCATGTTTCCCCGTGTTTTCCTCGGCGACCATTAGCCTCTGTTTTGCCCCCCAATGCCTTACATAGGCAGCCGAAGTCTCTTCGATGAGCATGCGGTAAAGGTGGAACAATTCCGCTCCCTTGACGTCGATTCGCTGCTTGTCCACCGCGATGGCCCCTTCGATCTTTCCGAAAGAGGAAAGCACGTACTGCACCCGTAGCAGCCCGGTGTAGTCCGTGTCGCTGATCGACTGCGTCACGAGCCCGACAGAAGGCAGGCGCAGCGCTTTTGTCGCCGCAAGGCTGAATCCAAGCGAATCCAGCTCGGCCATCTTGCTCTTGACGCTTGGGTGCAGGGTGACCGCCGCCTGCAGCGCGGACTCGAGGTTGTTCTTGTCCTGGGCTCCATCCGCCGAGGCCGCTTTACCCCCCGTCGCGATGCCGAAGGTGAAGGAAATAAGCAACAAAGTAAAGGCCAACGTTCTTTTTATGATCATTTTCGTGTCCACCCCCTCCTCCAGGATCCTATTTTCCATGTGCTCCATTTGTGAACACAAACACTTTGACGCGTTCATGCTTGAACGATATAGCAAATAAAATATCATGACAAGGGGCAAAATAATGCTACTTGGGTTTTCAGCGGGAAATCAGTCTTTCATCTTTTTCAAGATACACTCTGAAACGATTTTTTTCTAGTTTCTGTGCGAAATACATCACCAAATACCCGGGAATGACAAAGAAGGGCTCCTGCCTACTAAACCGGCAGGAGCCCTTCTTAAGGCAAACACTATTGTAGTCACGCTTCTTTTTTGTCTTCTCCCCTGTTCCTTTGTCCCGTGTTCGAACTTCTGTTTTCGTTCTTCCAGCTCAGCGCCCCCTGGACCGCGGGTTCCTTGCGGACGGGTATCTCGACCCAGCCCCACGGGCTCAGGAGGATGATCCTCAGGGCGATCCCCTGCTCGGCCAGCGCACGGACGTGAGGCAGGTAGCGAACGACGTCCTCCGCCAGCCAGCTGTCGCAGATGAGCCATACCCTTCGACAGAGCCCCCTAGCAAAAAGAGTCGCATGATCTATCGCCATGCGCATTCCTTCGTCGAAATCCATCGGGCCGAGGCAAAGCACGACGGCTTCGGGGCTCTTGGGGATTTTCCCGAAGTTCGGCAGGAGGTCCGCAAAAGGCTCGATCCAGGCGAGCCTTGAAAGGATCGAATCCGGTTCGCCGGAAAAGCGCCGCTCGTCGTAACCGTAGAGGTAATCCTCGTCGGAAAACAACGGGCCTTCGCCTTTCAGGGCCGAAACCATCCAGGACTGGATTTCTTCCACGACCTGGATCACGGCCCGGGGAACATCTTCCCCCGTCATCGCCTTCAGGATGTCTCCGACCGTCATAGCCCCTTCGTCTTTCTCCGATTCCGGCAAAGCCGCCGCACCCCCTCCCCTGGCGGGGAATATCTCATGGCAGAGAATACCATAAACGGCGCGTTTTTTTACGGCCGTAATCCAGTATAATTTTCGGGTAACCAGATTCCCCGCAAGGGAGGTCAAACCCGTTGAGACCGTTTCTCCTCAAGGCAGACGCGTGCCAGATCCTTCTCATCGATATGCAGGAAAAACTCTTCCCGGTGATTCACGACCGAAACGCTCTCCTGAAGCAAACCGGGTTCCTGCTTTCTTCCTGCGCCATCCTTGGAATACCGGTCAGGTTCACCGAGCACTACCCGAAGGGACTCGGCGGGACGATCCCGGAACTCCTCTCATGCATGCCCGAGGGTAGTTCGCGTTTTGAGAAAATCCACTTCTCCTGCTGGGCAGAACCCGGTTTCAACACGTTCTTCCACAGGGGAGGCCGTTCTCAAGTCGTACTGGCCGGGATCGAGGCCCACATCTGCGTTTACTCGACGGCAATGGAACTTCTCGATGTTGGCTATGACGTCGTGGTCGCAGCCGACGCAGTCGGAAGCAGGATTCCGGACCACCGGGACACGGCCCTCGATACCTTGCGGCAGGCCGGGGCCGCGGTCCTGCCCGTCGAATCCGTGGTTTACCAGCTCCTGCAGAGGGCGGGGACCCCGGCCTTCAAGCAGGTTTTGGCAGCACTCAAGTAGAGGGGAGCGTCCAGGATGCCGACAGATCGAATGCGAGCCATGGAACTCCACAGGCGGGCCAAGGGAAAGATCAAGATCTACCCCACCATCAACATCATGAACGAAGAAGATCTTTCCATGGCCTATATCCCGGGGAGCGTGGGCCCTTGCCAGGCCATCGAGGAAGATTCCGAAGCGAGCTACGACCTCACCGGCCGGGGAAATCGCATCGCGGTCATCACTGACGGAAGCGCCGTTCTGGGGCTGGGAGACATCGGACCCGAGGCGGCCCTCCCCGTCATGGAAGGCAAGTGCCTCCTGTTCAAGCTCTTCGGGGACGTAAACGCCCTGCCCATCTGCCTCGACAGCCGTGACCCCGAGGACATCATCCACACGGCGGCTCTGTTGGCTCCTGGCATGGGCGGTTTCAATATCGAGGACATTTCGAGCCCGAACACGTTCACAGTCGTCAGGGAACTCCAGAAAAAAGTGTCCATCCCGGTCCTCTGCGACGACCAGCACGGGACGGCGGTCGTCCTGCTGGCCGCTCTCTGGAACGCCCTGGAAGTCGTAGGGAAAAGGATCGAGACCGTTTCGATCGTCATCTCCGGCGCCGGAGCCGCGGGACTGGCCGTAGCCAGCCTGTTCATGAAGGCCGGGGCCGCTAACATAATCCTCTTGAACAGCTCAGGGATACTCGGTCCCGACAACCCCCGCATGGGGCCTCTCCAGGTCGACCTATCCATGCGCACGAACCCCGAAGGCCGTAAAGGGGGGCTGCAGGAAGCGCTACGGGGGGCCGACGTATTCGTCGGGCTGTCAAAAGGCGGGATCCTCGACCCGGATTGGATCGGGACCATGGCCCCCAGGGCAGTCATCTTCGCCCAGGCCCTCCCCGAACCGGAAGTCTCCCCGGAAGCTGCGGCCGCGGCGGGGGCAGCCATCGTCGCTTCCGGCCTCTACGACTACCCCAACGTGATCTCCAACCTGCACTCCACTCCCGGGATCATGCGCGGGGCTCTAGACGTCAGGGCCGCGTCCCTGAACGACAACCTCTTTCTTTCGGCGGCCAGGGCCCTGGCAAGCGTGGTCGACCGCCGCATGCTCGGCCCGCGCCACATCATGCCAGACCTGTTTTGCGACGAGGTCGTGCCCAAGGTTGCCGAAGCGGTGGCCCAGGCCGCCGTCGCAGACGGGCTGGCGGCCCACCCGCTGCCGAAGGGTCAGGTCTACAACGACACTTGGGAAAGATTGTTCGGGGGCAGGGCGGCAAGGTTATAACCTTTGGTCGGTTTCCACGAAGGAGGGGGAGCCCATGGGACTCCCCCTCCTTGCTTTTTCCTACTTCGCGAATTGTCTCTCGTATTCGAGCAGTCTTTCCTTCAGGGCGATGCCGGTGGGGCCCCCGTACCCTCTCATTTTTCCGTCGCTGCCGATGACCCTGTGACAGGGGAGGAACAACGACCACGGGTTGCCCCTCATGATCGAGCCGACTGCCCGCGGTGCTCTGGGAAACCCAGCCCTCGCCGCCACTTCCCCGTAGGAGAGGGTCTTCCCGAAGGGTATCTTGAGCACCGTCTCCCATACCGCCGCGGTTATCGCAGTGGGCTTTTTGCCAGTACACAGAGCGATGTCGAGCTCTTCACCCCGCCAAAAGGTTTTCCATGCCCGCTCCAGCCAGCGAGGAGCGTTTGCTGCAACCCCTGGAGCACCTTCATCGCTGCAGGAGGCGATTCCATAGATGCCGGACTTCCCCCAAAGGACCAACCACTCCCCCAGGCTAGAAGCGAGCCTGGAAGCCTGTTTCGGTTCATTGGCCGTGACCAGTTCCCAATGCATCCCTCAAAAAACCCCCTTTGCCCGCAGGTAGAAAAGGATCGTGCCGATTATCGTCACGTACACGGAATGGCGTTCGCTTCTCCAAAGTCTTGAAGTTTCGAAAGGTCCTTTCATTTTCCCGGCTTCGGGTATCTTCGAGGGAACGAGCCTCGGGGTCGAATCCATGTATTCGAGGTAGGCACGCCCGAAACGTTCCTTCAAAAATCCTTCCTCGTAGGGAATGACCAGGTACAGGTAGAGCAAGGCGAAGACGGCGCAGAAAACCGCGACCGCCCCCGGACCCGACATGAGGCTCCACCCGAGCCCTATCAGGCCGTTCCCCAGGTAAAGCGGGTTCCTCACTATGCTGAATGGGCCCCAGGTCACGAGGTATCCCGCATTCACGGTCTCCCTGCGGTACCCTTCGATACTCCCGGCTGCCCAGAAACGAAGGGCCTGTCCCAGAAGCACGGTCGCGATACCGGCAGGAACGAACCCCTTCCCCTCCCCTCCCATTGCCAGCACGGCCAGCGCGAGGACGGTCCAGATACCGCCGCGCATCCGGAAAGCCCAGGCACGCAACCTTTCATTCCCCATTTTCTACCCTCTTGGTTTCGTCGAGTATCTGCTCGGTCATGCCCCAGCCCAGGAAGCGTAGCGCCACGAGCGCCCCCAGCCCGATGGCGAGGTATTCGGTGAAGAACCTCCAGGCGATGGCCATTACCCCCGCAAGGTTCCACGGGATCAGGTAGTGGAATATCGTGGCCCCGCCCGCCTCTGCGAAACCGCTCCCTCCGGGTGTAGGCACGAAATACATGACGAAATTGAAAAGTGCCTGTATGAGAACCGCCTGCCCGTACCGGGTCGAAAGTCCCACCGCTTTCACCAGGGTCGGCAGCACGCTCCAGATGCAGAAAAGCTGGCAGAAGGAAAGTGCGATACCTGCCACGAAATAGCTGAAGCCGCTTGTGAAGAAAAGCCTGAAGTTCTCCGTGTAGTTGTCTATCTCCCTGTTCAGGCGCCGGACAACCCTCAGGACCATCGTCGGTTTGACGATCCCGATCCGCTTCAGGAGCAGGGTTACGATCTTGCCGAGTTTCTTGACGGTCTTGGGGTAGACGAGGCTCAAAGCGACGACGAGCCAGGTCAGGATGACGAAAGCCGCTACGTAGTAGAAGACGCCGGTGAAGAAGGAACTTCCCGACAGGACGTCCGGTGCGAAGACAAGGGTCATGGCAACCACGCATCCGACGATGAAAAGGGTGAGCAGTGTCCGGGTCAGGGTTATCGCGACGCCCTTGCCGACAGCAACCCCGTTTCGGTAGAGGACGTAGACCTGAAAAGGACCTCCCCCTCCCTGCATGGGAGTTATGGCGGAACCAAAGTAGTTGAGCCAGGAAAGGCAAATTGAGAGGCGGAAGCCCACCTTTTCACCGGCCGCCCTGGCAAAGGACATGAACCTGAGGGCATCGAAGACCCAGGAAAGGAAAACGAGGCCGAAAGCCTGAAGGATATATTTTTTGTCGGCGGAAAGAATGAACCGCAGCGTCTCCCTGTCGACGGTGAAAAAGAGGACCAATCCCACCGTCAGCAGCGTGATCCCGAGGAAAAGGGCGATGCCTTTACGCAGGCTCAATCGTCGGTTCCTCCTTTGTGTGGGACATGGCAAGGGTCTTCCCCGGCCGGAGCGGCTTTCTGTATCTTCTCTGCAGGCGCCTCATCCCCACCTTTAGCCCTGTCTCCACCTAGGCGAGCCCTATGCGATCGGGGCCCTCTTGCGGAAGTCCAAGTTTCCAGGCGAGAACCGCGGCTTGGGTCCTGTCTTTTACATCGAGTTTCTTGAGGAGGTGGCTTATGTGGTTCTTGACCGTTTTTTCGGAGAGGACCATCATATTGGCGATTTCCGCGTTGCAGAATCCTTGTGATACCCAGTAGAGGACTTCCTTTTCCTTCGGGGTCAGCTCCATGAGGAGCGTCATCTCGTCCCTGCGCGGGTTTATTCCGGTCCCACAAGGATTTTTTAGTTTTGGGTCTACATACCGGTCTCCCCGGGCAACGGTCCTGATTGCGCAAAGGAGTTCGAAAAAGTTGGAGTCTGGTAGGATGAATCCCTGGATTCCCAGTGCCACGAGGTTTGCGATCCGTTCGTCGCTCTCTTCGCCTGTTATCGCGAGGTAGCGCATGGACCTGCATGCCCCTGCCAGTTCCCCGAACACGCCCTTCAGGTCCAGGTTAGGCATCGCCGCGTTGAAAAGGAGGAGGTCCGCCGGTTTCTGCCGGGCCATCCTCAAGAGTTCGGGCCCGTCGGAAGCGTCCCCGATGATCTTCAGGTCCGATTCGTGCTCCAGGGAGTGACGCAGGCTATCCCTTACGAGGCGGTGGCGGTCCGCCAGCAGCAGGGTGATTTTTTGCATGAAGGGGCACCTCCGGACTGGGTCTCGGGTCCTATTATAGACGATGGAGGGGAAGGAATTGAACATTCTCGGAATCGACCGGAACAGCCGGAGGAAAATCGGTTCGGCGATTCACGACTTTTCCCTGATAAAAGAAGGGGACCACCTCATGGTCGGGCTTTCCGGCGGGAAGGACAGCGTTTTCCTCCTGGCAGCCCTGAAAGGGCTCCAGTCCAGGAGCCCGGTTCCTTTTACCCTTGAAGCCTGCACGGTCGATCCGACCGATGGCCGGATGGATTTTTCGACTCTAGCATCCTTCTGTTTGGATCTGGAAGTCCCCTACACAGTGGAACCCGTGCCGATTTTCAACCTCGTCGGAATTCGAGAGGAAAGGGCTCCGTGCAGTTTTTGCGCGAACATGAGACGCGGGATCCTCAGCTCCCTGGCTTCGAGAAAGGGATGCACCTCCCTCTGCCTGGGCCACCACCTGGACGACGTTGTCGAGACAGCCCTGCTGAACCTGTTCTTTTCAGGCAGGTTCGATTGCTTTTCCCCTTCCACGTGGCAGGACCGGACAAGAATCAGGGTGATCCGCCCCCTGGTTTACCTGGAGGAGGCCCGGATTGCCCGGGAAACACAAAGGCTGGGACTCCCCATCGCCAACATCGAGTGCCCCTTCTCTGCTGGCAGCGAAAGGGCCTGGGTGAAATCGCTGGTCGCTTCCATGGAAGGCTCCGTCAAAGCCCTGAGGCAGAACGTGCTCCATGCGCTCATCAGCGGAGAACCCGTCGGGACGGGCTGGAAACCGGGATCATGATCGGAACTTGCCCCCTTTCGGCGAATGACCTTTTCATTTAGAATTTGCGCTAGAGAGACGAGAACTTTCGCCCCAATGAGATGGACCGAGTATGATCGAGAGGAGAAAACCCATGGCCTTTGATTCCGGGACCATTGAACGTTATTTCTCGTGGGATCCTCAGGAAGATGAGGAATATCGGGGTCAGATCACTGGAACGGGGACAATCGGGGGCAAGGGCCGATCTCTCCTGTTTGCCATAAGAAAACTTCAAAACAGCGGCGATCCGCTTCTCGAGCGGGTGGAAATCACCCCCAGCACTTTCTTCGGGGTCGGTGTCTACCACGATTTCCTTTCAGGGATCCCCCATCTCGATTCACTGGTCGCAGCCCGGGATCCCGAAGCGCTCGAGAACGCTTTCCTGTCGGCTCCGATCCCCGCTTACGCCGTTCAGGCCGTGGAACGCTACCTTTCAACCATGGCAGATCCAGTTGTCGTCCGGAGCAGTTCCAGGCTCGAGGATTCCCTCAAGCACTCCTTCGCCGGCAAGTACATGTCGACCTTTCTCATCAACGGTCCCGAGCAGCCCCTGGCTGAGCGGGTGGAGGCCGTCCTAGACCAGATGAAACGGATCTATGCCCGCATCTATTTCCCCAATGCAGGGAGCTATCGGAAAAAACACGGTCTCCCCGAGGACGAAATGGGATTGATCCTCATGCGGATGGCCGGGAAACGGAGGGGCGACTATTTCTACCCGGCCATGGCCGGGGTGGGTTTCTCCCGGAACTACAGGCGCTGGACGACCCGTATCCGCGCGGAGGACGGGGTCCTCCGCATCGTGTTCGGGCTCGGGACTCTCAGCACGAAGCGAGGTTACGCCCGGACCTTTTCACTTTCGAATCCCATGCTGAGGCCCGAAGGGCTGAACCCGTTCAACATCATGCGGCACTCCCAGGAAGGTTTCCAGGTCGTCGGGGTCAGGGAGAAGCAGCTTTTGACCCTGAACATCACGAAATCCTGGAAGGACATCATTCCCCACGTCCCCAACTTCCGGCTCTACGCCCAAATCTACAACCCCGACAACTTCGGGGGGTATTTCACCTACATAGGAAGCTATCCTTCATTCCAAGGCGAGTCTTCAAAGATCTGCTTCACCTTCGAGGACTTCCCCGCCCGCCATAAGATGTTCTTCGAGATCATGAAGCGTGTCCTGCCCTTCCTCGAGGAATCCATGGGCGTGCCGGCTGATCTCGAGTTCGCCTACGAACCGGAGAGGCAGACGCTCGAGTTGCTGCAGTGCCGCCCCCTGTGGAAGGGGGAATCTTCAGGAACCGGCGCCAAGCCGGATTTCCAGGGACGGAAGATCATCTTCCAGGCGGACCGCATGGTTACAAACGGCTTCGCCGAGGGAATCCCCTACCTGGTCTACGTCGATCACCGGGTTTATGCGCTGACCGACCAGTTCTACGAGGTCGCCCGCGGGCTCGGATCAATCAACAGCAAGCTGGAGGGGAAGCCCTTCATCCTTGCCGCACCGGGCCGTGTCGGATCCAGCAATCCCCAGCTGGGGGTGCCGGTGAAGTATAACGAGCTGACCAACTGCCGCTGCATCGTCGAGATTGGCATCCCGAAGATGGGATTCATGCCGGAGCTTTCCTACGGCACCCATTTCTTCTCGGACCTGGAGGTCGACGATGTCCTTTACATGCCGGTCTATGACGGGGAAAGGAATAACGTATTCGACGAACTCGCGCTTGACGACAGTCCTTATGAGCTGGGCCCCCACCCCGCGATTCGCATCTACAGGGGCAGTTTTTCGGTCTACACGAGCGGGGACGACAACATGGGAATCGTCGTCCAGGATGCCATGTACCCTCATATCTGACATTCGGCCCAAAAGGAAAGGGGCCCGGCCGGGTAGGCCGGGCCCCTTTCCTTTTGCCGTTTCACCTCAACAGGCCCGAAACCACGAAATCGATCGCTTCGTCCGCAGTAAGCCCCTTCGCCATCAATCCCTGTATCTTGTCGTCCGCGATCCTCCCGATCGCCGCCTCGTGAGTGACCTCCGCCTCCGGGTGCGAAGCCTGGACAACCGGGGAGGCGACCGCCTTCGCTTCTCCCTGAACCACTTCCGTGCAGTCCACGTGTCCCCTGGCTCCCGGAGCCGCACCGTCCACCAGCCCCAGGAACTTCCCCTGGCTCTTGTCCTTCAGGACGACCCTGGCCTTGATCAGGGCGGAACTGTCCGGGCCGTTCAGCCTGACGGTATCGCGTACCTGGCAGAAATCGTCGTATTTCCCGTAGACCTTTGACGTCACTTCGACGCGGCTTTTCCGTCCAAAGGCATCGACATCGATGTCGACGGCCAGGTTGCCGACCCGACCCTCCACCAGCGTGAAGTCCCCCCTGTAGATAGCACCTTCGTCGATCCGTACCCGGCTGACCGGGCGGACGTCGATCCGCCCCTCAGGTCCGTGTACGTGTACTTCCCTATAGCTGAAGGAGGAATATGGGCCCAGGTGGATTTCCCCTTCCATTGCGTGGAGGAACTCGATGGCGTTCGGGAAAATGCAGTGAGCCTGGAATTCGGCCGAGGCCTTTTCTTCGATGAAGATGCGGCTCTTGATGACCTGCTTTCCGGATGCGGCAAGGTGGCCGAAACAAAGGTGGACCGGCTTGGGAACCTTTACGCCGCCCTTGACGGTGATCTTCGCGTCAACACCGTCCTCCGTCTCGTTCGCTTCAATGACCACTCCCGGCAGAGCGTGCGAGGCGAGGATGTGGTTTCCGTGGACCACTACGTAGATAGCGTCGTCGGAGGCGAAAGTTCCTTCCTGGCCTCCTGTGCGCTCCGCTATCGCCACCAGTGTCTTGTACTCTTCCGTAACGTCATGCATGGCTGGCGGACACCTCCCCGACCTTGACAGGTTCCAACTCGAGGCAGGGCTCGCACTGCGAGAGGAAATACCGTTTCACGGCCTCCGCGCTCCCTTCCAGGATCATCTTGCCCGCACACATGAGGTAGGCACGATCACAGGCACCGGCTACATCTTCCCTGTGGGTGATGATCAGGACACTGCTGCCTCCCGAAGCCAGTATCTTGAAAAGCCCCATGACCTCCCCAAGTGCAAGCAGGTCGACCCCCGAATCGGGTTCGTCCAGGATCGCGAGCCTCGGTTTCATCAAGTAGATCGAAGATAGCTCGATGCGCTTCCGCTCGCCCCCCGAAAGGCCCTTGTCCACCAGCCTGTCGAGGTAGTGGGGTTCCATCTGGACGAGTCCCAGCGCGGTTTCCAGCGATTTTTCGTCGGCAGAGGGGCTTGAAAGCCGCAGGTAGTCCCGCACCGTTATCCCCTCGTAACGGGCAGGGTGCTGCCAGGCCAGGGTGACTCCCGCCTTGGCCCGTTCCGTGACTCCCCACTCGGTGATGTCCTGGCCGTCGAACCAGATGCGGCCAGCCTTGGGCATATACTGGGGCAATCCCATTACGGCATAGGCAAGGCTGGACTTGCCGGCTCCGTTCCTTCCCAGGACGCCGCAAATTTCCCCCGGCTTGACCTGCATGGAAATGCCGCGGAGTATCGGGTTGCCTTCCCTTTCCACCTCTATCCCCTTAACGAAAAGCAGATGCGGTTCCAGCAAAGGCTCCACCTCTTTCGCGTTCATGCCCTTCCCTATTCGAAGGGAAGGGATTTGACCAGCGCATAAACCGTTTCCAGCCTGGGCAGGGAAACACCGTTTTTCCTCCCTGCCTCGACAAGGGTCCCGACAATCGCATCGATTTCCGTCTGACGCCCGTTTTCCACGTCCTGCAGCATGGAGGTCCGGTTTTTCGCAGTCTTTTCCAGGACCAACATGACGAGGGCGCGCATCGACTCGTTTCCCAGCTCAAATCCCGACAGGGATGCCGCCTCGACGCCCTCGCGGACGATCCCGTCGATAAGTCCCAATGTTTCCGGGTTTCCCAGCATGACCCCGTTTTCCAGGCGCGTCAGCGCTGAGACGGTGTTCACGGCGGCGTTGAGGATCACCTTTTCCCACAACGCCCTCCTCGGATTTTCCTCCAGCTTCGTTTGCAGGCCCGATCTCTCAAGGAGCTCAGCCACAAAGTCGATATCCACGCCTTTTTTCCAGGGCCCCAGGCGGATCAGGCCGTCTCCCCCCCAGGCAACCCGGGCCGGCCCGACTCTATGGGCCCCATAGGTACAGGTCCCCGCGGCGATCTTTTCTTCGCCCAGAACCGAGGCCAGGGTTTCGGCGTTCCCCAGGCCGTTCTGCAGGGTCAGGGCGATCCCGGAAGGCGTCAAATGCCCCGATAGCTTCAGAGCCGCCTCTTCTGTCTGGTAGGATTTCACCATGACGAGCGTGACGTCGGCCTTGTCCAACTGCGAGAGGGAGGGCGCGACCCGGCATCGGGCCCTTTCCTCTTTCCCGTCCTGGTCCAGAAAAACGACCCCGCCGCTTTCCAAAGCGTCCAGTTGAGGCCCCGGTCGCTGGCAAACCTGGACGTCGGTCCCGGCCCGGGACAGCCGGAATGCCATAAGGCTTCCCAGCGCACCGCAACCGAGGACGGTCACTTTCATGCCAGTCCCTCCAGGAGGGATGGATCCATGGCGAAGGAATGGGCTTCGTCCGGGAAATTGCCCGCCTTCACCTCGGCCACGTAGGCAGACAGCCCGTCGCTTACGATTTTCGCCCCTTCCGTGTAGACCTTGACGAACTTCGGGCGGAAAGCGCCGTAGAGGTCAAGAACATCGTGCAGGACGAGCACCTGGCCGTCGCAGTAGGAGCCTGCCCCGATGCCGATGGTGGGTATCGGGAGGGCTTGCGTTATGGCTTTCGCCAGGGGTGCCGGCACGCATTCCAAAACCACCGCGAAAGCTCCCGCCTCGGCCACGGCTTTCGCGTCGTTGAAGACGCGGAGCGCGCTTTCCCTGTCCTTGCCTTGTACCTTGAACCCGCCGAGGGCTATCGAGGACTGGGGGGTCAATCCGACGTGTCCCATGACGGGAATGCCCGCCCTGACGATCGCCCGGATCGTCCCGGCCCGGTTTGTCCCTCCCTCAAGTTTGACGGCCTGGACCCTTCCTTCACGAAGAAGTCGTCCCGAGTTCCTCACCGCTTCCCCGTCGTCCGCTTCGTATGACATGAAAGGAAGGTCTCCCACGAGAAAGGCCTTTTCAGCCCCTCTTGCCGCGGCAGCGCAATGGAGGACCATCATTTCCATGGTAACCCCCAGTGTATCCGGTAAGCCGTGCTCCACCATCCCGAGAGAGTCGCCCACCAGGAGCATCTCAGCCCCTGCCGACTCCGCCAGGCGGGCCTGCCACGCGTTGTAAGCCGTCAGCATGGCGATCCGCTCCCCTGCGGCCTTCATCTTCCTGAAATCACCCAAACCCAACCGGCTCGTCATCGCTTTACTCCGTCCAATACCGTATTGTCGATCAGTCTTGTTTTCCCGACCCTCACGGCAAGGGCAAGAACCGCGGGCCTGTCCACCGTCGCTATAGGGGAAAGATCCACCGCATCCCTCAACTCAACGTAATCGGCTTTTAGCCCGGGGTCGCGGTTCAAGAGTGCTCTTACCCCTTCCACAAGTGCCGAGACCCGTGTTTCCCCTTGTTCGAACCTCTCTTTCGCCTCGCGGAGGGAACGGCTCAGGGCGAGGGCGCTTTCCCTCTCCCCGGCAGTTAGGTAGACGTTCCGGCTGCTCAGGGCGAGACCGTCCGTCTCCCGGACGATCGGGCATCCCCGGACTTCCACTGGCACGTCCAGGTCCCGGACCATCCTCCTGATGACGAGAAGTTGCTGGAAATCCTTCTCGCCGAAATACGCCCTGTCGGGCGTCACCAGGTTGAAGAGCTTCAAAACGATCGTGCAAACTCCTCGAAAATGGCCGGGCCTAGAAGCTCCGCACAAGTCCAGGCTGACTTGGCCTTCGTTCACGAAGGTCGAATGGTCGGGCGCGTAAAGGGTTTCCGGTGACGGGCAGAAGACCAGGTCTGCTCCTTCTTTCTCGAGCAGGCCCAAGTCACGGCCGAGGTCTCTCGGGTAAGCTTCGAAGTCCTCGTTCGGCCCGAACTGCGTCGGGTTGACGAATATCGAGACGACGGTCGCACCGTTTTCCTTCCTTGAAGCCCTGACCAGTGAAAGGTGTCCCTCGTGCAGGAAACCCATCGTCGGGACGAGGCCGACGCTCCCCTTTCCCGCTCGAAGCAGGGATATCTCCCGTCTCAGTTCTCCAAGATTTCCCTCGATCCGAATCAATCCGATCCCCCCCGAACGGAAAGGGTGCTTTCGAGGATTTTGCCGAATCCTTTGTTGGCCTCTTCGGCGTCCCCGGCATAACCTCCCCTTCCCATCAGCCCATAAGTATAACGCTTACCCTGCTCTACCCCAGGCTGGTCGAAGGGGTCCACATCGAGCAGGAAACCGGTCAGCGCAGTGACCATCTCGTACAGGAAAATTATGGCGCCCAGGCGCACCCCGTCGAGCTTGGGCAGTTCGAGCCAGATAACCGGCCTCCCGGCTTTGAGGAGAGCTGCGGCCGTCGAGCGCGCTTCGACGGAAAGAAGTTCGGAAAACCCGTGCCCTCCAAGGTAGGCCACCGGGGCAAGGGCCTCGACCGCTACCGGCGGGATCTTCGTTTCAGGCATCTTTCGCTCGACGTCGATCAGCGTGTAGAGTTTGTCGTCCGGGCCGCCCACGTAAAGCTGGACCTGTGAATGCTGGTCTATCGCTCCCAGCGCCCGTACCGGTGTACTCCCCTTTCCCGACTTGCCCAGGCTTTCCCCCCAGAGCTGGGCATGCCACTCCGCGAAACGTTCGAGTCCGTCGCAGTAGGGCATCGTCACGGCCATGGGCCTGCCCTTCCCGAAGTGGACGGCGTGCAGGGCCGCAAGGATCCATGCCGGGTTTTCCCATAGGCCCCTCGCTTTCTTGAGCTGAGCATCCATCAGCCGCGCCCCTTCCAGCATTTCGCCGACGGGCATCCCGAGTGCAAGGGCAGAAAGAAGCCCGACCGGGGAGAATACCGAGAAGCGCCCCCCCACGTCCGGGGGAACGTCCAGCGCGGCAAGAGCTCCACCCGACGCGAGGCTTCTCAGGACCCCCTTCTCGGGATCCGTGATGAACGCGAAACGACGCAGGGCCTCCTCTCTCCCTATCCTTTCCGACAGGGCGTTGAAAAACCAGAGGAAGAGGGCGATCGTTTCCGCTGTCGAGCCGGATTTGCTTGCAACGATGAAAGCGGTTCTTTCCGGATCTATGCAGTCCCAGATCGAAGCAAGGCAAGCGGGGTCCGGATTGTCGGCCATGTAGAAGCGCGGCGCGTTCCTCTCCTGCCGTGTAAGCTCGTTGTGGTACGGGTGCAGGAAGGCATTGTTCAACATGAGGTTGCCTAGGGCCGAACCGCCTATCCCGATCTGCACGATCGAATCGAAACCGGCGATTTTTCCCGCCGCCTCCCTGACTCTTTCGATGTTCAGGTAGGGAAGCCCTATCCAGCCGTACCCCGGTACGCCAACCGCGGCTCGTTCCCTGATGAGAGCATCGGCTCTCCGCAGGGGTTCTTCCAGTGGCGAAAGCTCTGTCCGGTCGAGTAAGGGAAGCGGTGCACCGTCCTTGATCACGCCTCCCAGGCCCAATTTAAAAAGGTGGGTTTCCATAGGATCCCCTCCAGTCGGGAAAAAATCGCGAAGGGGCTGGATTTTCCAGCCCCTTCGGCACCTTGCCAGCAGGTCGTTGCTCTATGCCTTGAGGATGCCGGCGTCTTTGAGGGCACCCTCTATTTCGGAAGCATTGAAACCAACAATGAATCTTTCGTTAATCTGAGTAACGGGTACCCCCATCTGGCGTGTCTTCTTCACCATTTCCATCGCGGCTTCCCGGTTGGCACTGACGTCGACCTCCTCGTAAGCTACGTTCATCTGTTTGAGGAAGTCCTTTACCTTTGTGCACCACGGACACGTAGGGGTCGAAAATACCTTTACGCCCATTTCTATCTCCTCCTGCCATGAAAATGCGATTCGCATGCCGGTTCGTATACCACTATGGGGATATTATCATAGTGTAAACGATTGTCAACGTTGCCTTTTGCCCGCTTCACCCGCACTTGTTCGTGAGCGGACCTAACCCGTTTTTTTTCACATCCGGTTTTTCTCCCAAATCTATTTTAAAGGTTATATAATGACGCCAGAAGACAAAAAAAGGGGGAGGAGCAAGTTTTCTCCCCCGTAAATTTGTGCAAAGAAGGCAAGGAGGGAAGTAAATGCCTACGTTGGTCATGGAAAAGCCCGAGCTCGAAGAAGCCTTGAGGCCCATCATCGAGCGCTTCAAGGGCGGCAAGGGGATCACGATCCCGCTGCTGGCGGCGGTCCAGGAAAAAGTAGGGTACCTTTCCCGCGAAGCCCTGGACTTCATTTCAAAGGAAATGGATATCCCCGCGGCGGAACTTTTCGGGGTCGCCACGTTCTATGCGATGTTCCGGCTCCAGCCGCAGGGGAAGCACGTGGTTCGCCTTTGCAGGGGAACCGCCTGCCATGTCCAGGGTTCGCTGCGGGTGGGGGAAATGCTGCAACGGCACCTCAAGGTCGAAGAGGGAAGCACGACGGAGGACGGGCTGTTCACCCTCCAGTTTGTCGCGTGCCTCGGGTGCTGCAGCCTTGCTCCCGTCATGATGGTGGACGACGAGGTTCACGGCAGGCTGACGCCTGAAAAAGCCGTCGTGATACTCGAATCCTATCGCAAGGCCGACTGAACGGAGGTGTCCGAGTTGTCTAAGATCGTCGTGAAGGTCGGCATGTCCAGCTGCGGGATAGCGGCAGGAGCCGGCCCGGTTTACGAAAGGCTCCAGGCCCTCGTCGAGGGACGCGGGGACGTCGAGTTGAAAAAAGTGGGTTGCATCGGTCTCTGTTTCCATGAACCCCTCGTCGAGGTCGAACGGGACGGGAAAAGCGTCGTCTACGGTGAAATGACCCCGGAGCTTGTGGATGACATCCTTTCCGACTTGCCTACGGCCAACCCGATCCTGGGAGCCGTACAGGAAGCGCCGGAAAACCCCATGATGGACAAGCAGGTGCGAATCGTCCTCAGGAACTGCGGCCAGATGGACCCGCAGAAGATCGAGGAATACGAGGAACGCGGCGGTTACGCTTCCCTCAGGAAAGCCCTCCTCGAGATGACACAGGACCAGGTCATCGACGAAGTCCTGAAGAGCGGCCTGAGGGGCAGGGGCGGAGCCGGTTTCCCTACAGGGATGAAGTGGCGCTTCGCCCACGATGCCAAGGGCGAATCGAAATACGTCGTCTGCAACGCGGACGAAGGGGATCCCGGGGCGTTCATGGACCGTTCCGTGCTTGAGGGAGACCCGCACAGCATCATCGAAGGGATGGCAATCTGCGGCTATGCCATCGGGGCCGCTCAAGGCGTGATTTATTGCCGGGCGGAGTACCCGCTTGCCATCAAGCACCTTAACAAAGCCCTGGACCAGGCCCGCGCCAAGGGATACCTCGGCCGCGAAATCCTGGGAACTCCTTTCGCCTTTGATATCTACATTAAAGAAGGCGCCGGGGCTTTCGTCTGCGGGGAAGAGACGGCTCTCATCGCTTCCATCGAGGGCAAGAGGGGGATGCCCCGCCCGAGGCCCCCGTTCCCCGCGCACAAGGGCGTGTTCGGCAAGCCGACGAACATCAACAACGTCGAGACCCTTGCCAACATCCCCTGGATCATCGCCAATGGACATTCGGCCTTCGCCCAGTACGGCACCGAGAAGAGCAAGGGTACGAAGGTCTTCGCCCTGGCGGGTAAGATCAAGAAGGGCGGCCTCGTCG
>CAYRNZ010000027.1:0-3428 GCA_964425765.1 uncultured Synergistaceae bacterium
GACTTGGCCCCGGTTTCATGTGAATGTGAACGCAATGAATTAGTACCTGTCCCGCTTTTGGAGGGCTTCCCAGCGGAGGCCGAGGAAGGCGAGGAGGGGGATGAGCCCGAGGTTGATCAGGGCGAAGGCCGCGCGGTAGCGGAAGAGATCGGCGAGGTAGCCGGTGAGGACGGGCAGGCCCAGGTAGGAAAGGCCCATGAAGAACCAGAAGAGGCTGGTGACGCGGCTGCGCTGTTCGGGCGGGGCGACGTCGCCGATGAGGGCCAACAGCATGGGGTACCCCAGGCCGATGAAGAGGCCGTAAAGGGCCCCGCAGACGCCGAATCCCACGGCCCCGTGCACGACGGGGAAAGGCGCCGCGGCGAGGACCACGGCGGCGGCAGCCGCGCAGGCCCAGCTGCTCCGCACCCGGGGAAGCCGGTCCACGAGGGCCCTGCCGAAGAACCGCATGCCCAGCGAGGTGACGGCCGAGGCGGCGAAGAAGGCGGAGACCGAGATCCCCCGCTCGCGCCCCAGGGCGGCGACGCTGAGAAGGCCGGCGTCCACGGAGCAGAACAGGGTGATGGAATAGAGCAGCATCCGGACCTGGGGGTTTTGCATGACAAAGGCTGTTTTGGCCCCCTTCGCCCGAGGTTCCCTCGGGGGGAGCTTCGCCTCCGGCAGCTCCAGGGCGATCCAGCAACTGGCAAGGGCCAGCAGGATGGGCATGAGCAGGTAGGTTTTCAGCAGGCCCCAGGCCAGCAGGACCTCGCAGGCGGGGACGACCAGGAGGTACGGCAGGTTGGTGGTCGAGGTGACGACGGAAAGCCCCGCTCCCCGCCCCTCCCCGGTGATGACGAGGGACTGGTAGGCGGTGAGGGACACGGCGAACAGGCTGTAGGCAGTCCCGGAGAGGATCCTCCACCCGATGAGGACCGTGACGGACTCGGGCCTCGTGAAGAGGATGCCCAGGCCTGAGAGGGCGGAAAGCGCTCCGGAGAAGAGCAGCACCTTGCGGAAGCCGAACTCGTCCGTGAACCAGCCCACGAAGGGCCGGGCGAAGGTGCTGACGTAGAAACTGCCCATGAGCCAGCCGATGCGTCCGGGGTTCGTCACACCGCTGGCGGCCATGTAGACGGGCAGCAGCATGTAGCATTTCGTGAAGGCGGCGATGAAGAAGTTGGCCGCGCTGATGGTCCACACGTTTCTGGCGATTTTCGGAGAGTTCGCGGGCGGGTCCAAGGCGGAGGGAGCCGGCTAATCCAGCCGGGGAAGCTGCCAGTAGGAACCGAGCAGCTCGTCCATTTCGCGCGGGTAAGGGTAATAGCCCGAGCCGGGGTAGGCGGTCATCTCGCCGAACCTCACGCGGCCGCCGATGCTGTAGAGGTCGACCCGCATGAAGTCGAAGGGCCGGCCGAGTTCCTCCGCCAGGGCGATCACGTCCCCGTAGTTGGCAGGGGGCCGGACGGACGGGTCCGCCTCGTGCTTGCCCGCGATGAAAAGGCGGGTGCCGTTCTCGTCGAAGAAGGCCTCGGCCGGGGTGCCGAACCGGTCGTAGTAGAAGTAGACCAGGCGGACCTTCCCGCCGAAGACCAGGCACTTGTGGTCGGTGGGAACCTTGCCGTTCTCATCCAGGAACTCCTCCACCAGGATCATCGGCTTCATCTGGCTGTAGGACCACTCCAGCTTTTCCTTCTTGTAGGGCGTGTTCACCCACTCGCGGCAGCGGCGCACGATGTCCTGCCGGTCGGCTTTTTGCGCGTTCTCCACCGGGATGACCCAACCGGAGCCGTGGCTCGCCTTGACGAAGTAGCGGCCGGGCAGGGTGTCGAAGGGGATTCTTTCGGGATCGGCGGTAGCGAAGTAGAGCGCGGGTAGGACGCTATACGCCCGGTCTTCCCCGAGGACCTCCCGGAGGTAGTCCCTCACGCGGAACTTGTCCTGCACCACCGGGAAGAGGGGGTTGCGGTCGTAGAGCTTGCGCCAGAAGATCTTCTCGCTGTAGGTCCGGGGGTTGCGGAGGTCGCAGCGGTAGCCCATGCGTTTCTCGAAGAGCCGCCTGTCGTGGTAGAGGTATACGAGTTCGCGTAAAGAAAGCCGTGCCTTTTTCAACTGCGGCACCTCCATCGCCAGGGGCCGGTAAGGGGTCAGGCAGCCTGTCGCCACCAGTATACCGGATGGGCCTTCGCTTCAGGGGCGGATTTTGACCCTGGTGCCGATGGGAAGCCGGGTGACGAGCCTGACCAGGTCGGTGTTCTCCAGGCGGATGCAGCCCTCGGTGGCGGCCTTGCCGATCGAGGCGGGGTCGTGGGTGCCGTGGATGCCGATGCCTTTCCAGCCGGTCTCGAGACGCACGAACCAGGGTCCGTAGGCGCCCTTCACGGGGCCCTTGCCGTCGCGGAAGTCGTGGGTCCAGGCGGCCGAGCTCTCGATGGAAGCGACTGAAAACTCCCCTTCCGGGGTGCGGAGGTCGCCGGGGGTCTCCTTGTTTCCGGGGTTCCTGCCGACGGCCACGCGGTAGGTCGCGACGCGCTCCGGCCCCTCGAACACCTCCAGGGTGAAGGCGGACTTGGTGATGACGATGCGAAGGGGCTCGGCGGCAAAAGCTGGAATATCCGCGGCGAGGTCTGCCCCGAAAAGAAGCAAAAACAGGAGCGGAAGGAGAAAAGGAAGCCTGGGCGGGATGCCCGTGTTTTTCACGATCCCGGCCTCAACAGGGATAAGGCATCCGAGGGCTGCATGACGCACAGGCCCTCGAGCGGCTGGAAATGCCTCGGGTTGCCCGTCACGAGGGGTACCCCGGCAGACAGGGCGGCTTCCACGAAGGGGCGATCTCCTTCGTCGGGGAGAAAACCCAGGAAGGGTGCCGGTGAAATCCAGTCCGCCTCGAAACGGACCAGGTCCAGCACGGATTCGACGTCCTCGCGGTTCAGCCCGAACCGGGGCCGCAGCAGGACTTCCCGGTATTCGGCAAAGATCCTTGAATCCAGGACGGGCAGTAGCAGGCCGTTCACCACGGCGTTCAGCAGCCTCCCGGGGGGGTTCTCCGCGTTGAGAAAGCCCGACACGACCACGTTCGTGTCCAGCACGACCCGGTTCATCGGGACTTTTTTCCCGTACTCCGGGCAACCCGGAGGGCCCCGATCTCCGCCTCGATCTCCCCTTCCGGCAGGTTTGCCGCCCCGGACTCCCGGGCTTCGATCCGGATCCTTTCCAGGGCCCGCTGCGCCCGCAGCCGAAGGATGGCCTGCCCGAGCGATGCCGCGTCTTCCCCCTCGGAAAGGGAGAGGCACAGGGCGATGGGCCTGGACTTGGAGGTCACGATGGAAACTCCGCCTTCCGCCAGGGTCGCCGGGTTGTTCTTGACGTCTCGACTCGTTATCGTCCTCATTTGTGTCCCTCCTTGCGTCCCCATTATTTTACCACGGGGAAGAAAAGAGTGGGGCCCG
>CAYRNZ010000027.1:3528-26514 GCA_964425765.1 uncultured Synergistaceae bacterium
TTTGTGAATGTGAACGCAATGAATTAGTACCTGTCCCGAATTACTCCTCGCGGGGGGAGTCCACCATGGGGGAGGGGGCGCCTCCCATGAAGGCGGGGATGCTGAACATGCCCTTCCTGGTGGAGACCCACTTGAACTCGCCGTCGAGGGTCTGGACGACGTCGCCGGATTGGTTGAGGACCTCGATTTTGACCGTGTGGTTGGGGCCCACGACCTGGGTGACGTCGCGGTCGCCGGAGGCGAGTTCGATCGCTTCCTTTCCGTCGAAGGAGACGCGGAGGGCCTCCACGGGAGCGTAGGCCTTGCCCTCCACCTCGACGGGCAGGTTGTCGATGAACATCTGGTGCTGCTTGCCGCTGGTGTAGAGGTAGACGCCGAAGAGCACCAGGGCAACCAGGAGGCCGATGCGGAAACCGTTGCGCCGGTTGATCATGGCCCTACGCCTCCCCTCTGAGGGACCGCCGCGCCCGCTCGCGGTCCTTCTGCCGCTTCCAGGCGTGGAGGGCCAGCGAGATGGCGATGATGCCGTAGGAGACGAACACCCGGAAGTACTCCCCGATCTGGGCCTGGCCCATGAGCTGCTTGCCGGCCATGGGGCTGACCACGAACATCAGGTGGAAGAGGATGACGCCCACGAAGACGTTCGGGATGGTGGCCTTCGACACGGTGGCCCCGCCGATCAGCAACGCGGCGATGGCGAACATGCCCGCCTGGTCGTGGCTGTTGTAGGTGTTCATGGTGCCGATGTTCTGGAGGAAGATGATCTGCCCGAAGCAGGCCAGCACCGTGCTGATGATGATGGCGATGATGCGGGTCCGCTCCACCGGGATCCCGGCGGCCCCGGCGACGCCCATGTCCTGCCCGATGGCCCGCATGTCCTGCCCCAGCTTGGTCCGGCGGAACCAGACGATGAAGAGGCAGAATAGGGCGATGGTGAGGTAGGTGCCCACGGGGACGTTGAGGCTCCCGATCTTCAGCGGCAGCAGGTAGTCGAGGCCGTGGCGCATGCCCGCCAGGTTGATGGCGTTGCGGATGCCGTAGCCCCGGGAGAGCACGAGTTCGGGGTTCCCGATAGGGACGACCTTGCCGAAGGCGTAGAGGACGGTGAGCTGGTAGATGCCGTTGACGAAGAACCCGAGGATGTAGCTGGTGACCATTTCCCGGCCCTTGGCCCGGTTCAGCACCGCGCCGCAGACGTACCCGAGGGCGATGGAGATCGGAGTGGCGATGAGGGCGGCCAGCATCAGTCCCCGCATGCCCACGACGGCCCAGTCGGAAACGAGGATCAGCCCGATCTGCCCGGCCATGGCGCCGAGCACCATGCCGAAGTTGAGGCCCATGCCCGCCACGATGGGAATGATGAGCGACAGCACGAGGAAGCTGTTCCGGGCCAGGCGGATGAGCATCTCCTGGACGAGGTAGGTCGCGGAGAACCCGGACAGCGGGATGGCGATGGCCGACATCGCGATGAAGATGATGGGCACCGCGTTGGAGATCAAAAAGTGCTGGATCTTCTCTTTCGTGGTATAGGCCTTCATCGCTTGACCTGCACTTTCCGGGTAAGGGCATAGAGGATCATGCCGTTACTCACGACGATCCGGATGACCTCCGACATGTCGGTCTGGAGGAGGCTGTTGATGACGGACGGGGTCATGGTGAGGATCCCCTGGAACAGGAGCGTCCCGATGACCACGTTCACCATGCTGGCCTTGTGGACCGAGGCTCCCCCCAGGAGGATCGCCGCCACGGCCGGGAAGGCCATGTAGAAGGGCCCCATGTAAAGCTGGATGAACCCGAAGGACTGCTGGTAGACGATGATCCCCACCGCCGCGAGCGTCGTCGAGAGGACGACGGAGATGACCCGCATGCGGTTGACGTCGATGCCGGAAGCCCTTGCGAAGTCGGGGTTCGACCCCACCGCGGTCATGGCCGTTCCGGTCTTGGTGTGGAGGAAGGCCCACATGAGGAAGCACATGAACCCGAAGAAGATGAACATGCCCGTGGGGATGTAGAGGTATTCCCCAACCCGGATCGACAGGAAGTCGCTCAGGATGTGGAGCCAGTAGCCTTCCACGCTGATGGTGGTCCTCAGGCCGCTGCCGCCGTAGCCCCAGATCATGGTGGGGCTCTTGTAGGGAAGCATGAGCCACATCATGCACATGAAGGCCACCGACGAGAAGCCGACGTAGGTGGCGATCATCATCTCGTCGCCCTTGACCCGGTTCAGCAGGAGCCCGTAGGCGAGGCCGAAGAGGACGGCCAGGGGGATGGCGATGGCCAAAGCGGCCGCGAAGCCGAGCATGCCGGTGAGGGCCAGCTCGATGCTGGTGACGGCCCCGAGCAGGCCCGCGATGATGCCCAGGGGCAGCCCGAAGTTGAGGCCGCAACCGGACTGGATCATGGGGACCATGGCCAGGACCAGGATGCCGTTCATGCCGAAGCGCACCAGGGTGTCGCTGATGGAGGCGTCGACCCTCACCTGGACAAAGGGCGCCGCCACGAAGAGGGAGAGGAGGAAGAGCCCGATGATGACGCGGGGCCACCCGGCCTCCTCGATGAAGGACTTCAGCTTTTCATTCATATTCGACCACCGTCCTGTCCAGGTCGCCGTTTTCGTTCCCGTTGCCGTTGCCCGAGGTGCCCAGCATGAGCATCCCGAACTCCTCCACCGGGGCCGTCGGAGGCAGGATGCCGGAGATGCGGCCCTCGTCGACGATGGCGATCCGGTCGCAGATCGAGCGCAACTCCTCGAGCTCGGAGCTGGTCATGACGATCGTGGTGCCGTACTCCCGGTTGGTGCGCCTCAGGGTGTCGAGCACGAGCCTCTTGGCGCCGACGTCGATTCCGCGGGTGGGCTCCGCCACGAAGAGCAGTTTCGGCTTCACGGCGAAGGCCTTGGCCAGGCAGACCTTCTGCTGGTTGCCTCCGGAAAGCTCGATGGCCCTCTGGCGGCCGGAGGTGCACTTGATCTGGAGGGCGTCGATGTATTCCTTCGAAACGGCGGCGATGGCCTTGTCGTCGCGCCACTTGACCATCCCGCCCAGCAGGGCCCGCGTGTAGGCGTTCTGGGTCTGCATGGCGGTGAAGACGATGTTCCACTCGATGGGTTCCTCCAGCAGCAGTCCCACCCCGCGGCGGTCCTCGGAAACGAAGGCCATGCCGGCGGAGAGCGAGAAGCGCGGGTCGTTCAGGTAGACGGGCCTGTCCCCCAGGAAGACATGGCCTCCCGCGGGGAAGAGCCCCATGATGCCGTTGCCGATGCCCAGCTTGCCCTGTCCCGCCAGGCCCCCGATGCCGAAGATCTCGCCCTGCCGCACGTCGAAGGTGACGTCGCGGACGGTTTCCCCCGGCATGTCCACCCAGAGGTGCTCCACCTTGAGCAGGGGGGATCCGAATGTGCGGTCCGCCGGGCGGGCCTCGGCGGCCTCTTCCATTTTGCGGCCCACCATCCAGCCGGCGATCTCTCGGGCGCTGGTCTCGTGAGTATTGGCCTCCTGGATGAACCGGCCGTCGCGAAGCACCAGGATCTTGTCGCAAACTTCCATGATCTCCTGGAGCCGGTGGCTGATGAAGATCATGGCGATCCCCTGGGCGGAGAGCTTCTTCATGCCCTGGAGCAGCACCTGGGCCTCGGACTCCGCCAGGACGGCGGTCGGCTCGTCCAGCACCAGGAGCTTCATGGCCTCGCGGTCTATCTCGCGGGCGATTTCCGTGAACTGCCGGTGCCCGACGGGCATCTCCGTGACGACCATCTCGGGGTCGAGGTCGACGCCCAGGGTGTTGATGGCCCGCTCGGCCCGTTCCCGCATGTGGTGGCGGTCCAGGGTCTCGAGCCTCTCGCCGAAGACCTCGACAAGGAAGTTGTACTTCGTGGACTCGCGGTTCAGGAGGATGTTCTCGGTGGCGGAAAAGCCCGGGATGAGGGAGAACTCCTGGTGCACGTAACCGATTCCGGCGTCGAGGGCGTCGAGGGGGTCGGCGAAACTGACCTCCTTGCCGTCGAGGGTCACCTTTCCCTCGAAACCGCCCGTCTGGGCGATCACCGGCATGCCGAACAGGATGTTCATGAGGGTGCTCTTGCCTGCGCCGTTCTCGCCCACCAGGCCCAAAATCTCGCCCTTCCGGAGCGTGAACGAAACGTCGGCCAGGACCCTGTTGCCGAAGAACTCCTTGCCGATGTGCTCCATCCTGAGAAGCGGCTCTGTTTCCATCGCCTTGGGATCACCTCACTCGATTCGGGGAAGACAGAATCAGGGACAGACACGTGTTCTTTGCGTTCACTATCGCTAGTGGTCCAATCCACAATACCACATCGGCCGTTTCGTGGCTGTGAACCGGCCGGGGGAAAAAGTACCCCAAGAGGCGGAAGCTTGTCAAATCGCACACAATGCTGGGCACCGTAAGGTTTTTGGGCCCTTGGCTACCGCCAGTCGGGCTTTCGCGGGGGCTTCCCGGGTGAGTGGAACTTGTCCTCGCGCATGAACCGGATGGCCTTGAGTGACAGGGATTGGACGGAACCTAATATATCAAATAAATATCTTTGCCTCAACCCGGACAGGGGCAAGATAAGGCTTGAACCTGGGCGAAGCCGCGACGGCCCGCCGGGAATTTTTTTGGTCTGTAATAATTTTATTATGCTTATGAATATAAGGTTGATAGGCGCGTTCTTGTTATTATTCGTTGTATTTTTCCGCAAATCGGTGATAAACTGTGCTTCAGAAGAATCTAAAACACGGGAGGGATGGATCGTGTCGAGGCAAAGGGCTTTGATCCTGGCGCTGGTTGCCGCATTCCTGCTGGCCGCGGGTTGCGCGTTCGCCGACGAGACCACGGAGGGGACGGATCCCCGCAACATCGAAGTCCAGCTCGAGCTCGCCCAGAAGATGCTGGAGCGGGCCGGCCTGGCCGGGACCGTCGCGGAGGACCCCGGGACGGGCGAAGAGCAGCCCGGCGAGGAACCGGCGGAGGAAACCCCGGAAGAGGAAGCGACGGAGGAAGAGGTGGAGGAAACCATGCCTCCGGAGATCGCCGCGCAGGTCGCCGAGCGCCACGCGTTCATCGCCTGGTCCAGGATGAACGGCCTGCCCGCCAGCCGCAATCTCCAGGACCAGGAAACGTGGCAGGAGGTCTGGACCGAGGTCCTGGCAGCAACGGCGACGGGAACCTCCGTGCAGGATGCCCTGGCCGCCGCGAACGCGAACGTCGACCCGGCCGACCTGGAAGCGCTGACCTCTACTCCCCCTGGCCATCTCGAGAAGACGAAGGCGAAGAACGAGAACGCCAACGGGACTGCCGCGAAGGGAGTCGAAAAGTCAAGCAGCGGCAAGGCCGGTGAAAACGGCAACAAGGGCGGCAGCGGCAAGGGCGAAGGCAAGGGAGAGAGTAAAGGCGAGGGCAAGGGCGGCGGCAATGGCGGAGGAAACGGTGGCGGCAACGGGGGCGGAAAGAACAAGTAACCGCCCTGCCGGACGCTGTAAAGAAAACACAGGGGGGCCTGCCACGGCGGGCCTCCTTTTTTCGGAGGAGGAGGCGGGAGGGATGGGCGAACAGGGCAACTCCGCAGGGACCGTACGGGCTGGGGATATCTTGATCGCCTGGAGCGAACGGGGATCGGGGGCACCCCTTCTCCTCGTCGGCGGCTACGGCACGACCCGCCTGATTTGGGAGGACGCCACGCTCGACCGCCTGGCGCAGCGGCACCGGGTCGTCGTCTTCGACCAACGGGGCGTGGGGGAAACGGACGCCGGAACGGCCGGTTTTTCCATCCGGCGCTTCGCCGAGGACGCCGAGGGGCTGATCCAGGCCCTGGGCCTCGGGAAATGCCATGTGCTGGGCTGGTCGATGGGTTCGCTCGTCGCGCAGGAGCTGGCCCTGGCCCACCCGGAACGGGTGGACAGGCTGGTCCTCTACGCTTCCTACGCGGACTGGAGTTTTCCGCCCGCGAAGGAAACGATCGATCTCCTGGGCGACGAATCCGGCACGAGCGAGGAGAGGGGCATGCGCTGGGTCGAGGCCCTTTTCCCGCCACGGTGGCTTGCAGAAAACCTGAGGCGAGTGGGTGAAATCTTTTCCCGCCCCCTGGGCAGGGTCCCCGGGGAGTCTGCGGCTCTCCAGCAGAAGGCGATCCAGGACTGGGAGGGCTCGATGGAGCGGCTGGAAAGGCTGCGGATGCCGACGCTCCTCCTGTCCGGGGACCAGGATGTCATCGTTCCCCCGGAAAACTCGCGGCTGATGGCGCGGCGCCTCCCGGACGCAGTTCTGCGTATCGTCCCGGGGGCGGGGCACGGGTTGATGTTCCAGGACCCGGAAAGTTTCTGTTCCATCGTGCTGGGTTTTCTCGGGGATCGGCTATGATGATTTGCATTGCATTTCAGCCGTTCGGAGGGGTAAGGGCTGCTATTGCTGGTGCGAGTCCCGGATTCAAATCGACAAGCTCCGGCACTAGCTTCCATTAGGAACCAGTGTTTAAAATAGCCCCGATCGGGATTTTTTGGGTCATTTCGGCCTATAAAATCCCGTTCGGGATCTTTTTATCTATTGCAATTGATTTTATACCCGATAGGGTGTAAAATGTCGTTAATCTAAGCGGAAGGGGGCTTCCCGGTGGAGAGTCCTGCCTCTTTTATCAGGGCACGGAGAAAATCGATGGGGCTGACACAGAAAGAACTGGCGGACAAAGCAGGGGTAGGGCTTCGTTTCGTCCGGGAGCTTGAGAGCGGCAAGGCCACTCTCCGAATGGACAAGGTGAACCGGGTCCTGTGGCTTTTCGGTTTCGCCCTGGGCCCAGTCCGGGAGGAGGGGCATGAACTTGAACCGAAGGGCCCTGATCAGGAGAAATGATGTCCCGGCGGGAATCCTGCTGGAGGACGACGACGGTTACCGTTTCTCGTACCTGGACAGTTACCTCCGGTCACCGGGAGCGAAACCGGTAAGTCTCTCCTTGCCCCTGGCCGGCGAAAACAGCTTCTGCCCACACCTGCACCCCTTTTTCGACGGCCTCATCCCCGAGGGCTGGCTTCTCGAGATCACTGCCCGGACCTGGAAACTGGACACGAGGGACAGGATGGGGCTCCTTCTGTGCTGCTGCAGGGACTGCATCGGCGCTGTTTCGGCAGAACCCCTGGAGGAAGACCGATGACGCCCCGCTGCCTGGGGTGCTACCTGCCTCTTGAGGATGCTGGCGCTATCTATCACCCCGCTTGCAGCCGCAGGCTTTTCGGCCTCGCACTCCCTCCTTCTCTCCCCTACGGGATGGAAGACCTCGAACGGGCTGCGAAAGAAACGGCTTTTCGCCGCGTTGTCGTGCCCGGGGTCCAACGAAAGCTTTCCCTGCATATCGAAAGAGGGCAAGGCCCGGGAGGACGCCTCACGATCGCGGGGCTCTGGGGCAGCCACGTCCTGAAGCCCCAGGCCGGGGATTTCCCCTGCCTTCCCGAAAACGAGGACCTGACGATGCACATGGCCGAAGCCTGCGGGATCGAAACGGTTCCTCACGGACTCCTGCCCCTGTCTTCAGGGGAACTCGCCTATATCACCCGCAGGATCGACCGCACCTTCACGGGAAGAGGCAGGGGAAGGAAATCAATCCGCATCCACATGGAGGACATGGCCCAGCTCACCGGGAAACTCACGGAACAGAAGTACCGGGGTTCGATGGAACAGGTCGCCAGGGCCGTGCGGAAGTGGTCCGAAAACCCCGGCTTCGATCTCATCCGCCTGTTCCAGGTCTGTCTCTTCTGCTTCCTGACGGGCAATGGGGACATGCACCTGAAGAACTTCTCGCTTCTCGAAACAGAAACGGGCTTCAGGCTTTCCCCGGCCTACGACCTCCTCTCGACCCGACTGGTCATACCGGAATCGGCCGACCCGGAGGAAAGCGCACTATCCCTCGGCGGGAAGCGCGCGCAGTTTCACAGGAAGGATTTCGAGAGTTTCGGCCTTTATTGCGGACTCACCCCAAGACAGATGGAGAACGTTTTCTCAGGCATGAAAGCCGCATTCCCCGCGATGATCGATTTCCTCGGGAAAGGCTTTCTCCCAGGGCAAATGGCCGACGGCTACCGGCATTTGCTGTCCGAAAGGGCGGACCGGATCGGGCTCGAGGTGGAATGAACCCGTTTCGCCTGACCCGCCAGCCTGGAGTGGCGGCAATATGAAAGAGGGGGAACCGGTTTTCCGGCTCCCCCTCTTGTTTTGACCCTCGCGCTCACCCAGCTTGTGAATGTGAACGCAATGAATATGTACCTGTCCCGAATTTACTTCTTGATCTTGAAGTACTTCGCGGGGACGGTGACCTTCGTCATGCCCAGGTAGCCCTTGCCGAAGACGTAGGTGTCCTGGTAGACGAGGAAGTAGTTCTTCTTCTTGACGCCGGTGCCGACGTCGGTGTAGTTGCTGCCGTTCCAGGCCGCGCCGGGGGTGTACTTGGCGTAGGAGTCCATCAGGGCCTTCATGTCGCCGAGTTTCGCCTTCTTCTCGACGATGCGCTTGCCGTACTCGCCGAGACCGGCGGTGGTGGTGTAGCCGTAGGAGTAGGCCCAGGTGCCCATGCGGGCCTTGCCGCCGGCCTTGACCACGGCCTGCTCGACCTTCTTCAGGATGGCGGGCCAGTTGCCCTGTTCCTTGGAGAGGTCGATGCCGAGAGCGCCGGGATAGCCCATCAGCGGGGAGGGCAGGTCAGCTTCGACGAAGTAGCCGCCGAGCTTGGCGATCTGCTTCAGCAACGGCTCGGTGTGGGCGTCGTTGGTGCAGAAGAACGCGGTCTTCTTGCCGTACTTGTTGAGCCACGCAGGGACCTTCTCGAGGATGAACTGCTGGGCTCCGGCGACACCGACGTCGCTGGTCGGGTCCGGGGCGGTCTCGAAGGCGAACTTCAGGCCCAGGTCCTTGCAGGCCGCCTCCATGATGGCGCGGCGGCGGGAAAGCAGTTCGTAGCTCATGTGGCGCGGGAAGGAGATGTGCACGAATGTGTTGGCGCCCATCTTCTTGGCGGCGGCGATGATGAGGTAGCCGCGGGCCACGTTGTCGGCGTTGACGGCGATGTGGGCCACGGAACCGATGACGTTCGGGTCTTCGTGCGGCTCACCGGCCATGAGAAGGATGTCGGGCCTCTTCTCCTTGACGCGGCGGAAGGCCTCGGTGGTCCCCGGGATAGCCTGGTTGACCACGATGACCTTCATCTGGGGATCGTCGGCGAGGCCGACGATCTGGCTGATGGTGGTCTCCATCTCGGACATGAAGTTGTCGGGATAGGTGATGTGCTTGATCATCCCGCCCTTCGCGACGTCCCCGTAGGCCTTGATCAGGGCTTCGGCGCCGCGGAGGTCGTCCTCCGACTGCGAAACGGTCCCGGTGACCACGCCGATGTGGAACGGCGCGGCGGCAAGGGCGGTTCCGGCCATGAGTCCCAGCAGCATGAGCGCAGCAAGCAGGAGTGAAGCTTTTCTCATGTACCCATTACCTCCTTCTATGGTTTTTGTTGCGTGTTTCCCGTTTTCGGGGCAGGAAGGGAAAAGGTTCGACGGTAAATAATATATCAGTTGAACACCAGCGTTTCAACGGGAAAGGCCGGGGGCGGGAGAAGCCCTCCGGCTCCCCCGCCCCCGGTGTGTTCCTAGGCTTCGACCTTCAGTTCGACCGCGTTCTCCCACAGCCCGTGGATGTTGCAGTAGGAGGCGGCGATGAGCATGCCGGGGCCCGCGACCTTCATGGAAACCTTGGCGTGCGGCTCGGTGAAGACTGGTCCCTTGTTCGGGCCGTCGACGGATTCGCCGTGGACGGTGAACTCGACGTTGGCGACCTCGAAGGGGAACTTGCCGCCCTCCGGCATGAAGTACAGCTTGATCCAGCGGATATGGTGCTCCGTCGTGTTCGGGTGGGGAATTTCCTTGCCCACGCTGAGGTCGACGCAGAATTTCTCTCCAGCCTTGACGACTTCCGGGGCTTCGATTACCGGGGCATGCTTCTCCGTTTTCCAGTCCGCGCTCTTGATGATGTGCTCAAATTTCACTCTCTCTTCCCCCTTTTTGTCGAATCGGTGTGAAGCGACTCGATGTTAAAATTACCTCCAGAGGCAATCCCTGTCAATCAGCGTGATTTCAAGTCCAATTTTCCGCTAATGTCCGGATGCCGCTCTTTACTATTCTACACCACCGGGGGATACGCAATCTTGCCGTGGACAAGGGCTCCGGTTTGGTCCAGAATGTGCCGGTGGGAAGGCTCGAATCCCCTCGACCCCATGCCCGGGAGGGCTGTGACGATGAGGCAAAAGAAAACCGTGGCGTTTTGGGCCGCAATCCTGGCGAGCTTTGCGATTTTGTTCACCGCCGCGGCGGCTTTCGCGGCCCCGGGAACCCCCTCGGCCGACGAGGAGCGGGCTTCCCAGCTGAAAGCGGCCCTCGGGAAGAAATTCGCCCCCGAGTGGATGGAGGTCTCCATCGAGGGCGGTCCCGACGAGAAGGGGTTCGTGAAGAAAGCCTCCGTCCGCGCGAAGGGCGCCGTGATCGACAAGCTCCGCGTGGACAGCCTGGTGATGGAGGCCGCCGATATCCAGTTCAACGACCCGGCCGACTGGGACCGCAAGCTCAAGGTGAGAAGCGCCGGCCTGACGAAGAGCCGGGGCGTGATCCTGGAGCGGGACATCAACGCGGCCATGGTGAAGTCGCTCTCGCGCGACAAGAAGTGGAAAAGCATCTCGATGGACCTCTCCCCGCAGCGGATCAAGGCGGTAGGGGTCTACGAGACGCATTTCCTGTTCAAGCTGCGCTTTTTGGTCAAGCTGACGGGGATCCTTGCGGCCTCGCCGGACGGGAAGCAGATCTACATCCGAGACTACAAGATCAACGTGAGCGGCATGACGATGCCCCAGGGCCTGACGGAGGACGTGATCGAGAAGGTCCAGCCGATCATCGACTTCCGCGAGTCGGTGTTCCCGGTCTCGGTGAAGAAGATCGTGATGGACGACGAGTCGATCTCCTTCGTGAGCGACCCCCCGCCGGCGGTGCAGTAGGGACCTCCTGCCGGTTCCCCCTACCAGTTCTTCGACAGGATCTCCGCCTCGAGGGCCTCGAGCTTCTCCCTGTCCGCGGGTTCGAGTCGTCCCAGCAGGTCCGCCCGGGCCCTCAGGCCGAGGGCTTCCCGGCCATCACCCCGGCGCTTTTCGTCCGGCACGCCCGTCCAGCTGACCTTCTCCTTGCCTGCGTAGACGTCGAAATCGGCGATTCGCCGCCCGTCCGCGGCGTATTCCAGGCCCAGCATGGCCCGCTTCACCTCGGCGGGGGCGATCGGGGTGACCATCTTCAGGCTGTAGCATTTCAGCTCGAGCAGGACCCTGGCGAAATCCCGGCTCCAACCCTCCCCGACGACGAAACCGAGCTCCAGGGCCTCCAAAACCCGCATGACCCGCCTGTAGTGCAGGTCGTAAAGGCCGTACTTGTCGTAAAGGCGCAGTTCGACGGCATGCCACGACCGCCCGGACAAGCCCGACGTGACGTACCGCACGATGCTGCGGCGCATCACCCTGATGGCCACTTCGTTCCGCATGGGAAGCACCAGGCGCCGGGGGTGCAGGTCGGACGGCTCGACGATGTTCCTCAGGGATTTCTCCGTGAACAGGACGGTAGTGCCCTGCCGGTCGGGCCACGTGGTCCATTCCGGCCCTCCGATCTCATGGGCCCCGAGCTCGGCCTTCAACAGGTCGACGATGGCGTCGATTTCCCCGAAGGTCCGCACGATCAGCCCCCCGTGCCGGCTTTCCACCCGCTCGACAAGGGAGCACAAGCCTTCGTTGACGAGGGCGCAGAGCAGGTCTTCCGTGCCTTCGCTGATGACGTAGATGCGGCTTCCCTCAAGCCAGCTCCCGGTTTCCTCCGCTTTTTTGCCGGCCGTGTCCTTCAGGAAGACGAGGGTCTGCTGTTCTCCCGCCTTGCCCCAGGCTTCCCGCAGGTCGTAGGCGTGCTCCGCCATCCTCCTGTCCAGGAAGCTTCCCAGTTGTTCGCCGTTTTTCGTCTCCAGAAGGAGCAGGCGGGGCCCTCCCCGCATCAGCGACAGCATCTACGCCACCTCCCCGGGCCCTAGAGGCCGATCTTCCTTTTTCTCTGCCGGGCGTCGTGCACCGACCACGGGTAGTCGATGGAAAGGACGGCCCGCGATTCGAGGTCGATCACCCTGATTTTGACGTTGCCGTTGAGATACAGCCTTCCGTCCACATCGGGCGGCAGGACGCTGGTGTCGTGCCCGTAGAGGTTGAGGTCGGCGACGTGCTCCCACAGGTCCTCCGGGCGGTGGGCCGCGGCGATCCGAACCCCCTCGAGATCGAGAAGGGCACAGCCCTCGAGCACCTCCGCCCGCCGTGCCAGGCCCCGGACGGTCTCCGGGTCGTCGTGGTTTCCCATGAGGAGGAAGACGCGGGTCGCCCCGCTTGCCTCGAGGATTTCAAGCAGGGATTTGGTCTTTTGTCCGTAGAGTGCACGGTCGAGGACGCCCGAGCGGATCTTGATCTCGTCCGCGAGGTCCCCGGTGTGGATGACAAAACGCGGCCTTACCGCCGCGAGTAAACGTGCGAGGTCGGGGTAGAAAACCGACGGCGTGTCGGAGACATGGAGCAGGGCGCAGGGCACATGTTCCGCCGCGTGGGGAATCGCCAGGGAACCGGACAGGCGGGCCAAAAGCCGCAGGGCCTGGGCTTTCACGGCATCCTCAGGGTTTTCCCGGGGCCAGGGCCTTCAGGTCCTCCTTCAGGGTACGGTAGGCCGAGAGGACCTTCTCTACGTATCCGGAGCCGCCTCCGACGTACTTCTTCAGGGACTTTGCCAGGTCGCCCCCGGAAGACTTGTGGTAGCAGGAGAAGATCCAGGCGCCCGCGAGGATGTTGTTGCGCGGGTCGAACAGGTCGGCCACGGTCTTGATGGAGGGGAAGGCTTTCGGCAGGCTCCGCGCGTGGGCCTTCCAGTTGACCTGCATGAGGCCGATGTTGGACTGGGCCTTCGCCTGGGGGTTGGCCCGGGATTCCCTCACGAGGATCGAGGCGACCACGAGGGGGTCCACGCCGAAGACCTTCCCGGCCTCCAGCACGTGGTCGGCGAACCGTTCGGCCTTTTCCCGGCCGAGCTTCCTGTTCATGCGGGAGAAGAGGCCCGCGATGGCCTTTCTCTGGGCCGACAGCATCGGGTTTTCCACCGGGGCCGGTGCGACCGGTTCGGGTTCGGGCTCCGGCGCGACGGCGGCCGGAGGCGGGTTCGAGGGATCGTAAAGGGGAGGCGTGTCGAGTTCCTCCGCAAGGGCCGTGCCCCCGGAGAGGATGAGGAAAACAAGGAGAAGCAGAACGGACAGGGTGCTTTTCATGGATCATCCCGCCTTTCGCGACTAAAAGGATAACCCGAAAAGCATGTTTTTCGCAAACAGGACCCTCCCTCAACGATGGAAAGGGGCTCGCGGAGGGGTTCCCCTTGCGGTTTGCGTCCCTTCCGTGGAGAATAGCCCTCATGACGCTGACCATCCGGAACCTCTCCCTGCGCTACGGCGAAAAGATCCTCTTCGACGACATCGGCTGGACCCTGACCGACCGGGCCCGGGTCGGCCTCGTGGGCGACAACGGGGCCGGCAAGACGACCCTGCTGAAGGCCATCCTGGGGAAAGCCCAGGTGGACTCGGGCGTCATCGAGATCCCCCGCGGGGCCCGGCTGGGCTACCTGCCCCAGGACCTGGTGGAACTGGGCCAGGGGACCGTGATGGACACCCTCCGCGAACGCTGCGGCGTGGCCGGGCTGGAAACCGCCCTGGCGGAGTGCGAGGCGGAACTGGCCTCCCTGGACGAGGACAGCCCCAATCTTGCGGAGGCCCTTGCACGGCACGAGCGGCTGGTTCATGCGCACGGGGCCCTGGATGCCTACGCCTTCGAGGCCCGGGCCCGGAGGGTACTGAAAGGCCTGGGGTTTGCCGACGGGGACGGCGACAGGGGCTGCGAAACCTTCTCGGGAGGCTGGAAGATGCGGATCGCCCTGGCCGCGCTCCTGCTGCAGGAACCGGAAATTTTGCTGCTGGACGAGCCCACCAACCACCTGGACACGGAAAGCATGGAATGGCTCGAGGCCTTCCTGAAGAACAGCCGATGCACGCTGGTGACGGTGAGCCACGACCGGCGCTTCCTGGACAACGTGGTGACGACCATCGCGGAGCTGTGCCGCGGGAAGCTCGCGCTCTACCCTGGGGACTACGAGGCCTTCCTCCGGCAGAGAAACGAGAGGGAGGAGCGCCTGGCACGCGAGGCCGGGGCCCAGAAGGAAGTCATCGAGAAGGCGGAGCGGTTCATCTCGAGGTTTCGTTACAAGGCGACGAAAGCGGCCCAGGTGCAGAGCCGGGTCCGCATGCTGGAAAAGATGGAGACGGTCAAAATCGACGCACCGCCCCCGACTGTGGCGTTCCGTTTCCCGGCCCCGCCCCGGAGCGGCCTGGTGGCGTTGAAAGGCGAGAACCTGGGCAAGGGCTACGGAGGCAAGCCCGTCTTTTCGGGTGTCGACCTGGAGATCCGGCGCGGGGAGAAGATCGCCCTAGTCGGGGTCAACGGGGCGGGCAAGTCGACCCTCTCCCGGCTTTTGGCGGGCGTCGAGAAGCCGGACTCGGGTACCGTGACCCGGGGCCACGGGGTGAAACTCGCGTTCTACGCCCAGGAGATGGCGGACAACATGGCCACGGAGGGAACCGTCTGGAACGAAGCCTGTTCGATCTTGTCAAAGACCTCGCCCCAGCAGCGGCGCGACCTGCTGGGAGCGTTCCTCTTCTCCGGCGACGACATCGAGAAGCCCGTCCGGGTGCTGTCCGGGGGCGAGAAGGCCCGGCTGGCGCTACTGAAGGTGCTGCTGACCGAATCGAACGTCCTCGTCCTGGACGAACCGACGAACCACCTGGACCAATCCACGAAGGAGCGGTTCCAGAAGGCTTTGCTCGACTACGCCGGCACCGTCGTGCTCGTGTCGCACGACCGGTTCTTCCTGGACGAGCTGGTCGAGCGCGTGGTGGAGATCCGAGGCGGCCAGGCCCGCGTCTTCCTCGGCAACTACTCCTACTTCATCGCGAAGCGCGGCAAGGTCGCCCCCGAAACGGACCAGGACGAAAACCGCGAAAACCGGGGTCAGGTCTTGAATTCCAGCATTGGAAATACTGGAATTCAAGACCTGACCCCGGTCGAAGAACCGGTTTCGACGCCGTGGGGACCGCTGCCCGACGAGGTGGCAAACCCAGCCCGTTACGCGAACCGCCTGAAGAAGGAGAAGACGGCCCTTTCGAAGCGGCTGGAGGCCGTGGAGGACGAGATCGCCGAGATGGAGGACGAGAAGGCGAAAGTGGGCGCGGCGCTCTGCGATCCCGAGGCGCACTCGAACCCGGACCGGATGCGGGAACTGGCCGGGGAGATGGCACGTGCGGAGGAAGCCCTTGCCGGGCTCATGGACCGATGGGAAAGCCTGTCCGGGGAGATCGGGGAGCTCGACGAGGCCCTGGATGGGGTCTGATCGCTGGCCGTTGTCCGTCTCGACTCCATCTGGTAGAATACTCATAGCAATGAGTAAAATTACTCAAAATATTGAGTATTTTCCCAAACAGGAAGAAGGCGACCGATGAACTACATTCGCCCGCACGCCGCCGAACTCGAAAGGCGCCTAAAAGAACCGCGCCTGCACATCCATGTCGTGTCCGGCCCAAGGCAGGTCGGCAAGACGACTCTCGTGAGGCAGGTCTGCCAAAGGCTGGGGATGCCTTGGCGCTATGCCAGTGCCGATGAACCCTCCCTGAGAGGGGCACACTGGATCGAACAGCAGTGGGAGGCGGCACGGCTGGAAGCCGAAGGACTTTCGCCGGGCGGATCGGTCCTGGTGCTTGACGAAATCCACAAAATCGCGGGATGGTCCGAAACCGTCAAGCGAATGTGGGACGAGGACTCGTTTTCCAACGCCGGGATCCGGGTCGTCCTCCTCGGGTCTGCCCCGCTTCTGATCGGGCATGGACTTTCAGAGAGCCTCGCCGGCAGGTTCGAAATCCTTCCACTGGAACACTGGCCCTTCTTCGAAATGAACAAGGCCTTCGGATGGAACCTGGAAACATTCCTCTTCCACGGAGGCTACCCCGGTGCCGCACCGCTCGTGAGCGAACCGGAAAGATGGAAGCGCTACGTACTCGATTCCCTCGTGGAAACGACCCTCTCCCGCGACGTGTTCCTGCTCACCCGCATCGACAAGCCCGCCCTCCTGCGCCGCCTTTTCGAGCTCTGCTGCGTCTACTCGGGGCAGATCCTTTCCTACAACAAGATGCTGGGACAACTGCTCGATGCGGGGAATACCACGACGCTGGCCCATTACCTCCGCCTCCTGTCCGGAGCCGGGATGGCCACGGGACTGCACAAATTCGCCGGTGAAGCGGCCAGAAGCCGCTCTTCCAGCCCCAAGCTCCAGGTCCTGAACACGGCTTTCATCGGCGCCTCTTCGAACCTTACCCAGGAAGAGGCCAGGAGAGATGGGCCGAGCTGGGGGAGGCTGGTCGAATCCGCGGTGGGAGCCCATCTCGCGGCCGCGGCCGCTGCAGGCAGGATCGAGCTTTTCTACTGGCGGGAGGGGGATCGGGAGGTGGATTTCGTAGCCCGCAGGCGCGGCAGGCTTACGGCGATCGAGGTCAAGAGCGGAGCGACCTCCGGGAAACCGGGGGGCCTGGATGCTTTTTCCGCCCGATTCCCGGTAGACCGCAGACTGCTCGTCGGAGGCGACGGCATTCCGGTCGTAAAGTTCCTGGGGGACGACCCTCTCCGTTTCCTGGCCTGAGATCCCCCGTCCCCATCAACCGCGGGCTTTCCAGCGCAGTTGGCGGTCTAGGGCCTTGGCGCACTCGGCGCCGTACAGGAGGGCCTGGTAGGCGTAGAAGATCCATAGCAGCATGAGGACGAAGGACCCGAGGAATCCCTCGATGGAAGAGAAGAGGCTTTTTTCCAGGAGGAGTCCCAGGACCAGGGAACCGAGCCTGAACGCCGCGGCGGCCACGGCGGCGCCGAAGGCGGACGGCCCCCACCCTACCCGCAGCCGCGGGACATACCGGTAGATCGCCAGCAGGACGAAGAAGCCGAACAGGACGGACTCGGAGAGATCCACGACACGGAGCAGGTCGATGGGCATGGCCCTGTAGAAGTCCTGCCCGGCGACGAAAACCACCAGGTCCTTCAGGGAGCCCACGGCCGCCTTGACGACGGGGAACAAAAACAGGAGAACCCCTCCGGCGAAGGCGAGGACCACGGAAACCGCGCGGTCCCAGAGCCAGGCCGCCAGCCCCTCCTCGTGCTCCGGCGGAAGGCCCCAGAGGTTGTTCAGGATGCGCCTGAGGTAGAAACCGACGCTGGAGGCACCGTAGAGCAGCACCGCCACGCCCGCGGCGCTGACCAGGAAGCGCTTTCCCGGAGCCTGGGCCACATGGAGAAGCCTTGCCAGTATGGAAAGCCCGTCCGCGCTGAGGAAATCCTGGAGCCGCTCGAAAAGGAGGGCTTCCCCCTTTACCGTGCCGAACAGGAGGCCCAGGATGGCGGTGGAAAGGATGAGCATCGGGAAGAGGGCCAGGACGGTGAAGAAAGCGAGGGCCGCCGCCTTGGTGTCCATGGAGTCCCTGCCTGCGGACCGCCAGGCCCGCCGCAGCAGGACGGGCACGAGGGCCAGTGCTTCCCTGGGGTTTCCCCGGCGGTTCGCCATGCCGATCCCCCCTTTGCGATTCGAACCGCTTCCTTTAAACAATCATAACGCAAAAAGGGCGCGGTCCCCCGAAGGGGGCCGCGCCCTGCCCTGCAGGGACCTATCTCCCGGCCAGGTATTTCCGGATCCGGTCGACGGCCTTCTCCAGCGTTTCCTCGCTGGCGGCGTAGCACATGCGGAGGAACCCCTCTCCCGCGTCCCCGAAGGCGTCCCCGGGAACGGCGACGACCTTGGCCTGCGTCAGCAGGTCCAGGGCCATGTCGGCCGAGGACTTGCCGAAGCTGGAGAAATCCGGGAAGGCGTAGAAGGCGCCCTCCGGGAGCAGGCACTCCACGCCGGGGATGGTGTTGAGGCCTTCCACCAGTAGGTCGCGGCGCTTGCGGTAGCTTTCGACCATGGCCGCCGTGGCCGCGGCGCCCGCCTGCATGGCCTCGATGGAGGCGAACTGGGCGGCGGAGTTGACGCAGGAGGAGAAGCTTTCGTGGAGCTTGACCATGGCGGCCACAACCTCCTCGGGACCGTGGACGTAGCCAACCCGCCAGCCGGTCATGGCGAAGGCCTTCGAGAAGCTGTTCACGGTGAGGGTGCGTTCCGCCATGCCCGGCAGCGACCCGATGCTGACGTGGCGCCGCCCGTCGTAGACCAGCTTCTCGTAGGGCTCGTCCGAGACCACCGTGAGGTCGTGCTGGACGGCCAGGGCAGCGAGTTCCTTCAGGTCCGCCTCGTCCAGCACCGCCCCGGTGGGGTTCGACGGCGTGTTCAGGAAAAGCACCTTCGTCCTCTCCGTCAGGAGGGACTTCACAGTGGACGCCTTGAGGTGGAAACGGTCCTGCTTGTACGTCCTGGCCGGCACGGCCTTCCCTCCGGCCAGGTGGATCTCACCCATGTAGTTGGACCAGCACGGGTCGGGGATGATCACCTCGTCACCCGGGTCGGTGACGGCCATGAGGCAGAGGATCAGGGCCTCGCAGGCACCGGCGGTGACGATCACGTTGTCCGGGGTCCCGGGAAGGTTGTTCTCCCGGGACAGCTTTTCCATGATGACCTCCCTCAGGGGCGGGATGCCGGCGTTGGAGGTGTACTTGGTGGCCCCTTCCCGGAGCGCGCGTACCGCCGCCTCGACGATTTCCGGCGGCGTGGCGAAATCGGGCTCGCCGATGCCCAGGTTGGCCAGGTCGGTCATCTTCGCCGCCAGTCCGAACATTTTCCGTATCCCCGACTGCGGGCTTTCCAGGGCCCTCCTGCTCAGTATCATGTCCATCTCTCCTTTCGTGGTTACCGTTGTACCCGGCCGCTCGTGTCGCCGTTCATGAGGCCCCGGATCTCCTCCAGGGAGACGAGGTTGAAATCCCCCGGCAGCGTATGTTTCAAGGCAGAAGCCGCAACGGCGAACTCCAGGGCCTGGGCCGGCGTCCCCAGTTCCTGGAGACCCCATATGAGCCCCGCCCCGAAGGAGTCTCCCCCGCCGATTCGGTCCACGATGTGGGTGAGGTCGATCTTCCGGCTGAAAAAGACGTCTTCGCGGTCGGCCAGCATGCCGGACCAGACGTTGTGGTCGGCGCCCAGGCTTTCCCGAAGCGAAACGGCCACGTACTCCAGGTTCGGGTAGTCGTCGAGGACCCGCAGGGCGAGCCCGTGGTAGCGCCCCTCGTCCAGGGCCCCCGCGGCGACGTCCACGTCGAGTTCGATACCGAGCGCCTTCTGGCAGTCCTCCTCGTTGGCGATCAGGAGGCTCACCATCCGGGCGACCTGGGGCATGACCTCCGTGGGCTTTTTCCCCCACTTCCATAGCTTCTTCCGGTAGTTGAGGTCGCAGGAGGAGGGGATGCCCTTCGCCCTGCAGGCCTCCAGGGCCTCGAAGGTCGAGTCGGCGGCGCCGGCGGACAGGGCCGGCGTGATCCCCGTGACGTGGAACCAGGAGGCCCTCTCCAGGATGACGTTCCAGTCGAAATCGCCCCGGGAGACCTTCGAGACGGCCGAGTCGGCCCGGTCGTAGAGGACCTGGGAGGGCCGGCAGCAGGAACCCTTCTGGGTGAAGTAGAGGCCCATCCGTCCCTCGGTCCGGATAACGTGGCGGGTGTCCACGCCGAACTTGCGGAGTTCCCGCAGGGCGGCCTCCCCCAGGGCGTTCTTCGGCAGGGCGGTGACGAAGGCCGCGTCCATCCCGAAGTTGGCGAGAGCGACGGCCACGTTGGCCTCGGCCCCGCCGTAGGCGACGCCGAACGCGGGAGTCTGGAGGAAGAGTTCGTGGCCGGGCGGCGAAAGGCGAAGCATGATCTCACCGAACGTGACGACACGTTTCATCGGATTTTCCCCCTTCAGGAGCGGATCTGCCGGATGCGTTCCACGACGCTCTTCGCCGCCGCCCTGACGGCGTCGAGGTCCCCCTCTTTGCCTCCGGGCTTCGTCAGGGCGTTGCCCATCCCGACGGCATAGGCCCCCGCGGCGAACCAGTCGGCCAGGTTGTCCACCGAGACGCCGCCCGTGGGCATCATCTTCGCGTGGGGAACCGGGGCGAGGGCCGCCTTGATGAACTTCGGCCCCAGCACCTCGCCGGGAAAGACCTTCACGACGTCGACCCCCAGTTCGTAGGCCCGAACCAGTTCGGTGACGCTGCCGATCCCGGGCATGCACGGGACCGCGTACCGGTTGCAGAGCCGGACCACTTCCTCGTTCAGGTTCGGGGCGACGACGTAGCGCGCCCCCGCCAGCAGGCAGGCCCGGGCCGTCTCGGGATCGAGGACCGTCCCCGCCCCGAGGACAAGCGAACTTCCCCGGTACTCCCCGGCCAGGGCCTCGATGATCTTCACCGCCCCCGGGACGGTCATGGTGACCTCCACCGCGGGAATACCCCCCTCGAAAACCGCCCCCACGATCCCCCTGGCCTGGTCGGGATCATTCACTCTCACGACCGCGACGACGCCCACCTCGTGGATCCTCGCCAGGGTTTCCATCTTCTCAATGGGCTGCAACCCTCTTCCCCCTCCCCAAAACCTGCCTTTTGCGTTTCCTGCTCCCCGGCCCGGGCCTCCAGGGTTCCATTAATCTGAAACGCCACCTTCATGGATGTAACAAAACACATTCTACCTGACTCCACTCCGGCCTGTCACAAAAGAGAAAGGCCGTTCTGCGGCGACAGCTCTCTACCATGGTGAAAATTGACTTTTTCTAAATTGGGGTAAAATGGAAAGACATGTGCGTCCTGGCGGCCCCCCTCATGGGGGTCCAATCCAGGTGAAAAGGGGTTGGGACATGAGCACCGTGAAACTGCAGCAGGCGGCTACCCCCACTCTGATTGCGCAGGCCAGGTGCCTTTTCCGCGAATACCGCGACTGCATCCGGATAGACGAATGGTTCCCCGATTTCGAGCGTGAGCTCGACAATTTGCCGGTACCCTACTCGCCCCCCGCGGGCCGCCTCCTGGTGGGTTGTTTCGACGGGAAACCGGCAGGGTGCATCGCTTTCCAGCCCGCCGGCATCGAGGGTACCTGCGAGATGAAGCGCCTCTTCGTGCGGCCGGAGTACCGGGGGATGAAACTGGGCCGTTCCCTGGCGGAACTTTTGATCGTGGAGGCGGGAAACGCGGGGTACAGGACGATGCGCCTGGGGATGATCCCCTCCATGGCAGAGGCGATGTCGCTCTACACCTCCATGGGATTCAGGGAGATCCCGGCCTACCGTGAGTGCGGGTGCACCGGCACCGTGTACCTGGAACTCCAGCTGCAGCCGTAGCCCGGCCGAAAAAGCGCAGGGGAGAATCGAAAAGGGGCCGTTCCCGCCGGGAACGGCCCTCCTGTTTCCTACCTCGTTCCCTCAACCAGCGCCCGGACAAAGGCCGCCGGAAGGCGGTCGGGATTCACGGGGCCCAGCAGGCGATCCGGGGGCATCCACGTCCCGGGCTGCCTCGAGGAGTAGTACTGCCATGTCGACAACAGGCCGAACTCCTGCCTCCAGGAGAGGTCGTCGGTGGTGCCCCACCAGGCGCCTACGGGGATCTCCAGGCTCACTCCCGCGTTGGAGTAGTCCTTGCCCTGGGTGAGGACATCCGTCCTGGCGATCCAGAAGCCCACGCGGGTGTCGTCGAACCGCCGGTCGACCGAGAGACGGACGCCCCGGTCCTCATCGAGGAACTGCCCGGCCTCGGCCACGAGGTCGAGGTCGTAGCGGGGTTCGTGGTAGCCGAGCTGGGCCCAGCCTCCCCACCACCAGCCGTCCCCCTCGTACCCGCGGTTTCCCATCACCAGGCCGGGGTTCTGCACCCGCAGGACGGGCGCGTCGGCCAGTGAGGCGAAGCCGTAGGGGTCGCGCTCGTGGACGAAGGAAAGCCGTCCCCCGGCGAACCACCGTCCGTTGCCGAAGAACTTGCGAACCCAGGCGTTGCCGCCGAACCACGTTTCGTCCAGCCAGCCCGCCTCCCCGAGGAGGAAAGCCCCCTCGCCGAGGCTCACCAGCTGGCTGGCGACCGCCTTCCAGATGCGGGTCTCGTCGTTGGCCTCCGGTTCCCACCAGATCTCGATGTCGTTGGCCAGGGGAATCCTGACGTCGGCCAGGGCGGCCCAGCCGCCGGACCCGTTCCAGCGGGCCGCCGCGTCGAGGCTCGTCCGCGACATGAAGACGTCCTGGAGGGTCCGGTCGACCCGGGGCTCCCAGGCCGGGGCCAGGGAGAAGGCCAGCCGCTTCCAGGGGTCCGCCGGGGCGGGATCGGTTTCCCATTTTTCTTCTTCCCTTTCGCCCAGGAGGCTGCCCTTTTCGCACCAGGACGCCTTCACGCTTTCGGGCAGTGAGGGATCGATCCTCCCCTGGCGAAGCTCCTCGAGGGCGCTCCCGGGAACGTCGAGGCGCACCGCCGGCACGCCCCGCAGGAGCGGAACCAGCGCGAGGCTCCCGGTCCCACGGGGCAGGAGGTCCGCCGCCAGGGCGGCCGTCCGCGCCAGGAGGTCGGCCGTGCCGTTTTCGGGGGCCTCGAAAGCCACGAGGACACGGTAGGGCGAAACGAGGACCCGGGCCCCCCTGAGGGCGAGCTTTTCGGTGAGGGACTGTTTCAGACCGCCAGCCAAGGACGCGAGGTCGGCCCCCGCCCAGGTTTCCGCCAGGGGGGATTCTGCCCGCGGAAAACGGGGTTTCCTGCCGCCGAAGAAGGGCCGGTACAGGTCGAAGCGCTGGGAAATGCCGAAGCACCACTCGTCTCCCCGCTGCCAACTGACGGAGAGGTCCCCGCCCCAGGGGGTCTCGACCACGAGCCCGGCGTTCCACTTTTCCTTCGGCGGGT
>CAYRNZ010000028.1:0-23289 GCA_964425765.1 uncultured Synergistaceae bacterium
TGGGCCCCTACAAGGGAGGCGTCCGGTACCACCCGAACGTGAGCCAGGACGAGGTCATGGCCCTGTCGGCCTGGATGTCGATCAAGTGCGCCACGGCGATGCTGCCCTACGGAGGTTCCAAGGGAGGCGTGCGCGTGGCCCCGCGGGAACTCTCCAAGGGCGAGCTCGAGCGCCTGAGCCGGGCCTATGCCCTCGGGATATCGCGTTTCATGGGGACGGACATCGATATCCCGGCGCCCGACGTCTACACGAACCCCCAGGTCATGGCGTGGTTCGTGGACACCTATGAGAAGGTCCTGGGGTGGAGCGAGCCCTCGGCCTACACGGGGAAGCCCATCGAGATCGGGGGATCCCTGGGCCGCGGGGACGCCACGGCACGCGGGGGCATGTACGTCCTGAGGGAGGCCCTGAAGGAACTGGGGCTTTTCGGAAAACCCCTGAAAGCCACGATCCAGGGGTTCGGCAACGTCGGTGGGTATGCCCATGCCCTTTTCTCGGAGATCGGGATCACGGTGGTCGGTGTTGCCGACAGCAAGGGAGGGATATACAACCCGAAGGGCCTGGATTATGGGGACCTCATGAAGCACAAGAGGACGAGCGGCACGGTGACCGACTACCCGGGTGGGGACAGGGTGTCGACGGACGAGATCCTGGAGGCCCCGGTGGATGTCCTCATCCCGGCAGCCCTGGAAGGGATGGTGACCGAGGCGAACGCCGGCCGGGTCCAGGCGAAAATAATCCTCGAGCTGGCCAACGGGCCGACGACACCGGAGGCGGAGGCGATCCTGCAGGAGAACGAAGTGCTCGTCATCCCGGATGTCCTGGCCAACTCCGGGGGAGTCACCGTGAGTTGCTTCGAGTGGATCCAGGGGCGGACCGGCGACTACTGGAGCGAGAAGACGGTTCACGAAAAACTGGACGAGAGGCTGACGCAGGCTTTTCACGAGATCTGGAAGATCAAGAAGGGCAACAACATCCGGATGCGCCAGGCCGCCTATGTCCGCGCCATGGGCAGGATCATCGCGGCCATGCGGTTCCGCGGCATCTGGCCGTAAGGAGCGGCTTGAACGGGCCGGCATCGCAGGCAAAGGGGAGGGCGGGATGCATCCCGCCCTCCCCTTTGCCTGCGATGCCGCCTATCCCAGGACGACTTGCCCGATCTCGGAGTCCCCGTCCATGAAGACGGCGAAGTCCCCCTGGTAGACCCTGACTGCGGGGTGCTGTCCCCGTTCGTAAGGGGTGTTGTCGAACCATTGCTTGTTGTAGGTGTTGCCCGATTCCCCCGCGAAGACGGGGAGGTAGAGGGTTCCGTCCACGTCGAGGTCCAGGAAGAAATGGGTTCCGTACGACAGTTCCGGGGTGAAGTTGCTTTCCCTTATCCCCACCTCGACCATGCAGCCGCAGTGGCAGATCTCGTTGTACTTGACCGGGACCCCGAGATCCGGGTTCGTGCTTCCCCATCGTCCCGGCCCGACGAGGATGTACTTGGTCCCGGCCAGTTTCGCGTTGGCCCGGCCAACCTCGCGGGCGACCTCGAAAAAGGTCGCGTCGCTGCCGTACATATCCGGGTCGACGTAGACAAGGTGGCTGGTCCGTTCCAGGATGCCGTTACTGACCATCCGGTTGCCCCTCAGCAGGAGGCGCTCCTCGGGCACCTCGGGAACGGTCACTTTCGCCATCTCCGCATAGGCGGCCAGGGGGCGCATCTGGATCAGCGAGAGTTCCTTCGCTTCGGTTTCGTACGTGAACTCGATGTCCACCGGGAAGTCCATCTTGTCTTCCAGGTGGGCCAGAAGGGAGCGGATCGTCTGGAAAAGGTGCGGGTGCCTCGTTGGCAGCGCCGAGAAGGAGAAGATCGGCTTCGAGAAGCGCTTGAGAGGGCTCCCGGCCCAGTACAGGAGGTTGTCCGTGTAGACCTCGATGAAGGAGTGGACGGACTTGTGCTGCTTCAGGATGTAGGGGAGGAACTGGCGCAGGGATCCCGTCATGAACGAGCCGAAATTGCGGTCGATATAGTCGAACTCGACCTGGCTGGCGGCGGCGATCTCCCCGGGCTGGTTCCCCTCGGGGCGCAGGTTGGGGTTGGTCAGGTAGAAGACCCTGGCCTTGGCGCGGTCGACAGTCCGGGTACCCAGGCCGAAACAGAGGCGCATCACCCCGTCCTCCTTGCGGACACGGGGCGTCGGCCGCCGGTAGACCTTGGAGAAAGCGGCTCCCGCCAGTTCGGGGTAATAGAGATGCCCATGGGCCTTTCCCATGATGGGCTGGACGACGACCGCCATGGCCTCGTCCTCGTCGGTGTAGCCGTGTTTGTTCCTGTAGGCCCTGGGGGCCGGGTTGTAAAGGGACGACCAGACCGACCGGATGCCGTATTCGAGTTCCCGGGCCCTGGACTCGAGGGTCCCGACGTTGGCGGAGAAGCAGGTGTCGTACTTCCCCGCAAAGGAAAGCCTGACCGAGTCCTCCAGGAGAGAGCTGGACCGTATCGCCAGCGGTCGGTCCCCTATGGTCTCGAGGGCCCGCCTGAGGTCGGCGCGGAAGCTCTCCCGCAGGCTTCCCGTCGCGAAGGCCACCTCGATCCGGGAAGTGTCGGGTTCCGAGTACACCCAGCCTAGCCTGTTGTCCTGGACGAAATCCCTGAAGATTTCCGTGCCGACAACGATCGTCGATGGAGGGAGGGACACGGCCTGTTCCAGGGGGGACCCCTGCAGGGCGAAAAAGGCGAAGGCCAGGCCTTTCGCCTTCCCCCCTACAGGCCCTTTCCCGATGAGCCACCCCTTGTCCGCGTAGACGGATTCCGCGTCGAAACGGGAAAAATAGCTGAGGCTTTCCGCTCCAACCATGGACACCCCTCCCTTGATGGGCGGTCTAGGGATTCAGCCGGTAGATGGTCCTCGGCCAGGGGATCGCCTCCCTGATGTGCTGCAGGCCGCAGATCCACGAAACGACGCGTTCTATCCCCATGCCGAAGCCGCTGTGGGGGAACGAGCCGAAACGGCGAAGGTCGAGGTACCAGTCGTAGGAAGACTCGGGAAGCTTCTCGGCGCGAATCCGGGAAAGGAGGAGATCCAGGTCGTCCTCCCTCTGGGACCCGCCGATGATTTCCCCGTAGCCTTCGGGCGCGAGGAGGTCGTCGCAAAGGACCAGGTCTTCCCTTTCCGGATGCTGCTTCATGTAGAAGGCCTTGACCTTCTTGGGGTAACACTCGACGAAAACGGGCTTGTCGAACTGGTTCGTCAGGATCGTTTCGTCGTCTCCCCCGAAATCGTCCCCGTAGGGGATGTCGCTGCCGAGCTTCTGGAGCATGGCGACCGCGTCGTCGTAGGTGATGTGGTAGAAGGGGGGCTTGATCCTTTCCAGGGCCGAAATGTCCCGCTCGAGAAGTTCCAGTTCTTTCCGGCAGTGTTTCAGCACTCCCTCTACCACGGCGCAGACGAGCCCCTCCTGGAGGGCCATGTTGTCCTTGTGGTCCGCGTAGGCGACCTCGGGCTCGATCATCCAGAATTCCGTGAGGTGGCGGCGCGTCTTGGATTTTTCGGCCCGGAATGTCGGCCCGAAACAGTAGACCTTGCCGAAAGCAGCCGCTGCCGCTTCGGCATAAAGCTGCCCGGTCTGGGCCAGGTAGGCCTTGCCCATGTCGAAATACTCGACCTCGAAGAGGCCGTCCGCGCCCTCCCCGATCGCCCCGGTCAGGATCGGGCTGTCCACGAGCAGAAAGCCGTTGTCGTGGAGGTACTCGCGACAGCTCCAGATGACCCGTTCCCTTATGGTCAGGATGGCCTTCTGGCGAGCCGAGCGGATCCAGAGGTGCCTGCGGTCCAGGAGGAAGTCGATACCGTGCTCCTTTTTCGCGATCGGGTATTCTTCGGTGGGGTTCTGGACGATCTCCAGGCCCGTGACCGAAACCTCGACTCCCGACGGGGCGCGCTCGTCCTTTCGGACAAGGCCCGTGACGATGACCGAGGCTTCCAGCCACAGCCCCTTGGCCGCCACGAACTGCTCTTCCGGCACCTCTCCCTTGACCATGACGGCCTGGACGAAACCAGAGCCGTCCCTAACCTGCAGGAAGTGAATCTTCCCGGAACTCCTCTTGTTGTACATCCACCCTTTCAGGGTGACCTCCCGGTCCACGAACGAAGGCAGATCACGGATCGCGGCAAACGGTGCGGGCAAGGGCGCCAACCTCCTTCATTTCATGATGCTTCGTCTATGACCTATGATACACTAACAGGTATGAAAAAAGTTGGAGAATGGCGGAGGGGACCTGCTTTTTCCCGCCGTGACGAGAGGTGATCGCGATGACCGGTGCAGCCCCGGGTCGGCATGACGGACCGGCACTTCTGGCAGCGGCGGAGGACCTTTTCGATCAGTTGGTCGCCTGGAGAAGGGCTTTTCACCAGTTCCCCGAGCTCGCTTTCGAGGAGAACGTGACCGCGGCCCGGATCATCGAGGCGCTTTCGACGATCGAGGGCGTGGAGACCATCAAGGGATTCGGCTGCCCGACCTCGGTGGTGGGACTCATCGGCGGGGACCTGCCGGGCAAGGCCCTGATGATCAGGGCGGAGATGGACGCCCTGGCCCTGGACGAGGAAACAGGCGTTCCCTTCTCGTCCTGTATCCCCGGAGTGATGCATGCCGCAGGGCACGATGCCCATATGGCCGCGCTGCTGGGGGCTGCGGCCCTCATCGCGGAGAGGAGGCCGGACCTCAAGCGGCCCGTCGCGCTCCTCTTCCAGCCTGCCGAGGAGGGCAAGGGCGGCGCCAGGGCCCTGGTCCAGGCGGGCCTCATCAAGCGCTTCAACGTGGGGCAGGTCGTGGCGCCCCTCCTTTGGCCGAACTCTCCCTACGGAACCTTCATGACGCGCCCGGGGGTCATCACGGCCCTTTCGGACCGTATCCACATCGAAATCAGGGGGGTCGGCGGGCACGCGGCCCTCCCCCATGTGACCGTCGACCCGATCCTGATCGGGGCCCACATCGTGCTGTCGATCCAGAGCCTGATCAGCCGGGAACTCGACCCGCTGGAAAGCGCGGTGATCTCCTTCGGCCAGGTGGAGGCCGGCGAAGCCTACAACATCATTCCCGAAACCGGCCACATGTGGGGGACGCTCCGCGCTTTCGACACTAATGTCAGGGATTTCCTGAAGGATCGCCTGCAGGTCCTCGTCCCGGCAGTTGCCTCGGCCTTCCGCGGATCGGCCGTCCTCGACTACACCCGGAATTATCCCCAGACTCAGAACGACCCGGAACTGACCTCGGCACTGCAGCGCTGTGCCGAGGACTTCTTCGGGGGGGATCAGATCGGCTCGCTTGCAAAACCCCTCCTCTCCGGCGAGGATTTTTCCTTCTATTCGCTCGAGGTGCCATCCTGCCTCATGCTGGTCGGGACGGGAGAGGATGTCGGGCTCCATCATTCGAGGTACCAGGTGCCCGAGGAGATCCTGCCTCTCGCGGCGGCCTGGGAGGCTTTCATGGCCATGTCCCTTCCGGGGTCCCTGCCGGAGGGTGTGCTATAGTCTAAAAAGTTTTTTGAAGGGACGGCCCTCACCCGGTCCCGGAGTGCTGGGCCTTATCCTTGAATCGTGATTGGGGAGGATTCCAGATTGGACGAACGACTGGAAGAGACTTTTTTCAGCCTCGCCAAGGGCGCGCCCGGGCAGAGATCCATTTGGTGGAGAGGCACGTGGTGGTCAAGGAGCTGCCTCATGGAACTGGTGGAAGGATGCGAGGCGACCCTCGCGCATTCGGGGTTCAAGGAAGGGCAGCGGCTGGCTTTGCTTCTTCCCAACTCCCCGGTCACGCTCGCGCTTTGCCTTGCCGCATGGAGGCTGGGCGGCACGGTCATCCCCCTGAACGTCCAGGCGGGTGAAAAGGAGATTCTTCGCTGCACGGCACACGGTGACGTTTTCGGCGCCTATCTTTGCAAGGGGTTCGAGAGCCTGGCGGAAGCCCTCGTGAAAAACGGCGTGCCAAGCGGGATCACGCCTCTCGACGGCCCGATACCGGATCTTGCCGGCCGGAAGGGCGGGTACGAGACGCCCGATACGGCCGTCATCTTTTTTACTTCGGGGACGACGGGAGCGCCCAAGGCGGTCTGCATCACCCACGACAACATCCGGTCCAACGTCAACGCCTCCCTGCACCATTTCACGGAACTGCGGGACAACGAGGTTTTCCTGAACGCCCTGCCGAACTTCCACACCCTCGGCTTCACCGTCTGCGGGATGCTCCCGATGCTGGCCGGGATGGGCCAGGCCATCGTTCCCAACTTTATGCCAGCCGAGGCAACCCTCGACGTCATGAGGACTGCAGGGGTGTCGATGGCCATAACGGTGCCCGCGATGGTGGCCCTGCTCGAGGGAGCCGTGGCGAGGGGAACGCCGCCCCCCCAGGAACTCCATATCCTGGCCTCGGGCGGAGACCGCCTGCCGCAGAAGATCGCCGCCCGCTCTTCACAGCTGCTCGGGGTACCCGTGCTGGAGGGATACGGCCTCACGGAAACCTCCCCCGTCGTGGCGGTCAACCCGTGCTATGCGAAGAACAAGCCCGGCACGGTCGGCCCCCTGATCCCCGGGTTCACCGCGCAGGTTAGGGACGAGGCGGGCCGTGAGGTCGCACCGGGACAGGAAGGTACCCTCTGGCTCCAGGGGCCCTCGGTAACCCCCGGCTACTTCAGGAGCCCCGAGCTGACGGCCAGGCGCATCAAGGACGGCTGGTTCAACACGGGCGACGTCGTGCGGATCGACGACGAGGGCTACATCACCGTCGTCAGCCGGGTCACGGACATCATCATCGTAGGTGGTTTCAACGTCTACCCGCAGGAGGTCGAAGGCATGCTCCAGGAGCACCCGGCGGTCCGGGAGGCAGCCGTCGTCGGGATACCCCATCCCTCGCTCGGCGAGGTGGTCAAGGCCTACGTGGTTCCCCAGCCCGGTACCCGGGCGGTGCCGAGAGACCTCGTCTCCTTCTGCAGGGAGCGCCTCTCTCACTACAAGGTCCCCCGGATGGTCGAGTTCGTCGAAGAGCTTCCCAAGTCCAGCATCGGGAAGGTTCTGAACCGCGAGCTGAAGAAGCGGGCGCAGGAGGACACGGGTTGTTCGGATTCGACGTCGAGCTGAGCAGCACGCTTTCCAGGACCGAGGAGGAAAGCCTGAGGCAGTTCCTTGGTGTCCATGGCCTCTCCTTCGAGGGGAAGCCCGATATCACGGTTTTCGTGAAAGATCCCTCCGGCCGCGTCGCGGCAACCGGCAGCCTCCTGGGGGACGTCATCCGGATGGTGGCGGTCGATCCTTCGTGGCAGGAGGCCGGACTGTCGGGGGTGGTCGTTTCGCGGCTGGTCGAGGTCGCGCGCGAAAGAGGAAAGACCCGGCTTTTCGTCTACACCAAGCCGGACTCGGCCCTCCGATTCAAGGCTCTGGGTTTCCTCGAACTCGCACGGGTGGAAGGTGCCGTCGTCCTGATGGAAATGGGCGAACCGGGGATCGCCGCGTACAGGGCCTACCTTGAAAGCTGCCGCCCCGCAGGGAAAAACAACGGTGCCGTGGTCGTCAACTGCAACCCTTTCACCCTCGGGCACCTTTACCTCATAGAGCAGGCGGCCGCCACCTGCGAAAACCTCTTCGTCATCGTGGTCGAGGCCGACCTCTCCCTGTTCCCCTTCGAGCACCGTTTCCGCCTGGTGAAGGAGGGAACCTCCCGCCTGGCCAACGTCACGGTCCTCAGGAGCGACGCCTACGCCGTTTCGCCGGCGACCTTCCCGACCTACTTCCTCAGGGACAGGGGAACGGAGGAGATTGCGGCGCTGCAGGCGAAACTGGACGTGACCCTTTTCGCGAACCTCTTCGTCCCCGTGCTGGGGCTCACGGCGCGATACGTGGGAACGGAGCCCTACTGCGAGGTCACGAATTCATACAACGAAGCGATGAAAGCCGTACTCCCCGCCAGGGGGGTCGGCCTCGTGGAAATCCCCAGGTTTGCCCTGGCGGACGGGACGATCGTGTCGGCTTCCACGGTGAGGGAGCGCATACGGGCGGGAGACTGGGAAGGTGTCCGGGAACTAGTCCCCGACGCGACCTGGGACTACCTGAACTCGAGCGGGGCCGCCAGGGTCATAGAACGGATCCGGGCCTCGAGGGCCCGCCACTGAAGGTTCAGCGGAGGAGCCCCAGGTCCTCCAGGGCTTCCCGGATCGAATCGTAACGGCAGGGCTCCCCGTGGAGCAGCCCCCCAATTGCCACGAAATGCCCCCTCCCGAACCGCCTCAGGCTCTCCCTGTCGCTTTCGGTGTCGCCGAAATAGACCGGTACCGAAGCCCCCGTCAGGGAGCAGAGCCGCTCGAAACCTTCCCCGGAAGGCTTGCTGATGCCCGTTTCCGGGGTCACGACCCGGTCGGCGGGGAAGTCTTCCCAGCCAAGCCTGGACAGGGCAAGCCCGAGTTCCGGCAGGAACCTTCCCGTGTAGATCGCGGCCGGCAGTGCGAGGTCTCTCCAATGGCATTCCAGCAGCGGCTTCTCGGCGTGCCAGAGCCCTTTCTTCATCTTCGTCTTCCTGCGGCCATGGAAATTTTCGCCGAGGTACATTTCCTCGCAGAGATCCCTGAAGGCGGGCCGGTCGAGGAGGTCGCCGTAAAGGGCGCGGACGTGCCCCGGGACGTTGGAGGGGGGGAAGTCCCCGAGCATGGCTTCCCATTCCCGGGGCGTCGGCATCGCTTTCGAGAGGCGGGGGTCCCTCGTGCGCCCGGACGCCGATGCGGCTACCGTGACCAGGGCCCAGGCGATGTCGTAATCGTCGTTGAAGCCGGGGTGCCGTTTACTGGCCCTGAAATGTTCCATCGAAAAACCTGTGCAGTCCGCTGCTTTGCCGAGCAGTCGGCTCCATCCCCACTGGATCGCCGCGCGGATGACCGTAGGGTAGGAAAAGCGGGTATCGACAAGGACCCCGTCGACGTCGAAAACGATCAGGTCGCCGTCGGGTACGCGATCGTTCCTGGTGTTGCCCAAACTCCTCACGCCTTTCCCGGAAGGTCCGGTACAATCTAGGATAGTAGCATACACGATCCGGACCGGGGAGGCAGGAAGCTTGCTGGAAATCCCGATACAGCGCGAGAGCGGGGAAGCCCTCTATTTGCAGGTCGCCGCGCACTTGCGGCGGCTTATCGGAAGTGGCTCGCTGCCGCCCGGGACGAGGCTGCCCGGGACGAGGGTCCTTTCCAGGCAGCTCGACATCAGCCGGACAACGGTCATGCAGGCTTACGCGATCCTAGAGGACGACGGGAAAATCCGCCTTGAGGGGCGAAGCGGGGCCTTTGTCCTGGGCCAGAGCCCGGACAGCGAATCCCCAATGAAGAAAGACGAGGCCATCGACCTCGCTTCAGGACTCCCCTCCATGGACCTCGTCCCGGTGAAATCCATTTCCAGGGCCCTCAGGGACATCCTTTCGGCTTCCCCGGAAGCCTCGCTCCTGGGTTCTCCCCCCGAAGGGCTGGAGCCCCTTAGGAGGGCGCTCGTGAGCCATGCGGCCGCGAGGGGGATCCCCGCGTCCTGGGAAAGCCTCATGGTGACTGCCGGTCTGCAGGAAGGGCTCTCGATCCTGCTCAGGACTCTCTCCGTTTCCGGGACTCGCACCCTATGGGTGGAGCCTTTGACCTACCCGGATTCCGCCAGGATGGCGAAAAGCGAGGGGATGCAGGTCAGATGCCTTCCCGCGGACCCTTCGGGAATACCCGGCTGCGTCTCGGGGATGGACCGGCGGGATGCCCTCTACCTCATCCCCAGTTTTCACAACCCCCTGGGACGAACCCTTCCCCTGCCCCTCCGGCGGGAAATACTGGCGGAAACCGTTCGCAGGGGAGCCTGGGTCATCGAGGACGACGCCTACGGAGAGCTCCGGTACGGGGAACAAAGTGTTCCTGCCTTGAAATCCCTCCCTGAAGCCGAGAGGGTGATTTACATGGGTTCTTTCGGCCAAGCCCTTTTCCCGGGACTGCGTTTCGGTTACCTTCTGTTTTCTCCCGCCCTTTCGGAAGCGGCCGGCGCGGTCAGGAGGATCAGGACGGGTGGGGCCTCCTCCCTGGTCCAGATGCTCGTGCTCAGGCTCATCGAATCGGGGAGCCTGGCGAGAGCCCTGGATGCGGTCCGGCTCCAGATGTCGATACGGATGGAAGGGCTTTCCTCGGCGCTGTCGAGGGAACTGCCGGAATTCCGCTTTTCCCGGCCGGAAGGGGGAATCTACCTCTGGCTGGACACCCCGGGCCTGGATGGCGTGCGGGCAGCTTCGCTTTCACTGGCCAGGGGGGTCAGGGTCGTGCCGGGAGAGGAGTTCTCCGTCAAGGGAGAGAAAGTCGAGGGAGTGCGTCTCTCGATAAGCCGCCACGATGCCCACACCCTGGCCAGGGCGGCATCGGCCCTTGCGGCGGCGTGGAGGGCCTCCTGATGGACCCCCTGGGGCTGGTGCTCGAGGGCAGGGAAGGCAGGGCGCGGCTGCAGTCACGGCTTCTGGCGAAGGGGCTGGCCGTCGTCCAGGTTTCCCTCAACATCCCGGGTTTCCCGAAAAGCCTGCCGGGTGACATTCGCTGCGCGGACCGCATGGTTTCCAGTGTGCGGGAACGCGTCAGGTCCGGCGGAGGGAAGGTCGTAAGCGAGACGGGCCTCTTGAACGGGGCGGGCTATGCGGTCCTTATCGGGGTTCTGCTGGAAGACGAAGGGGTCGCCCGCCTGCTCAAGGAAAGGTGCATCGTCCTGGAGGAGGAATTCTCCTGGGGCAGGGCGGTCGACGTCGATGTCATCACCACCCGGGGCAGCATCGGTCGCAGTGCGGTCGGAAAACCCCCGAGACCATGCCTCGTTTGCGGCGACGACGCAAAAGCCTGCGGGAGGGAAAGGCGGCACGATACGGGGAGTCTTCGCGAATCCATCAGCCGGCTCTTTTTGCAGGCCCTTCAGGAAGAAGGGGTGTCGTCCTCTTCCCCCGGGACCGGTTCGTGTTCCAGTTCCCTGAGGTAGCGCCGCCAGGCCCAGAAGGCGCCCGCCATGGCCAGGAAGCCGAGCAGGATCCCCTGCACGATGTAATCCACGCGCCCCTTGCCGAAAAGGAACCCCCCGAGACCGGCGAGGGCCCTGCCGAAAAGGGCCAGGGTCGTGATGGAAAGGACCAGGGTCAGGAGCCTCAAGGAAAAACCTCCTTAAAGTGTTCGTCTCCGAAAGATTTTAACAGCTTGCACGATAGGGCCGGGGGAAAAATGTTGTGTACACCCTGACGCCGTGCTAATATTGCACGAAGTGGGAACAATGCGGAAATGCGTGCAATACGACTGGAGGGTTCGGCTAGCCATGAGGGAACCGCGCTTTTATACCACATCGGCCGATTACGTCTACCAGGACCTCAGGCATCGCATCATCACGAAGCAGCTCCAGCCCGGCCAGAGACTCCCCGAGGTGAACATCGCGGTCCAGATGGGCGTCAGCCGGACTCCCGTGCGGGAAGCCCTCAGGCGCCTTGCGAGCGAGGGGTTGGTCACCATCATCCCGAACAGCGGCGCGAGGCTGGCGTCTCCGACACAGAAGGAAATGGAGAACGCGTACGTCGTCAGGGAGCATCTCGAATGCCTTGCTATCCGGCTTGCGGCCGAAAGGATAAGCGAACGGCAGCTGAGACGGCTGGAAGACGCCGTCCTGGAAGAGGAACGGGCCTTCCAGGAGAAAAACCTCGAGCTTTACCTGGAAGTGAACGAGAATTTCCACCGCGCCATCGCCGAAGCGAGCGGGAACCGGCTCCTGGCCGAGTACGTGGAGAACATCCTGGCCCGGACGAACGTCTACATCGTCTTTTACGATCCCTTCTACAACATCGACACGAACCCGAGCATCCCGCAGCACCGGGCCATCATAGGCGCCCTGGCCGAGAAATCGCCGGACAAGGCGGAAACGATGATGCGGGAACACCTTCGGTATTCCATGGAGGATCTGCAGACCCCAAAAGACAACGGGGAGCCCTAGGGCAAAACGGATGATGGAGACCTGCCTCGGGCGGGTCTCCATTATTGTCTCGGCAGGCGGACAATAAGAGAAAAAAAGAACGAAAAAACGGGGGGTTAACCATGCTGTTGGTATAATCCCCGTTGGCCATGACCTTATCTAACAGGAGGGTGCACGATGCCCGATCGAAAATTGCCGACGCTCGACTTGAAAAGAAACTATGCCAGGGTAAGGGAGGAAATCCGGGAAGCGGTCGACCGGGTCCTGGAAAGCCAGCATTTCATCCTCGGGCCGGAAGTGAAGAAACTGGAGGGTGAAATCGCCGCGTACCTGGGCGTCCCCCAGGCCGTGGGATGCGCCTCGGGCACCGACGCGCTCGTCCTGGCCCTGATGGCCCTCGGCGTTGGCCCGGGCGACGAGGTCATCACGACACCGTACAGTTTCTTCGCGACCGTGAGCTGTATCACGAGGCTTGGCGCGAGGGCCGTCTTTGCCGACATCGACCCGGCCACCTACAACATCCGGGTAGAACAGGTCAAGGAAAAACTGTCGCCGAGGACCAGGGCCGTCATTCCTGTCCACCTTTTCGGCCAGATGGTGCCCCTCGAGGAACTGGCGCCCGAACTTTCGGAAAGGGGGATCGCCCTCGTCGAGGACACAGCCCAGGCCTTCGGGGCCTGCAGGCGTGTCGAAGGGGGGATGCTTCGGGCCGGGAGCGTGGGTGACATAGGCTGCATATCCTTTTTCCCCACCAAGAACCTCGGGGCTTACGGGGACGGCGGCATGGCCACGTTCCAGAATGAAGGGCTGGCGAAAAAGGTGAAGAGCCTGCGCGTGCACGGCTCCACGGAAACCTACTTCCACGACGTTGTAGGGCTGAACAGCCGGCTTGACGAAATCCAGGCCGCGATCCTCAGGGTCCGGCTTCGCCACCTCGAGGAATGGAACGAGGACCGCCGGCAGGCTGCCGCACGGTACGCCCTGCTTTTCCGGGAGGCCGGGCTCCTGGGCAGGCTCCGCCTTCCCGCGGAGGCGCCGGGGAATACGCACATCTACCATCAGTACGTCATTCGCTGCGAGGCTCGGGACGAACTCCAGGCCCACCTGGAATCGAAGGGCATCAGCTCCAGGGTCTATTATCCCCTTTGTCTCCACCTGCAGCCCTGCTTCAGGAGCCTGGGATACAAGGAAGGGGATTTCCCCGAAGCGGAACAGCTCAGCCGGGAATGCCTGGCGCTGCCGATTTTCCCGGAGCTGGAGGCCGTCGAGCAGGAGTGGCTGGTATCCGAAGTCTCGGAATTTTACCGGAACCGGTAATTTGACCAATATTGCCTTTGTCTGCCCGCTCGTGTAAAATCGGGATATCAAGAAGAAACTCCCGGGCTTTGTGAGCATCGACGGATAGAGGAGGTTTACGAAGATGATGATGGATCCCACCTTTTTGCTGCTGATCCCCGCCCTGATCCTGGGGATGTGGGCGCAGGCGAAAGTGCAGGGTGCCTACCGCACCTACAGCCAGGTGTTCTCGAGAAAGGGCCTCCGGGCCTGTGACGTGGCCCGCAGCCTGATGGACCGGTTTGGGCTGTCAGGTATAGCGATCGAGCAGACGCCCGGGAACCTGACGGATCACTACGACCCGCGGGGGAAAGTCCTGCGGCTTTCCGAGGGAGTCCATTCCAGCCCGAGCATCGCGGCTATCGGAATCGCCGCCCACGAAGTCGGGCACGCGATACAGGATGCCCAGGACTACCGGCCGATCCGCCTCAGGAACGCGATCGTCCCTGTGGCAAGCCTGACTTCCTGGTTGGCCTTCCCCCTGTTTTTCATCGGCCTCCTTATGAGGTCGCCATTACTGATGAACGTGGGGATCATTTTCTTCCTCGGGGTGATCCTTTTCCACCTCATTACCCTCCCGGTCGAGTTCGATGCCTCCGCCAGGGCCCTTCGGCTTCTTGCCGACACGGGGACCCTCGACAGCGACGAGATAGGCGGTGCGCGGGCCGTGCTCAAGGCGGCGGCGCTCACATACGTGGCGGCGGCGGTCATGGCCGCGGCCCAGCTCGTGCGGCTGCTTCTGCTGCGCGGCATGGCCGGAGGCAACAGGGAATAAGTTCACTGCCCCGACCAGGGCGGACAGGGTGGGGGCATTCCCCCACCCTGTTTTTGTTGTCCCCCGCCGGGTGAGAGAAGCTCGGCTGTTCGTTCACGGGTGGTATGATTCTGGGGGTTCGGGTTAAAGCTGCAGGGAAGGCAGGAAGGACATGAGAGGGATCGAAGCGGCCCTGGAATGCCGGCGCGAGGTGAGAAGGGGAGCCTTCGCCTCGGAGGCGCTGCGGAAGATGGGGAGCGCCGTGGAAGCTCCGGAGAGGACGCTGGCTTCTTCGCTCCTCTACGCGGTTTCCCGGAGGGAATCGCTTTGGAAACACCTGCTCGGGCTTTTCCTGCGAAAACCGCTTCACACCCTTTCTGCGGAAACCGCTGATGCCCTCCTGGTGGGAACGGCCGGGCTCGCGGAGTTGCGCCACTTTTCACCGAACGTGCTCGTCAGCGCGTTGGTAGGACAGGTAAAGGCCGGCAAATCCCCGCACGAGGCGGGGCTTGTCAACGCGGTCCTCCGGAGGGTAGGCGAGGAAGGCCCCGGGATCCTGGAAAAGCTCGCACGCTCGCCGGACGTCCGGGACCAGTGCCTGGTCCACGGCGTCCCTTCGTGGGCGGGGCGCCGGTGGATCGAAGACTGGGGCAAGGAAGAGGCTCGCCGCCTCTGGAAGCTTTCTTCCATGAAGCCCCTGATGTCCCTGCGGCTCAACGTCACGGAAGGACGGGACTCTTTTTTGGAAACCTTCGTAGGGGCGGGGTACCGGGCCTGGGCCTCCCCGCTTTTGGGAAACGGCCTCCGCCTGTCTTCCAATCCCTTCCCCCCATCGCTTCCAGGTTATAAGGAGGGACGCATCACGCCCCAGACCGAATCCGCGATGCTCGCCGCCGAATCTTTCCTCGCCCTGGCCCCTGAGGGGCCCTTGCTCGAGATGTGCTCCGGCAGAGGGGTCAAGACCGGGCATTTCCTTTCCCGGCTTCCGGAAAGCGTTCCCCTGGAATCGTGGGAGATCGGCCCGGGCCGCGTTGCCTCGGCGAGGGCCGAAATGGACCGGATAAAGCTGGGCAGGAGGGCGTTCTTCAAAGTCGGGGATGCTCTCCAACTCGACCCCGGGGAAAAGCCGCGGGGTATCTTCCTCGATGCCCCATGCTCGGGAAGCGGGACCTGGAAACGGCACCCCGAAGCGAAATGGAGGCTGACTCCCGAAAAACTGGACGAGATGGCCGAACTCCAGGCCCTCCTGCTGCGGAGGGCTTTCGGGCTTGTGCAACCGGGGGGTGTCGTGGTGTACTGTACCTGCAGCCTGTTCCGGGAGGAAAACGAACAGGTTGTCGGCAGAGCCCTGGAGTCCGGCGGCGATATCGTGGAGCTGCCTCTCGACCTCCCGAGGAAGGTTTCCGTGAAGGGCAAGCCATACGGGCGCATCGTTCTGCCCCTTTTGCCATGGGTTGACGGGTTTTATATCGCAGCATTCATGAAAAGGCCTTAGGAGGGAAAACCCTTGAAGTGGATTCGTTGGACGATGGTCCTCCTCTTAGCCGTTATCGTCGTCTCCGCGGCCGCCGCTTTCTACTTCGTCTTCATGGGCGGACGCACCATCCCGATGCCCGCGGTCGAGGGGATGACATCCGCCGCGGCCACGGAAAGCCTCCAGAAACTGGGCCTGGTCGTTCGAACCGACCAGGTCGTTTCGCAGCTTCCTTCCGGGACGGTGGTTTCCCAGTGGCCGGTTTCAAATGAAAAAGTCGCCGGGGGAAGGCTCGTCATTCTCAAGGTCAGCCGAAGCGGAGAGAAGAAACCGCTGCCCGACGTCCGCGGCCTGGAATTCAACGAAGCCGGTGCCAGGCTTGCAAAGGCGGGCTTCCAGGTGGGTGACGTGCTGCGGATCGCCGACACCGACAAACCGGTGGGGGCGGTCGTGGCGCAAAGCCCTTCGGCCCCGGCCATGGTGCCCGTCGACACGCGCATCGACCTCCTGCTCAGCCGCGGCAGGGGAGATGACGGCGGCCCCGTCGGCGTTCCCGACATCCTCGGGCAGGGTGAAACGGCTGCGAGGGCCCTTTTGGTCTCCTCGGGGCTAACGGCCAACACGCGCTATGTCTACACGGAGGCGACCGCCCCCGGGATCGTGACCACCATCTCTCCGAAGGCCGGGACACAGGTCCCGGCGGGAGCCAGGGTCAACCTGACGGTGGCGACTAACGCAAAAACCCGTTCCGGGGCCCCCGCGGCACCGGCGATAGAGGATACCGAGGCTCCCCCGGTGGAGACTCCTCCGGCTAAGGTTCCCGAAACGCTCCGGAAGTCCCCGGAACCTGCCCCCAAGGCTCCCGAGCCCGTAAGGAAAACCCCGGAGGCCCCGAAAGCCCCCGAGCCTCCGGCCCCTGCCCCCGTCGAACCGGTGAAACAGCCGGCGCCCGCGGCAACCGTGGAAAAACCCTCCGGCGGAGGCTCCACGGAACCCCGGCACACGGCCAAGGTGCGTTACCAGGTCCCCCCGCTCACCAAGCCCATGACCCTGCGTATCGAGGTGGTCGATCCGGAAGGGACGCGGACCGTTCTCGAAAAGGAAGTCAAAGGCGGGGAATCGCTACTGGTCAACGTTTCCTACGTTCGCGAAGCTGCCGTGACGGTTTACCTGGGAGGTGAGTTCGTATGGCAGGACAGGTACCGCCCGTGAAGAACTCCCGTGTGTTTCCGCTTTTAGCCCCCTCCCTTCTCTCCGCAGATCCCCTGAGGATGTGGGAGGGCATCGCGGCCCTGGAAGGCGAATACGACTGGCTTCACCTGGACGTCATGGACGGCCACTTCGTGCCGAACCTTTCATATGGGCCGTCCCTGCTGCAATCCCTGCGGGCGGCCCTGCCCGAGGCGGTGCTGGACGTCCACCTGATGGTGGAACCGCCGGAAAGCTTCATTTCCTCCTTTCTCCGTTGGAAACCCGACTACCTCGTCGTCCACCAGGAGGCTACCCCCCATCTCCACAGGGTGCTCCAGGAAATCCGGGAGGGAGGGAGCCGGCCTGGGGTGGCGCTCAACCCCGGTACTGCCGTCGAGACGCTCAAGCCGGTCCTGCCGTTCGTGGACCTCGTGCTCGTCATGTCCGTGAACCCGGGCTTCGGAGGCCAGGCCTTCATCCCGGAGGTTCTTTCCAAGACGACGGCGCTCTGCCAATGGCGGGAAGCCCGAGGCCTGGATTTCATGATCGAGATGGACGGGGGGCTCGGCATTTCCAACATCGCCGATGTCGTCCGCTCAGGTTGCGACGTAGTCGTTGCAGGGAACGCGGTCTTCGGTGACCCGAACCCGGCTTCTGCCGTGCGGCTGCTGCGAGAAAAGGCCAGGGAGGCGAAATCCGGTGAATGATCAGACGATGAAGGAACTGGGGGCCTACCTTCGCTGGAAGCGGAAGGAGAAGGGGAAAAGCCTCGACGACGTCGTAAACGAAACCCGCCTTCGGGCTGAAACCGTAAAGGCCATGGAAGACGGCGTGCTCCGCGACCTCCCGGCAGGCGTGTACGCAAGGGGCATGGTGAAGATCTACCTCGAATATCTTGGGGCCAACGAACTCCTGCCCCAGTACGAGGAATTCCTGGACAGGCGAAAGCCGGAGACGCCCCAGGAGCCGCCATTCACCAAGCCCGCGGTCACCAGGGGCTTCAAGCGAAGGGACAACCGCTGGATCGTGGCGCTCCTGGCGCTGGCGGTCCTGGTGGCTGGCTATCTCCTCTGGCAGCAGAAGGGAACCCTTCGGCAGGCGATCGACCGGAAGGCGCAGCAGGCGACCGTCGAAGCCCAGATCAAGGAGTCGGAGCCCAAGCAGCCTGTCCCGGCACTACCTTCCCCCGTCTCTTCCAGCGTCATCCCGACGATTGGAGGGACGGCAACCGCGAGCGTCGACGCGGACAGCGGGAGCGATGACCTGAGCTGGCTGCCGGGGCACGGGGGCAACGCGTCCGGGCCGGATGCCGCGGTTGCCGCGAAATCCCTCGAGATCACGGCTTCAGAGGCCTGCTGGCTACAGGTGACGCAGGACGGGAAGGTCCTGTTCCAGGGAACGCTGAAGAAGGGGGAAACCAAGGCTTTCCTCGCCGAAAAGGACATCCGGGTCCGCTACGGCAAGCCCTCCGCCGTTTCCGTCAGCTGGCTGGGCAAGGACCTGGGCCGGTTGCCCTCCAGGACCAAGGCGATGACGGTTCTCTACAAGGCCGATGGCTCGACCTCGACCCGTTAAGGGAAACACCCTTTTCCTCCTCAGCCTCGGGTGTGCCAAGAACCTCGTCGACAGCGAACACCTCGCTGCGAAACTCCGCACCTGGGGCTTCAGGCTTGTGGAGCGAGTCGAGGATGCCGGCACGGCGATCGTCAACACCTGCGGCTTCATCAGGCCGGCGACCGAGGAAAGCATCGGCGCCATTCTGGAGATGGAAAGGCTGAAGGCCGAAGGGCGCCTGGAAAAGATCGGGGTCGTGGGCTGCCTGCTGAACCGTTACGGCGACGACCTGAAAAAGGAGTTGCCCACCGTCGACTTCTGGGCGGAGGCGGAGGACTGGGACACCCTGGGCCGCTTCCTCCTCAAGGATTCGGGGGCCTGCGCCGGGGGAAGGGAGCCCCTGCCCGGCGGGCCGAAATGGAGCCGCTTCCTGAAAATCGCGGAAGGATGCGGGAACTGCTGTTCCTATTGCACGATCCCGTCCATACGGGGAAACCTGAGGAGCCTCCCCATGGGCTTCCTCGCGAGGGAAGCGCAGGAACTACAGCGGCAGGGGGCCCGGGAGATCTGCCTTGTGGCCCAGGACCTCACCGCCTGGGGAAACGACATTTACGGAAAGCCTTCGTTGCCCCTGCTCCTGGACGAACTGGAAAAGAGCGTGGGGGATGAAACCTGGATCCGTTTGCTTTACCTGCACCCTTCCGGTATCGACGACGAGTTGATCGAACGCGTCCTGGCCAGCCGGAAGATCCTCCGCTACCTGGACATCCCCGTCCAGCACGCGGACCCGAGGGTCCTGGCCGACATGAACCGGGCAATCACCCCGGAGAGGCTTCGCGGGATCTTCAAGCGCCTTAGGGAAGCCGACCCGGATTTTGCCCTGCGGACGACGGTCATGGTTGGCCATCCGGGGGAAGACGAAACGGCTTTCAAAGCCCTGACGGCATTCGTGGAAGAAATCGGTTTCGACCGTCTCGGGGCCTTCGAGTTCTCCCCGGAAGAGGGAACCGTTTCCTTTTCTCTCCAGGGGAAAGTTCCGGCTCGTACGAAAAAAAGCAGGCTCGGCAAACTGATGCGCATCCAGGAGAGGATCTCCCTCGAACGCCAATCCCGTTTCGAGGGGAGAACCCTGAAAGTCCTGGTGGAAACGGTCGACCCGGAAGGGGACCTGGCTACGGGAAGGTCCTACCGAGAGGCTCCGGAGGTGGATGGGGTGATCGAAATCGTGCACGGAGGCGGACTGGTTCCGGGAACCTTCGTTTCGGCCGTCGTGAAGGAAGCCCTGGAGCACGATCTCGTGGCGGAGGTGCGGGCCGATGCCCTATAGGCTGCCCGTAACCTGGCAGGGCAGAATCAGCACGCTCGGGGGCCTGGGTTTCCTGACGGGCATGCCCGGTACCGTCGGTTCGGTCGCCGCCTTTCTCGTCGCGATGATACACCCGGTGCCCCTGTGGGCTATCCTGGCGGCTGCCGGGCTATCCGTCTGGGCTTCAGAGGGATACGCACGTGAGGCCGGCAGGGAGGACCCGCCGGAGGTCGTGGCGGACGAGGCGGTCGGCACTTGGCTCGCCCTGTGGGGGCTGCCCCCGGGTTACGGCATTCCGGCCCTCTTCCTTTTCAGGGTCATCGACATCATCAAGCCGTTCCCCGTTTCGACCTCGGAAAGGCTGCCGGGCGGGTGGGGGATCGTCGCCGACGATGTCGTGGGCGGGATCATGACGAATGCCCTCCTCCGGGGGGCCGCGTGGCTCTTCTTCGGCGGCGGGCTGCAGCGCATCCTGGGTTGAGGGGGAATAGGAATGCTGCAAAGCGCCGCCCTGCTGGCGATCGGTGACGAGCTCCTGAGCGGGATCAGGAGCGACACGAACTGTTCCTGGCTGGCCGCCAGGCTTCACGAGGCGGGAGTCCCGGTGCGGGGGATCCAGGTTCTCCCGGACCAGGACGAACCGATCCTGGAAGCCCTGGTCCGGTGGATCGGAAAGGTCGACCTGCTCGTGATCTCGGGAGGGCTCGGACCTACCCACGACGATCGCACGAGGGGCGCCCTGGCGCGCTACCTGGGCACTTCCCTGAAAGCCGACAACGAGGCCTACGACCGGATCGTCTCAAGGTACAACGGCCCCTTCCGTGACCGTGTCGAAGCCTCGAGGGGCACCCAGTCCCTGGTTCCCGAGGGGGCCCATTCCCTTCACAACCCGCAGGGCTCGGCCCTGGGCGTTCTTTTTGCCGCCGAGGGGACCCAGGTCCTCGCCCTGCCGGGGGTTCCCTGGGAGTTCAGGGCTATGGCCGAGGAGAGCGTGCTCCCGCGGATAGAGCGGCTCTCCTCCTGGAAACAGGTGCTGGTTGCGGGTTGGCCGGAAAGCCGGCTGGCAGAAAAGCTAAAGGACACGATCGGGGATCCGGGGCTCCACGTTTCCATCCTGCCTTCCGCCGGAGTGGTGACCCTCGTCTTCCGGGGGGAGGAAAAACGGGTGGAGTCCGCCGTTTCGACGGTCAGGCGGCTTTTGCCGGAGGACTGCCTGGAAGACGGGGAAACGGACATGGCGGCGGCCGTGGTGAACATCGCCTCTCGGAAAGGGCTGCGGATCGCCTGCGCGGAGTCCTGCACGGGAGGACTGGTCGGGGCGGCGATCACGGATGTGGCCGGCTCGTCGCTCGTTTTTCTCGGCTCGGCCGTCTGCTATTCCAACTCGGCAAAAACCTCCCTCCTCGGCGTAGACAGCGGGATCATCAAAGCCCGGGGGGCCGTAAGCGGCGAATGTGCCGCCGAGATGGCCCGCGGGGCTCGCCAGGCTTTCGGCTCGGACCTCGCCGTCTCCGTGACGGGGATCGCAGGGCCGGAGGGAGGCAGCCCCGAAAAACCGGTCGGCACCGTCTGGTTCGGGGTTTCAGGCAGGAAAGGGGATAGCGCGTTCCTCCGGAACCTCTCCGGCGACCGCGCCCATGTGCGCCGGTGGGCTGTCGCTATCGCCCTGGAAACGCTTTGGCGGAACCTGAAGGAGGGATAGCCGATGGGAGAGAGGACACGATCGTTCCTCTGCCTCGAACTGGAACCGGTCCTTCGGGCCACCCTGGGGGAATGGCTCGATTCCCTCAGGAAGCTCGCCCCTAAACTCAAATGGGTGGACGGGGACGCCGTGCATCTCACCCTGAAGTTCCTCGGGGAGCAGCCGACGGAACGGCTGACCGCGCTGAGAACGCAACTTCCGGAGGCCCTGGCGGCGAAATCCCACCGTTCCTTCTACCTTGAGCTCTCGGGCGTGGGAGCTTTCCCGAACTTCAGGGCCCCGCGGGTCCTTTGGATGGATCTCGCCGGGGAGACGGAGGATCTTTGCGAACTCTGGCGGACGGTAGAGGGGCTCGCGACACGGATGGGTTTCGGGCCGGAGGGGAAACCGTTCCGCCCGCACCTGACGCTGGCCCGCATCAAGGATCCGGCGGATTTCTCCCTCACCCTCGCGCGGACGCTGTCGGAATCCGACCCGCCTACGGGCAGGTGGCGGGTATCCGGCATCACGCTGATGAAAAGCGAACTGCGGGCGTCGGGTCCCCAGTACACCCCGCTCGCGACATTCCCTCTCTATAGGGTTTAAGGCAAAGGAGGTGCCATCAGGAAATGGCAAGAAACGGCAAAGGAGCTCTGACGCGGGAAGACATCCTGGACCAGGCTCTCGAGGACATCAAGGGCAAGTTCGGGGACGGGGCGATCATGCGCCTCGGCGACCAGACCAACGCGGTGGTGGACGTGATCTCCACGGGAGTGCTCCCGCTGGACGTCGCGCTCGGGGTAGGAGGACTCCCTCGGGGGAGGGTCGTCGAGGTTTTCGGGCCGGAGGGCTCGGGGAAGACGACCATCGCGCTCCACGTGATCGCCGAAGCCCAGAAGGCCGGCGGGATCGCTGCCTTCATTGATGCCGAGCATGCACTGGACCCGCGTCTCGCCGCGAGCCTGGGTGTGGACGTCCCGTCCCTGTACCTCGCCCAGCCGGACAGCGGCGAACAGGCCCTGTATGTCCTGGAAGCGCTCGTTCGAAGCGGGGCGGTGGACGTCATCGTCGTGGATTCGGTGGCGGCCTTGACTCCGCAGGCGGAAATCGACGGCAAGATCGGCGACACCCAGGTCGGCCTGCAGGCCCGGCTCATGTCCTATGCCCTGAGGCGGCTGACGGCCGCCATCTCCAAGAGCAGGGGAGTCGTCATCTTCATCAACCAGCTGCGGGCGCAGATTTCCACGATGGGCTACGGCGGCCCGCAGGAAACGACGACTGGTGGACGGGCGCTGAAATTCTACAGCTCGGTCCGCATCGAAGTCAGGCGGGGCAAATCCGTCACGCAGGGGGATGACGTCCTTGGCCACGAACTCTGGATCAAAGTAGTCAAGAACAAGCTTGCGCCGCCTTTCAGGACAGCGCATACCTCCCTGATTTACGGCAAGGGCGTTCCCGCCGAGATGGCGGTCGTGGACATGGCGATCGACCTCGAAGTCATCAAGCGAAGGGGATCCTGGCTGGCCTACAAGGGGGAAAACCTCGGGCAGGGCAAGGAGAAGGTTTCGAAATACCTCCTGGAAACCCCCGCGCTCATGGAGGAGATAAAGAAGGAAATCCTGGAGCAGGCCTGCCATGGAGACGCCCTCCTGGTCCCGAAAACTCCCGCGGCCGAGCCGATCCCGAACGACGGGAAGGTCCAGGGATCGGTTGTCGTGGAGGAAGGGCTCCTCGAACTGGAAGAGGACGAAGAGTCCTGAACCGGGAATAAACGCACAGGCCGCCCTTAATAGGAGGGCATAACCGGCCATTTGGGAAATCCGGGCCGCTTTGTCAGTAAATGTCCTATGCAGGATTGCGGAGCGGCTTCCTGTAAATCAACCGGTAAATGTTGACAGGATCTCCGGGGCGTTGTATTATGCCCCTTGCCCCTCGAAGAAGGGGTTCTGCAACACGGCATCATTTCACACCAGCACCTTGACAAGCGTAAGACGAGAGAGCAGCGAAGGAAACGCGTTGAGT
>CAYRNZ010000029.1:0-22073 GCA_964425765.1 uncultured Synergistaceae bacterium
GGCGGGGGGCTTTCTTCTTGGGGGGGTTAGAACACGGCGTAGTCGGAGTCCTTCGGGTCGCAGATGAACATGTGCCCCGGGGCGTGGGTGATCGCGAAGGGCGGCTTGCTGGCCATGAGGGCCGCCTGGGGGGTCACGCCGCAGGCCCAGAAGACCGGCGTCTCCCCGTCGTAGATGGGGACGGACTGCCCGAAGTCGGGCCTGTTCACGTCTGCGATGCCGATGGCTGCCGGGTCCCCGATGTGGACCGGGGCTCCGTGGACGGCCGGGAAGCGGCCGGTGCAGAGCACGGCCTTCGGCACCAGGGCGTGCGGGATCGGGCGCATGCTCACGACCATGGGGCCGGAGAGCCGCCCGGCGGGCTTGCAGGGGATGTTCGTCTGGTACATGGGGACGTTCAGTCCCAGTTCCATGTGCCGCACCGGCACCCCCGCCTCCACCAGCGCTCCCTCGAAGGAGAAGGAGCAGCCCAGCAAAAAGGCGACGAGGTCGTCTCTCCAGTATTCCAGGATATTCGCCGGTTCGGCGGCCAGTTTCCCGTCCTTCCAGATCCGGTACTTCGGGATATCGGTGCGCAGGTCGGCCCCGGGGGCCACGAGCCGCGGCTCCGGGTCGCCCGGCTCGGTCACGTCGAGGACGGGGCACGGCTTCGGGTTCCTCTGGGCGAAAACGAGGAAGTCGTACGCCCAGTCCTTGGGGAGGATCACCAGGTTGCCCTGCACGCGCCCCCGGCAGAGGCCGGAGGTCGGCTTGGGCCATTTCCCTTCCCGGATCGCCTTGCGGGCTTCGGCGGGAGAAACGTGGGCCAGGTCTTCCATGGTCAGGGTCATGCGGAGAGCACCTCCTTGATATTGGTCACGGTCACGCCTGCCTGGACAAGGGCGCCCTTGATGCGCGCGGCCAGGGCCACGGCTTCCGGGTTGTCCCCGTGGAGGCAGATGGAGTGAGGCCTGAAGTGGACGATCTTGCCGTCGGCAGTTTCCACCACGCCCTCGGTCGCCATCCTGACGACTCGGGCCGCGGCGACTTCCGGGTCATGGATCACGGCGCCCGGCTGGCTTCGGGGCGTGAGGGAGCCGTCTGCCTGGTAGCTCCGGTCGGCGAAGGCTTCCGCGGCAAAGGGCACACCGGCTTTTGCCGCCGCTGGCTCGAACAGGGAATTGGCCAGGCCCATGAGGATTAGTCCCTCCCCGGCGTCCTTCACCGCGCAGGCGATGGCTTCCGCAAGGGGCTCGCTTTTCGCCGCCTGGTTATAGAGCGCCCCGTGGGGCTTCACGTGCTGTAGGGAAACTCCCGCGGCCCTGCAGACGGCCAGCAGGCTCCCCACCTGCACGAGGCAGTCCGCGTAAACCTCGTCAGGGCTGCAGGCCATGGTCCGCCGCCCGAACCCCACCAGGTCCGGGAAGCCCGGGTGCGCTCCCACGGCCACGCCGGCTTCGCGGGCGGCCTTCACGGTCTTCACCATCACGACCGGGTCGCCGGCGTGGAAACCGCAGGCCACGTTCGCGGAGGTGACGTGGGCCAGGACCTCCCGGTCCATCCCCATCTTCCAGGCGCCGAAGCTCTCGCCGAGGTCGCTGTTGAGGTCAATCCTTGGCATGGTTCCATCCCGTCCTTTCTAGAGTTCCTGCCACTGGACCGTGTAGGTGCGTCCCTGGCAGGTCAGTTTCCAGTTCCCCGAGCCGGAGGACTTCTCCGCCTCACTTCCCGAGGGCCTGGATCGGTATTCCGTCCGGAGGCGGAGAAGCTGCGCGATCCGGGAAGCCCGTTCCGCCAGCAGGCGCGCTCCCTCCTCGGGGGTGGACCGCGCGAACCGCACGGGCTGCCCGGGGATCCTCTGGGCCAGGACGGCCAGGTCCGCCGTCAGGACCACCGCGGCCTTCGTGTAACCGCCCGTGGTCTGCCGGTCCGCCAGCATGACGATGGGCTGGCCGTGCCCGGGCACCTGGACCGCCCCCAGGGGGATGGCGTCGGAGACGATGTCGGCCGCGGCCTTGTGGGCGATCTTCGGCCCTTCCATGCGGTAGCCCATCCGGTCGGCTTGGTTCGAGATCGTGTAGGTCGAGCCGAAGAGGGTCTCGATGCCCTCTTCGGTGAAGGCGTCGTCCTGGGGTCCCGGTACGGCCCGTATGGGGGCCTCCGGATCCCGCACGGGACGCAGGTTTTCAGGGCAGCAGAAATCGGCCGTTTTCCTCCAGAGCGGGGGTAGTTCCCCTGAAGCCAGGCGGTCGCCTGCCTTCAGAGCCCTGCCGGAGAGCCCTCCGATGGCCGCCCTGACGTAAGTGCTGCGGCTTCCCATGACGGCGGGGACGTCGATCCCTCCGGAGATTGCCAGCACGGCACGGCCGCCGTTGCCTTTCGGCCCGGAAAAGGACAGGGTGTCCCCCGGGTTCACGGGCAGGCAGGTCCACATCGGGGCGGGTTTTCCGTTTACGCAGAAGCCCAGGTCCGCACCGGCCACGGCCACGGTTCCCTGCCCTTCCACGGAGAGAGTCGGCCCCAGCAGGGTAATCTCCAGGGCGGCGGCATCAGGGTCGTTCCCGGCCAGGACGTTGGCGACGGCCAGGGCCTCGGGGTCCATCGCCCCGGCGACGGGCATGCCCATAGCCTGGTGCCCCCAGCGGCCCATGTCCTGCACGGTGGTGAGCAGGCCCGGTTTTTTCACTTCGAGGAAGAGGGGCATCTCACTCGCCCTCCTTTCGGGGCCAGGTCTTCAGGGTGTAGGTGCCCGCCTTGGTCTCGGCCTTGATGGCCAGGAACCCGGCCTCGTCCACGGGCTCGAAGCGGACCCAGTCCCCCGCCTCGATCAAGGTAGGGGGTTTGCGCAGGGGGTCGAAGATCGAAAGGGGCGTCTGGCCGATGAGCTGCCAGCCCCCCGGGCTGTCGATGGGATAGATGCCGGTCTGCTTTCCGGCGATGCCCACGCTCCCGGCCGGGATCACGGCGCGCGGGTTTTCCAGGCGGGGCGTGGCCAGGGTCTCGTCCATGCCGCCCAGGTAGGCGAAGCCCGGGGTGAAGCCCAGCATGAAGCAGTACGTGTCACGGCCGGTGTGCCGGGCTACGACCTCTTCGGGGGACAGTTTCGTGTGGGTGCAGACGTTGTCCAGGTCCGGCCCGTAGGTTCCCCCGTAGCAGACGGGGATCGCCACGACCCTTCCCCCATCCGTCCCGTGGGCCCCAAGCCCGGCGGACCTCTCTTCCAGGAGGTTCTTCAGCGTTTCGCGGTCCATCCGGTTCGGGTCGTAGTAGACGGCCAGGGAGCGGTAGGTCGGGACGAGTTCCACGATCCCGGGGGCGGGTTTCTGCAGCAGGGAGGCCTTCAGGGCCTGGACCTTCGCGTTGAGGGCCCGGTCCACGGCGGCGCCGAATTCGACCACCAGGCAGCTATCTCCCGCATCCAGGATCCGCGGGGCAAGGTTATCGGTCATGTCTTTCACCTCGTTTCAAAAAAAGGGGGACGGGGTAACCCCGCCCCCCGTAAAACCATCCTACTTCATCAGCTGGAAGATCGCCCCGAGGGATTTCCAGCCCATCCAGGCCGTGAAGACCACCATGACGTAGCCGAGGAGGGTGAGCACCATCGGGTGCCTGTAGTCGCCGACGATGTCCTTCCGGTAGGCGGCCAGGAGCATCGAAAGGAGCGAGAGGGGCAGGATCAGGCCGTTGATGGAACCGGCGAAGATCAGCAGGTTGACCGGCCGGCCGACGGTGGTGAAGATCGTCGTCGAGGCGATGATGAAACCCACGATCCACCAGCGCTGGTACTTCTTCACGACTCCGAATAGGGTCTGGAGGAAGGAGATGGAGGTGTAGGAGGCGCCGACCACCGAGGTGACGGCCGCAGCCCAGAGCACCACGCCGAAGATCTTGTAGCCGATTGCCCCTGCGCCGATCTGGAAGGCGGAAGCGGGCGGGTTGGCCGGGTCGAGGGCCTTGCCCATGACGACCACGCCGAGGATGGCCAAAAAGAGCAGGAAGCGCATGATCCCGGTGATGGCGATTCCCTGTACGGAGCCGAAGCTGATCTGCTTCACCTTGTCGTGCCCGGTGATGCCGGCATCGATGATACGGTGGGCGCCGGAGAAGGTGATGTAGCCGCCCACGGTGCCGCCGACGAGCGTCAGGACCATCATCCAGTCGATCTTGCTGGGCAGGACGGATTCCTTGATGGCCAGGCCGACGGGAGGCTGGGTCTTGATGACCATGAAGAGGACCAGGGCGATCATCAGGAAGCCCAGGAACTTGGTGAACTTGTCCATGGTCTTCCCCATCTCCTTGTTCAGGAAGATGAAGATGGCCACGGCGGCGCTGGCGATGGCCCCCAGGGCCAGGTTCGTCCCGAACAGGACGTTGACGCCCAGGGCCGCTCCGGCAATGTTCCCGATGTTGAACACGAGGCCGCCCATGGCCACCGCGAAGGCCAGGAAGTACCCCAGTCCCGGGATGACCTTGTTGGCCACGTCCTGGGCCCGCATGCCGGAAACGCCCAGGATCCGCCAGATGTTCAGCTGCACCACGACGTCGATGAGCACGCTTGCCAGGATCGCGAAGGCAAACGCCGCCTTCAGCTTATCCGTGAAGACCGCCGTCTGGGTCAAAAATCCGGGGCCGATGGCCGAGGTCGCCATCAGGAACGCGGCCCCCAGCAGGACGCTGAATATCTCCTTGCGCGAGGCTTCCGCGCTCGGAAGGGAACCGGGCTGCGGTGCGGCGTGGTTCGTTGAGTCGGACATGGGAACACCTCCAAAAAGATGAAGTTGGGTTTCTATATTTTATATAAGCAATAATGTTGCCGATAGTCTCTTGAAACGCACCGGCCTTTCAAAATTTAGGGTAAAAGCAGTCTGGAAGCGGGAAAACCCGTTTCGTGGGTCGGACCGGATAGGGACCCGTCAGGCCGGTTGGCCCGTGCGGAAGGGGATCGACGAGGGGGGTGTGCGTCCTAGGCGTGCGGCGATGTGCGCCTGGTGCGAGGCAAACCCAGCCGCTGCCTGTGCCAGGTAACTGTGCGGGGGGGGATCCCGAGTTCCCTGGCCAGTTCGGCGTCGCTTTTGCCCGCGGTCCAGCCCGCCATGATTTTTTCCCGGAGCCCCCGAACGGTTATGCCGGGCCTGGCGGAAAGGCCGCGTCCCGTGAGGGAGCAGAGGAGGATCGTCCCGCGCGGGGTGACGGCCCAGGTCGATGCCGCCGCCCGCTGGACCGTGGATGTGGACAGCCCCAGGCGGTTGCCGGCCTCGCGGAGCGTCAGCGGGGCGGGGGCCGGGTCTTCCCCCAGGAGGAAAGCCTTCTGCCGGGTCCCGAGCAGGAGGGACAGCCGCAGTTTCGTGCGGAGGCGCGAGGCCAGGGCGGACAATATCCCCCGGGCCTCGCGGAACGGCGCGCGCCCCGATGGGCCAAGGGATTCCATCAGTTCGGCGTCGAGGTAAAGCCGCGGCAGGTTGTCGACCAGCAGCCGTACCCTCAAACGATCCCCGTCGAAGCCGATGGACAGTTCCGGAAGGACGAACCGGGTCGGGGCGAAGACGCTTCCCGGGTGGGGGTCAAGCCGCCTGAGGGTCGAGAGCGCCCTGTCGAGCCGTGCCCGGTCCCACCCCATCCTGGCGGCCAGCCCCGCCAGGTCCCGGCGCTCCAGCAGGTCCCTCCCCGAGTTGAGCACCGTCGCCGCGTCCGATCCCACGGGGTTTTCCCTTTCAAGCTGCAGGAGTAAACAGTCCGCCAAGTCCCGGGCGAAAAGGCCCGCAGGTTCCACGATTTCCCTTGCCCTGGCCAGGATCCGGTCCAGCAGGCCTCCCGGCACCTCCAGGGCGGCCGCCAGTTCGCTCACCGGGGCGGCGAGGTATCCGCGGGCGTCGAGGCAGGCGCAGAGTTTCCGGGCCCCGTCGCCACCCAGGAGGGCCGTCTCCGGCAAAAGGGACAGCTGGGGAACGAGCGTTTCCTCCAGGTCCGGGGGGGCGGCGACGCCTTCCCAGGGTTCCTCTTCCTCGTCGTTTCCGGGAAGGGGGGCGGGGGGCCCGGCCGTGAGGCTCCGGGGGGGCTCCACCGAAAGCAGGGGATTGCCGGATGCCTGCTCACCCAACACGGTCGCCAGTTCGGCCGCCGGGGCGACGAGCATCCAAAGCCTTGAAAGTAGGAGAGGCAGCGGCATCATCCGGACGGCAGGCCGCGGCTCGAGCCTGAGGAAACTGCCGTGTGGTTCCATGCCTAGGCCAGCCCGTGCCTCTGGAGTTTCCTCAGCAGTGCGTAGCGGGAGATCCCCAGGCTCGCGGCCGCACGCGTCCGGTTTCCCTCGTGCTCCGCCAGGGCCTTCTCCAGGATTGCGCGCTCTCCCGCCCAGAGGCGGTCCTCCAGCGTTCCCCCGCCGGAAGCCTCCTCGGATTCCCCCGAGAGGCTCTCCGCCATGCCTCCGGGCAGGTCGGAAAGACGGATGTCCGGGTCGGCAGGGTCCTTCAAAATGAAGATCCTCTCCAGGACGTTGCGGAGTTCGCGCACGTTACCGGGCCAGGCATAACGGAGGAAAACCTCCTCGACATCCGGGGTGAGCCCCCTCAGCGCCCTGTTGCGTTTCCGGCGGAACTCGGCCAGGAAAGCCTCCGCCAGCAAAAGCACGTCCCGGCCCCGCTCCCTCAGGGGCGGCAGGACAATGGGGATCATGGAGACCCGGTAGTAGAGGTCCTGCCGGAAGGTGCCGGCCGCGACCCGCTCTTCCAGTTTCGCGGAGGTCGCGCAGACGACCCGGAGCGAGACCTTCCTCTCCCGCGTGGCCCCCAGGGGCCTGAGGGTGCGGCTGTCCAGGAAACGCAAAAGCTTGCCCTGCAGCGGCTGCGGCAGGTCGGCGATCTCGTCCAGGAAGAGGGTGCCCCCGTCGGCGCTTTCGATAAGGCCGGTCTTGTCCTGGACGGCTCCCGTGAAGGCCCCCTTGCGGTAGCCGAAAAGTTCCGCCTCGAGGAGTGCCTCCGGGATGGCGGCGCAGTTCAGGGCGATGAAGTCCCCGGCCGAGGGCGACCCCTCGTGGACAAGCCTGGCCACCACTTCCTTGCCGGTCCCGCTTTCCCCCTGGATCAGGACGTTTACGTCCGCGTGCCCCGAGAGCCTTTCCACCATGTCCCGGATCGAGACCACCGCCGGGCAGTCGCCCACCAGGGCCACGGAGGAGGCCCCGGAAAGCCGGGAGATCCTCCGCTTCAGGAGGATCGATTCTGATGCCCTGGCCACGAGGTTTTTCAGGGCTTCCAGCGGGAACGGCTTGTCCAGGAAATCGTAGGCGCCCTCCTGGATGGCCCTCACGATCGTCGGGGAGTCCCCGTAGGCGGTCATGACGACGACCTTCGCCTCGGGCCGCGCCCTGAGGATGGAGGGGAGGGCGGAGATCCCGTCGCCGTCCGGGAGCCGGACGTCCAGCAGCACCACGTCGGGAAAGCGTTCCGTCAGCAGCTGCCCCAGTTCCCCCAGCGAAAAGGCCTGCGTCACGTCGTACCCTTCTCCCTCCAGGGCCATCCTCAGGCCCTGGTTCAGGTTCTTCTCGTCGTCCACGATCCAGACTTCCATGAGGTCAGCTCTCCTTTTTCACCTGGAGCGAGGCCGGGAAGGCCAGGGTGAAGACGGTCCCGCGCTCCGAGGTCTCCACGTCGATCCGGCCACCGTGTCCCTCCACGATCCGGTGCACGATGGAAAGCCCCAGCCCGGTCCCTTCGGGCCGGGTGGTGAAGAAGGGGTCGAAAACCCGTTCGAGCAGCTCGGGCGGGATCCCGGGCCCCTCGTCGGCGACGGAGATCGAGACGAAACGCCCTTCGCCGCGCGCCGCAAGGGTCACCGAACCTCCGTCCGGCTGGGCGCCGATCGCGTTCAGGACGAGGTTCAGCAGCACCTGCTTGAGCTGCTGTTCGTCGCCCCAGAGGGGCGGGCAACCCTCCTCCGCCGACCACGACTGCACAACCCCGGCCAGCCGGCAAGGTGTCGCGGTCATGGAGGCGATCCACCCCAGCAGTTCCCTGGCCTCCACCGGGCCGAAAAGGGGCGGCCTCGGCCTGGCGTAGGACAAAAGCTGGGACACGGTCTGGTTGAGCCTGTCGAGCTCCGCCCCCAGGATCGCGACGCTTTCCTTCTCCCCTTTGGGGAGGCGCCCCTTGAGCAGGTCCAGGTGGATCCGCATGCTGGCCAGGGGGTTCTTCACCTCGTGCGCCACCGCGGCGGCGACCGAGCCCAGTGCCGCCAGGCGCTCCACACGGGCGGCCTGTTTCTGGAAGTCCTGCCATCTCTTCAGGTCCTCCACCATCCCGTTGAAGGCCTCGTTCAGCGCCTCGATCTCGTAGGGGGTCCGGGAGATGGAGGGAAGGCGGACCCAGCGCCCCGCGCGCAGCTGCTCGCATCCCCAGGCCAAAAGCTTCATGGGCCGGGTCAGGCTGTAGGCGAGGAAGACCGCCAGCTCGACTGCCACCAGAAGGCCGATGAGGCCCACCACCAGGACGTACCTCTGCCTGTAGACCAGCGCGTTCCAGATCCTCGAGCGGTCCAGGGCGTACCGCCAGGTTTTTCCGTCCGCGGACCGGATCGTTTCCCCCCCATGGTCCGGGGGGACTTCCTTCCAGAAGGGGCGGAGGCTTTCCAGCAGGGGTTCCGCCTGGGAGGACTCCAGGCCCGCGGCGGCCGAGCGGGCCGTATCGAGCATCAGCCGGGCTTCGGTGGTCCTTTCCAGGAAGCCCTGGGTCAGGGCCGTCCCGACAGTCAGGCCCGTCAGGCCGATGGCGATGGCGGTCAGGATGGCCTTGAGCCGTGTCTCGACGCTCGGGGTCCGGGGAGGCCTCACGGTCTTTTCCCCCAGGGGCGGAAATAGAGCAGGCCCTCCAGGGCAAGGGCGGGCAGCAGGGCCAGCTCGGGGAGGAGGCGGATGAACACCGTCAGGAAGAGGTGCAGCAGGAGGGCTGCCGACAGGGGGACGAAAAGAGCCCGCGGACGGGGTTCCCGGATCACGTAAAGGGGGAGGAAGAAACAGATGGCCACCACCGTCCAGCTGTAGCGGCCGATCAGCAGCACTCCCGGCATCCTGAACTGGCTGAGGATCAGGGTGGCCGTGGCGATCACCGCGATGGCGATCCGGTTCCTGAACAGGAACCGGTCCTCGGTGACCAGGTCCCCGCGGTTGCGACCTTCCCTGGGGCTCAGGTCGTAGCAGAGGGAACAGGCGGCCAGCAGCAGCTGGGAATTCGCGGTGCTCACGGCGGCGGCCAGCACGGCCAAAAATAGGCCGATGGCCGGCACGGGGGGCAGGACCGCGCTGAACAGGCGGGTGAAGGCCAGTTCGTCGCTCGCGGCGCCTACGTTCGGCAGCAGGACGAAGGCCGAAAGCCCCAAAACCGTCAACCCGGCGTAAATCAGGCCGATGATCAGGGAGGATAGGGCCAGGGTGTTGTAGGCGTCCCGGGTAGTCCGGGCGGAAAGCAGGCGGATGGCGTACTGGGGGTTGGCGGCGACCCCCAGGCCCCAGGAAAGCATCATCAGGGTCGTCACCAGGGGACTCCACCCCTCTGTCCAGGGGTGGAGCATCCCGGGCGCCCGCTCGGCGAGCGCCGCGTGGACGGCACCCAGGGAACCGGCCTTCCCCAGGAGGGTCGCGGCCGCCAGGGTGACCCCGCCCACGATCAGGGACAGGTTCAGGGTGTCGCTCCGCGCCACCGAGGGAAGTCCCCCGAACGTCGTGTACAGCACGAACAGGTACACGAGCGCGGAAGCGACCAGGATCTTGATGTCCAGGAGGGAGGCCACGATGGTGCCGAAGGCCCTGAACTGGATGACCATGTAAAAGGTGTAGGCGCCGAGCAGGGCCAGGGCGGACAAGGACCGCAGCCGGGGGTCGCCGAAAGTTTCCCCCAGCCACTGGGGGAGGGAAAGCGCCCGGCTCACCCTCAGCTTGCGGACGATGAAGGGCATGAGCACCAGGCCGATGAGCCAGCCGTTGACGCTGCCCGTGAAGGCCACGTACCCGTCCGCGTAGAGCCACATGGTATAGCCCAGCACGGAGGCCGCGCTCATCCACGTCGCCACGAAGGTGCCCACCATGGGGACCAGGGTGATGCGGTTGCCCCCCACGTAGAAGAGGCGGCGGTCTTCCTTCCAGTTGAAGGCCTCCCCGGCCAGGAAGACAAGGGCGAGGGTGTAGGCGCCGAACACGAGGATCTGCAGCAGAAGGACGGGCATCATCGGTGCCTCCGCCGCAGGGCGAGCGAGATGAACAGGGGCGCCAGAACGAGGCCCGCGAAAAGCAGCCAGTCCACGATGAGGTACAGGGGGAACGTTCCCGGGTTCGTCATGTCCCCATTGTAAGGGATGGACCCGGGGGGAGGGTCAGGCCTTCCTGCCGGCGAAGCCCCTTTCGTAAAGCACGATCACGAGCGTCGTCACGACCGTCAGCACGATCGCCAGGCCGTTCGCCCTCGAGACTTCCACCGTGACGTCCGAGATCTGGTTGTAGATGACCAGCGGCAGGATCTTCACCGCCGTGCCGGTGAGGGCGAAGGCGGTCCCGAAAGCCCCCATGCTGACCGCGAAAAGCAGGGAGCTGCCGGCCAGCAGGGAAGGCCCCAGCATCGGGAAGAGGACCCGGGCCAGGACCGTCCGGAACGGGGCACCAAGGCTGACCGCCGCCTCGACCTGGCTCCAGTCGGCGTTGCTCCAGGCCGCGACCATCGTCAGGATCATGCGGGGAATGAGGAAGTAGAGGTAGGCTACGACCAGCCCCTTCCAGGTGAAGAGGAAAGCGGAGAACTCCAGGGGGTTGATGTCGAAGAACCGCTGGAGGAGCATCGTGATGAACCCGCTCGTCCCCAGGAGGACGATGAAGGCGAAGCCGATGATCAGGCCGCTGAACGTGAGCGGCACCGCCGTGATCGAAAGCAGGAGGTCCCGCCAGGGGGCGCGGCTTTTGTGGACGAGGTAGGAGAGAGGGAGCCCCAGGGCGGCCCCGATGAAGGCCGTGGTGAAGGAAAGCACGAGGCTCGTCCTCAGGGCCTCGCTGTAGAGGCCCCTGCGGAAGACCAGGAGGTAGTTCGCAAGCGAGAAGTGTCCTTCCACCCAGAAACTCTCGAAAAGCACGAAAAGGAGCGGCAGGACCAAAAACAGTCCCAGCGCCGCCGCAAGGGGCAAAAGTAGCAGGTATTTCCAGCCCCGCCGCTCCATCGCTGTCGTGTCCCTCCAGTACGCTATTCGCCCAGGACCCGGCGGCCCCACATCTTGGCCGCGTCTTCCTGGACCTTCTGGGCCAGGACCCAGTCCACGTCGTAGGCCCGGTCGTAGTCCGATGCGGGCAGGAATTTGCCGGCCACCTCGGGCGGGAGCTTAACTCCCGGCAGGATCGGCCGGACGAAACCCTTGGCGAAGATACCCTGGCCTTCATCGCTCAGGATGAAGTTCAGCCAGAGCCTCGCGGCGTTGGGGTTCGGGGCCCCCTTGGCCATGCTGATCGCGTAGGGGGCCGTGATGGTCCCGTCCTTCGGCAGGACGATCTCGACCGCGTCCCCGAGGTTGGCGATGTACTTGGCGCGGTAGCCGTTCCAGTCGTAGGTGATCCAGACCGGGATCTCCCCCTTCAGGAACTTGTCGTACTCCGTCGTCTTCTCGATCATCCGGACGCTGCCCGCCTTCTGCAGGGCGGCCAGGTAGTCCACGCCTTTCGACAGGTCGATGATGCTGCCACCGTTCGCATACGCCGAGGCGATGACGATGGCGTAGCCGATCCCCGTCGTGCGGGGGTCGAGGTAGACCACCGACTTGGAGTACTTCTTGTCCAGGAGGTCCTTCCAGGACTTGGGCGACTCCTTCACCAGGCGCTTGTTGACGACGAACACGACGGTTCCCTTGTGGATGCAGAACCAGTTGCCGTCCCTGTCCTTCAGCACCGGCGGGATCTTCTCGAAATTGACCGGCTTGAACGGCTGCGTCACGCCCTTCTCCTTCGCCAGGGCCCCGAAGGGCATGAAGTAGTAGGCGGTGTCGGCCTGCGGGTTGTTCTTCTCCTTCTCGAGGCGGACCACTGTAGCCCCGCTCCCCAGGTCGTTGTAGTTGATGTTGATCCCGTAACGGGCCTTGAAGGCATCGAAAAGCCCCTGCCAGTTCGCCCAGGTCGGCCCCGTGTCGTAGCTGTTGAGCCCTTTCTCCTTCTTTGCCTTCTGCAGAAGGGCGTTCTCGCCAGGGTACAGTTCCGCCGCGGCTGCCTGGACGGCGAAAGCGGCCAGGAGCACGACGGCGAGCAACGCGACAACCTTCCTGTTCATGACGGCACCTCCCTTGTCCGGTTGGAATGCCCGGGCCTCGAGCCCGGGAAAGCTCACTCGCGGGCGACCAGGCGCCCGTCGCCCGGGGAAAACCCGACACGCAGCGGGTCTCCCGGCGAAAGCTGTCCCCTCTCCGTGTTCAGCAGGTCCACGAGGACCCGCTCTCCCCCGGAATCCAGCGCCACCCGCTGTATGGGCCCCAGGAAAACCCTGCCGACGACCGTGCCTTCCAGGACGTTTTTCCCGAACTCGTCCCCCTGGGCCGGCAGCAGCCGCTCGGGGCGGATCACGAGCCGCCAGGGCCCCGGCGGGAATTCGGCCGCCCCGTCGACATCGAGAGGGCGCCCCTTCCAGGACACGCCGCCGCCCGAATCCACCTCGACGTCGAGGAAGTTGCTGACGCCGACGAAGTCCGCCACGAAAAGGCTGGAGGGGTTCGAGTAGACCTCCCAGGGCGTTCCCGCCTGTTCGATCCGCCCCGACCTCATGACCGCCACCCGGTCCGAGATCGACAGGGCCTCCTCCTGGTCGTGTGTGACGTAGATCGTCGTGATGCCGCTTTCGCGCTGGATCTTCTTGATCTCGAACCTCAGGCTGTTGCGGACCTTCGCGTCCAGGGCGGAAAGGGGCTCGTCCAGGAGCAGCACCCGCGGCTCGATGGCCAGGGCCCTCGCCAGGGCGACGCGCTGCTGCTGCCCCCCGGAAAGCTGCCGGGGGTAGGACCCCGCCTTGTCGGGCAGCCCGATCATCTCCAGGAGCCCGTTCACTCTCGAGCGGACCGTATCCTCCGGCACGCCCCTGACCTCGAGGCCGAAGGCGATGTTCTCGAAGGCCGTCATGTTGGGGAAAAGGGCGTAGCTTTGGAAGACGATGCCCACGCGCCGGTCCCGTATCCCCATCCCCGAGACGGGTTCCCCGTCGATGAGGATTTCCCCGGAGTCCGGGCGGGTGAACCCGGCGATCAGGCGGAGCGTCGTCGTCTTCCCGCACCCCGAGGGCCCCAGCAGGGCCAAAAACTCCCCCTTGTGGACCTCCAGGTCCAGGTCGCGGACCGCCAGGGCCTTGCCGAAAGCCTTGTTTACCCTCCTCAGCTCGACGCCGCTCATGGGCCCGGTTCCTCCAGTGCCAGCCTGACCGCTTCCGCCGGGTCCCCGGCCTCCAGCACCGGCATCGGGTTGCCCTCCTCGTCGAAAGCCGTCCAGGACCTCAGGGCGACGACCCGTTTCCCGAGCCGCAGGGCCATGGCGATCTCCGAGAGCGTCCCGAGCCCTCCGCCTATGGCGATGAGGACCGGGGCCGAATGGGTGATCACGAAGTTGCGGGCCTCTCCGAGTCCGGTCGGGAGGGGGTAGGTGATGTAGGGGTTCGCCTCCGAGGCCTCGCGGGGGAGCAGCCCGATGCTCGCCCCGCCGGCCGAGGCGGCCCCTTTCGCGGCCTCTTCCATGACGCCCCCCATGCCGCCGCAGACAACGGCGCGCCCTTCCAGGGCCAGCAGGCGCCCCGTCTCGAAGGCCAGCTTCGCGATCTCCGGCGTCGCTTTCGATGTGCCGATCACTCCCACGAGGCGGTTTGCCATCCTAGGAACCTCCTCCGAAAAGGATCTGGGTCTTCCCCATCCCGAAAAGCCTTCCCAGGAAAATGACGCCCAGCAGGGTGAAAAGGCTCGTGACGATAAGGACCATGGTCGCCGAGCAGGCGAAGCCCGTGCTGACGTAGAAGGCCTGGTAGAGGACCACGGGGTAGGTCTGTGAATTCGAGCTGGTGAGCATGACCGCGAGCTGGAACTCGCCCAGGGACATGGCGAAGGTCATCAGGGCCCCGGAAAGGATACCGGGCATCAGGTTCGGCACCAGGACGCGCCTGAAGAGGAGCGGCATCCCCGCGCCCAGCGACATCCCGGCCTCCTCCAGCACGTTCCACTGGATCATCTCCATGTTGGCCATGATGGGCCGGAGCGTGAAGGGGAGAGTGTAGACGATATGGGCCCCCAGGAGGAGCTGCCAGGTGCCCACCAGGGAGAACCCCGGCCAGTTGAATGACTGGATCAGGCCCAGCCCCATGACGATGGGGGGAACGGCGATCGGCAGCAGGATGACCGAGTCGTAGACGCTGCGGAGGAACCGTCCTCCCAGGGTGTGGACGGCGTAGACCGCCGGGATGGCAATGGCGGCGTCCAGGACGACCGTCAGGGCGGCGACCAGGAGGCTCCGGCCGATGGCTTTCGTGTACATGGGGTTGGTGAACAGGTCGAAATACCACTTCAGGGTGAACCCCTCGGGAAGCAGCGTGCTGAACCACCGCTCGCCGAAGGAGCCGGCCAGCAGGAGCAGGATGGGGACGAGGACGTAGGCGAAGTAGAGGAAAAAGAAGGCGATTCCGAGCGAACGCTTCAGGTAGTCGCGAGCGGCCTGTTTCATCCCGGGCCTCCTCGAAACGGACGCGTTGTCGTGTTACCTGTTCATTTTAGTTTCAAAGGGCGGGCCCCGCAAGGTTTAAATAAGACGCTCCAGCCCGCAGGTCCCGGCCCAGGGGCAGGTCGGGCAGGATGCCGGGTTCGGCCCGAAGGGCCCCGTCACCCCGGTACGGGCCATCTCCCTCGCCTTCGCCTCGATTCGCTCCGCGTCCGAAGGCCCGAGGGCGACAGGCAGCGCCCGTCCCGTCCGGAGGAACAGGAGCGCGAGGTCGAGCCGTTTCCCGGGAAACAGCCGCGCCGCGGCCGCGCCGTAGAAGAAAAGCTGTTCGGTTCCCAGCCTTTCCATGAAAGGGGAGCCCTCGCCCAGCTTGTAGTCGCGGATGTGGACGGTTCCGTTTTCCTCCCAGAGCGCGTCCAGCACCCCGGCGAGGGCCGGCCCGTTTTCCAGCGGCAGCCGGAAGGGCCATTCCCGGCGGAGGATCCCCCTGCCATGGGCGGAGGCGAGCCTTTGCCCCTCGGCGGATTCTAGGAAACCCTGCAGCATTTCCCTGAGGGCTTTCCTGCTGTCGTCGCGGCGGGCCGGGGCGCGCAGCTCCGGGGGCAGGCGGAGAAGGGCCCGGTCGGTGGGGCCTTCCAGTTCCTCCGGCAGGAGGAAGTCGAGGCTGGCGGGCGAAAATTCCCACCCGGCCAAAACCCGGTGGGCGAGGCTCCCGAGGTCGGGACCGCCCGGTTCCCCCGAAGGGGGTTTCTCCCAGGCCAGCTCGAGGCCCTGCCGCTCCTGGAGCCTCCAGGCCCGCCGGCAGTGTTCGTAAAGCGCGTACCCCGTGGCCGAAACGGAAGCCAGGGTCGGGGTCCCCGACGGCAGCTCGAGTTCCGGCCCCGGGGGCGGCGCGATGCCGGGGGCCCGCGGGACGGTCCCGGATTCCGCCGTTTCCTCCGCTTCAGCCTGGCGAAGGGCCCCATCGACGAGGCCGGGGTGGGAACCGGCCAGCATCGAGAGCCAGCTGCCCTCTTTGGGCTTCGCCTCCCCCGTCTCCTTCTCCAGGGGGCAGATGCCGCAGAGGACGAGGACGTCCTGCGCCCGGGTCGCGGCGACGTAGAACAGGCGCTCCGACTCCTCCTCCAGGGCGTCCTTTTCCAGGGCCCGGTGCCAGAGCACGGCCTCGGCCTCCCCGGCTTCGTCCCCGGGAAGGGAGGTTGCCACGCCCACGAGGGGGACGGAGGAGATCAGGGGTCCTCCCTTCCCGTTCCCCCGCCCCGCGTCGTCGAGGCCCATCACGGCCACGACCGGGAATTCGAGTCCCTTGGCGGCGTGGACCGTCATGACCCGGACGACGTCCTCGTCCTCGGCCATGAAGTCGGGCTCCTCCGCCGGGAGGGCCTCCCGCAGGGCGCCTGCCAGGGAGGCGGCACACGCCGCTAGGCTCGGGCCCCTGGCGGCGGAAAACTCCCGCGCCAGGGCCGCGGCCCGGGCCAGGTTGGCCGCCATCCGCGGCCGGTCCGGGGGCGGGGCCGTCTTGAGCGCCGCAGGCTCTTCCAGCAGGCCCTCGAGCACGGCGGCGGGCCCCGCCAGGAGGGCCCCGGCACGCAGCTTGCCGAAGCGTTCCGCGATGAGCGGGAACTCGCGCGCCAGGCGCTCGCAAAGCGGCGGGTTTCCCTTTTCCGGAAGGCCGGCCAGGCGCAGGGCTTCCTCCTTGGGGAGGCCGGAGAAGGGGGAAACCAGCCACCCCCCGAGAGCCAGCCTGTCGTCCGGTTCGGCCAGGGCTCGGAGCAGGCAGACGAGGTCGAAGACCTCTCCGCGGGAAAAGAACCCCTGGCTTTTCTGGAAGACGGCGGGGATGCCGGCGGCCTCGAAGGCCTCCTGCAGGGAGGGGTAGTGCGTGCGCCCCGGCACGAGGACCGCCATGTCGCGCCACCCTAGCGGGCGCGGCCTGGAGGTGTTCTTGTCCCAGGCGGCCCTGCCGCGAAGGGAGGCCAGCTGCGCCGCCAGGCGCCCGGCCAGGCGGCTGCGCACGGCGGCTTTCTTCTCTCTCTCCTCCGATTCGGGGTCCTCCCGGTGGGTCTCGAGCAGGAGGGAAACCGCCGGTGTTTCCAGGGCGTTGCGCTTCTCCCACCAGGACGCGTCGGAAGGTCCCGCGAGGGCTTCGTAGTTCACCCCGAGCCCGCGCCCCAGCCCGTCCGACCACAGGGGGCCGAAGCAGCCGTTCACGAACCGGACCAGTTCCTGCCGCATCCGGTAGCTTTTGTCCAGGAGGACGTACCGTCCCCCGTCGCCGGCCGCCGCCCTGCGGATGTGCCCGGCGAAAAGCGACGGCTCGGCATGGCGGAACCGGTAGATGGACTGCTTCAGGTCACCCACCATGAACAGCCGGCCCTGCCCGGATTCCCGGAGGGCCTCGATGAGGGCGTCCTGCAGGGGGTCCGTGTCCTGGACCTCGTCCACCAGGATGTGGCGGAAGCGGGTCCCGTAGGACGGGTTCGCCGAAACGGCCTCCGCGGCGTAGCGGATCAGGTCGTCGAACGTCAGGGCGCCGAGGTCCGCCTTGGCTTGCTCCCAGCGGGCCCAGGCGACGGCCGCGGCCCGGGCGGCCGTCTTTCTCGCGGCCTTCTCTTCGTCGGAAAGCCCCCGAACCAAAGACCGGGCCAGGGGGAGTTCCTTCTCCAGGGCCTTGCGGACGGCCGTCGGAGGTCCTTCCATGAGCCCGGCCAGGGCGTCCTTCAACTTTCCGCTCGCCCCCTTCAGGGTCGAGTCGAGATCCTCCAGGAACTCCAGCAGCCTCTCGGGCGTTTCTCCCCCCGCCAGGCCGTTTCCCCAGCGCCTGCGAAAATCGTCGAGCCTTTTCCCGAGCTGGGTCTTGTCCCGTGACAGGTCCCCCAGCCCGGGAAAAACCGTCCCCCGGAAGAGCGAGAGTCGGCCCTCCCACAGGGGGGCGTTCTCCGCGAGCAGGTGGGACCGGACGGCCTCGTCCCGGCCGGGATCCCATTCCCAGAGAGCCTCGGGGGCCAGGCCGCGGCTGCCGTGGAGCGCCACCGCCTCCCGGGCGAACGAGGCCAGGGCATCGGGGCCCCAGCCGTTCACTGCCCCCGCCAGTCCCGGGGAGGCGGCAAGGTCCCCGGCACGGGTGCGCCACGGCTCCTGGAGGCCGCGTGCGGCCTCGTGCGGGTCGAGGCTGTCCAGGATGGAGCGGAACGCCTCCCAGAAGGCTTCCTCCTGGGGAGGGGACACGAGCCCTGCCCCGGGATCCAAAGGCAGGGCCAGCCCGCTCTCGCGGATCACCCTCAGGGCGAAGGCGTGGATCGTGGAGACGTAGGCCTCGTCCAGGCGGCTGCGGGCGTCGGACAGGCGGGAAGCCGCGTCCCCGAGCCCCAGGGTCTCCGCGTCCTTGCGGGCGGAATCGAGCATCCCGGCGATGCGTTCCCGCATCTCCCGGGCCGCCTTTTCCGTGAAGGTCAAAGTCAGGATGTTCTCCACCCGCGTTTCCGGAAACGCCAGGAGGGCCCAGAGGAAGCGCCAGGCCAGGGTCTTCGTCTTCCCCGTCCCGGCTCCCGCCCCCACCACCACGATCGGCTCGCCGGCCGTCACGGCCGCTTTCTGCTCGGGCCGCGCCTCCGCCAGGAGCTTGTCCAGGACTGCGGATCCAGGATTGTCATTCAACGGGGGTCTCCTCCGTTTCCTTTTCTTCCAAAAGGCTCTCGCCGCGGGCCTCGCCCAGTCGGCACAATCCCCTCGCGGGGCAGCGCGGGCAGGCTTCGGCGCGCCCGTGGGCAGCCTCGAAGGACCCGGACAGGATCCCCGCGGCCATGTCGGCCATTCCCGCCCGGGCCCTCTCGATAGAGCCTTCCAGGGTCTCCCCCTTGGCGATGGTGATGCCGTTTCCCCTCGTGAAGGGCAGGCGGCAGTCCCTGGCCAGGGCCAGGTAAAGCCGCCCGTCGGCGTGGCCGAAAAACCCCGTCCCCAGCGGGGGCAGTCCCAAAACCTCCTCCAGTGTGGCAGAGTAGGCCGCAAGTTGGAGGGACCTCTTGTAAAAGTCGACTTTTCCGGACTTGTAGTCCAGCACGACGAACCCGTCCGCGTAGACCTCCACCCGGTCGGCCCGTCCCCTGAAATTCACGCCCCCGACCTCCATGGCCATGGAAAATTCCCGGAGCTGGTCCACCCGGCCGGGGGCCATCACCCGGTCGGCTTCCTCCTGCAGGGCGGCCAGCCGCAGGGCCACTTCCTTCAGGCGGCGGGCGCGGCGGGCCAGCCGGGAATCGGTGGCCAGGCGGGGATAACCGCCGCGCGGGTCGGCCATCGCCTTTTCCCAGGATTGCTCCACTAGGGCAGCCAACGGTTCGCGGGTGCCCCCGAGGCGGGCTGCCCAGGTCCTTTCCCAGAGGGTATGGAGGAAGATCCCCGCCCGGGCCGGGTCGAAAAGCCCCCGGACCGGTTCCTCCAGTCGGGCGAGCTTGAGGGCCCAGTAGCTGAAGGGGCAGTCCATCCAGGTTTCCAGGTCACCGAGACTCGCCTTCGGCGCCGGTCCCGGGTCCCATGAAGCCGCCGGCGGGAGGGGACGGCGGATCGTCCGGGCCTCCCCGGGCCGGGGTTCGACCTGCGGGAAGAAGGCGTCGCCGGGCCGGGGAAGGAACGCGCTCAAGGGCCGGGTGAAACTACCCGCGGAGCGTGTCCAGCCTGCGGCTTCGGCCGCTTCCAGGAAGGGCGTCCCGTCCAGGGGGCGTCCCTGCTCGTCGGTCGCCGGCCGGCTCAGGACGGTCACCGATTCGCCCGACGCGACGAGCCGCCTGAAAAGGGCCTCCTGCTGCAGGCGCCGGTCGAAGGTCAGCGGGAGGTGGGTTTTCAGGCCCCCGGGGCCGGATTCGTTCAGGGTGCGGCGGGTCGCGTCCCCCAGCAGGGGGGCTTCCTTCAGGGAACCGGGCCAGGACTTGGCCGTGGCGCCGGAAAGGATGAAGCAGGATCGGCCGGCCCAGACCGGCGGGGGGGCCGTGAAAAGCGACACGGCCCCGGCAAGGAAGGCGGGAGGCCGGACGGTCGTCTCGCTTGCCCATTCCGAGAGGTAGGCCCTGGCCTCCGTTCCCCTGAGGAGCCGGTCGGCCGCCGGCCCGATGGAGGGATGCCGTTCTTCCTCCAAAAGGATCTTCCTCTCGAGTTCCCGGAAGGCTTCCGAGGCCTGGCGGACGAAGGGGTCCAGGGCGGGGCTGCCCTCGGCGAGGGCGGACCGTTCCCCACCGGCGGGGCCGGGGGTTTTCCAGAGTGCCCTGAGGGCTCCCAGCAGGCCGGCCGGTGCCGCTCCCTTCCCCACGACCCGGGCGAAGGAAACCATCCGCCTGAACGCCAAAGCCGGGGAGGGGGTGGGGAGGCGCTTCAGGAAGGCCGTCCAGGAGGTTTCGCCCTGGGGGGACTCCCCCAGGGCTTCACGCAGGGGGAAACAGCTTCCCGCGAAGAGCGGGTCGGACAGCAGGGCGGCCGTCTCCAGCGGGGGCCACCCGGCCCCCGCGGCCTCCAGCACCGCCCTGGCGCTGGACCACGGTGAGGTCGCCGCCACCGGGAGGCCGTCCGCACTCGAGAAGGGCACCCGGTACCGGGAAAAAGCCGATTCGAAACGCCCGGCCTCGGCGGGGGAAACCTGCACGGCGATCCCGTCCCAGCCGGGAAAGGGGGAAATCGCCAGGGGGCCTTCCCCGGCGCTCCACAGGGCCAGGGCGCGGGCCACGGTGTCGGGTTCCAGCTGGGCGCTCCCCGAGACCAGCTCTAAGGCCGAAAACGGCTCGCCCCCCGCCGGGGCCAGCTCCAGGGCGGGGCCGGTGCGGTCCGCCAAAAGCACGAGCTGGTCGATGGCGTCGGCAAAACCTTCCAGCCCCGTGGCGGGCTTCAGGACCGTCACGGGGGCGCCACTCCGTTCCAGTTCGCGGACCAGGGCCGCCTGCCCGTGGGTGAAGCTCAGGAAACCGGCGAAGACGAAACGCCTCCCGGCAAGGAAGGCCGAGGCGGCGGCGGGGTGCTCCTGGAGGGCCTCCCTCGTGAGCGTCGGCAGGGCCGCGCTGTCGGCCAGGCCGTTTTCGGAAAGGTAGCGGTCGTAGGCGTGGAAAAGACGGCACAGGAGTCCTTCAGGGGTCGAAAGCTTCGGGCAGGGCGAGCCCTCCGGGCATCCGGCGCATCCCTGGGACAGGCCCAGGGCTTCCGGGCTCGTCTCTTCCCGCAGCAGTTCCCGGAGCTGGGCCCCCAGGAGGGGGACGAAGCCCGGCATGCGGGCCCCGGGCGGGGGAGGGTCGGCCGTTCCCGCCTCCGAGAAGACCCCGTCCAGCAAAAACGACAAAATGGCCCAGTGGTCCGGCGGGTCCACCTGGCGGCGCCACTTCGGCGAGGCACCCGCCTCCTCGAGGCCCGCCAGCGTTTTCCGGTAAAATTCGGAGATCGTCCAGGGGCTAGCCGCCGGGGCCTTCGGGTCGCCCCGCGAGAGGGCCTCCCGCAGGATCCGGCCGTCCTCGCGCGCCGGCACCACGAAAACGGTGCCCGGCCCGGCCGCGGCGACCGCCTTGCCCAGTCCTTCCGAAACTTTCCGGTACTCGACCAGCGCTACCGTCATGCCTGACCCCCCTGACCTCGTGGCGACCCGGGCCGCACCTTAGGGCTTTCCCCTATTCTATGCCCAGGGTACCGCCGTGAAAAATCAGGGAATCCCTGATATCCCTCGGGAAGGATTTGGGATAGAATGAGAGCCGCGGATTTTACGGTACGCAAAATTTAATATTTCAGTGGAGGGGATTTCCTTGAAGCGTCTCGGCTTGATGGCGGTTTTGGTTGCCCTGGTGCTGGCTGCGGGGGCGGCTTTAGGTGCCGGCCACGAGGTCGGCCACGTGGGCGACGACTACGACCCGAACCTGGGCAACTACGTTTCTCTCCAGTCCGGAGGAAGCCCCTCTTCCCTTTCCTCGGGCCACGACTACCTGGGCAAGGGAATCTCCCTGGAGGGAACGTGGAGGATCCTCGGTGGCTTCTTCGCCTCCGGCGGCACGGATGACCCCTCCTGGGGGTACATGGAGGAAGACCGCGGAGCCACGAAACTGCTGGTCTACAATTTCGACTCGGAGGCCTGGGACGAGGCGCCCGACGGCGGCTACACCGACGGGGCGTTTGCCTTCGCCATCGATGACGACGGGCCCTACGACGCCGATTCCGACGCGGGGCAGGTCGCGGCCTACTTCATCGCCGTCAAGCCCTATGACGACGAGGAGGGCGGCAGCGGAGGCGGTGGCGGCGGCGGGTGCAGCGCCGGGACGTTCGCGCCGGCCGGGCTGCTCCTTCTGGCTCCCCTGTTCCTGCTGCGCCGGCGGGGCTAGGGACCCGGCACGATCCGGAATGACCGGGCGCCCGCTCCTCACGGGCGCCCTTTTTTTGG
>CAYRNZ010000030.1:0-21305 GCA_964425765.1 uncultured Synergistaceae bacterium
CTTCCTGATGTCTTCCTGGCTCAGCAGTACCGTCGACACGTTCCAGTCCCCCTTCTCCTCTTCGGTCAATCCGGTTCCTTCGTCACGCCTTCAGGCTGCGGATGTGCTCCAGCCATTCTTCCTTGAGCCGGGCCGCGGTCCTCGTGCAGCCGAGCCCGCCCTTCATCGTTCCCCGCAACTCCGTGGGCAGGAGGGTCTGCACGTTGATGAGGGCTGTCACCACCTCGTCGGGAGGGATGACGCTCCTGACCCCCGCCAGCGCCAGGTCGGCCGTCGCGAAGGCGTTCGCCACTCCCACCGCGTTGCGCTTGATGCAGGGGATCTCCACGGGCCCCCCCACGGGGTCGCAGATCAGGCCCAGGAGGTTTTTCAGGGCCAGCGCCGCGGCATGGCAGACCGCCCCGGTAGATCCGCCGCCCAGCGCGGCCAGCCCGGCAGCGGCCATCGCCGAGGCGACGCCGATTTCCGACTGGCAGCCCCCGAGCGCCCCCGAAACCGGGGCCCTCGACGCGATAAGGACGCCCACCATCGCTCCCGCCAGGACGCCGTCGGCAACCTGGGTTTCGGACAGGCCCCGGGATTCGGCCACGGACATGAAGGCCCCGGGCATGACGCCGCAGGAGCCCGCCGTGGGGGCGGCCACGACGCAGCCCAGGGACCCGTTGACTTCCATCGCCGCCAGGCTCCTCGCCACAGCCTTCGCCACGACGTCACCCGAAAGCGTCCGTCCTTCCTGGATCGCCTTCCAGACCTTGATCCCGTCGTCGCCCGGCATAAAGCCCGCCACGAGACGGTTCCTCGAGGCGAGTCCCGTCTCGACGGAACGGGCCATGGCCTGCCAGATGCGGAGGAAGCGGTTTTTCACCTGTTCCTCCCCCAGGCCGCTCCTCTTCGATTCCCAGGCTACGGCCGCGCCGGAGGCGGTCAACCCGTTTTCCGCGGCAGTCGCCTCGAAGCCCTTGAAAGAATCGAACAGCGGCTCGGGATCGATGAGGGCGTAATCGTAAAGGGAGGGAATGAAGCGGGATCGCTCCACCCCATCCAGTTTCGCCAGCCTATCCCGCTCGAATCCCACGCCGGCCCCCTCGAGGACCAGGGCCTGGGCGGCCCCGCCTTCCGCGCAGAGGCGGAGGGGACTCTCGCCCGTGGTCCGTGAAGCCGCCTCCGCCGCGGCCGAAAGGTCATGTCCCTCCAGGATCACCGCGGGGACCTTGCCCCGCAGGCTCACCGGGAAATCCCCGATGCGGGTCACGAGGATTTCCCCGCCCCCCACCGTGATCGCCGAAACCCTCACGGATCCCGCCGGGCCATGGAGTTCCATGTCGATGGTGTTCGGGTTGGCAGGACTCTCCGGGTCCGGCCTCACCCGCACCTCGAGCCCTTTCTGCCGGGCGAGGTCCAGGGCCCCGGGGATCCGGGGGTCGTCCACGTCCATCCCGAGGACCCCCGCCACGACGCCCGAGTCCGTGAAATGTCCCTTGTAGGTCTCCGACAAAGCCCCGTGGAACCCGATCGTCACCCCGCGGGGTTCTTCCCCCAGGACGGCCCGGCCCACCAGGCCGATGCGGACGGCTCCGGCGGTGTGGGAACTCGACGGCCCCGTCATGATCGGCCCCACGATGTCGAAAAGGCTCGGCATGGCGCTTTCCCTACCCAAGGTTCACACCCCCGCCTTGCGGATTGCCTTTACGGACCAGCTCCAGGACCTGGGCGGGCGTCATCCCGGCCAGGCCCAGTTTCTCGAGGTTGCGGCCGGCTTTCGCAAAATCCTCCCCGGCGATCTCCGAGAGAAGCGTCACGACCGCCCCCGCAAGCGGCGTGGGCACGCCGGCCAGCCGCCCCAGTTCGACCAGGGGGACGAGCAGGTTCGGAACGTCCTCCGTGACGTAACGGTGGCGCATGGTTTTCGGAGCGTCGGCGCCGTGGCTCGCGTAGACGGGGTTTTTCGACAGGAGTTCGTGGAGCCTTTCGCCCTCCACCGGGTAGGCCCGGCGGAACCACTCCGAAGCGGGGGCCAGGTCGATGCCCAGGGCCTTCCCCACCGCGAGGCGCTCCCGGTCGATGCCTTCCATGAGCTTCCCGATCGAGGGGGTCGCCCCGTCCGTGTAGAAGCGGAAATTCCCGCCGGTCGCCTCGATGCGCCCCGCGTTGAGAAGGATGGAGGCGCAGTGCACGATCATGTTCAGGTTGGACAGGCCCACCGAGAGGATGTCCCCGGTCGGTGCCAGAGGAACCGGGAAAGTTTCCGCCAGCAGGGCCGCCGTGGAGCCCGAAAGAACACCGGGGAGGGCCGCCACCGACATCTCTTTCTTGATCCCCCAGACGTGGACGCAGCCCGGACTCTCGAGCCTGCAGGCGTAGGGCATCGTGTCCGTTTCGGCCAGGCCGAGCTCGCCGCTTCTCCCCGCATTCCCGAGGACCCGGGCGGCTTCGAGCGAACCGAAGTTCCCCGGGATGAAAACCGCCACGGCCCCTTTTTCCATGAACGGCAGGGCGGCCCTGAAAAGGGGCATCTGGCCGAAAGAGGGGACGACGAAATAGGCGATCCGCGCCCCTTCCAGGGCCTCTCCCGGGTCCGTCGTCGCAGAGACGGCCCCCAGGCCGGAGAGCGCGCCCTTCAGCTCGATGGCCTTCCTGGAACGGACCTCGGCAATCCCGGCCTCGAACCGGGGGTCCTCGAGCAGCGAGACGTCATATCCCCTCATTCCGAGGTGGCCGGCCATCGCCTGGCCCCCGTTGCCTGCGCCTATGACCGCGACCCGCGTCTTCACGCCCGGCTCCTTGCCCCCGCGGTCAGCGGACGAACCCCATGATCCGCGGCAGCCACATGGAGAGGTCGGGCCAGAAGGTCGTCAGGAAGACGACCGGGACGTAGCCCAGGATGATGAACGTCATGGCCGGCCTCAGGATGTCCATGAACTCGACCTTCCCGACGCGCATCCCCAGGTACAGGATGCTGGCGTACGGGGGCGTCACGCCGCCCATGGCCAGGTTGACGCCGATGATGGCGCCGAAATGGATCGGGTGGACCCCCAGGGCGACGACGAGGGGCAGGAGGAGGGGGGCCGTGAGGATGATCCCGGTCAGGTCGTTGACGATCATGCCCACCACGAAGAGCAGCAGGTTGATCAGGATCAGGAGAAGCGTCTTGTTCTGCGTCACGCCGAACATGGTCTTCACGATGGCCTGGGGCACCTGCTCCAGCACCAGGACCTGGCTCAGCATGAGGCAGAAGAGGATCATGACCATGATGGAGCCGACGGCCGTGCCGGCCTCCTTCGTGATGTGGAAGAAGTTCTTCCGGTCCAGCCCCTTGTAGACCCAGAAACCGACCGGGATCGCGTAGACGGCTGCCACGGCTGCGGCTTCGGTGGGGGTGCAGATCCCGCCGTAGATGCCGCCCAGGATGATGAAGGGCATGGCGAGCGCCGGCAGGGCCTTGCCGCCGCGGTCGATCATCAGCTTGAACCTTTCCTTGCCGTGGACTTCCGGCTCGAGGATCAGCGGGAATTTCCGGGCCCAGACGAGGTTGATGACCGAGAACAGGATGGTAACCAGGATCCCCGGTCCGACGGTGGAGAGGAAGCAGGCCAGGATGGAGGTCTCCGTCACCCAGCCGTAGATGATCATCGTCACGCTGGGCGGAATCAGGAGGCCCAGGATCGAGGAATCGGTCACGAGGGCCGTGGCGTAGCCCCGGGGATAGCCCTCCTGCTCCATGCGCGGGATCAAAATCGGGCCGGTGGCGGCCACCCCGGTGAAGCCGCTGCCGGAGATGGCCCCGATGATCGCGCAGCTGACTGCCGCCACGACGCCCAGGCCGCCCTTGACGCGCCCGACGAACACGTTGACGAAATCGAGCAGGGACTTCGCGATGCCGCTGGCGCTCATGAGCGAGCCCGCGAAGATGAACAGCGGCACGCAGAGGATGACGGGGTTCGTGATCTGGTTAAGCCCCCAGTAGGTCAGCCCCTTCATCGACTCCCCGCCGACGAGGTTCATGAACATGAGGGCCCCGCCGAAGCAGAACGGAAGGGGTACCCCCATCGTCAGGAGGAAGACCAGGAGAACCAGAGTGATGGCAACGAGCGTCATGATCTCCATGAAGATCCCCCCTAGTCTCTCTCGGTCTGGATGACCTTTTTAAGCTCGGCCTCGGGCTTGCCCATGAGAGCCCCGTAGTATTTCGCCTCCAGCCCCGTGTAGAACGTCATGAGAACCATGCAGATGAAGACGGCGCTTTCCGCGTAGATCAGCGGGATGTAGAGGGTCGCGCTGACCCTGGGGACCCGCAGGGCGTAGAGGAGGTAGTCGTAGGCCCAGTAGGTGAGCCAGGCCGCCACGATGACCGAGATGACCGACCCGGCCATCCGGATGACGGCCACCGGCCTTCGGGTCTTGAAGAAGATCTCCAGGACGCGGCAGACGATCTGGGTCCTCTGCGAGGAGGCGTTCACCCCTCCCAGCATGTAGAGCCAGACGGTCGGGAAGAGCAGGAGTTCCTCGATGCCCATCAGGGGGGCCCTGAGGACGTACCGGAGGATGACCTGCACGAAAACGAGCACCGTGATACCCAGCATGAGGACGTAAAGCGCGGACTCCGTCACTCTTGTCGCGAACTTCAAAATACCCGAGTTGGCCTCATCCATTTGTTTCCCTCCTCCCTCGCTCCGGTTGCCGTGCTGCTGTCGATTTACCAGTACAGGGGTTCACAGGAATTTGTTTCACGAAATACCATAAAGTTTATTCTCGCTCAACTTTCATGTCAAGAGAACAAACGGGACACGGAGCATGACGTGATATTTCACATGAAGGAAAACTGAGGTTTTTAACCCTATTTTTATAGGGTATCCTGGAATATATCTGATATATAAATGGGATTAGGGAGAGGAAGAGGGAGCGGAGCCCGGGAAGGCCGGCCGAAAATTATTTCACTCTGGGTAGAATTTACTCCCGTTATTCCGCCATCGGCCTCCAGACGCGGTAGTGCATGAAGAAGGCGGAGACGAAAACCATGAAGGCGACAGCCTGGAAGGCGAAGGGGAGGCCCGCGAGGGACGCCAGCCTTCCCACCAGGGGGGGCATGACGAAGTAGCAGAGCCCCATGAAGAACCAGAAAAGCGACGAAAGGTGGCCCCGCAGCTCGGGCGGGGCCGTTTCGCCGATGAGGGACAGGTGCAGGGGGTACCCGTATCCCGAGGCGAAACCGTACACGACCCCGCAGGCCGCCAGGCGTGCGGAGGAGTCGATCAGCGGCGTCGCGACGAGCATGAGGACGAGGGCGACGATGCCGTTGGAGGAAGACACCCAGAGAGCCCCGGGGATGCGGTCCAGGGCGGACCGCCCCAGCACGCGCGTCGTGAAGCTGGTCACCGCCAGGGCCATGAAAAAGCCCGAAACGACGACCTTCTTCTCGGCGGCCAGGCTGGCCAGGTTCAGCAACAGCGCGTCGGCCATGCAGAAGAGCGTGATCGAGACGACCACGGCCCTGCTGCCCCGTTTTTTCATGAGGCGGACGGTGGACTCGACAAGCCCGGGAGCGGGACCGCGGTCGAGGTGCGATCCCCAGGGGAGGTCGGGCAGGAATTCCGCCGACAGGAACGCCACCAAAAGCGCCGCCAGGGGAAGCGGGAAGAGGTAAAGGAAGCCCGAGCCCCGCTGGACCAGCCACTCGGCGAGCGGGGTCACCACGAGGAGCGGCAGGATGCCCGCCGCGGAACTCAGAGCGAAGGCCGCGCCGCTCCCCTTCTGCGGGAAGGCCAGGCTCTGGTAGGCCGTCAGGCCGACGGCGAAAAGGCTGAAGCCCGTCCCCATGGCCACCCGGGAAACCAGGAGCGCCCCGTAGGATCCCTGGAAAAGCCCGAAACCCAGGACCCCCGCTGCGCAAAGCCCCGCCGAGGCCCGGAAAAGGGTCCTGAAACCCACGAGATCCACCAGCCAGCCGACGAAAGGGCGAAGGAAGGTGGACACGTAGAAGATGCCCATGATCCACCCGATCTGCCGGAGGTCCATGTGCCCCTGCCTCGCCAGCCAGCCGGGCAGCAGGAAGAAGATGCCGGCGAAGCTCATGATGGCGAAGGTGGCGAGGGAAAGCCTGAGGATCGTCCGGTTTTCTGCGCTCGTCATGACGGCCGGGCCGCTCCGGCGGCGGAATTTTCCGGGCTGCCTGCCTTGCGCAGCACCTCTTCCTCCCAGAGAGCCAGGGACGCGCATTTCAGCACCACGGAGCTCGTCTCCCAGGAGGGGTTTTCAAGAGCCCCGGCCCATTCGGCGGGCCAGAAGGAAGGAACCGGCCTTTCCCTGAAAAACCCCTTGAGAGGGCCTTCCTGGCAATAGCGCGTGCGGGGGACCCCCGAGCCCGACTTGCCGGGCGGGACCGCCCCCGGGAGCCTTTGCGCCAGCAGCCCGTGGACGGCGGGCTTCAGCACCCCCTCCTTCGACAGGATCCGCCCGGGGAGGGCGACCGAAAGGGCCGCCCTGGCTACGGACAGGGACTCGAAGGGGAAGGACATCCCCACCCCGTGGACGTATCCCGCCTGCCGGTAATTGGCCCGCCACATGCCGTTCAGGATGAAGGCGAGCGTCCCCAGGTCCGCGTGCCCCTTGCGGAAGTCCCTGTCCAGGGGGACGGCCGGGTCGAGGCAGGCTCTTGCGTAGGAGAGGTTGTCCTGCAGGAAGCCCAGCAGGGTCCCCCAGCCGAAGACGTGGGAGAGCACGCCCATGTCGTCCGGCAGGAGCAGGTGAATCCGGATCCCGTAACCCCCCGGCAGAAGGGGCGAGGTTGCGATCGCCCTGGCGTAGGGCCCCTTTTCGGGCTCCCGGAAGATCCGGGCGGTGTGGGCGATCCCCCACAGGGTGTCCGCCAGCTCCCCTGATACCAGGTGGGAGAATCCCTGCCTGAAACCCATGCGGTAGTAGAGCATCTGGAAGTTCGAGATGATGAAGGGCATCCCCGCGTCCCTCAGGGCCCCGCGGAACTCCTCGAGGAAATCCCCTTCCCTGAGTTCCATCAGCCTCAGGGGGATGCCGTGCCGGGAAGCGGTCGTCTGCGCGATGTCCCTTTCGGCGGGCTCGGCGTCGACAAAGCCCGCCAGCGCGGTGGTTTGCGGCCCCAAAAACGACCAGAGGAGCGTCGAATCCGTGCCGCCCGAGAACATCAGGGCCCTGCTCTCAAGCTGCCGGAGGTGCCCGCAGGTTTTCTCGAGGGCGCCTTCGAGGGTCTCGGCGGCCGCCTCTTCGTCCTCGATCACGGAATTCCAGGAAAACCGCTGGACCCGCTTCTTCTCGGGTTCTTCCCGGTTCGGGGAAAAGAGCAGCAGTTCCCCGTGTCCCACCCGGTTGACGGCCTCCAGCAGGGTCCAGTCGCCACGGATGTTGCACCCCATGAGGTAATGTGCCGCCCGCCTGTCGGACAGCACGCGCGCCTCCCCGGAAAGGAGGGGTAGAAGGTCGGCAAAGCGGTCTCCCACGACGAAGCGCCCCGTGCCGGTACGGGCCCAGTAGAGGTCCCTCGAGCAGATGACGGACTTGAAGGCCAGCACCCGGGGGTCGGAAAAACCCTCACCCGGCACGAACAGGACCGTGCCTTCCTCCATTTCCGGCGCCAGGCGCTCCACCACTTCCACGGGCGAAAGCCCCCAGAGGCTTCGGTCCCGGACTCGCTTCGCCAGGGACCCGGCTCCCGTGGCCGATAGGAACCAGGAGCCTGCCGGCGTTTCGACGGACACGACCTCCGGGTTTGACAGGCGGATCTCGACCGGATGCTCGTTTTTCACGGGATCTCCTCGCTTTCGCAGGGGGTGATGCCGATGGCGCGGAAAAGCTCCCCCAGCCGGGAACCTTCCTCCCGGATGAAGGGCGACAGGCAGCAGCAGGGGATCTCCGGGGCCAGCCACCGGGAGGTCATGAGGGCGGAGGATTTGCCCCCGGCGATCCTGCGGATGCCCTTCCTGAACCAGAGAAGCACCAGCTCCGAGGGAATCCCGGGGGGCAGGACGAAGAACCGGTCGTGTCCCTCGAAGCCGATCCGCGGGTACTCGTTCCGGTCCTTCCCCTTGAACAGGACGTTCTTTCCCTCTTCGAGCGCCTTGCGGCAGACCAGGGAGACCTTTTCGAAGTAGCCCGGGTTCCTGCCTGCGTAAGTGGCCGGGTCGACGAAGAGGACGACGGATTCCCTGCCGGTCACGGCCTCCTCGTCGACGGGGCCGAAAAGGCGCCTCGCGTCCTCCCCGTATGAAAGTCCCGGGAGGCCTTCGGCGCTCACGCCACCAACCTCTCCCCCGCCCAGGGCGGCCGACAGCTTGGAAAACCCCGGGAAGACGAAGCGGTGCCCGTCAAGGAGGGGATACGTCCCGTACTCTGAGATTTCCCGCCACCAGCTGCCGTACAGGAACCTGTTCCTGAGTTTCCTGAGCCCGCTCTTTTTTTTCAGGACGACCTCGCAGTAGTCGCCCGTCCCGTCCTCGACGTAGACGCACCGGGCTTCGGGCTGGAGCCTTTTCAGGGCGGCCAGGGCGTACTGGGTCTGGTACTTGAGGTCGTTGAAGCAGAAGAAGCGGTTCACCGGGGTGCGCCCGAAAAGTTCGTCGATGCCCCTGAAAACCTCCATCTTCCTGAAGGGCCGGTGGAAGAAGGTTTCGCGGGTCCTGCCCCTGACGAGGCGGACCACCCTGGAGAAGGCGGGAATGCGCCCGGCCAGGTAGGCCAGGCAGGCCTCGTTCGCCTCGTTGTAGTCCGACAGGACGAGGACATTGTCCTCCCCGGCCGTCTCGCTCGTGGCGATCGCGAAGCTCAGGAAGATGTTGTAGGTGGACAGGGGCGCGAAGACGTTCACGGCAGCCTTCGTCATAAGGTGTCCTCCCAGAGCCTGTAGCAGGCGGACAGCAGGACGAGCGCGCTGGTCTCCCGAGCCGGTTGCCGCAAAACCTCCAGGAACCGGGAATCCATGTTCGACGGCAGCTCCCGGCGGCGGAAAAAACCCTCCATCGGCCCTTCCACGCAGAAGCGCGTCCGCGGAACCCCGGAACCGCCCTTCTTCCCGTCGGCCGGGTAACCGGGCAGGAGGTCCCTGAGCATCTCCCGCAACAGGGGTTTCGGGTGCGGGGCGCCCAGCCCGTGCCGGGCAGGGCACGAGAACGCGGCCTCGAAGACCGCCCTTCTCCCGTAAGGCGCGATGAAGCGCTTGCCGTAAGCCGCCGCCAGGGGACGGAAGTAGTGGACCCAGTAACTCAGCCCGAAGAAGATCGCCAGGTCGATTTTCCGGGAATCGGCCAAATCGTCGATGCCGGGGCCCATCAGCCGTTCGAGGCCCTGTTCGAAAAGCCTCACCCGGCTTTCCACGAGATCCCTGCCGAAGATCTCGCAAAGGAGGGGCGGGGGGCAATAGAGGACCAGTCCGGAGAAGGGGCTGTCCATCCAGTTCCCCTGGGGTTCCAGCGGGTGCCCGAAGAGCCTGTCGGCCAGGTCCCCGCTCAGGAAGAGGCCCCAGGGAAGCCGGAAGAGCCGGTTGTGGAAGACGACCTGGTAGTGCGTGACCGGGAATGGGCGCCCGATCGCGCCGACGGCGTCCTCGAGGTCCCCGAGGAAGTCCTTTTCGGAGAAAACCAGCCTGGCCAGCGGACGCCCCAGTTCCTTGCTGGCAGCCTCGGCGTAGTCCTCCTCGCAGGCCAGCTCGGGGCAGTCGACCTCCGCGTGCAGGCTCACCGCCCGGTTGCCCGCGAAAAGCGCCACGAGGGTCGAGTCGATCCCGCCCGAGAGCAGCACGGCCGCGTCCGGCACCCCGTCCACCGCCTTGGCTACGGCCCCGGCCAAGGCCTCCCTGGACCTTTCCAGGGCCTCGCCCGGGGATACCGCGGCCGGCAGGCGCAACCTCTCGGCCTGGTGCAGGAAGAGGCGGAGGGCTTCGGCCGGGTGGGCGGAAAGCGCCTCGCCCGGAGCCAGGCGGTTCACCCCGGGAAGGAACGTGTCGGTTCCCGCGGGGTGCTGGAAAAGCAGGTAATCCGCCAGCGAGGTGACGGGAAGGGGCCTTTTGCTTCCGGCCCGCCCCGCGGTTTTGAGGTCGTCCGTCAGCAGCAGGTCCCCTTCCGGGGTTTGTGCCCGGTAAAGCTCGAAACCCGAGAAGAGGCTCCGAAAGGCCCGGCAGGGGAGGTTCCCCGCACCGTCCCGCGGGACGAAGGCCGCCGTCAGTTCCTCGAAGCGCGACCCGAAGCGCGGCCAATCGACGGCCTCGGCCCGGGGATCGGGCAGTTCCCCCGGGGTGACGGGCCGGTCGGCCAGGATGTGCCAGGTTCCCTCGGGGACCTCCAGCACCCGGGCCTCCGGGCCACTCAGGACGACCCTTACCGGCATGGCGCATCCCTCCCGACAAGGGTCTTGAGCGTCTTTTCCCACATGGACCAGGCGATGCAGCGAAACGCCGTCATGCTGGAACCCCAGCCCGGGTCCAGGATGGGACCCGCCCGTCCAGGGTCGGGGAAGCGCGGCAGCGCGTTTTCGCTGAAGTAGCCTTTCAAGGGGCCCTGCCGGCAGAAGCGGGTCCGGGGAAGGCCGGTGCCTCCCTTTTCCTCGTCGACGGGATACGAGGGGAGGTGCCGGGAAAGGATCCCCTTTAGCACGGGCTTGAAGCTCCCGTCCCGGAAAAGCCTGCCGGGAACCGGCAGCGAGAGGGCCCTTTGCACCAGGGGCCGGGCCGCGTAGGCGTTGTAAAGGGATTTGTTCCGCGCCAGGGCCAGCTGGCGGTAAACCGGGGCGGAGCTGCAGTAGAAACTCGCGAGACATCCGAGCTCCAGCGGGGACAAGCCCTGCGGGCACTCGACCCTGGAGAGGACGTACTCGTCCCGTTCCCGGATCCGTGCGGCCACGGCCTCCTTCCCGAAAAGGCCTTCCAGCAGCGCCCTTTCGGAAGAGACGGAAAAAGTTTCGGGCCCGAAAAGCTCGGGGTTCTCTCCGCCGCGGACCGCCTGTCGCTTCCCCCTGGGCAGGGAAAAGAGGGAATCCGCCACGAAGCCACCCGTAAAACCGGGGGCGGCAAAGTCCATGGCGGCCGCGAGGACCGGGACCTGCAGGAGGGGCAAAGGGATGCCGCCTGAGGCCGTCTCGGCCTTGAGGATCTCCCTGTAGCGGTTTTCCTCCACCGGGACCTCTTCGAGGATAACCCCGCAGAGGGAAGCCGAACGCCTGGCGGCGGCCGTCTCGAAAGCGAACTCCGGGCAGTCGGGGACCGCCGTCACCGCAGGGTGTCCCTTTCCACCGAGAACCTGCAGGAGGGTCGAGTCGACCCCGCCGGAAAACAGGTTGGCGGTGCCGCAGGGAACCTTCCCGAGGACACCGGCAAGGATTTCCTCGATTTCGTCGAGGGCCTGCCCGAAACCGGGCGGGGATTCGGAAACCTCCAGTCGCGAGAGAAGGGAAACGGAGGCGTGCCCGAGGCCGTCGGCCTCCAGCAGTTCCCCGTGCCCCAGGCGGCGGATCCCCCGGAGGGGGCTTTGCGGCCCGAAGGTGTGCTGGAAGAGCAGGAAATCGAGGAAGGCCTCCCCGGAGGGGGCACGGTCCCCGGGCGGGAGGAACGCCGCTGCCTCACGGAAGGAATCCGACAGGAACAGGCCGTCTTCCCCCTCGGCGAGGAAAACCTCCACCCCCGAGGCGGGGCCGCGGTAAGCGGCCAGTCCCGCGACGTTCCTCCCGGCATCCCTGTCGACGATCACGAGGGCCCCGTCGATCTCGCGGGGGACAATCGACCTTGCGGCTTCACGCAGGGAACCCGCCATCCAGCGTTCCGCCGGCGGCAGGTCCTTTTCCCAGGTCCCCAGGAGGGTGACCTGCCGCCCGGGGGTCTCGAAAACCCTCCTGCCCGGGTCCGCCAGCGAAAACCCCAGGGCCGCCCTCACCGGCCGTCCTCCTCGAAAACGCCCTCTTCTCCGAAGCCCAGGAGCCGGGTGCCGGGAACCCTTTGCAGGGCGTCCGACCGGAGCACAAGGTCCTGCCACGTGGAAAAGGCGGCGGCTTTCAGGTAAAGGTAGCTCCAGTCCCATTGCGGGTCCATGAGCATCTCCCTCCCCCCGGCCGGCAGGAGGTCCGGGAAGTCCGAGCCGCGGAAGAAGTCCCGGAAAGGGCCCGACTGGCAGAACCGTGTCCGGGGGATGTCGCTCCCCCCCTTTTTCCCGTAGAAGGGGTACTCGGGCATCAGTTTCCTTAGAAGGGCCTTCGGCACGGGTTTGGATTCCCCGCCATGAAAGAACCGCTGCCCCGTGGGGATCGAGCCGGCCAGGCGAAGGGCGGCTCTCGAGAAGAACGGTTCCCGGGTCTCGCCCCCGAAGGCGGCCGCGTTCTCGCGTTTGCAGGTGATCGCCGGGAGGGTGCTGCAAAAGGTTTCAATGATGGAATCCATCTCGGCGTGCTCTTCCAGCCGGCTGCCCGGGCGCACCGCACTGCGCCCGAGGACGTAGCCCATGCGGGCCTCGACGCGCTTCATGACGGGGCCTTCCCCGAAGAGGCCGCTCACGACAGTGAAATCCGGCCCCGTGTTCGAAAGGGCGCCGTAGCCCCTGAGCGAGTCCGAAGGCTCCTCGAGCTGTTTTTTGAGACGGGGGCCGACCTCCCCCTGGAGGACCCTTCTCAACTGCGGGTGGCCGAACAGGGTGTCTGCACAGTCTCCCATCCAGAACACGCCAAACGGCTCCCTGAAAGCCCTGTTCATGAAGACGGGCTGCAGGCTCGGGTGGACGGGTTGGCCCAACGTCTCGATCGTCTCCAGGAAAAGTTCCAGGTACTCCTCTTCCCGGAACGGAACGTGGAACCATTTCGCCCCCAGGAGGCGGGCCGCCTCCCGCGCGTATTCCACCTCGAAGGCGAACTCCGGGGTGTCGACCGTCACCGTCAGCGCCGCCGAGCCTTTCGGGCGGAGCAGGTGGACGAGGGTGGAATCCACGCCCCCGGAAAACATCGTGCAATCGTCCGGTCCCTGTTCCGCGAGCGCGGTCCGGAGAACCGCCTCGAGGGCTTCCGGGGCTCTCTCGACTTCCAGGATGGCGGGTTCGTGAACGAGCCTCTCCGCCTGCCTGGATGCCTCTTCCCCGGAAACGGCGTCGACGAACCGGATCTCTCCCGGCGTCACGCGCCGAACGTTTCGCTCGAGGGTCGACTCCCCCAGCGGGTACAGGATCAGGAAATGATCCAGCATGGCGTTTTCCCCCAGTTCTCTTTCTTCCCGGGGGATCCCCGCCAGCATGTTCCTGAAGTGGTCCGTCACGATCCAGTTTCCGCTTCCGTCCTGGCGGAAGTAGAGTTCCCGGGTGGCGTTGATCGTCCGGTAGAGCCAGAACCGCTTCCCGCCGGCCGGGACGTACAGGAGGGTGCCGTCGTCGCAGAGGGCACCCAGCCGCTCGACCTGCAGGCCTTCTTCCAGCGCGAGGAAGGAGGGCCTGGAGAGTTCCTGCCGCAACCGCGAGGCGTTCGCGGCGGAGACGGCCCAGGTACCCAGGGGCGTTTCCTCGACGAAGGTCCCGGGGATCGCCAGCTCGATTTTGATCATGCCTGCCCCTCTTTTCCGAGCGGGAACCGGAGCCTGCGGGTCCCGGGGACCGCTTCGAGGTTCGGGTTTTCCAGCACCCGGTCCTGCCATAGGGAATAGGAAAGGGCCGACAGGGCGACGAAGCTGGTCTCGCGCCGGGGCTCCAGCAGCACCTCCAGGCGGTCCTGCGGCCAGAAGCGGGGGGGCTTCACCGTCCGGAAGACGCCCTTCAGGGGCCCTTCCTGCAGGAAGCGCGTCCTGGGGACGTCGCTGCCGCCCTTGCGCGTGTACACCGGGTACCCGGGAAGCCGCACCCCCAGCAGGGCCTTGGGGATGTGCTTGACGACCCCGTCCCTGGCGATGCGTCCCGGCAGGGGCATCGACAGCGCCAACTCGAGGACGCTTTTCGCGGCAAACGGCGCCATGACCGTCTTGCCCCGGCAGAAGGCCTGCTGCCGGGTCCGGCCGACGTACTCCCTGGCATGGCCGAAGCCGGTGAAAAGGCCCAGCAGTTCCCCGTGCCCCTCGCGCCAGCGGGCGGGATCGAGCCCGGCGAGACCGGGGCAGAGGGCGAGGGCGAAATCGAGGCGGTTCGAGAGGCGGCTTTCCACCCGTTCCCTCCCGAGGATCCCGACGACTGTTTCCATGTCCGGGCTGAGCCCGGAACGGGCGGCGAACCCGGCCAGGCTCCAGGGTTCCCGCTGGAGGGCTTTCCGCTCGTCCGCCGACAGGGCGCCATCGTCGAACACCTTCGCCAGCTTGTTGAAGCCGAAAAGGGAGTCGGCCATCTCCCCCGAGAAAAAGAAGGTGTGAGGCCCCTGGAAGGCGAGGTGGAAGGCCATCGGCTGGAAGAACAGGGTTCCGGCCGGCTGGCCCAGGATTTCGACCAGTTCCCGGACGACGCCCCCGAAACGGTCCTCCCCGAGGATCTCGAGGCTGTGGGCCGCCCCCAGCAGCTCGCCTGCGCGGCGCGCGTAGTCCATCTCGAAGGCGTATTCGGGGGAGTCGATCCCCACCGTCACGGCGGGAGCGCCTTTTTCCAGGCAGGCCATCACGAGGGTCGAGTCGACGCCCCCGGAAAAGAGGACCGCGGGAGGCCCGAAGGAGGCCCCGTAGGCCGAGACCAGGCCCGGCAGGATCTCTCCCAGCCTGTCCGCCGCCTCTGCCGGTTGCGGGAAACTGCCGGCTTCCGGCAGGCGCAGGGGCTCCGCCTGGGAAAACCGGACCCTCCCGTCCGGCTCGATCTCCACTCGGGTACCGGGAGTCAGCTTGCACACGCCCCGGAGGAAGGTGTGGCGGCCCGGGAGGTAGTCGTAAGCGAAAAGAAGGTGGTCGGCGAAGGCCGCCTCGTCGGGGACCCGCTCCGCAACCGGGATCGACGCGACGGCGTTGCGGAAGTGGTCGAAGACGCGGGTCTTCAGCCCGTCCCGCCTGAAGTAGAGGTCGAAGGTGGAAGAAAGCGTCTTGAGGAGGGTCACCCTGGAACCGCCTCCGGGGGAACGTTCGGCCGCCGCGAAGGTCCCTTCTTCCGCGAGGGCCGCCAGTGCCCGGAGGATCCCGTCGACTCCCGTCCCGCGGGAGGTCTCCCGCTTCACGGTCCGTTCGAACAGGGCGGGGTCGGACCCTGCCGTCACCCAGGCCCGGGTTCCCGACTCGAAAACCGCCGCATGGGGATCCGCGATCACGAACTCGACCATCTTCCACTCCTCCAGGGTCCCGGACGGGCCGGGCTAAAGATTGACGATCGGCCGACGGCCCAGCGGAAGGTCCTCCGCGTCGTAGCGCGGAAAGGCCCTGCGCGGCGTATCTGCCCGGCCCATGGCCCTTTCCGTCGTGAAACCGGTCTTCAGGCCGCATTCCGCGGCGATCCCAAAGACCTCTCCTGAAACGGACAGGGGGTTTCCGTAGGGATAGCTCACCGCGGAAGGCCGCCGCCCCGTCGTTTTTTCGAGAATGTCCAGGCTTTCGGCGATCTCGCCCCTGATGCCGCCCGGATCCAGCCGGCTCAGCGGCCGGTGGGCGTGGGTATGGGTGCCGAGGAAGCCGGCCTCGGCCAGTTTCCGCAACGCCGCCGGCCCCATGTAGAGGCGCTCCGCCCAGGGGGCCTCGGCCCCAAAGACCTCCTCGAACGCCGCCTCCGACAGGGTCTCGCGTTCCTGCAGGGGCAGGTCGTAGTTGAACAGGGATTTCAGGGCCCTCGCCTCGGCGGAGTCGTACGGGTAGGGGGCGGCCGCGCCGCTCCCCCGGAGGATGGCCCCCGCGCTTTCCTCGAACTGGAACCGCCCCGCCAGGTCCAGGAAAAGGGGCAGCAGTTCCGCGTCCGGCATGGCGCTCCGGAGGGCATGGATCCGGTGGACATGAAGGATTTTTCCGGTTCCCAGCGTCGCCGTGCAGGGGAAGAAGGCGGCCGGGATACCCATGGCCGACAGGACCGGCACGGCCTCCTCGAACTGCTCGGCCAGGCCGTCGTCGAAGGTCAGGAGAGCGTAGCGGGAGGCCTCGCCCAGGTCGGGCAGGGTTTCGGCCTCGAGGTCCTCCAGGGCCAGGAAGCGGCAGCTTCGGGCCAAAAGTTCCACCTGTGCCCTGAACCTCTCGGGGCCGAACGGGTGAACCCCCGGGCCGGGGAAGACCGTTCCCGCGAGGTAGTGGTAGGTGACGGCGAGGATCTCCGGCGGGTGCGCGCTCAATAGGGCAGCCTCTTGCCGATGGAAAGCGGCACGCGGGACAGCAGGTCCGCGATCCTGGCTCCGGCGCTCCCGTCGCCGTAGATCGGGTCGGGCTCGTACCGACCGTGCCCGACCTGGCTTGCGGCAGCCTCCAGGATCGCCCGCCGGTCGTGGGGCACGTCCAGGACGTTGCGCCCCCGCTCCCGGCCTTCCTGGCGGGTCCCGATGTTGACCGCCGGGACGCCCATGAAGGCGCACTCCCGGATCGCGACGCTGGAGTTGCCGACGATGCACCCGGAGCGGTTGAGGATCCGAAGGAACGGCTCCGGCGGGAAATTGCGGAAGAAGTGGATGTTCGAGGGGGCCTCGTGCTCCCTGAACCAGCGGATCGCCTTGGAGGTCCCGTCGGACCCGGCGTCGGGGTTCGGCCAGAACCAGAGGGCAGGCAGGCCCAGCTCCCGTACGGCGTACAGGCTCTCGAGGGCCTGGTCCCGGGCCTCGGCATGCTCCGTGGTGACCGGGTGCTGCATGACCACCAGGTATGGGCCCCCGAGGTCCAGGGTCGGCCCCACGCCGAAGGCGAACGGGTCGAACCCGTTTTCCCCGTCGCGGACGGCCTCCGCGGCCAGGTCGATGGAGGGGCACCCCGTCACGAAGACCTTGCCGGGATCTTCCCCCAGCCGGATCACCCGCTCACGGGCCCTCTGCGTGGCGACGAGGTGAAGGTCGGCGAGCTTCGTCACCGCGTGGCGGACCTTCTCGTCCACCGAGCCCGTCACCTCGCCGCCCTGGACGTGGGCCAGCGGGATGTTCATGAAGGCCGCCGTCGTGGCGGTCGCCAGGGTCTCGAACCGGTCCGCGATGGTGACCACCAGGTCCGGCTTCAGGTTTTCGAACACCGTCGCCAGTTCCACGATGCCGAGCCCCGTCGTGACGGCGGAGGTCTGGGGGGTCTCCCCCTCCAGGAGCATGAAGACGCGGGACGCGATCCTGAAGCCGTCGTTCTCGATCACCGAGGCGGCGTTCCCGTAGCGCTCCAGCAGCGCCGAGGCCGCCACCACCAGGGACAGTTCGATCCCCGGGTGGGCCTCCATGGCCGCCAGGGCCGTCTTGATCCGCGCGTAGCTGGGCCGGGCCGTCACGACGACGGCGATCCGGCGTTTCATTCGAGGTCCCCCTCCAGGACCTGGTCGTCCTGTTCGAGGGGTTTCTTCAGCCGCTTCCCCAGGACCCGGCCGATCCCCGAGGCCGGGATGCCGGTCCCCGGTTTTTTCAGGGCCAGCAGCGACCGGTCCAGGACCGTCCCGGCCGCCAGGGGGCGCGCCGCCACCAGGCTCTTGGTGAAGATCCGCCGCAGCGGTTCCATGCCCACGGCTTCCTGGTCCTTGTCCACGGGAGCGGCCTTCATCCGTTCGATCCACCGGATCCCCTCCGCGAGGGCCGCCAGTTCCTGGGTGGTCACGGAGGCCTTGACGTCGGGCCCGAACATCTCGCGCGACAGGGTCACGTGGACCTCCAGCACCCGGGCGCCGAGGCCCGCGGCAGCCAGGCCCGGGTAGATCGTGCCCGAGTGGTCCGACAGCCCCACCGGGCAGCCGTACCGCTCCCGGAAGACCGATAGCAGGTTCAAACCCGTCTTTTCCGGGGGACAGGGGTAGGCGCTGGTGCACTGCATGACGACGAGGGGGACCCCGGATTCCTTGACCCGGGCCGCCGCCGCGTCGATCTCGGCCATGGGGCTCATGCCGGTGGAGAGGAGGACCGGCAGGCTGTCCTCCAACATCCGTTCCAGCAGGGGCAGGTTGCCGGTCTCTCCCGACGGGACCTTCCAGGCCGCCACGCCGATTCGCCGCAGCAGGTCCACCGCCTCGGGAGAGAAGGGGGAACTGAGGAAGAAAAGCCCCTGTTCCTCCGCGTGGCGGGCCAGGCCCGCCCACTGTTCCTCCGTGAAGGCGGTACGGGTCCAGTAGTCCCGCCTTGTGGCGTCCTGTGGGCTGAAGGCCACCCGGAACGGTTCCGCCGCCGTTGCCTCCGAGGCGGCCAGGTGGGTCTGGAACTTCACCGCGCGGGCCCCGGCCCGGGCGATGGCGTCGATGAAGGCGTGGGCCAGCCCGAGGCTGCCGTCGTGCGCCATGGCAACCTCCCCGACCAGGATGCAGCCGCCGCTTTCAAGGGCTTCAGTAAACGACCTGTCCATTGTCATCGAGCCTCCTGGGGCGATCCATGTCGTTGTCGGACTTGACCATGCAGCTTCTTTCGAACGAAACGGGCACGGGGGCCCTGGCCAGCGCGTTGATGGGCCTTTCATCGCCCCGCCCCCCGTTGAAGACCCTGGGCAGCGGCGGGGCGCCCGAGCCGGGACCCTGCGCTTCCATGACGAAACCCGCGCTTTGCAGCAGGTTCCTGAACATGCCGCCGGAACAGTGGTAATCCGCGGCGATGCAGCCCGTCTCCCGGGCCCAGGCGAGCGCCCGGCCGAGAAAACGGCCGAAGGCCGGGTCCTCGGCGCCGTTCCAGGTGAAGGGGCTTGCCGGCACCAGGTCGATCAGCCTCAGGACGCCTCCCTCTCCCGGGGGGTCCACGAAACGCTCCGTCCGGGCCGTCAGGAACCCCGAACCGTCGGGATCGACGAAGACATGGTACCTGAAACCGGGGCTTTCCAGGATCCTCCACCGCCAGAACTCCTCGTCGCGGAACAGGGAGAAGAGCCTCGCCCCGTAGGCGGAACCCTTCCAGGCGGAAGCGAGAAAGGCCGGGTCCGCCGAGGAGGGACAAAGGGGTTCGCCCCTTCCTTCCGGCGGCAATGCGGGAAGGAAGGTGACACCCTCTCCGAAACGCCTCCGGCAGGATGCCGGGTCCAGCGCCGCCGTGAACCGGTTCATGGCCTCGAGCAGCTGGAAACCGTTGTCCAGGTAGATCGGGACGGAGGTCCGGGGGTTCGACCCGGCCCCCGCGAGGACGGGGCACAGCCGCTCGGCCTCCGCGTGCATGGCCCGCCCCAGCCCCAGTCCACGCAGCTCGGGGGCGAGCATCCACATGGCCAGGCTTGCCCCGGGCAGCTGGCGCATTCCGTCGGGGAAGGGAACCTGGTAAAGGCCCGGGATGAGGCCCCGGAAACCCGCGACTCTCCCGTCGAGGAAGAGCAGGATCGGCCTTATTTCCGTCCGCGCGGGGCCGAAGCCCCTGAACTGCCAGTCGAAAAGGCGCCGGTCCGCGATGGGGTGAGCCGGTCCCCACCGCGAGAGGATGAAAGACCGCACGGATTCCCAGTCGGAATCCGAGTAAAGGCGGAGAGTGGCGTTCCCGGGAGCCCGGTCCGTCGTCATGCTTCGAATCTATCGTTAAACGCCGTAGCCCGCAAGGGTCAACGTGGTTGTTCTTTGGTGCCCCGAGGGGCAAAATGGAAACACCTGGCGTGCGGTTTATGGTGTGAAGGCTCGAAAAGGGAGGAATCGGAGATGGACGTGAAGGAGCAGCCCCTGCGGATCGTGGCGCTCGTCCCGGCCCGGGGCGGCTCGAAGGGAATCCCCGGCAAGAATCTCCGGATGGCCGGGGGGAAGAGCCTCGTCAGGCGCGCCGTGGAAAGCGGGCTCGAAAGCCGCCGGGTGAGCCGGGTCCTCCTGTCGACCGACTCGGAAGCCATCGCCGAAGAAGGCCGGAACGCCGGCGCCGAGGTGCCCTTCCTGCGGCCGGAGGAACTGGCCAAGGACGACACGCCGAGCTTTGCGGTGGTGGTTCATGCTCTCGAGTGGCTCCAAAGAAACGAGGGGCGGCTGCCGGACATCCTCGTCCTCCTCCAGCCGACGGCGCCTCTACGGCAGGCCCGTCATATCGACGAGGCCCTGGACCTGCTGGTCTCGTCGGGGGCCCGGTCCGTCGTCAGCGTGACGCCGGTTCCCGGCCACCACCACCCGGCCTGGCAGTTCTCGATCCGGGACGACGCCCTGTTCCCTTACCTGGAGACAGGGAGGGTCCCGCCAAGAAGGCAGGACCTTCCGCCAACCTATACCCGCAACGGGGCCGTCTATGCCGCATGGACGGAAACCTGGCTTACCGGAACGATGGCCTACGGGCCCGGCTGCGTGCCCTACGTCATGGAACCGGAGGACTCCGTCAACGTCGACGGCCCCGAGGACCTGGCCCTGGCGGAGTTTTTCCTGTCGCGACGGGGACGGACAGGATAAGAAAACGGGGGCCCGGGCGGGCCCCCGTTCGTTTTCAGGGCAGCCGGATGAACTTGTTCTCGGTGAGGCACCCCGTCATCTGCTGGGCGTACTGGATCTTCTCCGTCGCGATCTTGAGGAGTTCCTCCCGGGTGTAGCTCTTCCGGGCGATCCCCTGCTCGATGGCCTTCATGCCGACGGCGGTGGCCACTTCCGGGTAGACCCAGGCCTGGTCCATGGTCGGGATCAGGTAGTCCTCGCTCAGGCCGATCTTCTCCGCGCAGGCCGAAAGGGTCCGGGCCGCCTCGATGCACATCTCGTCCGTGATCGTCGAGGCCTGCACGTCGAGCGTTCCCCGGAAGATGCCCGGGAACCCCAGGGAATTGTTGACCTGGTTCGGGAAGTCCGACCGCCCAGTGGCCACGATCCGGGCCCCGGCCTCCTTGGCCTCCCACGGCCAGATCTCGGGAATGGGGTTCGCGCAGGCGAACAGGATCGCGTCATGAGCCATGGTGCTGACCCATTCGGGCTTCACCACGTCCGGCCCCGGCTTGGTGTAGCAGTACACCACGTCCGCGTCCCTGAAGAGCACTTCCGGTCCTCCCGTGATCCCCTGGGGGTTCGTGATCTCGGCGAAATGTCCCTTCACGTCGTACTGCCCCTGGAGGTCCGTCCTGCCCTTGTGAAGCGTGTCCCTGCTATCCGCCATGATGACGTTTTCCGGTCTTACGCCCGCGCTGATCAAAATGCGCGCCGTGGCGATGCTGGCCGCGCCGGCCCCGAAGAAGCGCACTTTCACCTCGTCGATCCTCTTGCCCACGATCTTCAGCCCGCTGTAGAGCCCCGCCAGGTTCACCGCCGCCGTGCCCTGCTGGTCGTCGTGCCAGACCGGGATCTTGCAGTCCTTGCGCAGCTCGTCCAGGATGTAGAAGCACTTCGGCTGGGCGATGTCCTCCAGGTTGATGCCCC
>CAYRNZ010000031.1:0-19388 GCA_964425765.1 uncultured Synergistaceae bacterium
CGGCGACGGCTGGGCCTACGACATCGGCTACGGCGGCCTGGACCACGTGCTGGCCTCCGGCAAGAACGTGAACGTGCTCGTCCTCGACACCGAGGTCTACTCCAACACGGGCGGGCAGATGTCCAAGTCCACCCCGCGCGGCGCCGTGGCGAAGTTCGCCGCGGGCGGCAAGCCGGCCGGCAAGAAGGACCTGGCCATGATGGCCATGAGCTACGGCAACGTCTACGTGGCCCGCGTCTCCCTCGGGGCCAACGACGCCCAGGTCATCAAGGCCTTCCAGGAAGCCGAGGCCTACCCCGGCGCCTCGATCATCATCGCCTACTCGCACTGCATCGCCCACGGCTTCGACCTGAAGCTGGGGCTCGAGCACCAGAAGGCCGCCGTCAACTCCGGCGCCTGGATCCTGATGCGCTACAACCCGGCACTCGCGGCCGAGGGCAAGAACCCGCTGGTCCTCGACAGCAAGGAGCCGTCCATCCCGCTTTCGGACTACATCTACAGCGAGACCCGCTACAAGATGCTGACGCTGAGCAACCCCGCGGAAGCGGCGAAGCTGCTGGCCGAGGCCGAGGCCGACATCAAGACCAAGTGGCGGCTGTACAAGCACCTGGCCGCCATGCCGGCCGAGTAGAGAGCCCTAGGAAAGGGCAGGATTCGAAGAAGCGAAAGGGGCTTCCGGTTGCGGCCGGAAGCCCCTCTTTTTTTGGGAAAATGCCTTCAGGGCGACCTCGGATTAAAGCCCCTCGACCGTCCGCATGGCCAGGATCGTCCTGCCGACCAGATCGTCCAGTTCCCACCCCAGCATGGCCGCACCCCGCTCGATGACCTCCCGCGAGCAGCCGGCCGCGAAGCTGGGGGTCTTGTACTTCTTCTTCACCGACTTGACCTCCAGGTCCTGGACGCTTTTCGACGGGCGCATCAGGGCGACGGCCCCGATCAGCCCCGTCAGTTCGTCCACCGCGAAAAGCACCTTCTCCATCTGGTGCCCGGGTTCGGTGTCGACCGCCGTCAGGCCGAAACCGTGGCTCACCACGGCATGGACGAGCCGTTCGTCCAGCCCGCGGCTCCTCATGATCTCCTGCGTTTTAATGCAGTGCTCCTCCGGGTACATCTCGAAATCGAGGTCGTGCAGCAGCCCCACGATCCCCCAGAAATCCTCCTCGTCGCCGAAGCCGAGATCCCTGGCGAAATGCCTCATCACGGCCTCGAGGATCTGCGCGTGCTTCAGGTGGAACGCGTCCTTGTTGTACTCGTTCAGCAGTTCCCACGCCTGTTCCCGTGTCATCGACCCAGCCATCTTCCCACCCCGTTTTAAAAAAGATTCCCGGGAGACCCGCCTCCCGTAGTTCAGGCTTTTTTGTCCGCCAGGCGGGCACCCAGGTCGAAGGCCCGTTCGCAGTCCTGGGGAAACACGTCCCGGTGGCGGGCCGCCTTGGCCTCCGGGTCGAAGCGGTCCGCGATCACCCTGGAATAATCCTCGAACTGGAGGGTGTCGGTACAGGTAAGGATTTCCGAAGGCCCCCGCAGGATCCTCTCCAGAAGCGCCCTCGTGGTGTTGAAGAGCCGGTTGTAGCCGGCCTCCGCCGCAAGTTGTTCCGTGACGTTCATCGTGTAGATGAAGGCGGTCGGAAGCACCCGGGGAAAAGCGGTCGCGTAGTCCTTCGAGTAGACCAGCGGGGCGAACAGCAGGCGCTCCATGAAGCAGCGCATCTGGCCGGAGACGTTCCCGAAGTAGACCGGGCTACCCAGCACCAGGGCGTCCACCCCGTCGGAGATCCGGTCCAGGACCGGCGCCATGGCGTCCTTCATGGCACACCGGCCGCGGGTCGGGTTCCCGGTCATCTTGCAGGCGAAACAGCTCGTGCATCCCCTGTAGTCCAGGTCGTAAAGGTGGACACTCTCCGTCTCCGCTCCGCGGGATGCGGCCCCCTCCAGCGTCTTTTCGAGCAGCGTCGCGGTGTTCCAGCCCTTTCTCGGGCTTCCGTTGACCCCCATGACTTTCATCCGGTATCACCTCCCGGTTTTCAACATACCTTCCCCTCCCCCCGTTGTAAAGCGACTTTCCCGCACCGGGGGTCCCCTCGTGAGACAATACGGGGGTGTGACCGCTGCGGCGGATGGAGGGATGGCAACCCGATGGAAACGGAACCCCGAGGCAACCTCGAAGACATCGCCTACAGGAAAATACGGAGCGCGATCCTGGCCCGGGCCCTGGGACCCGGCGCCCGGCTTGCCGAGCCGACCCTGGCGCGGATGACGGAAATGAGCAGGACCCCCGTGCGGGGAGCCCTTCGCCGACTCGCGGCGGAGGGGCTGGTGACAATCACGCCGAACCAGGGAGCGGTGGTTTCCACCCCGTCGGCGAAGGACATCCGGGACGCCTACGTCACCCGTGAACCGCTGGAGGCCCTCGCGGCGGGCCTTGCCGTGCAGTCCGCCGACGCGGCAAACCTCCGGCGCCTCCGGGAGGCCGCCGGAAGGGAGGCCCGGACCCTGAGGGAACGCAACCTCTCGGAGTACATCGAGGCGAACAACGACTTCCACCTCACGGTCGCCGCGATGTCGAACAACAAGCCGCTCCAGGCGGCCATCCAGGGGTGCCTGGCGCTGACGAACGTGTGCCTGGCGATCTTCGACCCGTTCTACGACGTGGAGGCGGACGAATCCCGGTCGAACTGGGAGCACCGCCTCATCGTCGAGGCCCTGGAGGCCCGGGACCCCTCCTGGGCCGAGGCCGCCATGCGGGTCCACATCCGGTCATCCTTCGCCTACCTCGACATCGCGAAAATCGAAAGAGAGCTGGGAGCCCGGTGAGGGAACTCGAGCGCAGGGACGGCATCGGCGCGGCCGTCGACGTGGGGAGCACGAACATCTCGGCCCGGCTGCTCAGCCTGGCTTCGGGCGAGACCATGGCGGAGAGGGTCGCCCCGAACCCGACGAGGGTGTGGGGTGCGGACGTCGTGCGGCGGCTGGGGGAGGCCGAATCGCCAGAAAAATGTGCAGAGATGGCGCGGGCCCTCAGGGGACGGATCGGGATGCTCGTGGCAGAGATGGCCGAATCGGAGGGATGCTTCCCGCGGGAAACAGCCGAAATCGTCGCGGTGGGCAACTCCGCCATGCACGCCCTTTTCTGGGGGCTGCCGCCCGGCGGGCTCGCCCGGGCACCGTTCGAACCGGCCGATACTGCCGCCAGGCAAGCTTCCTGCAGGGAACTGGGTATGCCCGGCCTTCCCGAGGCCCGGATCACCTGGCCGCCCCTTATCGGGGGCTACGTCGGCTCGGACGCCCTGTGCGCCCTGGACGCGGCCCTGTCCGAACCCGGGGTTCGCCCGCCGTTTTTGCTGGTCGACACGGGAACCAACAGCGAGGTCCTGCTCGCGGCGCGAGGGCGGATCCTCTGCGCCTCCGCGGCGGCGGGTCCCGCCCTGGAAGGGGGAAACCTCAGCTGCGGCATGGCCGCCGGCAAGGGGGCCATCCACGCCTTCCGCCTCGAGAGGGGCCGGCTCGTGCCGATGGTGATCGGCGAGTCGATGCCCCGGGGCATCTGCGGCAGCGGCATGGTCGACCTCGTCGCCCTGCTCGTGGAAATGGGAGGCATAGACGCGTCGGGGATGCTGTGCCCCGAAGGCGCCCCCGCGTTCATCCTCGAACGGTGCGAAAGGCAGGGGCGCACGAAGGCCTTCGCCCTCCTGCCCGGCTTCTGCCCCCTCTCCCAGCCCGACATCCGGGCCCTGCAGCTCGCCAAGGGAGCCATCGCCACGGCGGAATCCATCCTCCTCGAGGAGGCAGGGCTGAGGGCGTCCGACCTGGAGGAGGTCCTGATGGCCGGGGCGTTCGGGAGCGCCCTCGACCCCGATCGCGCGGAACGCATCGGCCTCGTCCCGAAAACGCAGAGACCGGCCAGGAGCCTGGGTAACGCCGCCCTGGAAGGGGCCGTGCGCTACCTTTCTGCCCCGGCGGAGGGCAGGCGGAGGCACGAGGCGATCCTGCGGCAGGCGGTCCACGTGCCGCTCCACGCGGACCCGCGCTTCCAGGAAACCTTCATGGCACGGCTGGCACTGGAACCCTGGGAATGAAGGAAAGGAGGTCGCCCGGCTGGGGACCTCCTTTTTTACATGATTGTGAATGTGAACGCAATGAATTAGTACCTGTCCCGAATTAGCGGATGATGCTGTGCTTCTTCAGGAAGGCCTCGGCCACGGCGGCGGGGTCCTGTTTTTTCTCCGCGACCTCGAAGTTCAGCTCGGTGATGGCGGCGTCGTCGAGCACATCCGCCAGTTTCGCGAAGGGTTCGGCCATGGCGGGGTTCCTGTCCAGGACCTCTTTCCGGACGACGAAGGCGGCGTTGTAGGAGGGGAACATGATTTTGTCGTCTTCGAGCGCCAGGAGGTTGTAGGCCTTGATGCGCCCGTCCGTGGAGAAGCCGATGCCGATGTCCAGCGACCCGTCCCTCAGGGCGAGGTAGATGAGCCCGGGTTCCATCTGCACGACCTTCTTCGCGTCCAGCTTCAGGCTGTAGGTGGTCCGCAGCTTCGGCAGGCCGTCGGGCCGGACCAGAAACTCCGGCGTGACCCCGAGCTTCAGTGCCCCCGGGTCCTTCTCCACGAGGGCCGAGAGGTCGGAGATGGACCTGATGCCGTGCTTTTCGGCGTCGGCCGCGCGCATCATGAGGCAGTACGTGTTGTTCAGCGGCAGCTTGGCCAGCCATGCCAGGCCGTTTTTCGCGTCCGTCTCCTTCACGAACTGGTAGGTGGCCTCCGGCGTGGGGAAGGATCGCTTTTCCTTGAAGAACACCGTGGCCGCCGTCCCCGTGTACTCGAAATAGCCCTGGATCTGGTTGGAGACCAGGGCCTGCCTCAGGATCGCCGTCCCGCCGAGCGGAACCTTGTCGTCCACCTGGTAACCCAGGTCCTTCAGGATCGCGACGCCCATCTTCCCGAGGACCAGCTGCTCCGCGTAGGTCTTGCTCCCGACGGCGAACTTTTCCGCGCTCCACGCGGGCATCGCCGCGAACAGCACCACCAGCAGGACCGCAAGGATTCTTCTCTTCATCGCTCCACTCTCCTTTCGTTTCGTCGGCCGGATGCCGGCCGGTTCACCACTTACCCCGCAGACGTGTCTCCACGAGGCCCAGGAGCCGGTCCGCCCCGACGGCCAGGATCGCCGTCGGGATGGCCCCGGCCAGCATCAGGGGCATGTCGAACATTGCCATACCGGTGAAGATCAGGCTGCCCAACCCCCCGGCCCCCACCTGGGAGCTGAGGGCCGCCGTGCCGATGGCGATCACCAGGGCAGTCCGGACGCCGGCAAAGATAGCCGGCAGCGCCAGGGGCAGCTCCACCCTGAAAAGGACCGCCGAAGGCGGCATCCCGTTCCCGCGGGCCGCGTCGAGAACGGACTCGGAAACGCCCGAAAGCCCCGCGATGACGTTGCGGAGCATCGGGACCAGGGAACCCACTGCCAGGGCGAAGATCGCCGTGGGCGCGCCGGTCCCCAGCACCACCATCACCAGGCCGATGATGGCCAGGCTCGGGACGGCCTGCCCGAGGAACAACACCTGCGAGACGAGCCGCGGCGCCCATTTGCCCTTGTGCGACGGCCTCGTCACCCAGATCCCGATCGCCAGTGCCACTCCGAAGGCCGCCAGGCCCGCACTGAAGACGAGCTTCAGGTGCTCCAGCACCAACTGGAGCAGGACCTCGAAACTCAGGGTCTCGAGGTACATGGTTCGCCGCTCCTCTGAGACTCGATGAGCCGGTTCAGGTCGCTGAAGGTCAAAAGCCCTTTCAGGTGCCGGCTTTCATCGACGACCACCAGGTTGATGACCCCGTTCTCGACCATCCGCAGCAGGGCGTCGTGGACGCTGCTCTCCTGGAGGACGGACGGGGCCGGCTTCAGGGCAACCCTCACGGGGTCGGACGGGTTGTGGAATCCCTCCAGGTCGGCGTACCCCAACACTTTCCCCGAACCGTCGACGACGTAGACGAAACGCCGCCGGGCGTATTTCAGGCGGGCCTTTTCCGCCGCGGCCCAGGCCTCCGCGAAGTTCGCCCCGATCGTCACCACGGGGAGGTTCTCCGTCCTCAGGGGGAGATCCTTGACCTTGACGAAGGAGAACATCGCCAGGTGGTTGTCCGACCCGACGAAGTCGGCCACGAAGTTGTCCGCGGGGCAGGAGAGCAGGGCCAGGGGTTCGGCCGCCTGGACCAGTTCGCCGCCTTTCATGATGGCCACGCGGTCCCCCATCTTCATGGCCTCGTGGATATCGTGGGTGACGAAGACGATCGTCTTGCCCAGCCTCTCTTTCAGGGTCAGGAGTTCGTCCTGGAGGACCTCCCGGGTCAGGGGGTCCAGCGCGCCGAAAGGCTCGTCCATCAAAATGACCTCGGGATCCCCCGCCAGGGCCCGTGCCACGCCGACCCTCTGGCGCTGCCCACCGGAAAGTTCCCTGGGCCACCGCTTGCCCCAGGCCTGCACCGGTAGGCCAACCAGCTCCAGGCACCGGGCCACGGCTTCCCGGACCGCCTCGCGCTTCATCTTCCTGAGTTTCGGGACCACGGCGACGTTCTCCTCCACCGTCATGTGGGGAAAGAGGCCGATGCCCTGGATGACGTACCCCATCCTCTGCCGCAGGTGGTCTGGGCTCATGTCCAGCGTGTTTTCCCCGTCGAAGAGGATCCTGCCGGAACTCGGCTCCACCAGGCGGTTGACCAGGCGCAGGGTGGTCGTCTTGCCGCACCCGGACGGGCCGATCAGCACCAGGGTTTCCCCCCGGTAGACCGCCAGGCTCAGGTCCCTCACGGCCGTGGAGCCGCCGTCGAAAGTCTTCCAGATGTTTTCCAGCTCGATGTGGGGTTCCCGGGAGAAATCCGTCGTCACCGCGACACACCCGCCCTTCGTTCGAGGATGCGCTGGATTTTGCCCAGCGAGAGGTCCAGCGCCAGGGCCATCAGCGTCGTGGCCACGGCCCCCGTGAGGATAAGCTCCCGGTTGCTGTTTGAGATGCCCAGCATGATGTAGGTCCCCAGGCCCCCCGCCCCGATGTAGGCCGCGATGGCGGCCACGCCGACGCCCATCACCGCGGAGGAGCGGATCCCGGCCATGATGAGGGGCAGGGCGAGCGGCAGGCGGACGGTGAACAGCACGCGCAGCCGGTCCATGCCCATGCCCTGGGCGGCGTCCACGACGGCGGGGTCGACGTTTTTCATCCCCACGATCGTGTTCCTCAGCATGGGCAGCTGGGAGTACAGGAAGAGGGCGATCAGGGCGGGTACGACGCCGATCCCCCGGTTCACCAGGGCGAGGATCGGCATCATCAGGCCGTAGAGGGCCACCGAGGGGATGGTCATGACCAGCCCGTTCACGTAGAGCAGCCCTGCGGCCAGCCTGGGGTGCCCGCTGGCGGCAATCCCGAGCGGGACGGCGACAAGGACGGCGAGGGACACCGCGATCCCCACGAGGTACAGGTGGCGCATAACGGCAAGGCCTAAAGGTTGGGACATGCGCCAGCCTCCTTTCCGTTCTCGATTTGTGACGCCAGGATGAGTGTGCCGAAAAAACCGGATGATGCCGCGAGGGAGGAGCCGGTCCAGAACGTAAAAATAAATACGAATAATATTTTTTTGCGTAATATAATTTACGATATGGCGGGATTATAACATAAACCCCGGTTCATTTCCACAAGGGTGAATAAAAAAGCGGCGGGGCCGGTTCATCGGCCCGCCGCTTGCCGCTTGTGAATGTGAACGCAATGAATTAGTGCCTGTCACTCACGCATCTCATGCAAAATGCGTTATGATAATCAGATATTTGATCATCTTGAACAGCTTCGGGAGGGTTCGCCAACCCTGCGAATTTTTCATTGTTCCTGCCGGCGCTCGGGGTTTTCCTTTCCTTCAACCAACATCCTTTTCAGGCAGACTTTTTTCCCAGGAAAAACGAGTGCTGCGGGGATGGTCTTTCCCGGTCATCCGCCGGTATTTCGAGCGGTGTAGCTCTACCGCCGTGAAAAAGGAGGGAGTCATGCGACCAATAAGAAACAAGTACTGGAGACGTTTCATGGCATTCGCGCTGGCCGTGTTCTCGTTCGCCGCGCTGGCGGGAGGAATTCCGGGGATAAACCCGGCGTCGGCGCAGGAATATGCCGAACCCACCCCGGAAGAGGTACTGAGGACGGCGACCGACTACCTGGAGAACCTGAAATCGTTTTCCTTCAAGTGCGAACTGGCCGAGGACACGCCGTTCGAAGGAGGCCGGGAAGTCAAAAGCCTTCACGATATGACCTACTACGTGAAGCGTCCTGACAAACTCCGATTCCGGACCGTCGGCGACCTTCGCAACAGGCAATGGTTCTACGACGGGAAAACGCTGACGGCCCAGGATTTGTCCAGGAACCTGTACTCGCAGGTCGTTCTATCCTCGACCATCGACGGGATCCTTGCCAGGGCCCGCGACGAACTGAACCTCCGCCTCGCCGTCACCGCCCTGGGGAAGACGGACCTCTACGAAATGCTTGTCGAAAATGTGAAGGATTCGGTCATTGTCGGCATGAGCCGCGTCCGGGGGATCCCCTGCTACCAGCTGCTCCTGGAGAGGGACGAGGTAGACCTCCAGCTCTGGATCCAGGCCGGGAAACACCCCCTGCTCCGGAAGGCCGTCATCCGGTACAAGAAGGAGGAAGGAAAGCCGGAATGGGGCGCGGTCTTCACGAAATGGAACACGTCCCCCCGCCTGGCGGATTCCTTCTTCGAATTCAAGCCGTCCAGGGGGGCGACCCGGATCGAGTTCCTCCGGCAGGTTCTTCCCAAACCGTAAAACCGGGGACGGGAATGGCAGGAAAGGAGTGATGAATCCATGCGAAAAACGAGACTATTGGCGGGGTTTCTCGCTTTCGTCGTGATGACGGGTCCGGCCGTGGAGGCGGGAGCCATCATCCGCGGGGACCTGAAACCCGGGGCAGGCAGGAGCACCGCCGTAAGGGCAAAAACCAGCGTCCCCCCGCCGGGAAAGCCCGCCGTCCATCCCGGAAAACCCCCGCCTTCCGGGGCAGGCCACCCCGGGCATCCTGCGGGAGGAACACCGGGATACCGGCCGCTGCCGCCCTATCCGCCCAATTGGCACAGCCCTGGCCCCTTGCCGGCAGGCTACCACCCCCCCTACCCACCGCCCCCGGGCTACCGACCCTACCCACCGCCTCCGGGATTTGCCCCCGGAATCTACCCGCCGCGTTATTACCCGGGTTACCGTCCGCCGGTGCTGGTTTACCCCTACCCGGGCTATCCCTTCACACCGGGTGAGGTTTTCGTCGGGGGGCTGGTCGTCGGCATGGTCATCGCCGCGATCTCGGAATCAGCCCAGCCGGTGGAGGTGAACAACACGATCGTCTACTACGACGGGGAGTACTACTACGAACCCGTCACGGACGGGGACGAGGTCGTCTACAAGGTGGTGCCGCCCCCGCCGGGGGTTTAGGCGACAGATGTCGCCGTTCGGGCCCGAAGAGAGCGGGGGCTGCCGCGATGCAAGGCAGCCCCCGCTTCTTTGTACATTGCGAACCTTATCGCATTCGTCCCTCTATTTAAAGCATTATAGGTTTTCCGACTTTCCCGGAGCATCTTGCGAGTGGACATGCCGCGAAAAGAACCGGCACCCCTGGCCGTTTCGGCCCTCCCGCTTGTGAATGTGAACGCAATGAATTAGTACCTGTCCCGAATTGCGGCGGTGAGGGTGTTCTCCATGAGCATGGCGATGGTGAGGGGGCCGACGCCGCCGGGCACCGGGGTGATCCAGCCGGCGACCTCCTTCACGGCCTCGAAGTCCACGTCGCCCACCAGGCCGGTCTCGAGCCTGTTGATGCCCACGTCCACGACGACCGCGCCGGGCTTGACCATGTCGGCCGTGATGGTTTTCGGGCGGCCGACGGCGGCCACGAGGATGTCGGCCTGCCGGGTGAAGCTACCCAGGTCGGGCGTGCGGCTGTGGCAGATGGTGACCGTGCAGTCACGTGCCAGGAGGAGGTTGGCCATGGGCTTGCCCACGATGGCGCTCCGCCCGACGATCACGGCGTGCTTGCCCTTCAGCGGCAGCCCGTAGGCCTCGAGCATCCGCACGACCCCCAGCGGGGTGCACGGGACCATTCCCGGCAGCCCGGCCACGAGACGCCCCACGTTCACCGGGTGGAAGCCGTCGACGTCCTTGGCCGGGTCGATGGCGGCGATCACCTCGTTCGGGTCGATCCACCGGGGCAGCGGCATCTGCACCAGGATCCCGTGGACGGACCCGTCCCCGTTGAGCCGGGCGACGGTCTCCAGCAGCTCCGCCTGGGTGGTCCTCTCCGGCAGCCTGACCATCGTCGAGGTGAAGCCGACCTCGTGGCAGGCCTTCTCCTTCTGCCCGACATAAACCTTCGACGCCGGGTCGTCCCCCACGAGGATGACCGCCAGACCCGGCGTCACCCCGCGAGCCTTCAGCCCCGCCGCCTTTTCAGAAACGTTTTTCCGGATTTCCGAAGCCACTTTCTTCCCGTCAAGCAACACTGCCGTCATCGACTCGAACCCCCATCAAACCGAATGGCCTGCCCGTTAAAGAGTTTCTTCCAGACCCCGAGAGAAATCAAGACAGCCCGACCCGCGAGTTGAACTCGTCGATCCGCGCGTCGACGGCCTCCGCCATGGAGCGGATCGAGCCCCAGTACTCGTCGTAGTCGTACCACTGGGCGTTCAGCTCCTCGGAGGTCTTGCCCTGCTGCTCGACCCAGGTGTAGTACTTCAGGTTGTGGACGCGGAGCCTGTCGTAGTAGTTCATCTCGAGCATCGCTTCCCGGTTGACGCCCAGCACGTGGCGGCCGTGGTCCACCGCCGCGTCGGAAGTCGTGTAGGGTTTGCCGCGCTCGGCGCGCATCTCCTCGAGGCGCGACCCGTAGAGCTCCATGGAGTCGGTGAAAACCGTGAGGACGATGTCCCGGGACGTGAGTTCGTAGTACTTCGCCATCTTGATGGCCATGACGACGTTCGCGGCGCCGGAGATGCCCATGAGGGGCAGGCTCTCGGCGAAGGCGGCGGGCATCCCCTGGCTCACGAGGTACTCACGCCCGGCGGGCTCGTTGAACAGGCGGATCATCGCCATGCAGTCGGCGTCGTCCACGGCCATGACCATGTCCGTCCCCTTCACGTCGTGGATCCAGGGGACGTGCTTGTCGCCGATGCCCTCGATCCGGTGCGCTCCGAAACCGTTCCAGACGAGGGTCGGGCACTGCAGGGCCTCGCCCACGGCCAGCTTCGAGTCCGGGAAGACCGTCTTCAGGTAGTTGCCGCAGGCGGTGGTGCCGGCCGAGCCCGATGTGACCGTGACCCCCGCGAAGCGGTCCTTCGGGCCCATGATGTTCTTCAGCACCTCTTCCATGGCGTGGCCGGTGACCTCGTAGTGCCACAGGTGGTTGCCGAACTCGTCGAACTGGTTGAACACCATGATGTTGTCGCGCGTCCTGCGGAGCTCCCAGACCTTGTCGTAGATCTCCTTGACGTTGCTCTCCGTGCCGGGTGTGCCGATGACCTCCCCCGCCACGGTCTTCAGCCACTCGAAACGCTCACGGCTCATCCCCTCCGGCAGGATGGCGATGGACTCGCACCCCAGAAGCTGGGCGTTGTAGGCCCCGCCCCGGCAGTAGTTGCCCGTGGAAGGCCAGACGGCCTTCTGGGTCGCGGGGTCGAACTGCCCCGTCACCAGCCGCGGCACGAGGCAGCCGAAGCTCGCCCCGACTTTGTGGGCCCCCGTGGGGAACCACTTGCCCACCAGGGCGACGATCCGGGCGTCGACGCCCGTGATAGCCCTGGGCAGTTCCAGGAAGTTGACGCCGCCGTACAGGCCTCCGGTCTTGACCGGTTCGTTCTTCCAGGTGATGCGGAAGAGGTTCGCGGAGTCGACGTCCCATAGGCCCACGTTTTTCAGCCGGTCCTTGATCTTCTGCGGGGTGTGCCTTTCCGGGTCCTTCATCTGCCGGAAGGTCGGGATCACGACGTTCCGCTCCCGCGCCTTCTTCACGGCCCTTTCCAGTTTCGCCTCGTCCACCGTCAGGTCGATCATGCTTTTCTCCTCCCGTCAAAAACCCGCACTCTTCCCGGTCAATCGAGCCGGGACAGCATCGGGACCAGTTCGTCGATGTCGGGGCCCACCGCCAGGGGAGACCCCACCGCCTTCCGGGCGCTTTTGGCGTCCTTCAGGCCGTTGCCGGTCACCACGAAGGCGACCCGTTCGCCGCGCCCGAGGGCCCCGGATTCCGCCATCTTTTTGAAGCCCGCGAAGCCGGTCACGCCGGCGGGCTCGCCGAAAACGCCCGTCGTGCGGGCCAGCTCGCGGATCGCGCCCAGGATCGCGTCGTCGGAGACGGTCACCATGGTCCCCCCGGTCCTTCGGACGGCCCTCAGGGCCTTGGCCCAGTTGCGCGGAGCCCCCACGGCGATGCTGTCCGCCAGGGTGTCTTCGTGCCCGGGCGTGATCCGGTCCGCACCCGAAGCAAAAGCGTCAGCGATGGGGCGGCTCCCTTCGGCCTGGACGCCCACCAGCTTCGGCATCCGCTCGATGAAGCCCAGTTCGAGCAGGTCGGCGAAGCCCTTGTAGAGCCCGCCGATGCAGCATCCGTCCCCCACGGCGATGAAGACCCGGTCCGGGACGTCCCAGCCGCACTGCTCGGCGATCTCCAGGGCGCAGGTCTTCTTGCCCTCCACCAGGTAGGGGTTGATGGCGCAGTTGCGGTTGTACCAGCCGAAGCGGTCGATGGCCGCCGTGGCCAGGCGGAACGCATCGGCGTAGTCGCCCTTCACGAGGACGACCCGGGCCCCGTACACCAGAAGCTGGGTCACCTTCGCCTCGGGGGCCCGCTCGGGAACGAAAATGTAGCTCGGCAGGCCCGCCACGGCCGAGAAGCCGGAAAGGGAACTGGCGGCGTTGCCGGTGGACGCGCAGGCGATCGCCTTCTGCCCGGCGTCCAGGGCCTTGGCCACGCCCACGGCGCTGGCCCGGTCCTTCAGGGAGGCCGTCGGGTTGCGGCCGTCGTCCTTGACGTAGACCGCGCCGACCCCGTAACGCGAAGCCAGGGCCCGGCTTTCGTAAAGAGGGGTCCAGCCCACGGCCAGCGGCGGGATGTTCTCCTCCCGCTCGACCGGCAAAAGGGCCCGGTAGCGCCACAGGGTCTCCTCCCGGCAGCCGGCCAAATATTCCCGGCTGAAGCCGGCCTTCCTGGCGGCGTCGAAGTCGACGTTCACGTCCAGCGTCCCGTCCAGGCCGCAGGCGGGACAGGTGTGGGGCGCCCCCTCCGGCTCGAAGGCCCGGCCGCAGAGCACGCAGGAAAGGGATAGGGGCCTCGGCATGCGTTCACCTCCCGTGGTCATGAAAAGGCGGGGACCCCTGCAGGAATCCCCGCTCGAGAACACGATCCCTCGCTCAGGCCTCGAACCCCTCGTAAAGCGGGAAGGCCCGGCACAGCTCCATGGCCTCGGCCTTGACGCGGGCCAGTTCTTCCTCGTCTTCGGGGTTCTTCGCCACGCGCTCGATCCAGGCGGCGATCCTGGCCATCTCGCCGGTACCGAACCCGCGGGTGGTCACGGCCGGGGTCCCGACGCGGAAACCGCTCGTGACGGTCGGCGGCTGCGGGTCGAACGGGACGGCGTTCTTGTTGACCGTCATCCCCGCCTTGTCCAGGGCCTGTTCCATCGCGCGCCCCGTGAGACCCCGGTTCGCCAGGTTCACCAGGATGAGATGGTTGTCCGTACCCCCGGAAACGAGGCGGAAGTCCCGCTTCAGGAGTTCCTCGGCCAGCGCGCGCGCGTTGTTCACGATCCTCTCCTGGTAGAGGGCGAAGTCCGGCTTCAGCGCCTCCTGGAAAGCCACGGCCTTGGCCGCGATGACGTGCATGAGGGGGCCGCCCTGCATGCCGGGGAAGATGGCCTTGTCGACGGCCTTCGCCTTGTCGGCGGTGCAGAGGATCATGCCGCCCCGGGGCCCCCGCAGGGTCTTGTGGGTCGTCGTCGTGACGTAGTCGCACCAGGGCACGGGATCCTTGTGGAACTTCGCCGCCACCAGCCCCGCGAAGTGGGCCATGTCGCACATCAACAGCGCCCCGACCCGGTCGGCGATCACCTTGAACCGCTCCGCGTCGATCTCGCGCGGGTAGGCGCTGGCGCCGCAGACGATCATCTTCGGGCGGTGCCGGAGGGCCAGTTCCTCGACCTGGCCGTAGTCGATCGTCTCCGTGGCCGGATCCAGGCCGTAGGGGATCACGTTGTAAAGCTGGCCAGAGAAGTTGACCGGCGACCCGTGGGTCAGGTGCCCGCCGTGGGCCAGGTTCATCGCCAGGATCGTGTCGCCCGGTTTCAGGGCGGAAAAGTAGACGGCCATGTTGGCCTGCGAGCCGGAGTGGGGCTGGACGTTCGCGTGGTCGGCGCCGAAAAGCTTTTTCGCCCGTTCGCGCGCCAGCTCCTCGGCCACGTCGACCTCCTCGCAGCCCCCGTAATAGCGCTTCGCCGGGTACCCTTCCGCGTACTTGTTCGTCAGCACGGAGCCCATGGCCTCCAGCACTGCCGGGGAAACGACGTTCTCGGACGCGATCAGCTCGATCTGGGTCTGCTGCCTGTGTGCCTCCCGGCGGATCACCTCGGCGATCGAGGGGTCTACAACCTTGAGGATTTCCCAAGCCTTCCCGTACATCGAAATCACCTCTTCATGCCCATGATGACTCGTTACAATTGTCTCACATGAAGGCATTTCGGCCAATCTCCCGGAAAGGGGCACAGGGTCGGGGGGAACGGGGAAAGCCCCCTGTTTTTGGTATAATTGTCCCGTAGGCATCGCGACTTTGCCCGCCTGGAGGCTTTCCCGTGTTCCTTCCGCTAGAAGAGGACGGACTCGTCGATCTGGGCCGCGTCGTAGCCCTCGTTAGGGAGGGCAACGAGACGGCCATTATCTTGCGCGACGGCAGCGTCATGGCGACGGGGTTCACCCCCCTGACCCTGGCGCGCCGCTACGACCGGACGTGGAAAGCCGCTTGCGAGGCAACGCCCTGCGACCTCTCCCTGAAGAAAAGGAAAGGACCGATCAGCCGATGACGCCATCCGCCAAGTACACCGCAAAAGACATCCAGATCCTGGAGGGCCTCGAAGCCGTACGCCGCCGCCCGAGCATGTACATCGGCGACACCGGGCCAAGGGGACTCCACCACCTCGTCTACGAAGTCGTGGACAACTCCATCGACGAGGCGATGGCCGGGGTCTGCACCGACATCGAGGTCTGCCTGAAAGCGGACGGCAGCGTCTCGGTCACGGACAACGGGCGGGGCATCCCGACGGACCTCCACCCCCAGACCGGGCGCCCCGCGGCTGAAGTCGTCCTGACGAAACTCCACGCAGGCGGCAAGTTCGACAAGAAGGCCTACCAGGTCTCCGGCGGCCTCCACGGTGTCGGGGTCTCCGTCGTGAACGCCCTTTCCGACTGGCTCGAAGTCACGATCTGGCGGGACGGGATGACCTATCGCCAACGCTACGAGCGGGGAATCCCCGTCACCGACCTTGTCACCGGGGAAACCACAGACCGGAGGGGAACCCGCATCCACTTCCTCCCGGACGCCACCATCTTCAGCGAGACGGGCTTCTCGTGGGACGTGCTCGCCGGGCGGATCCGGGAACTGGCCTTTCTCAACCCGGGGCTCTGCATCACCCTCAAGGACGAGGTCGAGCCCAAGGAGAAGATCTTCAAGTACGACGGCGGCATCACCCTGTTCGCCGAGTACCTGAACCGCGGCAAGACCACCCTTTTCGCGCCCCCGCTGACGGTCAAGGGAGAGAAGGACGGCGTCATCGTCGAGGTGTCCCTTCAGTACAACGACTCCTACCTGGAACGGATCTTCGCCTTCGCCAACCTGATCCACACGGTGGAGGGCGGGACCCACGTCTCCGGTTTCCGTACCGCCCTGACCCGGGCCGCCAACGAGATGGCCCGGCGCCAGAAATTCCTCAAGGAAAAGGACGAGAACCTCGGCGGGGACGACCTGAAGGAAGGCCTCACCGCCGTCATCTCGGTCAAGCTGCCGGAGCCCCAGTTCGAGGGGCAGACCAAGACCAAGCTCGGCAACGGCGAAATCAAGGGGATCGTCGACTCCATCGTCTACGAGGGGCTCATGGAGCTGCTGGAGGACCGCAACGACGTACTCAAGCCCCTGGTGGAGAACGCCGTCAAGGCCCGCCAGGCCCGGGAAGCCGCCCGCAAGGCCCGCGACCTGGTGCGGCGCAAGTCCGCCCTGTCGGGGCTCGACCTCCCCGGCAAGCTGGCCGACTGCTCCAGCAAGAACCCGTCCGAATGCGAAATTTATATCGTGGAGGGCGACAGCGCCGGTGGGTGTTTTTCCGGCGACACGATGGTTCGCCTGGCCTCCGGAAAATCCCTTTCCTTCAGGGAACTTGCGGAGGATTGGGAAAACGGCGTTTCCCATTTCGGCTACGCCACGAACGAAACCGGTGACATCCGGATCGTACCGTTGACCGCCCCGAGGAGAACGCGCAGGGACGCTTCCCTCGTGGAGATCGGACTGGATAACGGCTACAAGCTTCGCTGCACTCCCGACCACCTGTTCAGGCTTCGCGACGGTTCCTACCGCGAAGCGAAGAACCTGGCCGAGGGAACCAGCCTGATGCCGCTCAGGACACGCTTTACGGAGCGCGGCGAGAACCCCGGGCCCGGTTACGAGATGGTCTGGACGAACGGAGAACAGAGGTGGGTCCACACACACCACCTGGCGGACAGGCATAACCTCGGAGACGCCACAACAATCCCCTCCTACATCGAGGAAAACCAGGAGGCTCTCCTTGAAGCTGCAGCGAATTACAACCACAAGGTCGTGAGCGTCAGGGTCCTTGAAGAACGCGAGGACGTCTACGACCTGACGGTCGAACATTACCACAACTTCGCCCTCGAAGCCGGCATCTTCGTCCATAACAGTGCCAAGCAGGGAAGAGACCGGCATTTCCAGGCGATCCTGCCGCTGCGGGGCAAGATCCTGAACGTGGAAAAGGCCCGGATCGACCGCATCTTCAGCAACCAGGAAATCAAGACGATCATCCAGGCCCTCGGGGCCGGGGTCGGGGAAGAGTTCGACGCGTCCAAGCTCCGGTACCACCACTGCGTGATCATGAGCGTGGACGGGGAGTCCTGCACCCTCGTCCGGGACAAGGCCGGGCACACCCGCTTCGTGAGGGTCGGGCCCTTCATCGACGGGCTTTTCAAGGAGACGACCAGCCCGGACGAGTGGTCCGTCCTGTGCTTCGACCCGGAATCCGGGGAGGCCCGCTACCGCCCCGTCAAGGCCATTTTGAGCCACACCCATGACGGCGACCTTTACGAGATCCGCACCGCCTACGGGCGCTCCGTCACCGTGACGGGGGAACACAGCGTCTTCGTGAGGGGCGTCGACGGCAAGCCCATGCTGAAGCGGGGCGACGCCGTCCGGCCCGGAGACATGCTGGCCTGCCTCGGACAACTTCCCGCGACCGGTACGCCCGTGGAACGGATCGACCTGGTCCGCGCCCTCAGGGAAGCCGGGGCGGACGAGGACATCGTCCTGAGGGGCACAGCCGTGGAGGAACTCCAGAAGCAGCTTGTCCGGGCGGAACACGAGGGGGAACCGGAGCTGGTCGAACCCCGCATCCGGATCTCCGAAGCCCTGGGTCATGCGATCCATGACCGGCGCGTCGCCCTGGGGCTGCCGCTGAAAAAGGCCTGCCTCGCCCTCGGCGTCTCCCAGCCCTGCACCATCCACGCCTGGGAAAAGGGAGCCTCCCGGCCGACAGAAAGCCACTTCAAGGCTTACACCGACCTGCTCGGCCTGGAGGGCGAAACGCTGGAAGGACAGTATTCCGTCGGGCCGAGCACCCTCGACCCTTACCGGGTCCGCCCCTATCTCGACCTTAAGGATCTGCCCCTCGAGTCGGTCGACGCACTCGGCGGGGATGTCGTTTTAACCCCCAGGCACTACGCGGACCAGGCGGTTTCCAGGACCCTCGAGGTCACGGAGGACCTGATGTTCCTCCTGGGTTTCTTCGTGGCGGAAGGCTCCTTCAGCCTGAGGGCCGGCGTGCGGCTCGCCATCGGCAAGAGGAACGAGCCACTCGTCCCGCGGATCGTCTCGGCCTTCCGGGCGGCGTTCGGCATCGCGCCCGTCCTGTACCGGTCGAAGGACGGGCGCTGCTCGGAACTGAGGGTGCTCAACCGGGTCGTCGGCGCGGTGTTCAGGCACCTGTTCGGGTTCGAAAACCCGCGCGCCTGGACCAAGTCGGTCCCGGACCTCGTGTTCAACGTCGCGGAAAACCTCCAGGAGGCTTTCCTTGAAGGGTATTTCCTCGGCGACGGAACCCTAAGCCGCCGGGGCATCGCCTTCACCACGACGTCGAAGACCCTGGCCGAGCAGGTCCAGTACCTGTTCCTGTCGAAGGGCGTGCTCGCCGGCCTGACGATTCGGGAGCCGAACGGAAAATCCTCCGGCCTGGTCAGGGGCAAGCCCGTCACGACCCGCCGCACGGCCTATACCCTCAACGTGACGAACCCGCTTTCACTGGCGACGATCCCGCGCGTCTGGAAGGGACACGCGAACGCCCCCGTCCTTGAAGCCGCCCTGTACAACGGAAAGGCGAAAAGGCCCCTGACCGGTTCCATGCCCGGAAACCTCCTGGGGATCCCGGTGAGAGAGGTGAGGAAGGTTCCCTGCGACGGCAGGCACGTCTACGACTTCTCAGTCCAGGGCGACGAGACCTTCATTTGCGGCACCGGCGGCGCCTGCTGCCACAACACGGACGCCGACGTGGACGGGGCGCACATCCGGACACTGCTGCTGACCCTCTTCTACCGATACATGCCCCAGCTGATCGAGAACGGGTACCTGTACGTCGCCCAGCCGCCCCTTTACCGGGTGGCGGAGGGAAAGAACGTGCAGTACTGTTACTCCGAGAAGGAACTCAAGGCGATCCAGGACAGGATCGGCGACAGGAAGAAGGTTTCTATCCAGCGCTACAAGGGGCTGGGCGAAATGAACCCGGAACAGTTGTGGGAGACCACGATGGACCCGGCCCGGCGGACCGTGAAGCGAGTCGAGGTCGAGGATGCCGTCAGCGCCGACGAGCTTTTCAGCATCCTGATGGGCGACAGCGTGGCCCCCAGGCGCGAGTTCATCGAGGCTCACGCGAAGGAAGTGCGAAACCTCGACGTGTAGGAGGCTTCCCCGGCACTCCCGCGAAGACGCAAGGCCCCCGGCCGAAACCGGGGGCCTTCTTTCATGGTTTTCCGAGGGCTTTCCGGATGACTTTCTCCTGCGGCGAACCCTTCACGACGGGCGTCCACGGCGCCCACGAAGG
>CAYRNZ010000032.1:0-18672 GCA_964425765.1 uncultured Synergistaceae bacterium
GAGCCACCCATTGGCTCCCCTCTTTCGCGTACTCACAACAAACCCCACTGGCGGTCTTTCGGTTCAGTCTTCCGTCATGCAACGGCAGAGGTCTTCGTTGGTCCCGCAACCTGCAGCGCAGCGGAGGTGCGTGACGGAAACCTTTCCCTGCCTTTGAAAGGCCAGGAGTATGGAGAGCAGGGATGACGGGGTGATCCCGATGCTTCTGGCGGTCTCCAGGACATCCAGTTCCTGCCCTTCCTTCACCCTGCCGAGGACTTCCCTGCCGACGAGGTCGATCCACTGCGAAGTAAGTTCCTGCATCTCGGGCGTTGCGCTGGAAGCGAGCTGCGCGGTGCGCGTGATGGAGTCGATGAGGCGGGCGGTCACGCGGGCGCAGATCTCGGCGATTTCCTCTGGCGGTGTTCCTGTTTTTTCTTCCATGAAGAGAACCTCCCCGGAAACGATTCAGCCGTGCGGGACAACGGGCTGTACGCAGTTTTTCATGCTATCATCCACGTTAGCATTATCCCAATCACGAATCAAGGAAATCGGAGGATCCTGCCATGGCGGTTCGTGTACTCCTTCCGGGTTTCGGCAACGTCGGGCGCAACTTCTGCAGGCTCCTGGAAAAGAGAGGCGGAGTTGACGAAGAGGGGCGGGAAATCGTCCTGGTGGGGGTCTCGACGCGCGGGAGAGGATCCCTCTGGTCGGACGAGGGGATCCCCGTGGGGAAACTCCTGGAGGCCGAAAAGCAGACCCGCAGGGTGGACGCGATCTCTTTCCCTGGAGCCCGGAAAGGCTTCGAAACTTTGGAAATGGTGGCCGAAGGCGACTACGACATCCTTGCTGAATGCACCTCGGGAAACCTGAAGGCCATGGAATTCGAGCCCGGTTTCTCCCACATCAGGGCGGCCCTGCAGCGAGGCAAGCCGGTCGCCACCACCAACCGGTCGACCGTAGCCCTGAAATATGCGGAGATAGAGGTCCTCTCGAAAGCGGCCGGCGTTCCCTGGCAATGCGACGGGACCGTCATCGTCGGAGCCCCGTTCCTGGATTATGCCAAAACCTGGCTGTCGGAGGCCGGGATCAAGGCTATCGAGGGAACCCTCAGCGCCACCTGCAATTACGTCCTGGACAGCCTCATGGAAGGGGCGTCCCTGGACCAGGCGCTCATGGACGCCCAGCGGTCCGGGATGGCCGAATCGGACCCGGACCTGGACATCGACGGCTGGGATACGGCGGGGAAGGCCATGATCATCGCCCAGGCCCTGATGGGCGTTCCCTGCCCCGAGCTGGGGACCTTCCCCGTCAGGGGCATTCGCGGGCTGACGAGGACGATGCTGGCGGAGGCGAGGCAAACGGGCGGCAAGATCCGCCTTCTTGCCAGGGTCTACCGTACTTCCGGGGGCGTGGACATCTCCGTGGGTCCCGAGCTTTTACCGCCGACCCACCCGCTTTCCCTTCTTTTCGGCCCCACGAACGGGGCCGTCATCCTGACGGAAGGCCTGGGCGAACTCTGCCTTTCGGGGACAGGAAGTTCCCCGTGGCAGGCGGCTTTCGCCCTTCTGCAGGACATCCGCAAGATCCACCGGGCGGGGGGGCGCCGATGAAGGGCCGGATCGGCGTCATCGCCGACACTCATGGGGACCTGGACGCCTGGGAGTCGGCGGTGCGGCTTTGGGGCCCGGTCGATCTTGTCGTCCACGCGGGAGACGTCCTGAACGCATGGAGAAGCCGTCCCCCGAAAAACGGGGGGAAATCGGCCCTCGCAGCGAAGATCAACGCGTGCGCCGCACCCGTCCTGATCGCCCGGGGCAACTGCGACGATGAAGGCGACGACCCGCTGCTGGAATGGCCGGTGGTGGAGCCGTTCCTTTTCCTCTGGTGGGAAGGCAGGCTGGTCCTGGTGAACCATGGCTCGGACTTCTCCGAGGTGCGTGAAAAAGCCCTCGCCTGGGGCGCGGACCTCGTCATAACGGGCCATACCCACGTCGGTTCCCTGGTCCGGGAAGGGAAGGCGATCTTCCTGAACCCCGGGTCGGCCAGCCTCCCGATGGGACGCGACCCCGCAAGCGCCGCACTGCTGGACGGGGAGGGCATCCGGATCATGACGCTCGGGAAAGAGCTGCTTCATTTCGAACCCTGGTAAACCGAGGTTATAATCCTGCCATGATCCTCGTAGACCTGCACACCCACAGCACCTGTTCGGACGGCACCCTCAAACCGGAGGCACTCGCTCGCGCGGCCAGGGCCAGGAAGGTCTCGGTCCTCAGCCTTACCGACCACGACACGACGGAAGGCGTCCCGGAGTTCATGTCTGCCTGCCGGCGGGCGGGAGTCCGGGGACTTCCCGGAATCGAGCTTTCGGCGGAGGCGCCCTACACCCTGCACATCCTGGGATACAACATCGCCCCGGGGAACGGCCCCCTCGAAAAGAGGCTCGAAAAGCTGAGGGCTCACCGCAAGGACAGGAACCTGGCCATCTGCGAGCGGCTGGGTGAACTGGGGCTGGACGTGGCGCTCGAGGAAGTGGAAACCGAGGCGGGAGGGGACGTGATCGCCCGCCCCCATATCGCCAGGGTTTTGATCCGCAAGGGATATGCACAGGACATGGCCGGGGCTTTCCGCAACTACCTGGCGGACGGGGCCGCCGCTTACGTGCCCAGGATCCGCCTCGAGGCCGAGGAATGCGTCGCCCTGATCCAGGGCAGCGGCGGGGTAGCCGTTTTGGCGCACCCCGGGCAGATGAACCTGGGGGAGCCCGAACTCAAGCGGGTCCTCGGTGAACTGAAGGAAATGGGCTTGTGGGGACTGGAATGCCTCTCCAGCCATCACCGCTACGAAGAGATTTACCAATACCTCAGGCTGGCGGCCGCCATGGGGCTCTACACTACGGCCGGGACGGATTTTCACGGCTGGAACCGCCCCGGCATCCAGCTGGGGATACCGGTCAGCGAGGATTTCCTGCCGTGGGCCCGGCTCCAGGTGCCCCTCTGAGGGGATCCCATGCTCGCTCTGTTTTTGTGCGCGTTTGCCGTCCTGTGTTTTTTCCTGCTCCTCCAGGGCGGGCGGCCGCCGGGGGCCTGCGTGAAGGGATGCCATGGGTGCGGGAAATGCAGCAGGAGGAAGGAAGACTCGAAGGAGGAATAAAACGGTGAAAACGATCGACCTGAGAAGCGATACCGTGACGCGGCCTTCGGCCGTCATGAGGAAGGCCATGGCTGAGGCCGTCGTCGGCGACGACGTCTACGGCGAGGACCCCACGATCCGCAGGCTGGAAGAGACCGCGGCGGCAATGACGGGCCATGAAGCGGGGCTTTTCGTCACCTCCGGGACACAGGGGAACCTCGCGGCCATCCTTTCCCATTGCGGGAAGGGCACGGGGGCCATCCTCGGCGGCCAAAGCCACATCCTCAACTACGAGGGCGGCGGGCTTGCCGTCGTGGGGGGAGTGCTGCCCCTGCAGGTGTCGGACGCCGGAGGCCTGCCGGCCGTCCAGGACGTCCAGGCCTGGGTCCGGCCCTCGAACGTCCATTTCGCCCCGGCGAGGCTACTGTGCCTGGAGAACACGCACAACCGGGAAGGCGGCAACGCGGCCGCACCGGCGGCTTTCCGGAAAGTGGTCACGGCGGCCCATGACCTCGGTCTCGCTGTCCACCTGGACGGAGCCAGGGTCTTCAACGCCTCGGTCGCATGGGACGTGGACGTCAACACCTACACGGGGCTGGTCGACTCGGTGCAGCTGTGCCTGTCGAAAGGCCTCGGCGCGCCGGTCGGGTCCATCGTCTGCGGGAAGTCGGCCTTCGTGGAGGAGGCGCGGCACTGGAGAAAGATGCTCGGCGGGGGGATGCGCCAGGCAGGCGTGCTCGCGGCGGCCGGTCTCGTCGCGCTGGAGGAGAACGTCTCCAGGCTGGCCGAGGACCACGAGAACGCGGCGATCCTGGCCGAACAGCTGGACAGCGCCGAGATCTCGGTCGAAACCTGCCCGAAAAGGACGAACATGGTCTACCTGGGCATCCGGAAGGAAGGGCTCACCGCCGGCGAACTCGCGGACCGCTGCCGCTTGAAGGGTGTGCTGTTCAACGTCGTCAACCCGAAAAGGATCCGGCTGGTGACCCATCTCGACGTCTCGAGGAGCGACGTGCGTGAAGCCGCCCGAATCATCCTGGAGGAGGGCGCGAGCCGGTGACGGGACCGATGGAAGCAGGCCGTGTCGAAAGCTTCTCCTCGTGGCTGCTGGAAAAGGCCCGGCAGCGCGGGGCAGCCGAAGCGGACGTCTTCTACACGGAAGGAGAGAGCCGGCACGTCAGTCTGCGTGAGGGGCTTCCTGAGGAGGACGTCACGGGGTTCGGGCATTCCATAACCCTGAGGTGCCTCCTGCCCGGAGGGCGCCAGGGACTGGCCACGGTAAACCGCTTCGAGAAACAGGACCTCGAGTCTCTTTTGGACTGGAGCCTGGCCAACGCCGCCGTATCGGAGGCCGACCCCTTCCTCGAGATCGGGGAAGGTTCCGTTCCCCCGGAAGAAGGGGACCTCGGGCTCGAGGATCCCGGGCTGAGGGACCTCGGGCCGGAGGAGAGAAACCGGGCCTGCCTCGAGATGACCGACGCGGCGATGAAAGCCGACAAGAGGGTCGTATCCGTCCGCAGCGCTTCCTGGAGCGACGGCTGGGGCTCCATATTCCTGGCCAATAGCAAGGGGTTCCGCGCCTGGCAAAGGGGAACCTCCGTGTCCTGCGGGGTCGCGGTCGTTCTCGAAGAAGACGGATCCTACGAGATGGGCGGATTTGGCGAGGAGTCGCGCTTCGCGAAGGAGCTCGACCCCGTTTCCGTGGCGGTCGAGGCCGTTCGGAAGACGGCGGCGATCCTGGGGGGAAAACCGCTGGGGTCCGCCCGTATGACTGTTTTCCTCGATCCGCAGAGTTGCGCGGACTTAATCGATGCCATCGGTGAGCTTTTCCTGGCCCCGAACGTGCTCCGGAACAAGTCCCTCCTGAAAGGCAAACTCGGGACACATGTCGCCTCGGGCGCCTTTTCCCTGGTCGACGACGGCCGGCTCCACGGGGGGATGGCGACAGGGCCGTTCGACGGCGAGGGGGTTCGTACGCGCCGCACCCTCCTTGTTTCCTCGGGGGTCCTTGAAAGCTATCTTTACGACCTCCGTTCGGCCAAAGAATCGGGTGTCGCTTCGACCGGGAACGCGGTCCGGGGAAGCGGGAGCGTGCCGGATGCCGGCTGCTCCAACCTTTTCCCGGTTCCCGGCGAAACCAGCCCCGAAAACCTCTACATCGAGGCGGGCAGGGGGCTCCTCGTCACGGAGATCATGGGCCTTCACACGATCAATCCCGTCAGCGGCGATTTCTCCCTGGGGGTGAAAGGAGTCCTCATGGAAGGGGCGAATGCCGTGCGGCCGGTTGCGGAGGTCACGGTCGCGGGAAACCTGGGCGATTGGCTGAAACGGGTGCGTGCCGTCGGTAACGACCTCCGGTTCTTCGGGGGAACGGGCGGCTGCACGATGGTGATCGACGATGTCGCGGTCGCGGGCTCTTAGCTTCCTGTTCTGCCTGCTCCTGCTGCTTTTCGGGGCCGGGGTGGCGCATGCCGCGGAAACCGGATGGACGCTGTGGAAGGGCGATGCCATCGCCGGTGTTGTCGGAGTCCGTTCCTGGGAGGGCGTGGATCGTGTCGGGCTGAAAAGGATGGCCGAGGTCCTGGGAGCGCGGTCCGTCGTCAAGGGTGACCGACTCCTGGTCAGTTTCGGGAAGAAATCCGTGGAGTTCGTCCTCGATGCGGCAGCCGCGAGGGCCAACGGGGGGCAGATCGTTCCCCTGGCGGCGCCGGTGAAAGCCGAAGACGGGGAATGGTGGGCGGAAAACAGGGGTGCGCTGCGTCTTTTCGAAGGGCTCCTCTCCAAGCCGAACACGAAGGTTCGCCTGCGCTTTGCCGGTACCGGCCCGCTGCCGGACCAGGCCCCGATTGCGTCGCCCCCGGAAGCGGCGAAACCGCCGGAGTCCTCGGAACCCCCGCCGGCGGTTTACGGCCCCCTGCCGGAGATCAGGAGCATCCGCTGGAGCCGGAGCCCCGACCGCATCCGGGCGGTGCTGGACCTGTCTGCCCGGATCGAGCCTGAGGTGAAGCTTTACCCCGGGGCGGTCGAAGTGACCCTGCCTGCCGCCTCCAGCCGTTCTCTTCCGGGTGTCCCCTCCCCGTACACGGGGGACGTCACGGTCGGCATCACCCAGTTCGGCGACAAGACCGTCGTTCGTTTCCAGCACCGGTATGAAACGGTCAAACCCTTCGCCCTCCACAAGCCGGAGCGCTTCGTCCTGGACTTCTCCGCGAAGGGAGCACCGGAGGAACCGAAACCGGAGCCGAATGAACCGGCTTCCTCCGAACCGGCCCCGACGGTCGGCAACGGCACGGTCGTCCTGCCGCCGAGCCTTCCCCCGGCCGCAAGCCCGGGCAAGAGGAAAGACGGGAAACCCTTCATCGTGGCGGTGGACGCCGGGCACGGCGGCCATGACCCGGGTGCCGTCTCGGGGGGATTCAGGGAAAAGGACATCAACCTGAGGGCCGCGAACCGCCTCCTCGAGGTTCTTCGGGAGGCCGGCATGGACGGACGCCTGACCAGGAAGGACGACACCTACCTTCGCCTCGGCGAGAGGACCGATCTTGCGAACAGGTGGGACGCGGACCTGTTCGTCAGCCTCCATTGCAACGCCCTGCCGGCGGGCAGGCACGCCCGGGGGGTTGAAATCTACCTGATGGCTCTTCCCACCGACAAGGACGCCATGAGGCTGGCCATGTTCGAAAACCGGGAGCTGGGCAAGAACAACGAAGTCCAGAACGCGGACGCAAAGACGAACCTCCTTCTCAAGATCATGGGGGACATGGAACAGAACGCGAAGATCGGGCAGAGCACCAGCCTGGCCGAAAACCTGTTCGGCACGGGACGCAGGGCGGGCCTTCCCATGTCCAGGGTCGCGCAGGCGCCTTTCTTCGTCCTCAGGGGTGCGGCCATGCCTGCCGTGCTGATCGAGATGGGATACCTGACGGAACCGGAAGACAGGCGGCTTTTGAACGACCCGGCCTTCATCGACAGGCTCGTGCGTTCGCTCGTTTCCGGCATGTCCGCCTACCTCAAGACGCTGAACCGTTAAGGAGTGAAGACTCGGCATGAAAAACGAGACAACCGAAGAAACCCGTGAAAGGCCATCCCGGAAAACCCCGGAACCGTCAAGGGCCCCTTGGCTGCTGCGGCTCGTCAGCTGGTCGGCAGTCCTGCTGCTCATGTTCACGCTCGGTTACTTCGGGACCGGGCTTGCTCTGAAATGGGTGGACAAGAAAAGCGGCCCGCAGGAAACCACGATCGTTTCGGGGGAGGAGCCTTCACCGGATACCCGCCCGACTTCCGGCCGCCACAGCTACACGCTCTACTCCCTCAAGGGCGACAAGATCGTCGAAAGCACGATCAATACGAGCGGTGGCCTCCCGGAGGCGGATTTCAGGGATGTCATGCAGGCCCTTTTCGGCCAACTCAAGGCCGAGGGGCTCGTCGACGAGCAATCCACGGTGCTCCACGTTTTCCGGACGGGCGACCTTCTTTATGTCGATCTGAACGACGCCTGCATCAGGTCGATGAAGGCTCTTCCGGGCCCGAAGGCCAACCTCGTCATGACCGGGATCGTCAGGACGGCGGTCGAAAACTTCCGTCCGGTTACAAGGGTCCGCTTTCTCGTCAACGGCAGGGAAAGCCAGGAGAAAAAGCCTATCGACCTGACGGTCGCCTGGCAGTTGGCCAGGAAGCGTTGAGGGAGGAAGGCCGTAATGGACGAAAACCTTGTCAGGCATGACGGCCGCAGGGCCGACGAGATGAGGCCCGTTTCCATCTCGCGCTCTGTCAGCCTGTACGCGGAAGGATCGGCCCTGATCGAGTGGGGCAACACGCGCGTCCTTTGTACCGCCTCGGTGGAGGACAAAGTCCCCCCCTTCCTCAAGGGAAGCGGGCGCGGATGGGTTACCGCCGAGTACGCCATGCTTCCCCGGTCGACGCAGACCCGTACCCCGAGAGACTCGGTGAAAGGGATCGGCGGCCGGAGCCACGAAATCCAGCGCCTGATCGGGCGTTCCATGCGGTCTGTCGTGGACCTGCCTGCCCTGGGCGAGAGGACCATCTGGGTGGACTGCGACGTTCTCCAGGCCGACGGGGGCACCCGGACGGCCTCCATAACCGGGGCTTTTGTCGCCGTGGTCGACGCGCTGCGGAACCTGAGGGAACGGCAGGCGATGAAGTCCCTTCCGCTGGCGGGCCTGGTGGCGGCCGCCAGTGCCGGCCAGGTGGACGGGGCCGTTTTCCTCGACCTCGACTACGCGGAGGACAGCCGTGCGGACGTGGATTTCAACGTGGTCATGACCCAGGACGGCAGGTTCGTCGAGGTCCAGGGAACCGGTGAGAGCGGTCCCTTCGCGCGCGGCTGCCTGGAGGAAATGCTCGACCTGGCGGAGCGCGGGATACGCAGGCTCATAGCCCTGCAGGAGAAATGCCTGGGGCTCACCGAGGAAGAAAAGCGTGGCATCCCGCGTTGAGGTCGTGCTGGCCAGCGGGAACGCGCACAAGCACCGGGAGCTGAACGCGCTCCTGGAGCCGCTCGGGTTTCCGCTCGTCTTCGGGCCGGAACGCCTTGCCCTGGACGTGGACGAGTCCGGGAAGACCTATGCCGAAAACGCGCTGATCAAGGCCTGCGCCTGGTCTCGTGCCCTGGGGATGCCAGCCCTGGCGGACGACAGCGGCCTCGAGGTGGAGGAACTGGGGTGGAGGCCTGGGCTCTTTTCGTCCCGGGTAGCTCCCACGGACGAAGAAAGGATCGGCTGGCTGCTGGAACGCATGCGGGGAAAGACCCGCAGGGTCGCCCGCTTCGTCGCCTGCCTGGCGATGGTCCTGCCGACCGGTTCGGGAACCGGGGTCCTGCTGGCGGAGGGCATCTGCCGGGGGAGCATCGCCCTGGAAGCGGCAGGGTGCGCCGGTTTCGGGTACGACCCGGTTTTCATCCCGCACGGGGAGCAAAGGACCTTTGCCGAGCTGGGCGAGAAAGTGAAATCGAGGATCTCGCATCGGGCTGTCGCAAGTCGTGGATTGCGGGATTTGCTGGAAACCCCTTCTATGGTAGAATCTCTTTCTGTCCGCTTTTGTGAAACGGATTAGGGGGTGCTTTAGTTGAAAATGGTTCTCGGTTTGATCCATCTGGTCCTCTGCGTGGCACTCATGGGGGTCATCATGCTCCAGCATCGCAAAACGGGCGGCTTCCAGGGGCTTTTCGGCGGAGGCACCCAGGCAGACATGGCAGGCGGCCAGTGGCAGCGGCTGAATGCCATGACCAAGGTCACCGTGGGGCTCATGGGCCTTTTCATGGCGACCTCGCTCCTTTTGGTCCTGTTCTCCTACAACTAGGACGAAGGCAGTTCCGCGATGGACCGTCCCCGCCAGCTGGACTCGATGGAAGGTGTCCTCGGCCTTGAAGTGGGGCGCGACCGCCTGTTGAGCGCTACCCACGAGGAAATCCTGTCAGGTGCGACGACGGACGTCTATTTCGTCAAGACCCTCGAACTCCTCAGGGCTTGCGGCTGTGCCGACAGGCCCGTCGCGGCGGAGGTCTTCGCCCGGGAAAAAGGGATTTTCGCGGGTTTGCCGGAAGTCCTGGCGCTTTTCCGGGGCAGGGCGGGAGTCCAGATCGAGAGCCTCGCCGAAGGGGAGCCCTTCGATTCACGGGAAACCCTCATGAGGATCAGGGGGCCCTACTCGAGTTTCGGGATGTACGAAACCGTCCTCCTGGGTATGCTGGCCAGTGCCAGCGGCTGGGCGACGGCGGCGCGGGAATGTGTCGAAGCCGCGGGCGGAAAGCCCGTCCTCAGCTTCGGCGCCCGTCATGTCCATCCCGCGGTCGCGCCGGTCATGGAAAGGACCGCCGTGACGGCCGGAGGGTGCAAGGCCGCGAGCTGCATCCTCGGGGCCAAGCTCTCCGGGGGCGAACCGAAAGGGACGATTCCCCACGCGGCCATCATCATCGTCGGCGACACCCTGGAGGCGGCCGAAACCTACGACCGGATCCTGGCGGAAGGGGAACCCCGCATTGTCCTGGTGGATACCTTCAAGGACGAGGCGGAGGAAAGCCTGAGAATAGCCGGAAGCCTCGGACAGCGCCTGTCGGGAGTTCGCCTCGACACTCCGGGTGAACGCGGGGGCGTCACCGGCGACCTCGTCAGGGAAGTCCGGTGGCGGCTCGAAAAGGCGGGGCACGGGCAGGTCCGGATCATCGTGTCGGGCGGGCTGACCCCGGAGAGGATCCGGATGCTGGGCGAATGTGGTGCGGACGTTTTCGGGGTGGGGAGCTACATTGCCCACGCCACGCCGCGGGACATGACCATGGACATCAAGATGGTGGACGGCAGGCCGGTCGCCAAGCGCGGACGGATGCCGGGACTCATCGAAAACCCCAGGCTGAGGAAGGTCCTTTAGCGAAAAGACCCGGGCCGGGAGACAAAACCGAAAATAATCAGGTTCTTGATGCGGGGGCCCTACCACACTCCCGCGGGATAGAACCTTTCTTGACAGTGCCGTAAGCCTCCGGTATGATTCATTAGCTTTTTCGAAAGGGAACCGGCAGCGGGATCCCATGAAGGAGTGAGTGGCGAATGATTGGCAAGCGCAGTTACCTTGCGAGGAAAGAGACAGTACAGCACAAGTGGTATCTCGTGGATGCGGCCGGCAAGCCGCTCGGAAGGGTGGCCGTGGCGGTGGCCCGGATCCTTTCCGGCAAGAACAAGCCGATTTTCACCCCCCATGTCGACACCGGCGATTTCGTCGTTGTGGTCAACGCGGACAAGGTCGTCCTGACCGGCAAGAAGGGCGAACGCGAGCGCATCTACCGGCATTCCGGCTATCCCGGCGGCATCAAGTCCGTCACGATGGGCGAGATGCTGGAAAAGAAGCCGGAACGCCTCTTCGAGCGCGTCGTCAAGGGGATGCTGCCGAAGACACGGCTCGATCACATCCGCAAGCTCAAGGTGTACGCCGGGCCTGCCCATCCCCACGCGGCCCAGATGCCCGAGAAGATCGAAGACTGATTCGTCGTTTTCGAAAAGAGGAGGGAATTAACGTGCTATCCACCGCTTACAATTGGGGCACCGGAAGGCGGAAAGAGGCAGTAGCCCGCGTCAGGGTGCGTCCCGGTGAAGGAAAATTTCTCGTCAACGATCGCGAAGTCGGTGATTACTTCCCGCGTTCGACCTGGCAGCTGGTCGTCTTCAAGCCGCTCAAGGTCGGAGGCGTGGAGGGAAAGGTCGATGTCTTCGTAAAGGCCCACGGGGGCGGGCTCACCGGCCAGTCCGGCGCCACCTCGCTCGGCATCGCCAGGGCCTTGCTGAAGCTCAACCCGGAACTTCGCCCCGCCCTGAAGAAAGCCGGCCTTCTCACCCGCGACCCGCGCATGGTGGAACGCCAGAAGTTCGGGCAAAAGGGCGCCCGGGCTCACAACCAGTACTCCAAGCGTTAATCGGCACTATGGGGCCTCCTTCGGGAGGCCTTTTTTTATTCCCGCACATCTTGACAGACCGTTCGGTCTGTCATATCTTGAGGGCTCGAACACGGATCGACAGGGGGTTCGGGAATGGCCGGGCAGGACGACATGGACCAAAAGGAAAAGACCAGGAGGAAAATCCTCCAGGTCGCGCGACGGATTTTCGCCCGCAGCGGCTTCGAGGGGGCAAGCGTGGACGCCATCGTCAGGGCTTCCGGCCTGAGCAAGGGGGCCCTATATTGGCATTTCCCCGGAAAATTGGACCTCTACAGGGAAATCATGCAGGAAGAGATGCGGGTCATCATGGAACACTTCCGTATCCCGGAGGCCATGAAAGGGAATATCGATCCTGTTTCCTTCCTCATCGGAAAAGGCCGCAGCCTGATCGACGACCTTCAGGCCAACCCGGAAAGGCACATGCTCTGGGTCGACCTGACGGTCGTCGCCCAGCGGGGAGACCCCTCAGCCCGCGCCCTGGCGGGGGAGATCATCGACACCCTGATCGACTCGATTCTCCCGGAGCTGGACGCCTTCTTCCCGATGGACGCCGCGGAAGACGGCTTCAAGTGTTCGAAGGACAGGCTGCTCTGCCTCACCCATACCTTCGCCGGTTTCGTCGTGAACCTGGGGCTCAGGCTCAAGCCCGACGACGCGAAGCGGTACTGGGAAACGATCGTCAGAATGCTCCTCGATAGGGGGAATACGCATGAAGTTTCGTAGAACCGCCTTTTCAAACCTGCCTGCCCTGGCCATCCTTGCCCTCGTCGCGCTCGCCGGGCAGGCCGGGTCCGCCGAGAACCTGACGCTGGACAAGGCCCTGGAGCTGTCGAGGCAGGGGAACCCGCTGGTCATGGCGGCGGAGGCCCGCGTGAGGCAGGAAGAGGGGCGCCTGGTCCAGCTGAAATCCGACCAGCTGCCCCAGGCTTACGCGACCCTGGGCTACCAGGGACTGGACGAGGCCCCGGGAACCTATGCCTTCGCCCTGGACGGCAAAACCCCGATCGGTATCGTTCCCCTCGGTTTCGAGGACACTTACCAGGCCGCGGTGAACCTGACCCAGGTGCTTTACAGCGGGGGCAGCCTTTCGGCGCGCACGGAGTCCGGGAAGCTTCTCGTGGCGGCCCGGAAAAGCGAGCTGGACCGCACCCTCCAGTCCGTGGAAAACGGCGTCGGGAAGGCCTATTACGGGCTTCAGCAGGCCTTATCGCGGCTCGAGGTGGCCCGGGAGGCATTGGAGCTTTCCAGGGAACACCTCCGGCAGGTCGATTCCTTCTACCGGGCCGGGGTCATCGCACAGAACGAAGTCCTGAGGGTACAGGTCGCCGTTTCGTCGTCCACGCTGGACCTCATCCGCGCCGAGAGCGCGGTGAAGGTCGCCTGGAAAAACCTGGAACGGATCGTCGGCCGAACTCTGGAGGGGCAATACGCGGTCGCCCGGGGGGATTTCTCCCTGGAACCCTTTCCCCTGCCCGGCGACCCCGCCGCCAGGGCCCTCGAGCAAAGGCCGGAACTCAAGGGGCTCGAGGCAGCCCGGAAATCGGCCCTCATGACGGTGAAGGCGATCAAGGGCCAAGCCTTGCCCCAGGTGGGGATCGCGGCCCAGGCGTATGTGGCGGACGACAGCTTCTTCCCGTCGGAGGAGGACGGCTGGAGCGTCTCGGTCGTGGCCAGGTTCAGGCTCCTCGATTCGGGCAAGCTCCACGGGCAGGCCGTGGAGGCCCGGGCGGCGGCGGAGGAACTTCTCCATCGCATGGAGGACATGAAACGGCAGATCGGGCTCGAGGTTGCGACGGCCGCCGTCACCCTGGACTCCGCGGTCCAGAGGGTCCGGGTGGCGCAGGACGCCGTCGTCCAGGCGGAGGAGGATTACCGGATGGCATTGAAGCGATACCAGGCACAGGTCGGCACGAACATCGACGTACTGGACGCCCGCCTGGCCCTGACGGACGCGAAGAACGCGCTCGCGGACTCGGTCGCCGAGGCACGGACGGCTTACGGCGACCTGCTTTACGCCATGGGCGACACGCGTCCCTAGCCGGAGGTGGAGAACATGAAAATTCCCGAATACCTCAACCCGCGCAGGTTCGGGCTCGTCGTCCTCCTGGCGCTCCTCTTCCTCGGGCTCATCGTGTTCCGGGGCTTCCAGCAGAGGCGCCTGGACCAGAAAGCGGTGGAGGTCGAAAAGGTGGCCGTCCAGGTCGCCGTCCCTCAAACGAGGACGTTCACCGACCAGGTGTCCTTCGTCGGCAACCTGGAGGCCGAGGAACAGGCCGCCGTGGTGGCCAAGCTCCCCGGCAAGACGGTCCTGAAGGTCCTTGTCGACATCGGGACCCCGGTCCGGGCAGGCCAGCTGCTGGCGGTCCTCGACGACAGCCAGCTGCGCCCCCAGGTCGCACAGGCGAAAGCCTCCGTGGCGAAGGCGCAGGCCTTCCTCGACCAGGCGAAGACACAGCTGGAAACGGTGCAGAAGGATTACGAGCGCTACGACCAGCTGTACAGTGAAAAGGTCATCAGCGGCCAGCAGCTGGACCACGCCAGGGGCCAGTTCAACCTGGCGTCGGCGGGCCAGAGGCTTGCCGGCCGGCAGCTCGACGAAGCCCGTTCCGGCCTGAGGCAGCTCGAGATCACGATGGGCTACCACGAAATCCGCTCCCCGATATCCGGGATCGTCGCCGGGCGTTTCATCGATCCCGGGGACACCAGTTCCGCGGATAACGCCGCCTTCCTGGTCAACAGGCAGGAACGGGTGAAAGTCGCCGGGGCTGTCCCGGAGGCAGGTTTCACCAAACTCCGGGTGGGGCAGGCGGCGACGGTCGCCCTGGATGCCCTGGGCGGCCGGGCGGTGAAGGCGAAAATCGTAAGGCTCTCCCCCGTCATCGACCCCGCCACGCGGACCGGGACCGCGGAGTTGGTCCTCGACGCCGACCGCGAGCTGAAGCCCGGCATGTATGCCAGGGTGACCCTGGATGCCGGGTCGCACCGGGGGCTGGGCGTGCCGAGGGAAGCCGTGAGCACGATCCCCGGCACGGGACAGAAGCGTGTCTTCCTGGTGCGGGAGGGCAAGGCCGAAAGCCGGTCGATCGCGACCGGTGCCGAGAGCAGGGAATACCTGGAGGTGACGGAGGGGTTGTCGCCTGAAGACGCCGTGATCCTCACCCAGTCCGTCCGCATCGGGGAAGGCACGCCGGTGGAGGTCGTGAAACCGTGAAGCTCCCGGAGTTTTCCGTCAGGAAACCCGTCTTCACCTCCATGGTCTACGCCGCCATCGTCCTTTTGGGGCTCGTCACCCTTTCGGCGATGAAGGTGGACCTGCTCCCGAAGATCGACCCGCCGGTCATCACTGTCCTGACGACCTGGCCCGGGGCCTCGGCCAGCGACATCGAACAGCGGGTTTCGAAGGAAATGGAAAACCAGCTCGGCATGATCGAGGGGGTCAGCGACCTCTACTCGAAATCCGTCGACAACCTCTCCATCGTGTCGGCGAAGTTCAAGTGGGGAACGAACCTGGACGTGAAGGTCGGGGACGTCCGCGACGCCGTCAACTTCGCCAAGAGAGACATGCCCGCCGACATCCAGGAACCGATCGTCTTCCGCATGTCCTCCGGGACCGTTCCCGTTCTCGAGGTCGCCCTGACCGCCGGGTCCTCCTACCCGGGACTCTACCATTTCGCCGATACCGTCCTGGTGGAGGACCTCAAGCGGGTCCAGGGCGTGGGCCAGATCCTGGTCTACGGGGGGCTGCGCCGCGAGATCCGGATCGCCATGGACCTTGCGAAGCTCGAGGCCTATAGGCTGGCTCCCCAGGTCCTGGCGGCCGCCCTTGAAAAGGAGAACCTGAACGCGCCGGCCGGTTCCCTGAAGGAAGGGCAGATCGCCTACAACGTTCGCGTCCCAGGGCGGTTCCGGGACGTAGCCGAGATCGGGAGCGTCGTCGTGGGGAGCTGGCAGGGCCGGCCCGTCCACCTCCGCGACGTGGCAAAGGTGGAAGACACCTTCAAGGAACTCGAGATGAACGGGTGGACCGACGGAAAGCCCTCGATCATCCTGATCGTGCTGAAGAACAACGACGCGAACACCGTCGAGGTGACAAACGCCGTCAAAAAAAGGATGGCGGAGCTGAAACGGGACTTCCCGCCCGACGTCGGCGCCACGACCCTGATGGACACGTCGGAGTACATCGACAACTCCATCCGCGACCTGTCCCATTCGCTCTACTGGGGCGTCGTATTGGTCTTCCTCGTGACCTGGGCCTTCCTGAAACGTTTCAGGGCTTCGATCGTCGTCTGCGCGGCCATCCCGTTCTCGCTTTTGATCACTTTCACGGTCATGAAGCTGCTGGGATACACCCTCAACATCATGACGCTGATGGCGCTCTCGATGGCCGTCGGGATGGTGGTCGACAACGCCATCGTCGCCACGGACCAGATCATCTTCCACATGGAAAAGGGCGAAAGGCGCCAGGTGGCCGCCGTCCTGGGCGCAGGGGAGGTCGGCGGGGCCATCCTGGGATCGACGACCACCACGGTCGTCGTGCTCCTGCCCCTGGTTTTCATCAGCGGGCTCGTCGGGGTTTTCTTCGCCTCCCTGTGCATCGTCATGATCGTCGCGGTGGCCGTGTCGCTCGTGGTGTCCGTCAGCTTCATCCCCATGGCCGGGAGCCGGTTCTTCAGCCCCGACACCGAGAACCTGAAACTCCACGCCTACACGGAGCGGTTCCTCCGAAAGCTGGAGACGGGTTACAGGGAACTCCTCTCCTGGGGCCTGGGGAAACCGGCCGCCGTCTTCGGAATCGCAGCCCTTTTCATGCTCCTGACGGTCGGGGGCTTCAAGTTTATCGGCACCGAGCTGACCCCGGACCCCGACACGGGGGAGATCAGCATCACGTTCCGCCTCCCCGAGGGAACCCGCCTGGAGACTACGGACGCCCTGGTGAGGGAGGTCGTCGAGTACTGCCGCAAGGAGATCCCGGAGCAGGTGCACGTCTTCGGCTGGGACGGCCAGACCGAGGAAGGCTACGGGATCGCCACGGGCAGCGAGGAAGGAAGCAACGTCGGCTCGATCGGTCTCAAGCTCGTGGAGAAGTCCGAGCGGAAACGGTCGGCCTTCGAGGTTGCCGACCAGCTGAGGCAATGGCTGAACAAAAAGCCCGGCATCCAGAAGATGACCGTGCTCGTCAGTTCGCCGGTCAAGGCGATGTTCCTGGGCTCCAAGCCCGTGAACATCGAGATCTACGGGGACGACCTGAAGGGCATCATCCGGCTGGCGGAAGAGGTCAAGTCGAAGCTCGAGACCGTGCCGGGGGCCGTGGACGTCACCTTGAGCCAGAAGCCCGACAGGCCGGAGATCCGCGTGGGGATCGACCGGGAAAAGGCCGCCCTGATGGGGGTCAGCACCGCCTCGGTCGCGTCCACCCTGAGGATGTACTTCTACGGGGCGGAAACCGGGGAAAGCTACTGGGAAGGGGAGGACGACTACCCGATCCGGCTCCGGCTGGACGAGGGGCAGCGGGACACCATGGAAGTGCTGGACCGCCTCGTCGTTCCCTCCGTGGACGGGAAAACGGTTCGCCTGTCGACGGTCGCCAGGGTGGTCCAGGAAGGTGGCCCCTCCGAAATCGACCGGAAGAACCGCCAGCGTTACGTGATCGTGGAGAGCAACGTGCAGGGCCGTTCCCTGGGGCAGGTGACGCAGGGAGCGAGGGAAAAGATCGCCTCGATTCCCGTCCCGCCCGGGGTCCGCATCGCCTTCGGGGGACAGGTGGAGGAACAGTCGGACGCCTTCCGGCAGCTGGGACTGCTCGTTCTCCTGGGGATCGTGCTCGTGTACATGGTCATCGCGGCCCAGTACGAAGCCCTGCTCGACCCGTTCATCATCCTGTTCAGCGTCCCGTTCGCCCTGACCGGGGTCGTCTTCGCCTTCCTCCTGACGGGGCTCTACCTCTCCATGCAGGCCTTCCTGGGGATCATCATGCTGGTGGGCATCGTGGTCAACAACGCCATCGTCCTGCTGGACTACGTCGGCCTACTCCGGGCCCGGGGCATGCCCTTGCGCGAGGCCCTGCTGGAGGCGGGGGAGAGGCGCCTCAGGCCGATTTTGATGACGATGCTGGCAGCCTTCCTGGGCATGCTCCCGATGGCCGTCAGCCGGGGACAGGGGGCGGAGATGTGGAGGCCCCTGGCCGTCTCCGTCATGGGCGGGCTGGCCCTTTCCACCTTCATCACCCTGATCCTCGTCCCGGTCCTTTACCGGGTGGTGGAAACGAAGCTCCGCAGGAAACCGCGCTTTGCCGAGGCGAAGGGGGGAACGGGCGCATGAAGCTGCTCTGGGTCCTGTGCAACGAAAGCATCGCCGAGGAAGTGAAGGAACTCCTGGACGCCCTTCCCGCGTCGGGGTACACCGTCTGGCAGGGCATCCTGGGGACCTCGCTGGACGGCGGCACCCGGTGGGGGGACGCGGTCTGGCCTGGGAAAAACTGGGCTTTCATGGTCGTCGACGGAGAGGAGAAAATCAGGCGCCTCCTGGGTTCCATGGGGGAGATGAAAAAACTCCCGCACGTTGAAAAAGCCGGCCTGAAGGCGTTCCTGCAGGACGCGGAAGAGGCCCTTTGATTTCATCCTTTCGGGACCGGTTGACAAGCCCGTTTCTCCAGTTATAATAGCTAGCGCACCTCGCCGGCGTAGCTCAGCAGGTAGAGCAGCTGACTTGTAATCAGCAGGTCGTCCGTTCGATCCGGATCGCCGGCTCCAAAATGAGAGGTTGCATGACGCGTGGTAGGGTGGCCGAGTGGTCAAAGGCAGCAGACTGTAAATCTGCCGGCTAGCGCCTACGTAGGTTCAAATCCTACCCCTACCACCACTGACTTATAGAGGTTGGGCCGACTTAGCTCAGCAGGTAGAGCACATCCATGGTAAGGATGGGGTCTCCGGTTCAAATCCGGAAGTCGGCTCCAGGCTTTGAAAAGGGAGATCCGGGGGCTCCGTTCCGGGTCTCTTTTAGCATGAAGGGCCTTATGATAAAATCAGGCCCTATGGAATCAATCCGCGAGTCATGATTATTCCTGCAGGGAGGGTATCGGAGATGGCGAAGGAGCATTTTTCAAGGACGAAGCCGCACCTGAA
>CAYRNZ010000033.1:0-18594 GCA_964425765.1 uncultured Synergistaceae bacterium
GAGCCACCCATTGGCTCCCCTCTTTCGCGTACTCACAACAAACCCCACTGGCGGTTCATTTTCCGAGGCAGAACTGCCGGAAGATGGTGTCGAGAAGGTCGTTGTCCGCGTTCATCCCCAGGAAGCGTTCCAGGGCCAGGCGGCTCTCCCGGAGGCAGGAAGCGGCCAGGTCGAGGGAATGGGCGGAAAGGGCCTCTGAAATGCCCTGGACCGCCGTCCTCAGTTCCTCGACCTGCCTTGCGGAGGCGTTGCAGGCCTCCTCCAGCACTCCCTCTCCGGTAACGAGACGGACGATCTCTTCCTTGAGTCTCTCGAGCCCAAGGCCGGTTTTTGCCGACACTCCGAGGAACCGTTTACCCGGATGCCGCGAGCGGATTTCGTCGGCGTCGAGGGCCTTGGGCAGGTCGGCCTTGTTGAAAAGCACCATGAACACGGTCCCCTGGAGGCGTTCTTCGACAAGAGCGTCTTCCTCGCAGAGAGGACGGCTGCCGTCCAGCACCCAGAGCTTGAGGTCCGCTTCCTTCAAAGCCGACAGGGTCCGGGCGATTCCGGCTTCCTCCAGGAGATCGGAAGGTTGCCTGATTCCGGCCGTGTCCACGAGTCGAATAGGGACACCGTCGTAGGTGAGGACAGCCTCGATGACGTCCCTTGTCGTCCCAGGGATCGACGTGACGATGGCACGCGATTCCTGCAGGAGGGCGTTAAGGAGGGAAGACTTGCCCACGTTTGGGCGGCCGACGATGGCGACGCGTATCCCCTCCCTCAGTACCTGTCCGTCCCTGCACCGCCTGTGGAGCTTTTCCGCTTCCTTGAGCGCCTGTTCCAGCGCCGGGAGGATTTCGGTCTTTTCGGGAGAAGGGATGTCCTCCTCAGGGAAATCGAAGGATGCCTCGAGCCCGGCGCACATTGAGAGCAAACGCTCCCTGAGGTTCTTCACGGCTTCCGACAGTTCACCGCCGAGAGACCGTGCCGCGGAGGAAAGCGCCCGGTCGCTCCGGGCACGGATCACCCCGAGGACCGATTCGGCCTGGGCCAGGTCAAGCCTTCCGTTCAGGAAGGCGCGGCGGGTGAATTCGCCGGGTTCCGCGAGCCGGGCTCCCAGTCCCGACAGCATCTCCACGACCCTTCGGGCCGAAACGCTTCCGCCGTGACAATGGATCTCGGCCATCTCCGAGCCCGTATAGGTCCTGGGGGCTTCGAAACGGACCGCCAGGACTTCGTCGACCACTTCCTCACGGCTGTCCACGACGCGCCCGTAACGCATGAAACGGGGAGGGGATGACCCCAAAGGCTTCCTGCCCCTGAACACCTGGTCGGCCAGGCGGACGGCATCGGGGCCGGCAAGCCGGATGACGGCGATCCCGGCCTCGCCCGGGGCCGTGGAAACGGCTACGATCGTGTCTTCTATCATCGCGGACCTCCTGCCATGACAATGGGGGCGGAACATCGCCTTCCACCCCCATTGCTGCGTATCCTTCCCGGTGCTGCTATTTAGCCCAGCAGTTCCTTCATGGCCTCGCCGAGGCGGCGCACGCCCTCGTCGATGACCTGCGGAGTCGAGAAGGTGTAGTTCAGCCTGGCGTTATGTTCTCCTCCGCCGTTCGGGAAGAAGGGGGCTCCCATGACGAAAGCGACCTTCTTCTCGATCGCCTTGTCGAAGAGAGCCTTGATGTCGATGCGGGGGACGTCGATCCAGTAGAAGAAGCCCCCTTCGGGCTTGACCCAGCTGACCTCGCCGTTGGGCAGGTGCTGCCTGAAGCTTTCCTCCATGGCGTCCCGCTTGGTCCTGTAGTTCGCGATGATTTTCGGCAGGTGTGAATCGAGGTAGCCCTTGCTGCAGTACTCGTAGGCCAGGGCCTGGGTGATGGGGCTGCAGCACAGGTCCACGCCCTGCTTGAAAACGGTCAGCATGCGGATGATTTCCTTGGGTCCGGAAACCCAGCCGATCCGGGTGCCGGGAGCCAGGATCTTCGAGAAGGAACCGGCGTAGATGACTCCGCCGTCGGGATCGAGGGAGAAGATGGAAGGCAGGTGTTCACCGTCGAAGCGCACGTAACCGTACGGGTCGTCCTCGAAGATGGGGACGTTCAGCCGGTGCGAGATCTCGACGAGCTTTTCCCTGCGTTTCAGGCTCATGGTGCATCCGCACGGGTTGTGGAAATTGACGATCGTGTAGATGAACTTGACCCGCTTGCCCTCGGCCCTGGCCTTCTCGACCGCTTCCGGGATGAGGTCGACCATCATGCCCTCGGCATCGGTCGGGATCCCGATGAAGTTCGCCCCGTGGTTGTGGAACACCGTCAGGGCCGCCAGGTAGGAGGGGTCTTCCGTGACGATGGTGTCGCCTGGGTCGATCATGCTCCAGCCGAATAGGTCCAGGACCTGCTGGGAGCCCGTGGTGAGGAGCATCTCGTCCTGCGAGACGCGGCGGCCCATCCTGGGTGCCGTCCACTCGGAAAGGAAACCCTTCAGGGGGGGGTATCCTTCCGTCGTCCCGTACTGGAGCAGGTTCCGACCGTCGTTTTTCAGGATGCTCGCCCCTTCGTAGAACTCGTCCACGGGGAACACGTCCGGTGCGGGCATTCCCCCGGCGAAGGAGATCATCCCGGGCTGCTTGATGACGTTGAGGATCTCCCGGATCGGTGAAGGGCGGGAATTTGCCGATTTCCTGCTGAAGTTTTCTTGCCAGATATTACTCAACTGGAACGCCTCCTTTTTTATCGCTGCCCTTGCGGGAGGGATTCCCGTAAGGCATCTCCGAGCCGTTTCATCCCCTCTTCGGTCTGTTCCGGGGAGGTGAAGGTGAAGCACATCCGGAAGGCTCGTTCCCCTCCCCCGTTCGGGTAGAAGGGTTCTCCCAGGACGAAGGCCACTTGCTTCCCGATGGCCCTGTCGAAAAGATCCCTGGCCAGCACGCGCGGGGTCTCGAGCCAGTAGAAATAGCCGCCCTGGGGCTTGACCCAGGCAGCCTCCCCCGGAGGCAGGAAACGGCGCATGGCCTCCTCGAAATCATCCCTCTTTTTCCGGTAATGGGCAATGATCCCCGGCAGGAAAGCGTCGAGATAACCCATTTCGCAGTACTTGTAGACCTGCGCCTGGGCTACCACGGAGGTGCAGACGTCCACGGCCTGCTTGAAGACCGTCATCTTGCGGATGATCTCCCTGTCTCCGCCGGCCCACCCCACGCGCGTGCCCGGAGCGAGGATTTTCGAGAAGGACCCCGCGTAGATCACGATTCCCTGGTCGTCCAGGGAGAAGAGCGAAGGCAGATGGTCCCCGTCGTATCGGATGTAACCGTAGGGGTCGTCCTCAAGGATGGGGATCCCCCACTCCTGGGCGACGCGGACGAGCAGTTTCCGCCGCTCGAGGCTCAGGGTGCATCCCAGGGGGTTATGGAAGTTGGGGATGGTGTAGATGTACTTGACCTTCTTACCTTTTGCCCTGGCCTCCTCGAGGAGCGAGGGGAGGAGTTCGACCCGCATCCCGTCGGCGTCGCAGGGGACGGTGATGAAGGACGCACCGTGGTTGCGCATGGTCCCGGTCGAGCCAAGGAATGTCGCCTCCTCGCAGACGACAAAGTCCCCGGGGTCGATGGTCGCCCAGCTCAGGAGGTCGACCACCTGTGTCGATCCTGCAGTGATCAGCAGTTCGTCCTCCGAAAGCTTTCGCCCGGTTCGGGGGGCGGTCCAGCCCGACAGGAACGATTTTAGGGGCGGGTATCCCTCGGTGGTGCCGTATTGCAGGATGTCCCGACCCTGCTCCTCGAGGATGCGGTTTGCCGCATCGCGGAAGGCGTCCACGGGGAAGGCCGCGGGGTCCGGCATCCCGCCGGCGAACGAAATGATCCCCGGTCGGCGCGTCAGGTGCAGCATCTCGCGGATCGGTGACGGTTTGAGCGAACGCGTTGCGCGGCCGTAAAGAGGTTCCCAGAACGAAGCCATGATCCACCTCCATCTTAAGGATGCATACAAAGAGGGGCGGGGCCTTTCGGCGGCCCCGCCCCTCTTTGTCTATTTTCCCGTGACGTCCTTTATCGCGAGGGCGAGCCTCCGGGCTCCCTCCGCGATTTCCTCCGGTTGGGCGAAGGTGAAGCAGGCCCGCAGGTAATCCTTTCCTCCGCCGGAGGGGTAGAAGGATTCCCCAACCACGAACGCGACGCCCTTGTCCACTGCCTTGTAGAAGAGTTCCTTCGTGTCTATCCCGGGGAGCCTGATCCAGAAGAAGAACCCGCCATCCGGTATCGAGTAGACCGCGTCGGGCGGAAGGGCCGACCGGAAGGCTTCCGCCATGGCGTCCCGCTTTTTCCTGTAATGGTCGAGGATTTTCGGCAGATGCCCGTCGAGATGCCCCAGCCTGCAATATTCGTACACGGCGGCCTGGGCTACCACGGAGGTGCACATGTCGACGCCCTGCTTGACCATGACCATCTTCCTCGTGACGTCCTTCGGCGCTACGACCCAGCCGACACGGGAGCCGGGAGCCAGGATCTTCGAGAAAGAACCCGCGTAGAGGACCATCCCCTGCGTGTCCATCGAGAAGATGGTCGGCTCGTCTTCCCCGCTGTAGCGGAGCATTCCGTACGGGTCGTCCTCGTAGATGGGGATGCCGGTCTCGACGGCGATCTCCAGCAGGCGGCGCCTCCGTTCCCCTGAAAGCGTGTATCCCGAAGGGTTCTGGAAGTTCACGATGGAATAGATGAACTTGATCTTCTGTCCCTCCGCCCTGGCCTTCGCGATCAGGCCGGGCAAAAGTTCCACCTGCATGCCGTTCTCGTCGCAGGGGACACCCAGGAAGCGGACCCGATGGTTCCTCATGGTGTGAAGTGCCCCGGGGTAAGTGGGTTCCTCGACGATGACCGTGTCGCCCGGGTTGACCATGACCGAGCAGAAAAGGTCCGTAACCTGCTGGGAGCCGGTCGTGATCAGCATCTCCTCGGGTTGGGTGACGCGCCCCATCTTCGGGGCCATCCATTCCGCCAGGAAGGCCTTCAGGGGCTCGAAGCCCTCGGTCGTGCCGTACTGGAGCACTTCCTCCCCCCTGGAGACGAAAATCTGCGCGGCCTCCGCAAACTGTTTCACCGGGAAAATCGCAGGGTCCGGGTTCCCCCCCGCGAATGAGATCATCCCGGGGCGCTTGGTCAGCTTCAGCAGCTCGCGGATGGGAGAGGGTTTCAAGGCCAAACCGACTTCAGAGTACAAATCCTGCCAGGCTTTTTCGCTCAAGACGGATCCCTCCTGAAATGGCAATGAAGACGGCCGAATTATAACATGAAGGAAGAAGGCAGGCCCCGGACCGGGGGGACCGTACCCTACGGTACGGACCAGGACTCCCGGTTTAATTTGGGGTGTTCCATGAAAACGTCCTATTGGTTAAACTATGAAAATCTGTTAAGTGTCATCCGGGACGAAAGAAAGGCTGGTCCCCGGCGGCCAGGTTCACCCGGCCATGGGCCGGCAACATTCCTGTAGGGGGTAGACAGGCTTGACGCTCAGGAAAAAGACCATCCTGATCCTTTGCGTGTCAGCTCTTCTTATCGTTGCCCTTGCCGTCGCGGCATCAAGGTTGATCCTTTTCCGGAGATATCTCGACCTGGAGCGGGAGAACCTCGCACTGAACACCCGTCGGCTGGAATCCATCCTGGTGGCCCAGCAGGACCGCTTCGCATCCAGTGCCCGCGACTGGGCCGTATGGGACAGCGCCTTCGAATATGCCCGGTCTCCAGGCAGGGATTTCGAGAGAGAGAACCTGGTGGCCGACACCTTCGAAAGCCTGGAGATCCATTTCCTGGTTTTCGTCGACCCCGAGGGGGAAATCCTGCCCGGCAAGGGGTACGATTCACAGAAGCGTCAATGGGTGGATCCTCCGGGTTCCCTCCTCGATGTCCTCTCGAACGTCGCTTCCGGCAAGAGAAGCCGGATGGACGGCAAGGGGCGGCAGGGCATCCTCAGCTTGCCCGGAGGGCTATTCCTCGTTGCCGGTCACCCCATCCTGAAAAGCGATGGAAGCGGACCGCCTGCGGGGAGCCTTTTCATGGTCCGCCGCATCGACGAGGCTTTCCTCGAGGACATCTCGAAACAGGCGGGGAACCCGGTCTCGCTGTTGCCGCTCAGCGCTGCGGAAGTGCCGGTGCGACTCCTGCTGGAGGCGGAAGAGGCCGGAAGGCCGGCCGAGTACAGGATCGAGAAGGACATGGTCGCCGGTTATCTCCTCGTCAGGGACCTCTCCGGCGTGCCCATCGCGGCCATGAAATTCCTCCTGCCGAGGCAGATCTACGACCAGGGTCGGCGGACCCTGCTGGTTTTCCTGGCTTTCTTCGTCACGTTCTGCGTCGGGATCATCGCGATCGTCCTGCTCCTGCTCGACAAGGCCGTGCTTGGCCGCCTCGCCAGGCTCAGCGCGGAGGTGCAGGCGATCTCGGCGGTCGAGGACCTCGAAAGGCGAATAACGGTGGACGGCACCGACGAGCTCGGTGCCCTCGAGAACCGGATCAACGTTTTCCTCTCCTCGCTGCAGAGATCCTCCGACAGGCTGCGTTCGGCCAACCGGGAACTGCAGGATTTCGCCTACATCGTCTCCCACGACCTGAAGGCCCCCCTGCGGGGGATATCGACCCTCGCCGGCTGGATATCCTCGGACCACCGTGAAAGCCTTGACGAGGACGCCCGCGAAAAGCTCGACCTTCTCCTCGTGCGCGTTCGCCGCATGAACGACCTGATAGACGGGATACTGAAGTACTCGAGGGTGGGCCGGGCCCGGGGTGAAGTGGTCCCCGTGGACTGCGGCGCGCTCTTGGCGGAAACGATCGACCTCCTGGCGCCTGGGGAGCGGTTTACCGTCACCGTCCAGGAAAACCTGCCGACGGTGACGGCAGACCGGACGAAGCTGGGAGAGGTTTTCCAGAACCTGATCAGCAACGCGGTCAAGTACATCGACAAGCCCAAAGGCGAGATAAGGGTCGGGTGCGAGCCTTACGGCGACTGCTGGAAATTCAGCGTTTCGGACAACGGGCCGGGCATCGACGAAAAGTACCACGAAAAGGTCTTCCAGATTTTCCAGACCCTTGGGCCGAGGGACAACCTGGGCAGCACGGGCGTTGGCCTGGCGGTCGTCAGGAAGATCGTGGACCAGATGGGGGGACAGGTCTGGATCGAGTCCGTCCCGGGGGAAGGTTCGACTTTCCTTTTCACGGTCCCGTCCGTCCACTCGGAAATACAACCTGCCTGATGGAGGTGTCGTGATGAACGAGCAGAAAACCATCCTGGTCGTCGAGGACGACGAGGTGGACGTGATGACCATCAAGCGCGCGATGAAGGAAATCCACGTGACGAACCCGGTCGAGGTCAGGTGGAATGGGGAGGAGGCCCTGGAATACCTCCAGGGCGAGAGGGAGCTGCCGGGGATTGTCCTGCTGGACCTCAACATGCCCAGGATGAACGGGATGGAATTCCTGCAGCAAGTCAGGTCCGACGAGCGCCTGAAACGCATCCCGGTGGTCGTGCTGACCACCTCCAGGGAGGAACAGGACAGGTTTTCCAGCTTCAACCTCGGAGTGGCGGGCTACATGATCAAGCCCGTGGATTACCTCCAGTTCGTCGAGGTTATCCGGGCCATCAACCTTTACTGGACCTTGAGCGAGCTTCCCTGAAAGGGGCGGTGTGTGCGCGATGGAAAGCGAGGGGAACGGGAGACGACTGAGCATCCTGGTGGTCGAGGACGACGAGGTGGACCAGAAGGCCTTCATCCGCCACGTCAGGAACGAGAACCTTCCCTACGACTACCATATCGCGGGTTCCCTGGCGGAGGGCAGGACCTTCCTGAGGGAAAACCGCTACGACCTTGTCATTTCCGACTATTTCCTGGGGGACGGGACAGGCTTTGACCTGATAGGGGAACTGGACGACATCCCGCTCATTTTCGCCACGGGCACCGGCGACGAGGAAATCGCCGTCCGGGCCATGAAGTCGGGAGCCTCGGACTACCTCATCAAGGATCCGGAAAGCTGTTATCTCAAGGTCCTGCCGGTCACGGTGGACATGGCGCTCCAGAACAAGGAAAGGGAACGGCAGGTCCTGATGCTGTCCCACGCGATGCAGAGCATCATGGAAAGTGTGTGCATCTCCGGCAGGGACGGGAGGGTCACATTCGTGAACGAGGCCTTCACGGACACCTTCGGATACAAAAAGGAAGAGGTCCTCGGCAAGGACATCCGGACCCTTTTCAGGGGCAAGGGGCACCGGTCCTTCGCGGAAGTGATCTCCGGGGCATACCAGGGTGAAAGCTGGCAAGGCGAGATGGAAAGCCGGAGGAAGAGCGGGGAAACCTTCCCGATCTCCCTCTCCGTTTCCCGCATGTCGGACGAAGCGGGCCATACGGCCGGTTTCGCGGCAGTTATCAGGGATATCACGGAACTGAAAAGGTACGAGGAAAAGATCCGTTACATGGCCTACCACGACTCTTTGACGGACCTTCCCAACAGGCATTCCTTCTTCTCGCGCCTGGGGGAAATGCTGGGGGCGAAGCGCCAGGAAGCCGACTCCTTCGCCGTCCTTTACCTGGATTTGGACCAGTTCAAGCAGATAAACGACCTCCTCGGCCATGACGTGGGGGACCAGATCCTGGGGAATGCAGCGAGGCGGCTGGCGCAGAGCGTCCGCGGGGAGGACTTCGTCAGCCGGATGGGAGGCGACGAGTTCACCTTCATCTTAAAGGGGCTCAAGTCGAGGGACGAGGCGGGCATGGTCGCGCGACGCATCCTCGCCTGTTTCGACAAACCTTTCGAGGCAGAGGGGGGGACCTTCGCCCTCGGAGCGAGCATGGGCGTGAGTTTCTACCCGCAGGATGGGCGCGATTCGGTCACGCTGCTCAAGAAAGCGGATGCCGCCATGTACCAGGCAAAAGCCCGGGGCGGAAAAGGGATCTTTTTCTCTTCGGATCTTTGAAAGGAGGGGCTCATGGCCAACCGGCTCGCCCTCGAAAAAAGCCCGTACCTGATTGCCCATGCCGAAGACCCGGTGGACTGGTTCCCATGGGGCGAAGAAGCCCTGGAAAAGGCCCGCGGGGATGACCGGCCGATCTTCCTGTCGCTCGGTTTCTCGGCCTGTCACTGGTGCCATGTCATCCACAGGGAAAGCTTCCTCGATCCCGATATCGCAGACATCCTGAACCGGTCGTTCGTTCCCGTCAAAGTGGACCGGCAGGAACGGCCGGACCTCGATGCCGTCATCATGGCGTTCTGCATGTCCATGACGGGTGGCGGGGGATGGCCGCTGACCGCCATCCTGACGCCCGACGGGTTCCCCTTCTTCGCGGGGACCTATTTCCCGCCACGGGCGACGGCCCGGACACCGGGGCTTTTGGAGATCCTTTCCGATATTGCGCGCCGGTGGCGTATCGAAAAAGAAGGCCTGGCCTCCTTCGCTTCGAAGCTCGCCGGCAAGCTTGCTACGCCGCTTCCTGCGCAGCGATCTGGAAAACCGGTTTCCCCGGGTGAAGCCCTTGACCTCGCTTTCGAGTCCCTCCTCAAATCGGAAGATACCCGGTGCGGGGGTTTCGGGACCGCCCCGAAATTCCCCATCCCGGGCAACCTCCTTTTCCTGCTTCATTACGAGCGGATTCGCCCCGGATCCGGGGCTATCGCAATGGCTGCCCGACAGCTCGAGGCGATGCGGTGCGGGGGGATTTTCGACCATCTGGGCTACGGCTTTTCGCGCTACTCGGTGGACCGTTGCTGGCACATCCCGCATTTCGAAAAGATGTTACCGGATAACGGGCTTCTGGCGCTGCTTTACCGCGAGGTCGGAAAGGCGGTTTCCCGTCCCGCCCTGGCGCGGGTTTCCGGGGAAGTCCTCGAGTACCTGGAACGGGATATGAAAAGGCCTGACGGTGGGTATTGCGCTTCTGAGGACGCCGATTCGGAGGGTGAGGAAGGCCTGTTCTACACGTGGACACGGGAAGAGGTGTTCCGGGTTTTGAGCGCTCCGGAAGCGGGACGGTTCTGCGAGGCTTTCGGCGTGCCCGGGGAGGGCAATTTCGAAAACGGCCGCAGCGTGTTGCGGCTCGAAAACCCGAAAAACGGTACGGCCGGCGCCCTTGAGCCCGGGAATTCCTTAGAAGCGAGCCGGGCTATTCTCATGGCGGAACGCTCGGGAAGGGTCCGTCCGGCCCGCGACGACTCGGCCATCGCCGAGTCGAACGGGTTGCTGCTCGGAGCTCTCGCAAGGCTCGGCCATGAGGACCCGGGAACGCTCGACAAGGCCAGGTCGCTGTGGCGATTCTGCCGTGACCGGTTTTTCGGTGAGGGCGGAAGGCTGCTCAGGGTAGCGTACCGAAGCGGCCCGGGGATCCATAAAGGCTGCCTGGACGATCACGCCGCCATCCTCTGGAGCCTTTCCGAGCTTTACGGCAGTACCGGGGATGGGGAGATCCTGGAAACGGCCGAACGGCTCTACGGGCAGATGGAATCCCTTTTCGCCCGGCCGGGCCTCGAAGGCTTTGACTTCCTCCCCTCCGACGGCGGGCCCTACCCGGCCAGGATCCGGCATGGGGAGGACGGCGCCCTCCCCTCCGGCAACGGCTTGGCCGCATACGCGGCAGCCCGTTTTTTCCGGTTTTGCGGCGATCCTGGCTGGAAGGAGCGAGCCTGTTCCGTCTACCGGGGCTTCGAGCCTGGGATCGCAAGGTTTCCCGGAGGATTTGCCACCCTCCTCGCGGGCATGGCGGAGATCCGGGAAGTTGAGGCGGGAGGGGCCGCTTGACGCCGGGTCAGGCGAGTGATATAAGGAACCATCTTTTCATTCCTTCAGGAGAGCGCATAAGATGACGATTCCCGGGAATTCGCTTCGGGGTACCTGCTGGTCTTCCGGCGCCTCTCGCACGTGCGAGCGGTGGAAGTTCAGCGTGTCTCCCGCCCCGGGAGGGAAAAAGCCAGTGTAGCAAAAGCCAGCAAATGCAGGATCAAGGGGCCGGGAGTCTATCCCGGCCCCATTTTTTTCACTCCGGAGGTGCGCCATGTGGAAAGTGATGATCGCAGAATCGGTCCATGAAGAGGGAGCGAGGATCCTCGAAACGGCTCCGGATGTGGAATTGCTTTTGAGGCCGAAGATCTCGAGGAAAGCCCTTCTCGAGGAAATGGGGACGGTCGACGCGGTCGTGACAAGGAGCGGCACGGCGATCGACCGGGAGTTCCTCGAAAGCGCCCCGAGGTTGAAAGTCGCAGCGAGGGCCGGCGTGGGCGTGGACAATATCGACCTTGCCGAGGCCAGCCGCCGCGGTGTCGTCGTCATCAACGCCCCGACGGGCAACACGCTTGCAGCGACGGAGCACACCATGGCACTCATGCTGTCCATGGCCAGGCGCCTGCCGCAGGCGCACGCATCCGTCACCTCGGGTGCCTGGGACAGGAAATCGTTTATGGGGTTCCAGCTCCACGGGCGGCGGCTCCTGGTCGTCGGGCTCGGGCGGATAGGCACCCAGGTAGCCCTGAGGGCGAAGGCTTTCGGGATGGAGGTCTCCGCCTACGACCCCTATGTCTCCGCGGCAAGGATGGAAAGCCTTGGGGTCAAAAGGCGTGAAGACCTTCGCCGGGCTCTGGGCCTGGCGGACATCGTGACCCTCCATGTTCCCGCCACCACGGAGACAAAGGGGATCATCGGCCGTGAGGAGTTTGATGCGATGCGGGCGGGGGCGTGCCTGATCAACTGCGCCCGCGGGACGCTGGTGGACGAAGGGGCCTGCGCCGAAGCCCTGAGGACGGGGAAACTCTCCAGGGTGGCGTTTGACGTCTACTCCTCGGAGCCTCCCGGTGAGGAAAACCCCCTGATGGCCCTGGACCTTGCCGACCGGGTGGTCCTGACTCCCCACCTGGGGGCGAACACCGAGGAGGCCCAGTCCGCAGTGGCCCGGATCGCGGCGGAGAACCTGCTCGCCGCCCTGCGCGGCGAGCCTTACGAGCATGCGGTCAACCTTCCCTTCGTCGAACAGCGCATGACGGGATCGAGAAAGGCTTTCCTCGAGCTCGCCAGGCGGATAGGTATCCTGGGGGCCCACCTCGCCCCCCGTGCCGCCATGGGGCTTCGCGTGACCCGCAGGGGGCCGCTTTTCGAAGAGGAGGAAGCGATTTCGTTCGAACTTCCCTACCGGCTTGCTCCCTTCACCGTCTCGCTGCTGAAGGGGTTCCTGGAAGTCAGGCAGGGGCCCGAGGTCAACCTGATGGTAGCCCCCCTCCTTGCGGCGGAAAGGGGCATCGCGGTGGAGGAAGGTAGGGGAGCCTCGGGGACTTACCGGAACTGCATCGAGGCCACCTTCCTTTCCGAGGGGGAACCGGTTTCGGTCGTGGGGACGGTGACGGAGGAAGGGAAAATGCGGATCGTCGAGGTCAACGGCTACTGGATCGATTTCGTCCCCCAGGGGGCCGTTCTCCTTTTCAACAATTTCGACCGCCCCGGCGTGATCGGGAAAGTCGGGTCCCTGCTAGGGCGGGCCGGGGTGAACATCGCCAATTTCGCCCTGGGGCGGAAAAACGGAGGCGGGCAGGCCCTGGGGGCGCTCCAGATCGACAGCGGGGTTCCCGAGGAGGTTGTCGAAAGCCTCCGGATGGACGCGGACCTGCTTTGGGCGACCTGCCTCGATTTCGAGGCGCGCTAGGCTTTTCCGGCGCCAGGGGGTGCCCTTCGCTTACAATAGTGGCAGAAAAGGATTCCGTTTGCGGGGGGTGGATGTTGTGGGAAAAAGGATGGAACTGCTGAAATCGCTGGCCCAGAAGGGCTCTTCGAAAATGGTCCTTCTCGTGATGGACGGCCTCGGGGGCTTGCCCTCGGAAAGCGGACAGACCGAACTGGAGAAGGCGTATACGCCAAACATGGACGAGATTGCCGCCCAGTCGGAGTGCGGCCTGCTGGAGATGGTCGACATCGGCATCACTCCCGGGAGCGGCCCCGGGCACCTCGCGCTCTTCGGCTACGACCCGATGGAGTTCCAGATCGGCAGGGGCATCCTCGAGGCCCTCGGTGTCGGTGCGGAAGTCAAGAGCGGCGAGATCTGCGCCCGTGGCAATTTTGCCACTTGGGGCCCAGGAGACCTGATCGCGGACAGGAGAGCCGGCCGAATCAGCTCGGAGAAGAACAGGATGATCATCGACCGGCTCAGGAACGAGATCCGTGAGCTCGAGGGAACGGGAGTGCGCTTCTACCCCGGCGAGGAACACCGGTTCGTCGTCGTCATGTCCGGGGGCGGCCTGTCGGAGGCCGTCGCCGACGCGGACCCGCAGAAGGAAGGGCTCCCGATGAAATGGGCCGAGGCTTCCGCCCCCGGGGGCGAAAAAACCGCCATGGTCGTGAACGCCCTCGTCCGGAGAATTCGCAAGGTCCTGTCGGATGAACCGGCCGCCAACGGCTGCCTCCTGAGGGGTTTTTCCGGGGCCCCTGTCATTCCCGGCCTCCCGGAGCTTTACAGGCTTTCCCCGGCTGCCGTCGCCACCTATCCGATGTACCGCGGCCTGGCGAGGCTTGTAGGCATGGAAATCCTGGACGCGGGAAAGACCATGGAGGACCTTTTCTCGACGCTGGAATCGAGCTGGGATGCCCACGACTTCTTCTTCGTCCACGTCAAATACACGGATTCCCGGGGAGAGGACGGCGATTTCAAGGCCAAGAGGGATGTCATCGAAAAGGTCGACAGGCTGATCCCGCGCCTGACGGACCTTCATCCGGACGTCCTCGTCATCACGGGAGACCACAGCACCCCGAGCCAGATGAAGGGGCACTCCTGGCACCCCGTCCCGTTTTTGCTCCAGAGCGCCTGGGGAAGGCCGGACGAGGTGCTGGCTTTCGGCGAGAGGATGGTCTCCAGGGGGGTACACGGGAGGATCCCGGCGCACAAGCTCATGGGGCTGATGCTGGCCCACGGCCTGCGCCTGGCCAAGTTCGGGGCCTGAGGCAGGCCATGGAAGAGAAGACGCCGGGTTGCCAGGAAATCAGGAAACTCCCGACGGGGGAATCGTTCAAGGGGATCGGCGTCGTGCAGAAACTCACCCGGAGGAGCGACAAGAACGGCCGCCCCTTCTGGGAGATCACCCTATCCGACTCGACGGGCAGCTTCGAAGGCAAGGTCTGGGGAGACGCGGCCTGGTGGGACCTCTCCTCCGGGGGTAAGGAAAGCCTCGACCTCGCCGCCGGGAACCTGGGCAAGAGCCTCAGGGGGATGTCGATCGGGGTGCAGGGCAAGATGGTGGAGTTCCGCGGCGCCCCGCAGGTCAACGTGACGGCCCTCTACCTGCTGGACCAGGGAAAGTACCCGCCTTCCCTCTATGTCCAGGCTTCGCCACTCCCCGTCGAACAACTGGAAAAGGATTTCCGGGAGCTGGTGGAGTCCCGTTCGGGACGCTTCAGGCCTTTCCTGGAAAAAGTGTTTTCGGGCGACTTCTGGCAGCGCTTCAGGCATTCCCCGGCAGCCGTCACGCACCATCACGCCTACGCGCACGGCCTGCTCGAGCACACCGTCTCGGTAACGCGGCTGGCCCTTTCGATGGCCGAATCCGCCAGGGGTAATCCTCACGTGAGTGTCGATACCGAGGTGGTGGTCACCGGGGCGCTTCTGCACGACCTCGGGAAGGTCGAATCCTACAGCCTTTCCCCGGTGCCCGAGATGACGCTCCCGGGTGCCGTGCTGGACCATGTCGGGCCCGGCTTCGCCCTCTTCGTGCGCTTTGCGGAGGCCTGGGGCCTGGATGAGAGGTCTACACTGGCTCTCGGCCATATCCTCCTGAGCCACCACGGGCAGAAGGAGTACGGGGCAGCCGTCCTGCCGGCCACGCCGGAAGCGATCATCGTCTCGTCGGCCGACGAGGTGGATTTCAGGCTTTTCTGCTGGGGCGATGCGGTCGGTGGCCTCCTGGAGGGGGAGGAGATCAGCGACTTCCATTACTCCGCCCAGAGGCGTTTCTGGAAATGGCGGGAGTAGGCTCTCCCCCCAGTCCTCATGATATGATAAAATGGCAAAGCGAAACTCCACGAGGCAGGGGGTGAAGAGCCTTGGTGAAGATCCGGCTGGAGTACTGCACGGCTTGAGGGTACCTCGAAAGAGCTCTCGGCGTTGCCGGGACATTGCTGGGAAAATACAAGAACCAGGTCGAGTCCTTTGAGCTCGTTCCTTCGGGAGGCGGGGTTTTCGAGTTTTCCGTCAACGGGGAACTGGTTTACAGCAAGCGGGCCACGGGGGTGCATGCGGATCCCGCGTCCCTCATGGCCGAAATGGAACGGTTCCTCTAGGCGGGCATGATCCGGCGGTTTGGCGGCGAAAGTCCCTTTCGCCGCAATTTTTTTGCTCGAGGAAGGCGGTTATCCCGATGACGTACACCTTCAAGACGTCCGAAAACGATGCGGGAAGGAGGCTCGATCGAATCCTGAGGACGAGATGGCCCCAGGTCCCGCTGGGGAGAATAATGGGCGCGCTCAGGAAAGGCGAGGTCCTTCTCGACGGAAAGGCCGCCGAGCCCTCGGCCCACCCCGAGGCGGGACAGGAGATCCAGGTGCCGTGGGAAGCACCCCGTCAAAAGGAACCCGGGACGGGAAGGGCCGATGTCTCTTTCGTCTTCGAGGGCAAATCGGCCTGGATCCTGGACAAGCCCGCAGGTCTGCTCGTCCAGCCTGCGAGCCCGGGCGACGACAGCCTTGTCGGGAGGGTCTGGAACCGGTTCCAGGATGCCGAGGGCGGTTTCCGCCCCAGCGCCGTCAACCGCCTCGACAGGAACACCTCCGGGCTGGTCACTGTCGCCCTCTCAGGGCCCGCTCTCAGGGCCCTGCAGGAAGCCTGGCGAGCACGGAAGGTCAAGAAGACCTACCTTGCCCTGGTCCTGGGGAATGCCCCCTCTTCCGGAAGGATCGACGCCCCCATAAAGAAGGACCCGGCGAAAAACCGTGTCGAGACGTCACCCGAAGGCGAACAGGCCTTGACGCATTTCGTGAAGGTCGTGGGGGACCGTGAGCTTTCCCTCCTGAGGGTCGAACTGGTGACGGGCCTGTCGCACCAGGCCCGTTTCCATCTTGCCCACAAGGGTTTTCCCATCCTGGGGGACCCGAAGTACGGGAGTTTTTCCTCGAACCGCTTCTGGGCGCAGAAAGGTGTGCATCGCCCGCTCCTGCACGCCTGGATGATCGAGTTCCCGGAACTGCCTCCCTGCCTGGAGGACCTTTCGGGGCGCACCCTCATCTGTCCTCCGCCGAAGGACTTCAAGGAGGTCCTTCGGGGAAAGGGCTGGCTGGAATACGCACTAGGGGTATAATTGGCCAAAGGATATTCGTTCGGAAAGGGGGGGAAGGCATTGGCGGAACTTGTCCTCGAACTCAGCAAAAAAGCGCGGGACACCTTCGGGAAGTGGAACGGGGAGGGGCATATCGAGATCGCGAACGTCGGATCCGGGTGATGTGCCCACAAGGCTGCGCTCGTCGAGCGCGGCAAGCCGGAGGGTGACCTCGGGTCCTGGCTCGAAGTCCGGCAGGAAGGCGTGACCCTGTGGGTCCCGCCCGACATGGCCTTCGAGAACGACAGGATCAGGATCGACGTGAAAGGCATGTTCTGGAGCACCATGGTCCTGGCTGAAACGGCCCTTCTCTAGGAGAGGCCTTAAGCAGGGCGCACGGACCCGGGTCGCGGCGGCGGTTGACATTAAACCGCCTGCCTCGGCCCGTTCACTTCGCCCCTTGACAAGGGATTCCTTTCACATATCATTAGCATTGTTTTGGATAATGTATCCGGGGTCGTTCCCCATGCAACCAGTCCAGATAACCCCCCGCAGGGGGTAACCCATCAGGAGGTGTTTGTTCCATGCCAGTGGTCAAGCGTACTTCCACAAACGTCCTGCTCGATATCGCCCTCAAGAATTTCTATGGCGCAGCCGAGGAAATGGGCCTAGAGGACGAACTCATCGAGATACTGAGCCATTCCGACCGGAAACTCGCGGTCTCCATCCCGGTCGCCATGGACGACGGTTCGACGAAGGTCTTCAACGGGTACCGCATCCAGCACAATTCCGCCCTCGGCCCCAACAAGGGCGGGCTGCGATTCCACCCCGAGGTCTGCATGGACGAGTGCGAAGCCCTTGCCATGCTCATGACCTGGAAGTGTTCCCTCGCCGGCATCCCCTACGGCGGCGGCAAGGGCGGCGTGGAATGCAACCCGCTGGAGCTGTCCAAGGGCGAGAAGGAGCGCATCACCCGCGGCCTGGCTGCCCGCATCGAGCCCATCGTCGGCGCATGGACCGACGTGCCGGCCCCCGACGTGAACACCGGCGGGCAGGAAATGATCTGGCTCATGGACACCATCAGCAAGATGCGCGGCAACCTGGAACCCGCCATTTTCACGGGCAAGCCCATCTCCCTGTGGGGTTCCAAGGGCCGCACCCAGGCGACGGGCGTCGGCGTAGCGACCTGCGCCATGGAGTTGCTGAGGGTCGTCGGCAAGGAAGTCAAGGGCGCGTCGGCCGCGGTGCAGGGCTTCGGCAACGTGGGGACCTTCACGGCTCTCACGCTCCACGAGAACGGCGCCAAGGTCGTCGCCATCAGCGACATCACCGGCGCCTACTATGCCCCGGACGGCCTCGACATCCCGAAGGCGATCGCCTTCGCAAACGCCCACCCGAAGAAGCTCCTCGAGGGCTTCAACCAGCCCGGCGTGAAGAAGCTCGACGGCGAAGAACTTCTCTTCCTGCCCGTCGACGTCCTGCTGCCCTGCGCTCTTGAAGGTGCCGTCAACGGCAAGAACGCCGACAAGGTCCAGGCCAAGTACATCGTCGAAGGCGCCAACGGCCCCGTAACCCCGGAGGCCGACGAGATCCTCGCCAAGAAGAACATCACCCTCGTCCCCGACTTCCTCGCCAACAGCGGCGGCGTCATCGGGTCCTACTTCGAGTGGTGCCAGGACCTCTCCGGTTTCTTCTGGACCGAGGAGGAGTACCTGAAGAGGCTGCACATCATCATGACCGACAACTTCAAGAGGGTCTGGGACTACGCCAAGGAGAAGAACGTCAAGATGCGCCGCGCCGCCTTCATGGTCGCGATCCAGCGCGTGGCCGACGCTGTTCGCCTGCGCGGCACGTTCCTCTAAACCTCTCCGGGACATCCGGGGATACCCCCGGGAAAAAGGACCATCGCAAGGGTCGGCGGGATAATCCCGCCGACCCCTTTTTTTACGCCCTAACAAATTAATTTGAAGTATATACGATTGAAGATGAAAATGGGCTATAATAATGCCAGTTTCATCACGTAGAGAGGCAGAGCGACAGCGCATTTTACGCAAAACGCGGGAGAAAGGCCGTGAAAACCATGCTCAAGGGCAGAGGGGGAGGGATAGCCGCATGTCGAAGATGAATCCGTTCGAGATGTTCCTCAAGCAGGTGGACGAGGCGACGCCGTACCTCAACGTGGAACAGGAGTTCATCGATATCCTCAAGGAACCGAAGGAAGTCCTGGAAATTTCGATCCCGCTGCGCCTGGAGGACGGGACGGTCAGGGTGGTCAAGGGTTGGAGAAGTCACCACAACAACGCCTTGGGCCCCTACAAGGGAGGCGTCCGGTACCACCCGAACGTGAGCCAGGACGAGGT